>JAZSPV010000057.1:0-42795 GCA_045537615.1 Faecousia sp. | reverse complement strand
TATCAAGGCAATATGGATTATGCCCTGTACTCCGAATTTGAAAGCCGTGAGGCACTGGCGAACTACACCAAGCACCCCGCCCATCTGGTAGCTAAGGAGCATTTCCATCATATGCTGGATACCCGTGTTGCCGCAGATTACGATTTTTGAGGTAAATACATATGAAAGCAATTGTTACAGTTGTCGGTAAGGACAGAGTTGGTATCATCGCTGAGGTCTGTGTGGACCTTGCAAGCTTTAACGTAAACGTTTTGGATATCAGCCAGACTATTATGCAGGGTTACTTTACCATGATGATGGCGGTGGATGTGTCCGGCTGTCAGGTCCCCATTACGGAGCTTGCCAGAGCTATGGAGGAGAAGGGCAAAGAGATGGGTCTTTCTATTCGTCTCCAACGTGAGGATATCTTTGAGGCTATGCATCGGGTGTGAGGAACAGACTATGCTGAATTTAAATGACATTCTGTATACCCAGGACCTGATCGATAAGCGGCACTTAGATATCCGCACCATCACCATGGGTATTTCTTTGCTGGACTGCACAGATAGTGATATTAAAAAGTGTGCGCAAAAGGTCTACGATAAGATCACTCGCCGGGCTGAAAATCTTGTGAAAGTCGGTGAGGATATCGAGTGCGAGTTTGGCATTCCAATCGTTAACAAAAGAATTTCCGTCACGCCTATGGCAATCATCGGAAACAGCTGTGATGCGGATACTTACGTGCCTTTGGCAATTGCAATGGACGAAGCGGCAAAGACCTGCGGTGTGAACTTTATCGGCGGCTTTTCTGCGCTGGTACAGAAGGGCTGTACCAAAGGTGACTGGATTTTGATGGACTCCATCCCTGAGGCGCTGGCTGCCACCGAACGGGTATGCGCCAGTGTGAATGTGGGATCTACCCGGGCCGGCATCAATATGGATGCTGTTGCCAAAATGGGCCAGATCATCAAGGATACTGCTGATCGTACTGCCGATAACGATGGGTTGGGCTGTGCCAAGCTGGTAGTATTTGCCAATGCGGTGGAGGACAATCCCTTTATGGCAGGTGCGTTCCACGGGATTGGAGAACCGGAGTGCGCCCTGAATGTGGGTGTTTCCGGCCCCGGAGTGGTGTATCATGCTCTGCAAAGCGTTAAGGGCGCATCCTTTGATGCGGTGGCGGAGACCATTAAGAAAACAGCTTTCCGGATCACACGCATGGGCCAGGTGGTGGGTGTGGAAGCCGGCAAACGCCTGAACGTACCTTTTGGTATCGTGGATCTTAGCCTTGCGCCGACACCTGCTGTGGGCGACAGTGTGGCCCGTATCCTGGAGGAAATGGGCCTGGAGGTCTGTGGCACCCACGGTACAACCGCAGCATTGGCCATGCTCAATGACGCAGTGAAGAAGGGTGGCGTTATGGCATCGGGCCACGTTGGTGGTCTATCCGGTGCCTTCATTCCGGTTTCTGAGGATGAGGGTATGATCGCTGCGGCGGAACGGGGCACGTTGTGCCTGGATAAGCTGGAAGCCATGACCTGTGTTTGCTCTGTGGGACTGGATATGATCGCCGTTCCCGGTGACACCTCTGCCTCTACCATTTCTGCCATTATTGCTGACGAGGCGGCCATCGGCATGGTCAATTCCAAGACCACAGCGGTGCGTATTATCCCTGCCCCCGGCAAGGTGGTTGGCGACAGGGTAGAGATGGGAGGCCTGCTGGGCAGCGCCCCGGTTATGCCTGTCCACCCGGAATCCAGCGAAGCATTCATTGCCCGGGGCGGTCGGATCCCGGCTCCCTTGCAAAGTCTGAAAAACTGATAGAAAGAACAGGAAGCGGTCAATGTATGATGACTGCTTCCTGTTTTTTACAACAAAAAGGTGTACCGAAGTACACCTTTTTGTTGTTATGGGTATATGCAATTATTTAAGAAAAATTGGGTTTGTCCAGGCGCGGCGTCCCTGGGCATCTACGATCTCAGCACGAATATAGTCGGTGCACAGATCGCGGAGCTTAATCTGTCCACCTGTCATGTTTTCACCGCGGATCAAGCGGTGGGGGCAGGAGAAATTCCGAAGCATGATCTGACTGACAGGGGAGCAGCTGATACAAACCTGATCGTCTTCAATGTAAAAATCATAAATTTCAGGACCACAGGATGCATAGAATTTGCCGTTTTTCAGCGCTTCCAAAATGGAAGGAACGTTCTTTTCTGCCTTTACCTTAACAAAACCGAAGCAATTCTCTTGCAAGGAGTGTGCGTCATCGGAGGCAACGCCCCAGACCTGGCGGCCTTCGTGCAAAAGAACGTCCCAGTGATAAGTATTGGTGTCTACGCCCCAAAGAAGTGCACTGCCACTGTTCCATAGCTCAATCATCTGATAGCCCTGCAGTGTTTTGACTGCCTCTACCGTGTTACCGCTCCACACGGGATGGCACAGAATGGGCAGATTTCCGGCACGGCGGACATCGTCAATAATGTCCTGACAGGCCTCCTGTGTACCACCTCTTTCATATAACACAGACTGACCGTCTGTATAACCGTTTCCGGTCTCGGGGCCAAGTGCTACGATGTGCACCACAGGCATACCGACACCGTCTACAAACCGGTCGGCTTCCATTCCGGGAAGGATCAGAATACCGTCCATATCAGTGTTTTCGGGAAGGTAATACCGTTGGTGATCGGTGATGGACAGAAAATCGTAGCCGGCATTTTTGTAATGCAGCGCCATAGCTTCCGGAGTCGCTCTTCCGTCAGAAAGTGTTGTGTGACAGTGAAGGTTACCCTTTAGAAAAGTACCCTTCTTTTCAAAAGCAGCTTGTCTTATAATCATAACATAACTCCTATTTGCATCATTATTCGAAAAAGGCGAAGGGGCATCCGCAATACGGATGCCCCGGTAAAACATCTTACTTCAGGCTTTCCTCAACAGCAACAGCAACACTAACGGTCATGCCGACCATGGGGTTGTTACCTGCGCCCAGGAAGCCCATCATTTCCACGTGGGCGGGGACGGAGGAAGAACCGGCGAACTGTGCGTCACCATGCATACGGCCCATGGTATCAGTCATGCCATAGGAAGCGGGACCAGCAGCCATGTTATCGGGGTGCAGAGTACGGCCGGTGCCGCCGCCGGATGCCACGGAGAAGTACTTCTTGCCCTGCTCCATGCACTCTTTCTTGTAAGTGCCGGCAACAGGATGCTGGAAGCGAGTGGGGTTGGTGGAGTTACCGGTGATGGAAACGTCAACACCCTCGTAACGCATAACAGCAACGCCTTCACGGACATCGTCACAGCCGTAGCAGTTAACAGCAGCGCGCTCGCCGTCGGAGTAAGCAATGCGCTCCACGATCTTCAGCTCGCCGGTGTAGTAGTCGAACTGGGTCTTCACATAGGTGAAGCCGTTGATACGGGAGATGATCTGAGCAGCGTCCTTACCCAGACCGTTCAGGATCACCCGCAGGGGTTCCTTACGGGCCTTGTTAGCGCTGCGGGCAATACCGATTGCACCTTCAGCAGCAGCAAAGGACTCGTGACCGGCCAGGAATGCAAAGCACTTGGTCTCGTCCCGGAGCAGCATAGCGCCCAGGTTGCCGTGGCCGATACCGACCTTGCGGTCCTCGGCAACGGAGCCGGGGATGCAGAATGCCTGCAGGCCGATGCCGATAGCCTCAGCAGCCTCAGCAGCAGTCTTAACACCCTTCTTCAGAGCGATGGCAGCGCCTACACAGTAAGCCCAAGCAACGTCCTCAAAGGCAATGGGCTGAATGCCCTTAACGATTTCATAGGGATCGAAACCCTTAGCGGTACACATATCGCGGCAAGCCTCAACAGACTCCAGACCGTACTGAGCCAGAACACCGTTGATCTTGTCGATTTTTCTTTCGTAACCTTCAAACAATGCCATTACAGTGTCCTCCTCTTATTCGTGACGGGGGTCGATGTACTTGGCTGCGTCAGCAAAGCGGCCGTAGCTGCCCTTTGCCTTCTTCAGAGCCTCATTGGCATCGTCACCCTTCTTGATGAAGTCCATCATCTTACCCAGATTGATGAACTCGTAGCCGGTGATCAGGTTGTCCTTGTCCAGAGCAATGCGGGTAACGTAACCCTCAGCCATCTCCAGATAACGGGGGCCCTTAGCCTTGGTGGCGAACATAGTGCCAACCTGGCTGCGCAGACCCTTACCCAGGTCTTCCAGGGAGGCGCCCACTGCCAGACCGTCCTCGGAGAAGGCAGACTGGCTGCGGCCGTAAACGATCTGCAGGAACAACTCACGCATAGCGGTGTTGATTGCGTCACACACCAGATCGGTGTTCAGAGCCTCCAGCAGAGTCTTGCCGATGAGAATCTCGGAAGCCATAGCTGCGGAGTGGGTCATGCCGGAGCAGCCCAGGGTCTCCACCAGAGCCTCCTCGATGATGCCCTCTTTTACGTTCAAGGTCAGCTTGCAGCAGCCCTGCTGCGGAGCGCACCAGCCGATGCCGTGGGTGAAACCGCTGACATCTTTAATTTCCTTGACCTGTACCCACTTGCCCTCTTCGGGAATGGGAGCGGGGCCATGGTAGGCACCCTTGGCCACGGAGCACATGTGTTGTACTTCTGCACTGTAAATCATGGCGAATTTTCCTTTCTTGTTGGCTTTCCGTTGGAAAGCTCGAAATTTCCAAAAACATTATACAAATGAAGCACTCAAATGTCAATGTTTTGCAGAAAAAATTAAGGATTATCAGCGCATTATTTCTATTTCTAGGGCAATACTAACACTATCATAAAAAAAGGAGGAACAAGCTATGAACTGCCATGCCAATAAGAGCATCGAATGCACTGTCCATCAGTGTGCGCATCACTGCAATGAAGCAAATTACTGCTCTCTGGAGCGCATCCTGGTCGGTACCCATGAGGGCAATCCCACCCAGGATCAGTGCACCGACTGCATGTCCTTCCGTAAGAAATAAAGCAAAACCCTCAGGCTGTGTCCTGAGGGTTATTTTTATGCTTCGTGCAGTTGCTTAAGTCTTGCTTTCTGTGTGATGCAATTTGCCAAACGGGCAATAAAATCTTCGTTATTAGGGTAGGGCTTTTCGCGCCTTTTATAGGGTGGGAAATAGGTAAGCCATATTTCGCTGTCACCATTTTCATAGGCATCTTCGATGGCGTCGCGAATGGCCTTCTCCACCCGGCGAAAGCTACCGCCACAGCGGATGGCTACGTCGATGTATATTTCCTTCATAGCGCTGTGGGGATTTTCGTATCTTGACAGGATTGCCTCAAATACACAGCGGTATCTTGGCGGACCCATCCGAAAACCAAGCTGTATCAACATGCGGTCAATCTCGTTTTCAATACACAGGGTATCGGCATACAGATAACGTGTTTGTGTACTGATACTGCGGATATTGACAATAACCAGTGCCGGTTTGCAGGGTTTGAGGAGCACACAGTATACGCCCCGATCCTGTAACTGTGTCAGTGTGTAATCGTTTATGATCCTTGAAAGTGCAATGACCTTAGGCATATTGCCCGACGTATGCATGGCTTGCAATAGCGACAGAGTGTCTATATCCGGGAGCATAATATCAAACAGGAGGATGTCGGGTGTAAATGTACGCAGCAGCAGAGGAAGTTCCTTGCCGTCGGTACATATCCGAATATCGTATTCATTCTGCAATTCCTTTGCAATAGATTCGCCCAGTGCTGTGGAACTGTCTGCGATCAATAACTTATGCATATTTTGCCAAACCCCCTGTTCTTTCGATACCATATCACAAAACATTGCTATTTTCAACAGAAAGTAGCCGACGATATTCGACAATTTTGCATATAGAAAAATCACCGGAAGTGGGTCATGGTGCTGTTCCTTGCTTAATACTCTTATGCAATAATGAGTGGGGCTGCGAAAAACAGGGCGATCCCAGGTGCTTGTAAAGGTACTCTTTTGTATAAAGACGGAGAAAAGAATAGCGCGGAGCTTGCGCTCCGCGCTATTTAGGATTTTTGAGTTCTCTTTTTGGTGTGATCGCAGGATACTGCTACCACCTCAAACCCAAGAGCAACAATCATCATTGCGATAGAATAGCAAATGACATTTACCATAGCTGCCATTGACTTGGACAATACTTCAACACCGTCATCTCACTCCAATGGCGTCCATGTGATGTAACCAATGATATTAAATTCGTATTTCGGCATTAAAATAGTTTCGTTTATGTCACCAGGATCGTAAGTTGTCAAAGTGCATTCTCCGTCATGTAAAAATGCAAGTCCATTTATTACGGTGTTTCTGGCCTCTTTATTGCCGCCTTCTTTAAGTTCTCTTGTATAAAGAACAAAGCCGTCAGCATAATCAGCAAAGGCTAATGTTTCCTCTCCCCAATAACTATTAGAATACGAGCCCTCGTTTTTTTCTGCTGTATATGCTTTTTCGATTACATAATCTTCCTGTGTAATAGCAGCACTTTTGCAGAACAATTTAGGGACGATCGAAATTTCAATGCCGCGTGCTTCGTACGGCAATTGTGCATAATAATTATATTCTACCTTGCCGTTGATTACTGCTGCAATTATATTTTCTTGTGTTTCGTTGTTTGTTTCATTGATAATATCAAATACAAGCAATCCTGTTTTAGAATTATTCATATCAATGTCAACCAAAACATCGCAATTCGTAGATTCGTTATATGACCAGTCATAGTAATCACTGTCTGTGTATTTGACCTCTATATCGGATAACGTAACGGACTTGCCGCCAATATATCCTATAGCTGTGTACTTACTTGATGGGTCTTCGCCCGGATCTTCGTATGTTTTAATTACACCCTTGCCATCTTCCACATATACAGCATTCGGTGTGTTTTCCTCACCGTTGTATTCTCCGATTATTGCGATAAACGGATCTTTCTGCTCGGAAGTGATCGAACCCTCGTAATAATCGATGATGTCCGTTGAAGCAGTTAATTCCCAATTGCTAATAGTAATATCCTCAACGGTTAACTTTGGTGTAAAGAAACTTGAAACCAAAACAATCCCCAATGCTGCCACAGCAATTACACAAACAGCAAGGAAAGCAATGACAGCGACAACAATTTTTTTCTTGCTTTTTTTAGGTGCTGGAGTTTGGTGAATATTTACCGGGTTTTCGACTTGCGCAGAAGTATCGTTGGTGCTTGCGGTTTGAATTTCTTCTGCTTTGCTGTTCAAATACGCCTCTAACGGCTTGCCACATTTCGGACAAAATGAATACTTGTCAGAAATGGATCGCCCACATTCGGGGCATTGAATAGGTTCCATATAGCTCTCCCTCTGTTGATACTTTCAGCGATAAGTTTCTTGCGGCAATTCTAATATTGCAGCGGACGTCCTTCGTTAGCAGATCATTGGAAACGGCGGAATTTGCTTTTGGAAAGTTAGGGTTTTACGCTTCCCAGTTGTGCCAGATGTTCTGCACGTCGTCATCGTCTTCCATGATGTCAATGAGCTTTTCCATCAGCTTAATCTGTTCCTCGTCTTCCAGCTTCTGATAGTTCTGAGGGACCATTTCAATTTGGGCGGATGCAAAGGCGTAGTTTTTGGCTGTCATAGCATCGGCAACGGCATTGAAATCGTCCGGATCGGTGTAAATGGTGAAGCAGGATTCTTCTGCTTCAAAGTCGTCTGCGCCGCAGTCCATGGCGTCCATCATTACGGTATCTTCATCATAGTCGCCGTCCTCGTTGTCGATCACAAGAACGCCCTTCTTGTCAAAGCTCCAGCTGACGCAGCCGGAGGCACCCAAATTGCCGCCAAACTTATCAAAGTGGTGGCGCATAGAGCCTGCGGTGCGGTTGCGGTTGTCGGTCATAGTCTCAACGATAACGGCAACACCACCGGGGCCGTAGCCTTCGTAGGTAATGGATTCGTAGCTGTCGCTGCCGCCGGCACCGGCAGCCTTCTCCAGGCAGCGCTTAATGTTATCGTTGGGCATATTGGCAGCCTTGGCCTTGGTGATAACCGTAGCAAGCCGGGAGTTGTTGGCAGGATCGGTGATGCCGCCGCCTTCCTTCACCGCAACGATCAGTTCCTTTGCGATTTTGGTAAAAGCGGCAGCGCGCTTGGCGTCCTGTGCACCTTTCGTTTTTTGTATGTTATGCCATTTGGAATGTCCGGACATAAAATTCTTCCCTTCTGTTTGAAAAGTTAAAAATGTTCAATCCATTTTAGCATGGTAAATCCATAAAATCAACAGTAATTTATGCAATCGGCATGCTTTGCAGACACGGTAACGGTGATCTCGGGGAATGCTGTTTGCAGCTGTTGGGCCAGATATACACACACGGGATTTTCTGTGTGAAAATGTCCGGCGTCGATCAAATTGATTCCCAATTCTTTTGCATCGCAGAATTGATTGTATTTGATATCTGCCGTTACGAAAGTGTCGCAGCCGGCGTTTGCAGCTTGCACAAGTTCGCTTCCGCAGGCACCGCCGCCTACGGCTATACGGTTAACTTTCTTGCCGCCGTCTACATACCGAAGGCCTTGACAACCAAGGGTTTCCTTGACATGATTCAGAAATTCCCACAAGGGTTGGGCTTGCACAGCACCCTGGCGTAAAAGTCCCCAAGGACGGCCCTGAGAATCCATACCTTTGGGTTCAATTACATGGATGTCCGCCAATCCCAGCTTGGCAGCAAGAATGTCATTCACACCGCCGGGGGCACAGTCCAGGTTTGTATGGGCATTGATACAGGCAATGTTGTTCTCAATCAGAAGCAAAGTGTTCCTGCCTTGTGCAGTCTGGTCGGTGATAAAGCCGGGGCTCCAAATCAATGCGTGGTGGGTGATAAGCAGGTCAGCGCCCGTCTGAAGAGCTTCCTGGCATACCTCTGCAAAGGGGTCAAGAGCCACGAGAATCTTGTTGACAGGCTGGTCCAGCCTTCCGCAGTTAAGGCCTACATTGTCCCAGTCCTCTTTCATGTATGAGGGCGCAATGGTCTCAAGAAAATTGAGAATATCATTAACAGTTGTCATGGGAAATCTCCTTTAGCCATCCAAGGCTTTCGTCATTTTCCAGTTCCTGTAGAGCAAGAAGCATATTGGGATCGGCCTGTTCTGCCTGTCCGTTAAGGGCTCTGTGTAGGCGAAACAGCAGCCGGTCAAAATATTCCGGAAGCTCCGGGTCGGGATTTATTAGTAGGGCAGGGGGGAAATACCACTGTCCCACCGTTAGTTTAGGATAGTCCGGCTCCCACTTGGCCTCCATAACCGTGTATAAAAACCGACCGTCACGCAATACTTTTTCATCCGTAATACGCCAGCCCTTTTCAGAAAGATACTGACGCAGGGCAGGTGTCTTGGATTGGCACTGCAGAATCAGCCGGTACTGAGACGACTGGAGCCAGGGTGCACCTTCCAAAATGGAGATCATAGTATCTGCGCCCATACCGGCGCAAATCAGGGTATCAAAATCACGGGATATGTTTTTTGCGCCGTCAGACAGGAAAAACTGCATGCGGTCCTTTGTGCCAAATTTCTGTGCATTGCGTATGGCGCTTTGCAGAGGCATTTCATTGATATCCGCAGCAATCACAGAGGCAGCAACATTATTTAGGAGCAGGTAGATGCCCAGATAGCCGTGGTCGCAGCCGATATCTGCAACCCGGTCACCGGGTGCAACAAAGCCGCTGCAGACCTGCAGACGTTTGGAAAGGGGCAGATGCATGGTGTACCTCCAAAGAAACTGCCATCCCGGCAAAACGGGATGGCAGCGCCGGTTTTTGTGTTACTCAGCCTTCTGCGCCTGGTCAGCTTCGTAAGCTTCCAGGAAGTGGTTCAGCTGTGCCAGGAAAGCATCGCAGTCGATGCCGTGGACAGCACAGGCTTCCTCTACGGTTTCGCCCCGGGAAGAGGGGCAGCCCAGGCAATGCATGCCAATGGCGAAGAACAGGGGTGCAGCCTGAGGTGCGATATCCAGAACGTCGCCAATAATCGTGTTTTTTTCAATTTGTACAGCCATAATATGACCTCCTATAACATTTCTTGACCTATTATAACCGAGGTGTATAAAAAATACAAGGGATAATTTTGCGGTCTGTCCCAATATAGCGCAATGGGGCGTTTTTAGTGGGATAGATGGTGCCGGTGTAGTGACCGTTGGACGATCCCATATAATAAACAGGGCAGGGGATTGACCCTTGCCCTGTTTGCATATCATTATTTTCCGGGTTTATAGCTATCCTTCAGGCCCACAGAGCGGTTGAATACCAAGTGACCGGGGGTGCTGTCCTTGCTGTCGGGGCAGAAGTAGCCCAGTCGCATGAACTGATAGGAAGCAGGTGCTTTGGCATCGGCCAAGCTGCTTTCGACCTTACAGCCAGTCAGCACTTCCAGAGAGTTGGGATTCAGGCAGGACAGGAAATCCTTATTTGCGGCGTCCGGGTCAGGATCATCAAACAGGTTACTGTACTGCCGGACCTCAGCATCCACACAGGTGGCGGCATCCACCCAGTGGATGGTAGCGCCCTTGATCTTCCGTCCGTCAGCAGGATCGCCGCCCTTGGAGTTGGGATCATAGGTGGCGAGAACCTCAGTCACATTGCCGTTTTCGTCCTTGATGCAGCCGGTACACTGGATGACATAGGCACCCTTCAGGCGGCACTCGGGTCCCTCGGGATACAGACGCTTGTACTTAGGAACAGGTTCAGCCAGGAAGTCATCTGCTTCAATCCACAGGTTCCGGGAGAAGCTGACCTTGCGGGTACCGGCATCGGGGTCGTTGGGATTGTTTTCTACATCAAAGACCTCAGACTGACCTTCCGGGTAATTGGTAATGGTCAGTTTGATGGGCTTCAATACCGCCATAACGCGCTGGGCTGTTTCATTCAGATCCTCACGCAGGCAGTATTCCAGGAAACCGTACTCGATGGTGTTGGGAGATTTAGCAACGCCTACCCGGTCGCAGAAGTTACGAATAGCTTTGGGAGTATAGCCCCGGCGGCGCAGGCCGCACAGTGTGGGCATCCGGGGATCATCCCAGCCGGAAACGTAACCGTTTTCCACCAAAGCTCTGAGCTTGCGCTTGGAAAGAACGGTATGGTCGATACCCAGTCTTGCAAACTCGATCTGACGGGGATGGTGGGGTACGGAAACATTTTCTACCACCCAGTTGTACAGGGGGCGGTGGTTTTCGAATTCCAGAGAACACAGACTGTGGGTGATTCCCTCCAGGGCGTCCTGAATGGGGTGGGCGAAGTCGTACATGGGATAGATGCACCATTTGTCGCCCTGACGGTGGTGATGCATGTGACGGATTCGGTAGATCACGGGATCGCGCATGTTAAAGTTGCCTGAGGCAAGATCAATCTTGGCTCTGAGGGTATACTTATTATCCTCAAACTCACCGGCCCGCATACGAGCAAAAAGGTCAAGGCTTTCTTCAATAGGACGGTCACGCCAGGGAGAGGTGGCGGGGGTATTCAGATCACCGCGCATCTCCTTTGCTTGCTCCGGTGTCAGCTCACAGACATAGGCAAGCCCCTTTTTGATTAGCTCCACGGCGTATTCGTAGTCCTTTTCAAAATAGTCGGAGCCGTAGTAGAAACGGTCGCCCCAGTCAAAGCCCAGCCAGCGGATATCTTCTTTGATTGCCTCGACAAACTCTACGTCTTCCTTGGTGGGGTTGGTGTCGTCCATACGCAGGTTGCAAAGTCCGCCAAATTTCTCGGCAGTGCCAAAGTCGATGATCAGGGCCTTGCAGTGACCGATATGCAGATAGCCGTTGGGTTCCGGCGGAAACCGGGTATGAACAGTCTGCCCTGCAAACTGACCGCCCTCGGCAATGTCCTCTTCAATAAAGGCGTGGATGAAATTTTTGCTTTCTGTGATTTCAGCCATCTTGGGGATCCTCTTTTCTTTTGAAAAATTTGCAAATATTATAACCCATCCGGATGGTTTTTGCAACTGAAAAACGGTAATATTCTTGTCAGTGACAAAAAGAATGTGTTTGATTGTGAAAAACTTTGAAACAATTTTTAAAAAATGAGAAATTGTTGTTGTCAATTTGGCAGTCTTATTATAAAATAGTTGGTAACAGAGAGGAGTGATCTGTTTGGCTGAAATTATGTACAAGCGTATTCTGCTGAAGATCAGCGGCGAGGCCCTTGGTGAAAGAACACAACAAGGCGACGGCTTCGGACTGGACTTCGGAAAGATCCATGAGGTTTGCGCTGGAATCAAGGCGTGTGTGGATATGGGTGTCCAGGTAGGCCTGGTTATCGGCGGCGGGAATTTTTGGCGTGGTGTCAAGAACGGCAGCGGAAAGCTGCAGCGCAGCCATGCGGATGCTATGGGCATGATGGCAACGGTGATGAATGCCGTTGCGGTTGCAGATGTTCTGGAGCAGCATGGCATGGATGCTCGTGTACTTACAGCTGTTGAGATGCATAAGTTTGCAGAATACTTCACGAGAGATACAGCCAATCGTTACCTGAATGAGGGTAAGGTAGTTCTCTTTGCTGCCGGCACAGGAAATCCTTACTTCTCCACGGATACCGGCGCAGTTCTGCGTGGTGTGGAGATCGAAGCGGATGCGATTTTAATGGCTAAGAATATTGATGGAATCTATTCTGCCGATCCCAAGAAGGATCCCACGGCTGTCAGGTTTGACACTTTAACTTATAACGAAGTCATTGAAAGAGGACTGAAAGCAACAGACATAACGGCTATGGCGCTGGCTATGGATAACAACATTCCCATGGTTTGCTTTGGCCTTGCGGAAGAAAACAGCATTGTCCGTGTGGTTCGCGGCGAAAAGATCGGAACCACCGTCACCAATTAATTTTAGGAGGAACGAATATGAGTGTAGATTTTACTGAGTACGGCAGAAGAATGGGTAAGGCACTGGACCATTTGGCAGAGGAATTTGACGCAGTTCGTGCAGGTCGTGCCAATGCAAAGGTTCTGGATCGGATCACTGTTGAATACTATGGCAGTGAGACACCTCTGAATGGTGTTGCCACTATTTCTACACCTGACGCCCGTACCCTTGTGATTCAGCCCTGGGACACCAATCTGCTAAAAGAAATTCAGAAGGCCATTCAGGCAAGCGATTTGGGAATCAATCCTCAAAATGACGGCAAAGTTATCCGTCTGGTTTTCCCCCAGCTGACGGAGGAGCGCCGTAAAGAACTGACCAAGCAGGTTAAGAAGTACGCAGAAGATGCCAAGGTTGCTATGCGTAACATTCGCCGTGACGGCATGGACTATATTAAAAAGCTGAAGAAGAATTCTGAAATCACTGAGGACGATCAGAAGAAGGCAGAAAAGGACCTGCAGGATATGCTGGATAAGTATATCAAGAAAGCCGATGAAGCTTTGGCTGCCAAGGAAAAGGAACTGATGTCCATTTAAAGTATCCATATTACTTGGGGGCGCTTGCGCCCCCAAATTAGCATGTAAGAGGAAAGTTTATGCTACAGAAAAACACAGAACTGGAGAATCAGCAGGTGCCCAGGCACATTGCGATTATTATGGACGGTAACGGCCGTTGGGCAAAAAAACGGGGTCTACCGCGCAATGCCGGTCATGCCGCCGGCTCGGAAACATTCCGAAGGATTGCCAATTATTGCCGATCCATTGGTGTTTCTTATTTGACGGTGTATGCCTTTTCCACAGAAAATTGGAGACGTTCTGCCGATGAGGTAGGCGGCATTATGAAGCTGTTGGGCAAATATCTGAAAGAAGCCCTCCGGGACATGGAGAAAAACAATGTTCGTTTCTGCTTTTTTGGAGACCTGACCAAACTCAGTCCGGAATTGCAGGCCTTGTGCCGGGATGCGCAGGAAAGATCGGCGGCATACACCGGTGTCCAGGTGAATTTCTGCCTTAATTATGGCGGCAGAGACGAGCTTGTGAGCGCAGCTAAAGCCTTTGCCCGGGATGTAGCCTCCGGTAAGTACAGCCCTGAGGAACTGACGGAGGATAAGTTTGCCACTTATCTTTATTCTGCTGATGTTCCGGATCCGGAACTGATCATCCGGCCCTCCGGGGAAATGCGTACCAGCAACTTCCTGCTGTGGCAGTCGGCTTATTCTGAGTATGTGTTTATGGATGTACTGTGGCCAGACTTCACACCGGAGGATTTGGACCGGGCAATTGCGGAATATCAGCGCCGTAATCGGCGCTTTGGAGGTG
This sequence comes from Faecousia sp., assembly GCA_045537615.1. Taxonomy (GTDB): domain Bacteria; phylum Bacillota; class Clostridia; order Oscillospirales; family Oscillospiraceae; genus Faecousia. The sequence goes on along the minus strand of JAZSPV010000057.1, from coordinate 28,650 downwards.
TTTAAGTATGAAGGTTCGAATTATTGCTTCTGCGGTATTGGTGCCGCTTCTTCTTATCCTGCTTTTGGCAGCCCCTACGGTGGTGGTTGCTGCGGTAGGCGCCATTGTTGCAGCGCTTGCTGTTTATGAGCTGACCCACGGAACCGGATTTGTAAAGCATCTTAGATTGTGCCTCTACAGCGCGGCTGCTGCAGCCTGGGGTGTTTTGTGGTGCGGCTTGGGTATTGGGTATGCCTGGCTGTTGTTGGGCTTACTAATCTTCTGGTCATTGCTTTTTGCTGAGTATATGATATCGAAGATGAAGCTGCCCTTTGAGGAATTAGGCATTTGTATGGTTGCCGGCGTGGTGCTTCCGCTGCTGTTTGGCGCGCTGATACGGATCATCTGCATGGAAAATGGAAGATTTTATGTACTGATGCCCTTTGTCCTTTCTATCTTGTCGGATACCGGTGCTTATTTTGTTGGACTGACCTTTGGCAAGCACAAGCTGGCACCTGTGATCAGTCCGAAAAAAACGGTGGAAGGCCTTGTTGGCGGTGTCCTTGGTGCAGTTTTGGGCATGCTGATCTATTGCGCCATTTTGCAGGTGTTCTTTAAATTCCAGGTAAACTACCTTTACGTGCTGATTTACGGCGTGATCGGCGCCTTTACAGGCGTGTTTGGAGATCTTTGCTTCTCTGCAATCAAGCGCCAGTGCGGCATTAAGGACTACGGAAAGCTGATTCCCGGTCACGGCGGCGTCCTTGATAGAATCGATTCTGTGATGCTGATTGCGCCTCTGGTAGAGGTACTGCTACTTATCATCCCTGTGGCGGTGAAATAATGGTTAAGTGTGTTAGTATTTTGGGCTCTACCGGTTCTATCGGTCGTCAGAGTCTGGATATCATAGATAATTTAAACATTCCTGTTTGTGCGTTGACCGCAGGAACCAACGTGGAGCGCATGGCACAGCAGTGCCGTAAATACCGGCCCAAGCTTGCTGTCATGGCAACCGAAGAAGCGGCAATGCAGCTAAGATCTGCTGTATCCGACCCTTCGATTGAGATCGCCTGGGGAGAAGAGGGGTTGATTCGTGCTGCCTCCATGGAAGATGCTGACTGCGTAATTACTGCGGTGGTCGGTATGGTTGGATTGAAGCCTACCCTTGCGGCCATCCGTGCCAAGAAGCGCATCGGCCTTGCCAATAAGGAGACCCTTGTCTGTGCCGGTGAGCTGGTTATGGCGGAGGCAAAAAAATACGGCGTGGAGATCATCCCCGTGGACTCCGAACATTCTGCCATTTTCCAGTGCCTGATGGGCATGGAACACAAGCGAGAGATCAAGCGATTGATTTTAACTTGTTCCGGTGGTCCCTTTTTTGGAAAAACCAAAGAAGAATTGGGCATAGTAACAAAAGCAGATGCTCTGCGCCATCCTAACTGGAAGATGGGTGCCAAGATCACCATAGACTGTGCTACACTGATGAATAAGGGTTTGGAAGTTATTGAGGCTATGCGGCTCTATGATATGCCGCTGGAGCAGGTGGATGTAGTGATTCACCGGCAAAGCATCGTTCACAGTCTTGTGGAATTTGTGGACGGTGCAGTGATGGCCCAGCTTGGCAGCCCAGATATGCGCCTGCCTATTCAACTGGCTATGACCTATCCGGAACGCATGGAATGCCCGGTAGAACCGCTGGATCTTCTTACATGCGGTGATCTGAGCTTTCAGGCCCCGGACATGCAGGCGTTCCCTTGCCTTGCCTTGGCCAGACAGTGCGCCAAAGCCGGCGGTACAGCCTGTCCTGTGATGAACGGTGCCAATGAAGAGGCGGTTGCCATGTTCCTGAATGATAAGATTGGTTTCTATGATATTTATAACTTGGTATCCAGAGCGGTGGACACAGTTCCTTTTATCAAAGAGCCGACATTGGAGCAGATTTTGGAGGCAGACCGGCTTGCGCGGCAGAGCGTAAAGTCTTAATTAAAGCGAGGAAAACCATGAGTATTGTTTTTGCGATTATCCTGTTTAGTTTCTTAATTTTTATCCATGAACTGGGTCACTTTGTATCTGCTAAGCTTTCCGGTGTGCAGGTCAATGAGTTTGCTATGTTCATGGGACCTGCAATCGCAAAATGGAAGTGGGGACAGACCCAGTATTCCATACGTTGTATCCCCGTTGGCGGATACTGCGCCATGGAAGGCGAGGATGCGGATACTGACAGCCCCCATTCCTTTCAAAAGGCATCATGGTGGAAACGGCTGATTATTTTGGCGGCAGGTTCTTTTATGAATTTTGTAGCCGGTGTGCTGATTGTATCGGTGGTGCTGTTTTGCCAGCCTGCCTATGCCACTACCCAGATCACCCAGATCGAGCCCTGGAGCACCGTTTCTCAGGGGAACGGCCTGCAGCAAGGCGACGAGATCCTAAAATTTGACGGTAAGCGGATCTCCATTTATGAGGATTTTTCCCTTGCGACCATGCTTCTTCCCGATGGGCAGTACGATATTTTGGTCCGCCGGGACGGTCAAAAGGTGCTGCTGGAGGATGTTCAGATGGAACGGCAGGCTGTGGATGACGGCAACGGAGGGCAGGTCCTGCGCTATGGTATCAGCTTTGGCGTGGAAGAGTCCACTGCTGCCTCTGTTCCCGGACGAATCCTGCCAACGGCCTTTAACTATGTGGATTCCGTTGTGGTCAGTTTGAAAATGCTGGTGACAGGAAAAGCAGGAATTATGGACATGGCAGGTCCGGTGGGTATTGTGCAGATTATGTCCGAAAGTGCGGCAGCAGCTGAAACCGCCGGTGGCGCTTTTATAAACTTGCTGAATTTCGGCGGCTTTATTGCTATCAATCTTGCAGTTATGAATATGCTGCCGATACCGGCCCTGGACGGCGGACGGATTTTGGGGTTGGCCCTTACGACTGCTATCGAGAAGATCACAGGCAAGAAACTCGACCCCAAATATGAAGGCTATATTCATGGCGCAGGCATGGTTCTGCTGCTTGGATTTATGGCAATTATCATGTTCAAAGATCTATTTGTGTTGTTTAAGGGGTGATTCCATGACAAGGAGAATCAACGTTGGCGGTGTTCCCATTGGCGGAGGCGCACCTGTCGCGATCCAGTCTATGCTTAATACCAAGACTACGGATGTGGAGGGCTCTCTGGCTCAAATCCGGACGCTGAAAGAGGCTGGTTGCCAGATCGTGCGCCTTGCTGTGCCAAATATGGAGGCAGCAAAAACCTTTGCTGAAATTTGCAAGGAATCACCACTGCCCCTGGTTGCGGATATCCATTTTGATTATAAGCTTGCCATTGCTGCTGCACAGGGCGGCGCATCCAAGATCCGCATTAACCCCGGTAATATCGGCGGTGAGGATCGGGTAGAGGCTGTGGTTGCTGCCTGCAAGGAAAAGAAAATTCCTATCCGGATCGGCGTTAACGGCGGCAGCCTTGATAAAAAGCTTCTGGAGAAATATGGCCACCCCACTGCTGAAGCCTTGGTGGAAAGTGCCTTTGAACATATCGCACTTTTGGAAAAATTTGATTTTTTTGATACCTGTGTATCTATGAAATCCTCCACAGTGCCTACCATGGTGGCGGCAGCACGGCTGTTCCGCAGCAGGTGTGATTATCCGCTGCACATTGGTGTGACGGAGACTGGTCCTGTGCGTATGGGACTGATGAAGTCCGCTATGGGAATTGGTGCGCTTTTGTTGGACGGAATTGGTGATACCATTCGTGTAAGCCTGACCGACGACCCGGTGGAAGAGGTATATGCCGCCAAGGATATTTTGAAGGCAGCCGGACTTCGTAAAGAGGGCGTGAATATTATATCCTGCCCCACCTGCGGAAGGACCAACATTGATCTGATCGGCTTGGTTAATCAGGTGGAGCAAGCACTGAAGCATTGTGAAAAGCCTATTACAGTTGCGGTGATGGGCTGTATTGTCAACGGTCCCGGTGAAGCCCGGGAGGCAGATATCGGCATTGCCGGCGGTGACGGCTGCGGTATGCTCTTTGAAAAAGGACAGCAGATCAAAAAGCTGCCTTATGAGCAGCTATTGCCGGCGTTACTAAAGAGAATCGAAGAATTTTGAGGGATAACATGGCAGAACAAGTCCGCTTTTTAAATATGTTTTCACAATATGAGCCGCCTGAGGCACTGCACGGTGCCCTTTCTCAGGCGGTGATTGTTGCTGCAGATATTGATCCACAGACCCGGGGAATCAGTGCTGTTATCTATGCTGAGGATTACATACCCCAGAGACTGTTGAACCAGGCTGCAGAGGACATTTGTTCTGTTTATGGTTTGCGGCGTGTGGATTTTACTGCTACCCATCCTGCCCACCAGCTGACAGCCATAGAGCCGGAGGAGCTTCTCCAACTGTTTGTGGGGATGGATTCCATGACCCGTGGCAGCCTGGCAGGTGCCGCCTGGAGATGGGAGGAGCAAACCCTTCATGTGGAATTGCAGGGCAACGGAAAGGCTGCTATAGATGCCTGTGTTCCCAGTGTCCGGAATGTTTTGCGTGAACGGTTCTGTACTGATGTGGATATTCAGGTTCATGCAGGCCAAAGTCTGGAAGGACAGGCACTGTTTGCAGCTATGGATAAAATGCGCAGCGATATGATTCGCGATCTTCCCGTAGCACCGTCGACGGTGAAAAAGGAGCAGCCTGCGCAACACAGCAATTGCATTTTTGGCAAGCCCTTTAAGGGTGCTGCGGTATCTATGTCAGAACTGAATTTGGACATGGGCTTTGTGATTGTGGAGGGCAGAGTTTTTAATCTGGAGCATAAGGAACTGACAAAGCGCAACGCCTGGGTAATCAACATTGACATTACCGACAACACATCCTCTATTCGTGTCAGCCGGTTTTTGGAAAATAAAGATGCAAAACCGATACTAGAGGGTGTCAGTTTGGGCGGCGTGATCAAGGTCCAGGGCAAGCTGGTCATGGACAACTTTACCAATGAAATGGTTTTGCGCCCCAATGCTATTATGCCGGGTGCCATGGAAAAACGGCAGGATACTGCCCAGGGCGAAAAGCGCGTGGAACTGCATTTGCATACCTCCATGAGCAACATGGACGCCTTGACAAGCACAAAAGCTGCCATTAAGCAGGCAGCCGCCTGGGGACACCGTGCCATAGCCATTACAGACCATGGCTGTGTTCAGTCCTTTACAGATGCACTGCATACAGTGGAGAATTGGAGTGGTGCGCCAAAGGTTGCCGGAACCGATGAGGATATCAAGATTCTCTATGGCTGTGAAGGCTACTATATTAACGATGTGGATGACCGCCTGGCGGTTCAGGGAGATGCCAATGCACCACTTGATACGGAGTATGTTGCTTTTGACCTGGAGACTACGGGCCTGTATGCCCGGCGTGACAAGATCATTGAGATCGGTGCAGTCCGGATGCGAAACGGCAAGCTGATCGACCGATATCAGACTTTTGTAGCCCCTGGCCGGAAGCTGGAAAAACGTACAACAGAGCTGACCGGTATTACAGACGATATGCTGAAGGGAGCCCCTTCTATTGAACAGGTACTGCCGGAATTTCTGAAATTTGTGGGCGACAGCATTTTGGTGGCCCACAACGCGGATTTTGATACCACCTTTCTGCAGTGGGCTTGCCGCAAACAAGGTATCGAATATAACCTCACCTCTGTGGATACATGGACGATCTCCCAAAACCTACTGACGCAGCTAAGCCGGTTCTCTTTGGACGTGGTGGCAAAGCATTTTGAGCTGGATGATTTTAACCACCACCGGGCAGGAGACGATGCATTGGTCTGTGGCCGGGTATTTGGCAGGTTGGTCCCCATGCTGCAGGCGCTTGGCGTCCAGGATATCCAATCTATCAATGCTGCTATGCTGCCACTTCGGCCTGCACACAGGCAACAGAGCGTTCGCTGTCAGCATATCGTGATGTTTGCGAAGAATCAGCAGGGCTTGCGTAATCTGTACCGACTGATTTCGGAAGCAAATCTGAAATACTTCAAAAAATTCCCCCGGATATTCAAGTCGGAACTGCTGAAATACCGGGAGGGACTGATCATCGGCTCTGCCTGTGAGAACAATGAGTTGTTCCAGGCTGTAATCTCCGGCAGATCGGAGAAAGAGCTTGCAAGAATCGCTTCTTTCTACGACTATTTGGAGGTGCAACCTCTTTCCAACAACCGATTTATGTTGGAAGCAAAGAAGGAAGGGGAGCAGCCCATTGCGGAAAGCGAAGAGGAGCTGCGTGAATTTAACAGACAAATCGTTACCCTTGGCCAACAAATGGATAAGATGGTGGTTGCCACCGGTGATGTCCATTTCCTGAACCCGGAGGACGAGATCTTCCGTCATATTCTTTTGGCAACAAAGGGCTTCCCGGATGCGGACAAGCCCAATCCTTTGTACTTCCGCACCACCGATGAAATGCTCAGTGAGTTTGCTTATTTGGGGGAGGATACGGCAAGGCAGATCGTCATTACCAACCCCAATCTGATTACCGATATGTGCGAGACCGTGCGTCCTGTACCCCATAATCTGTTTGCGCCCAAGATCGAGAACTCGGTAGAGGATCTGAAGGACCTTGTGTACGGAAAGATGCACCGTCTTTACGGTGAAAATCCCCCGGAGCTGATCGTAAAGCGCGTGGAGACGGAACTTAATGACATTATCAGCTGTCATTATGACGTGATCTATATGTCGGCACAAAAGTTGGTACAGAATTCTTTGGAACATGGCTACCTGGTGGGTTCCCGTGGCTCTGTGGGTTCTTCCATCGTTGCGTTTATGTCGGGTATCACGGAGGTCAATTCCTTCCCACCCCATTACCGCTGTCCCAATCCGGATTGCAAGTATACCACCTTTGATGTGCCAAAGGGCTATGAATGTGGTGCTGACTTGCCGGACGATGTATGTCCCAAATGCGGCACGGCCTACGCAAAGGAGGGCTTTAATATCCCCTTTGAAACCTTCCTTGGTTTCGGTGGTGATAAGGTGCCGGATATTGACCTGAACTTCTCCGGTGAGTATCAGGCAAATGCCCATGCCTACTGTACGGAACTGTTCGGTAGGTCCCATGTTTTCCGTGCAGGTACTGTGGGTACGGTTGCGGAAAAGACGGCCTTTGGCTATGTAAAAAAATATTTGGAGGAACGGGGAAAAACCGCCTCCAATGCGGAAAAATCCCGGCTTGCAGCCGGTTGTGTCGGTGTGCGCCGAACCACCGGTCAGCACCCCGGCGGACTGGTGGTCATTCCTCAGGAAAATGAGATTTGGGATTTCTGCCCTGTGCAGCACCCTGCGGATGATCCCAATTCAGATCAGATTACCACACACTTTGAATATCACTCCATGGAGGAGAATCTTCTGAAGCTGGATATGTTGGGCCATGATGATCCCACCATGATCCGCATGATGGAGGATATGACCGGCGTGGATGCCAAGACCATACCTTTGGATGATAAACGGACCATGTCTATTTTTACATCTTCCAAGGTTTTGGGCTATGAAAACGATCCCATTTTAGGCCCTACCGGCGCTGTGGCTGTGCCGGAGTTCAACACCCGGTTTACCCGTGGCGTTCTGTTGGATACCATGCCGGAGAAGTTTGATTTCCTGGTTCGTATTTCCGGTTATACCCACGGAACAGATGTGTGGCTGGGAAATGCCAAGGACCTGATCACCTCCAAGACCGCCTCGGTGGACCAGACCATCGGTTGTCGTGATGATATTATGATCTACCTGATCTCTTGCGGACTGCCGGAGAAACGTGCGTTTAAGATCATGGAATCCGTTCGAAAAGGCAGAGGCTTGCCTGACGGGGCAGAGCAGGAGATGATCGATGCCGGTGTTCCGGATTGGTATATCGGTTCCTGTAAAAAGATCAAATACCTGTTCCCCAAGGCCCATGCCGTTGCCTATGTTATGATGGCCTTCCGAATCGCATGGTTTAAGGTCAATTACCCACTGGCCTTCTACGCGGCTTATTTTTACCGTCGCAGCCAAAAAGGCGGCTTTGATGCTGCGTTGATGACCAACGGACTGGAAGCGGTAAAAGCCAACATCAAAGCCATTGACGACAATGAAGACGCAACAGCCAAGGACGAGGACCTGTTGACAACGCTGGAAGTTGTTTACGAGTTTTATATCCGTGGTCTGGAGTTCCTGCCTATTGATGTATACAAGAGTCATGCTACAAAATTTTTGATTGAGGACGGAAAGATCAGACCGCCATTTGTGGCGATTTCAGGTTTGGGTGAAAGTGCGGCTTGGAATCTGATGGAGGGCAGAGAGGGACGGCAGTTTTTGTCCATTGAGGAAGTGGCGGTTGCCTGCCCCAAGGTATCAAAGACCCACATGCAGATGCTGAAGGAGGCCGGCGCATTCGGCAGCTTGCCGGAATCCAATCAGGTCAGCCTGTTCTAAGGAGGATATCCTATGCAAGATATTGGAATGCAGTTTCATATCCACTGTAAGGAAGGGGATGTGGGACGATACTGCTTTTTGCCCGGGGATCCCGGTCGGTGCGAGTCCATTGCCCAGTATTTTGATGACCCTGTCCATGTTGGCATGAACCGGGAGTATAACATTTACACAGGGTATCTGTTGGGCGAAAGGGTTTCGGTTTGCTCAACAGGCATCGGTGGACCCTCTGCGTCCATTGCCATGGAGGAGCTTTCTACCATCGGTGCAGATACCTTCATCCGGATCGGGACCTGTGGCGGTATTGCTATGGATGTACTGCCCGGGGATGTTGTTGTGGCCACCGGTGCAGTTCGCTACGACCATACATCGCTGGAGTATGCACCGATCGAATATCCAGCTGTACCGGATTTTGACATTACGGCGGCGCTGAAAAGGGCAGGACAGGCTTTGGGTTATAGAACCCATACGGGAGTAGTCCAGTGCAAAGATTCCTTCTACGGTCAGCACAGCCCGGAAAAGTCCCCGGTCAGCTATGAGCTTTTGCAGAAGTGGGAGAGTTGGAAACGCCTCGGCGTGAAAGCCAGTGAGATGGAATCGGCGGCGCTGTTTGTTGTGGCAGCTGCGTTGGGTGTCCGGTGTGGAAGTTGCTTCCATGTGGTTTGGAATCAGGAACGGGAAAAGGCCGGCCTGGACCAGCCTATGACCGAGGATACCACCGGCGCTATTCAGGTAGCGATCGAGGCTATGAAGCAGATCATCGCAGTAGATAGAAGGCGATAAACGGCTGCTTTTGTTAAATGCTGTTGCAATCTGCCTGGTCTGTTGTATAATGTTTGTATCAAAAAAGAGAAAGGGTTGTGCCTATGGATACCTCGTGGATCCTTGAATTGCTCGATAAACTCAATGAATTGCTTACAAATGCAACCGGATTGACTGAGGAATATACCTCCGTTGTGGGTCTGTTTAATGATATTCTGACCAACTTTTCCGATATCATCTACGGTTCTACAGATATGTTTACTGCACTGGGCAGTTTGATCAAAACTGTTTTTGGAGCTACACTTATCTCTGCCGGACTGATTATACTGCTGATATCGATGATTGGCAGTGCCCTTACTTTCATTGCGATTTATTTGATTAGCGCGATTCCGCTCACTGTTATTGCGAAAAAAGCAAAGTGCAAAGGGAAATGGCTTGCCTGGGTTCCTGTCTATCAGGATCTGTTTTGCTTGATTTTGCTTTACAAGATTCCCGGTAAGGATGACTTCAAGTTTGGATTTATCAAATTTGCGGAACGGCACAATTCGCTCCTTTTGTACTTGCTTGTTTATTTCTTAGCCAGTGCATTGATCACAGTAATCTTCCTTATTATCACTGTGTTCCCGTATATCGGACAGGTTTTGGGCGTATTCATATTCTTGCTTTACCTGTTGCCAACTGCGATCTTTACAATTATTGAGTTTGTATATCTGCGTGATGTTTTGAATATGTTCAAACCCAATAAGCGATTCAATTGCCTGGTGGCCTGGATTGTGTCCATACTGGATAATTTGATCACTTCTGGCTGGGCAAGACGGATTTATCTTATTACCTTGATGAGCAAGAAGGTTCAGCCACTGCCGGAAGAAACACCGCAGCTACAAGCACAACAGGTAGAGGCGGAGCAGCCTCAGGCGTTGTTGGAAGCAAGCGTGCAGGAATAACACAACCTAAGATGCGATAAGAAGACTGCTGCATGATTGGTCATGCAGCAGTCTTTTGCTTGCTTTTCGTTTGTTTTACAGAGATTTGAGAAAGGATAATGGCCAAAAACATCAGCGTGCAACCGATGGCTTTCCAAGGAGTCATGGGTTCGTGTAAAATCAGCATGCCGAATATCAGCGCAAATACCGATTCCAAACTCATAATCAAGGAAGCAGTGGACGGTTCAACGTTCTTTTGTCCAATGATCTGCAGCGCATAGGCTACACCCATGGACAAGATACCCACATGGGCAAGATAGGGGACACAGACAACGATACCGGACCAGGTCGGTTTTTCTGTAAATGCCATCACACAGGCGGAGAGTACGCCGCAAACGAGGCCCTGAATCGTATTAAGCCGGAGCGCGTCCAAACTGGGGGCAAATTTATCCACAAAGATGATCTGTATGGCAAATGCAAAGGCGCAACCGATTGTCAACAGATCACCGGTACTGATCTTGGCTACACCGGCAAAACTGATGAAATACAGTCCTACAACAGCCAATGACACGCTGATAGGAAGCAATGTGGTAGGCTTTTTCTTTAAAAAGATACCAATAACCGGAACAATGACAATATACATTGCAGTCAGAAAACCGGATTTGCCCGGGTCAGTTGCAACGTCCACAAGACCCATTTGCTGCAGATTACAGGCCAGAAATAAGGGAATACCGCACAGAATACCGGCCTTCCACAGCTTGGCATCTGCCCAGCGACGGAAGAAATCTCTGCCCTTTCCCCTGATATAGTCCACCATAAAAATGACAGGCACCAGCGCGCAGACCGCCAAAAAACACCGTACTGCCTGGAAAGTGAAGGGGCCCATATATTCCATGGCAATGTCCTGAGAAAGAAATGCTGAACCCCAGATAATGGTCGCAATCAGCAACAGGAGGCTACCCTTTAGTTGTTTGTTCATAAAAATCACCAAGGCATAATTTAGCATAATTTGTCTCTGTTTGCAAGGGAATGTTTGATTTTTGAGTCACACATGGTATAATAAGAAAAACAGTTATTGGAGGCAGCTATGGAGCAGTTTGACATTTTTAAGGATCGTTCACAGATCCCCGCGGAGGATACCTGGGCGCTGGAGGATCTTTATCCCAGCGATGAGGCGTGGGAAGAAGCCCTTTCCTGTCTGGAAGAGGACAAAAAAATTCTGACATCCTTTGCCGGGCGGTTGTCAAACACTGCCCAAGAGTTCTACGAATACCTGTGGGCTATGGAGCAGACGGAAGTAAAAATAAGCAGGCTGGCCAATTATTGCATGCGAAAGGCCGATGAAGATACCCGTGTAGCAAAATACCAGGCAATGACCGGTAAATTCATCAGTGCGGCAGTGGGGCTGAATTCTGCCACCAGTTTTGAGACGCCGGAGATCATGTCAATTTCCGACGAAAGGCTGGAAGAATTTTATCAGGCATTGCCTGCACTGGAACGTTACCGCCGGTATCTTACCGATCTGCGCCGCAAAAAAGAGCATATTTTGTCTCCGAATGAGGAAAAGTTGTTGGCAGCCACCGGGGAAATGGCCCAAACACCGGATAAAATTTACGGTATGCTCACTGATGCAGATATGCGTTTTGCGGATGCCCAGGATCGTGAGGGCAGGGTTTATCCCCTGAACCAGGGAACCTTCATTCGCTACCAGGAAAGCCCGGACCGACATTTGCGGAAAAGTGCCTATGAAAACCTTTATGACGGCTTTGCTAATTTTAAGAATACGGCAGCAGGTCTTTTGGATGCCCAAAATAAGCAACTGAAATTCTATGCCGAATGCAGAAAATACGAAAATGCGTTTGTGGCCTCTTTGGATTCTACCAATGTGCCTACACAGGTGTACCTGCAGCTGATTGAGGCAGTGCACAAAAACGTAGATAAGATGCATCGCTATGTCCGCCTGCGTAAAAAGCTGCTGGGCGTAGATACGCTGCATTTTTACGACATTTATACACCCCTTGTGGCAGATGTGGATAAGAAGATTCCCTTTACCCAGGCAAAGCAAACGGTTTACGATGCTTTAGCGCCTTTATCAGAGGACTACCGCGCAATTTTGAAGGAGGGCTTTGAAAACCGTTGGATCGACGCATATCAGAATGAGGGAAAGCGCAGCGGTGCTTATTCTGCCGGCGCCCAGGTGCATCCTTATGTGCTGCTGAACTATTCCGGAACCTTGGACAGTCAGTTCACACTTGCCCACGAAATGGGCCATGCACTCCATTCCTATCTTTCCAATAAGCACCAAAACCCCATTGATTCTAATTATGTGATCTTCGTGGCGGAGGTTGCTTCGACCTGTAATGAGGCATTGCTTATGGAATACCTGCTAGGGAGAACCACCGACAAGAAGGAGCGGGCTTACCTTATTAACCATTTCCTGGATCAGTTTAAGGGAACATTATTCCGGCAGACCATGTTTGCAGAGTTTGAGCTGAACATCGGGAAAATGGTGGCCCAGGGGCAGACACTGACGGCAGAAGTCCTCAGTGAGGAATATCGCCGGCTGAATGAACTGTATTACGGACCGGATATTGTTGTAGATGACGCAATTGCTGTGGAATGGGCAAGAATTCCCCATTTCTACTATGACTATTATGTGTTCCAGTACGCCACCGGCTATGCCGCTGCTATCGCCCTGTCCCGCCGGATTTTGACGGAAGGGGAGCGTGCAGTGAAGGATTATATGGAATTTCTGTCCGGTGGCTGCTCCAAGAGCCCTATTGATCTGCTGAAGGCTGCAGGCGTGGATATGACCACATCTCAGCCGGTGGAGCAGGCACTTGCATTGTTTGGACAGCTGTTGGATGAGATGGAAACATTGACGGAGGAATGATTATGCAGGAACTGTTTATACCGACGCTGCACACCTTTGCCATGAATAATATCTATACAGGCTCTTGCGGAACCTTTCGTTTCCGTATTGAGCCCCAAGTGCAGAAGGCATCGGCCAAAGAGGTGGATTTTGAAAAGAGCAGTATCCGTGTGGAATATTGGCATGGGCCCTTCTGTTATGAGAAAAGTCAGATGGAAGGACAAGCCACCTTTCCCATGAGTGAGGAGGGCCGGCAAGCGATGAAAGCCTATCTGGAGGAGAACATCTGATAAGAGGGCAAACGCCCGGAGAATATAAGAAAAATATTGACAAAAAGGCTTTTTATGATAAAATAATTTCAATATGTAAAGGCAATGCGGAAAAAAAGCAGATCAGCGGCAAATAGCGAGAGGGGATCGGTGAAAGCCCTCTGCCGTAAAACTGCATGCCACTTCCAAGCCGCCCGGGATGACCGGGACGGGTGCTCCCGTTACAGAGCAACTAAGATGCCTTTTTAGGCGAATTAGGGTGGTACCGCGACATAGCTCGTCCCTATTTGGGGGACGAGTATATTTATTTTATGGAGGTAATTCCAATGGCTAAGAAAGCATATGGCGTTAACGAACTGCGCGAGATGTTCTTGTCTTATTTTGAGAGCAAGGACCATCTGCGCCTGCCCAGCTTTTCGCTGATTCCCCAAAACGACGCATCCTTGCTGCTGATCAACTCCGGCATGGCTCCCATGAAGCCCTACTTCAAAGGTGAGGTAGAGCCGCCCCGCCGCAGAGTTTGCACCTGCCAAAAGTGTATCCGTACCGGCGATATTGAAAACATCGGTAAAACAGCCCGTCACGGCACTTATTTTGAGATGCTGGGCAACTTCTCCTTTGGTGACTACTTTAAGCATGAAGCCATTGCCTGGTGCTGGGAGTTTTTGACCAAGGTGGTGGGCTTGGAAGCAGATCGTCTGTATCCGTCCATTTATGAAAATGACGAAGAGGCTTTCGAAATCTGGAACAAGGAGATTGGTATTCCTGCGGATCGGATCTTCCGTTTCGGTAAAGAGGACAATTTCTGGGAGCACGGCTCCGGTCCTTGCGGTCCATGTTCTGAGGTTTACTATGACCGTGGCGAAAAATATGGCTGCGGCAGCCCTGACTGTAAAGTTGGTTGTGAGTGCGACCGCTTCATGGAGGTCTGGAATAATGTGTTCTCCCAGTTCGACAATGACGGACAGGGCAACTATACGGAGCTTGTGCAGAAAAACATTGATACCGGTATGGGTCTGGAGCGCTTGGCGGTTGTCTGCCAGGACGTGAACAGCCTGTTTGACGTGGATACCGTCATGAACATCACCAACCATGTGACTGCCATTACCGGCGCTGCCTACGGACAGAGCGCAAAGACTGACGTGAGTCTCCGGGTTATTACGGATCATATCCGCGCATCTACCTTTATGATCGCCGACGGCGTGAATCCTACCAACGAGGGACGTGGTTATGTTCTGCGCCGATTGCTGCGTCGGGCTGCCCGTCACGGAAAACTGCTGGGTGTGAACAAGCCCTTCCTGTTTGAGGTTGTGGAGACCGTTATCAAGGAAAATGAGAGCCACTATACCTACCTGCGTGAGCGCGCAGAATACATCGTCCGCGTAGTTAAGAACGAGGAAGAGAATTTTGCCCGTACCATCGACACCGGTATGCGCATTTTTGTCGAAAAGCTTACTGCCCACAAGGAAAAAGGTCAGACCGTATTCTCCGGTGAGGATGCATTTTTGCTGGCAGATACCTACGGATTCCCTATTGACCTGACAGCAGAGATGCTGGAGGAAGAGGGCATGACTGTGGACATGGAGAAATTTACTGAGTGCCGAGAGGAGCAGCGTATCCGTGCCCGTGAGGCCCGTAAGGCCCTGGGTGACCTGGGCTGGGCAGGTATTGATTTTGGTTCTGATGTGACTGCCACCGAGTTTGTGGGCTACAGCGCATACAACTGCGAGGCTAAGGTCGTTGCTGTCTGTGTTGGAGAAGAGGTCACCGGTTCCATCACCGGTGGAGAGAAGGGCGTTATCGTTTTGAACAAAACGCCTTTCTATGCTGAAATGGGCGGCCAGTCTGCTGATCATGGTGTGATTTTGGTAGGCGACAGTCGATTTGAGATTACAGACGTTCAAAAGGACAAGGGCGGACGCTATCTGCACAGCGGCATTATGCGCAGTGGTACAGTCAAGGTTGATGATATCGTCTGTGCTGCCATTGATGTGGAGCGCCGCAAGGCGATTATGCGGGCCCACTCTGCAACCCACCTGCTGCAGAAGGCACTCAAGAGTGTCCTGGGTGACCATGTTCATCAGGCAGGCTCTTTGGTGGAACCTGACCGTTTACGTTTCGATTTTAGTCACTATTCTGCTGTTACGGCGGAAGAACTGGCAAAAATTGATTCCATGGTCCAATCCGCTATTTTGGAGGGCTACGGTGTGGATATCCGCCAGATGCCCATTGAGGAAGCAAAGGCCATGGGCGCTATGGCGCTGTTTAGCGAAAAGTATGGTGATACCGTTCGCGTTGTCAACATGGGTGGCTACTCAATTGAGCTTTGCGGAGGCACGCACTTGGACAACACAGCTAAGATTGGTCCCTTCCGTATTGAAAGCGAGGGCAGCGTAGCCTCCGGCATACGCCGGATTGAGGCCATTACCGGAAAGGTGTGCCTTGATGAAATGGAGCTTGCCCGTCAGAGAGTTTACAGTGCTTGTGCGTTGCTGAAGACGAAACCCAGCGAGATGGCACAGAAACTGGAGGTTCAGCTGGAGGAGATCAAGGCCCTGAAGCGTACCATTGAAGCATTTCAGGCAAAGGAGGCTGCCGGAGAGGCAGACCGCTTCCTGTTTGGTGCACATGATGTAGGCGGGCTGAAGGTCATTACTGCCAATGTCCCCGACGCAGACGCAAACAAGCTGCGTCAGATGGGCGACACCCTACGGGATAAGTCTGCAGACATTGTAGCTGTATTGTCCTGTGTAAACGGCGATAAGATCACAATTTTGGCAGTTTGCGGCAAGAATGCCATTGCCAAGGGCGTAAAGGCCGGTGATCTTGTGAAGTGCGTGTGTACTGCCTGCGGCGGTTCCGGCGGTGGCAAGCCTGATTCTGCTATGGGCGGCGGTAAGGATGTTTTGAAGCTGGACGATGCACTGGCACAGGTTGATAATTTTGTAGCTACCAAGCTGTGATTTTCAGGACGCTGCCTCCGGGCAGCGTCCTTTCCTAAAGAGAGAGGGGGAATTTACTATGCGCAAGCTAATGTGGTTTGTGATCGGATTTGCTGCAGGATGTATTCCCGGTGCCTATCTTTTGTGGGATCCTTGGTTTGCGCTGGTAGGGGCCCTTTGTCTGGTGATAGCTGTTGGATTATGCTTTTTGAAGGCAAAACCCGCCAAGATCACAGCAGCTATTTTGTTTGGATTGTCCTTTGCAACCGTGTGGATATGGGGCTTTGACACCTTCTATTTGCGTGGAGCCCGTCAGCATGACGGACAGACAATCACTGCTACTGTGGAGATTACCGACTACAGCTATGAAACAGACTACGGTATCGCTGCTAACGGCACAATCGAACTCAATGGCAAATCCTTTCGCGTGCTGGTTTATCTCGATGAGATGGATTCCCTTTCTCCGGGAGATACGTTGCAAGGATCCTTCCAACTTCGTTTGACGACTTATGCGGATAAGGGGAGAAGAACCTATCATCAGGGGAAAGGAATCTTTCTGTTGGCCTATTCACAGGATGAGACCACCCTGCAGCAGAACCACCACGTACCCGTGAAGTATTATCCGGCTAAAATGCGCCAGGATATTATCCGGATTCTGGATTCTGTATTTCCCAGTGATACGGCAGGCTTTTCCAAGGCACTTTTGCTGGGAGACAGCACAGACCTTTCTTACTGGGAGGATACGGCGTTCAAAGTCAGTGGCATCCGCCATGTGATTGCAGTATCGGGTCTTCATGTTTCGATTTTGTTTGCCCTTGTGTATCTGTTTTTCGGCAGACAGCGTGTTATAAATGCCCTGGTTGGACTGCCGCTTTTGTTTCTGTTTGCTGCGGTTGCAGGCTTTACGCCATCTGTGGTTCGGGCGTGCCTTATGCAAGGCCTGATATTGATTGGAGCGTTATTTGATAAGGAGTATGATCCTCCTACATCCCTGGCCTTTTCTGTGCTGGTGATGCTCTTGATAAATCCCATGACCATCACCTCTGTCAGTTTTCAGCTATCGGTAGGCTGTTTAATAGGTATCTTTTTGTTTTATCAGAGGATTTTTGATTATTTATTGCGCCTTTTAAGATGCCCGAAGGGGATGTCAGTGCGGGCCCGGCTTACAAGGTGGCTGGCAGGCAGTGTGGCGATTACGATAAGTGCCATGTCTATAACTGCACCGTTCAGCGCCTATTACTTTGGCACGGTCAGCATTATCGGAATACTGGCAAACCTTCTGACACTTTGGGTGATCTCCTTTGTGTTTTACGGAATTATGCTGGCCTGTATATTAGGTGCAATATGGGTGCCAATTGGGAAGATGGTAGGGTTTGTTGTTTCTTTTCCAATACGTTATGTTCTGTTTGCTGCGAAAACATTTGCATCATTTCCTATGGCATCCGTATATACCTGTAGTATTTATATTGTTGTTTGGCTTATATTCTGTTATATTTTGCTGGCGCTTTTTTTGTTGGCTAAAAAGAAAAAACCCGGACTTTTGCTGGCAGGAGTTGTGGTAAGCCTTGCCGTTTCCTTATCAGCGTCCTACATAGAACCGCGATTGGATCCTATGCGTGTTACAGTCATGGATGTGGGACAGGGCCAGTCTATTTTGCTGGAAAGTCACGGCAAACGTTTTCTGGTGGATTGCGGCGGTGATTACCCACAATCGGTTGCAGATACGGTGGCGCAAAGGCTGCTTTCTCAAGGAATCATTCGGTTGGATGGCATCATCCTGACCCACTATGATACAGACCATGCCGGGGCTGTACCTTATCTTTTAACACGGGTAAAGGCAGACGTGTTATACCTTCCGGATATTGCAGACGATGGCACAGTGAAGGAAACCTTGCAAAAGGAATACCTGGAAAAAATCCAGTGGATCAGGTCTGACACGGTGCTTTCCGGAAAATGGGGCGATTTGACAATAATTCCTTCAAGTGAGTCAGTTGACGAAAATGAAAGTGGTTTGTGCATCTTGTTTCAGGTGGAAAACTGTGATATACTGATTACCGGAGACCGGGGGAATTCCGGAGAACGGGAATTAATAGAGCGCATTGCCTTGCCGGAATTGGAACTGTTGATCGTAGGACACCACGGAGCAGCAAATTCTACATCCCTGGATCTGCTCAGAGCCACGAAGCCGGCAAATGCCGTGATTTCTGTAGGGAAAGACAATCGCTACGGACATCCGACACAGGCTGTGCTGGAACGACTGGAAATGTTCAGCTGCCGCATTGTGCGGACGGATCTGGACGGTACGATTATTTACAAAGGGGAACATGTATGGCAAAGCAGAATACGCCGACTTATGGACTTCGTGACCTGAAAGCGGCAATCAAGCAAAAAAATATTGGGCGGCTGTATATTTTCCACGGCGAAGAAAGTTTTTTGCTGCACCATTATCTGGAACAGATCAAAAAGCTACTGGTGGACCCCCTTACGGAATCCTTTAACTATAATAAGCTGACCCAGGAGAATTTTGATTTGCGCAGCCTTGCCGATACAGTGGAAAGCCTGCCAATGATGGCAGATTACACCTTTGTTTGGGTAGATGATATTGATATTTTCAAACTGACCGAGGACGACAGAGCAAAGCTGGCTGAGCTGCTGTCAGATATCCCCGATTACTGTACGGTGGTATTTACCTTTGAAACCGTTGCATGGAAGCCGGATACACGGTTTAAGAAGCTGTGGGGGGCGATTGACAGTAACGGTTTGATAGTAGAATTTGCAAGACAGGAGCAGAGGGATCTGATTGCATGGGTAACCCGGCATTTTGCGGCCAACCAAAAACGGATCGATCCCAATCTGTGCAGCTATCTCATTGACATTACCGGTGGGACCATGACGGCCCTTGCCGGTGAAATATCTAAGATCTGCGCGTATTCCTGTTCAGAGCAAATCACAAAAAGTGATATTGACGCAGTGACAGAACCGGTGCTGGATGCTGCGGTGTTCCAAATGACCAACCTGTTGGGCGAAGGAAAGTATGGCCCAGCATTGCTGAAACTGCAGCAGCTGCTGAAGCAGCAGCAAGAACCTATCGCGATATTGGGAGCTGTGGGAGCCCATTTCCGAAAGCTTGGGGTTGCCAGAACACTGCTGGATAACGGCAAAAATGCCACTGACCTGATGCACCTTACCGGACTAAAAGATTATCCGGCAAGAAAAACCATGAATGCTGCCAGAAACTTCTCTGCGGCCTTTTATGCCAAGGCCTCCGAATTAATATTGGAAACCGACAGAAAGATGAAAACCTCCCGTGATGCCCCTGACAGGCTCTTGGAGATGTTAATTCTCGAATTGGCCCAGGAGGCGCGTAATGGTTAAGATTAAAGAAGCAATTGTGGTGGAGGGGCGATACGATAAAAACACACTAAGCCAAATTGTGGATGCACCGATATTCCAGACAAACGGGTTTGGAATTATGAAGGATAAAGACCAGCTTGCGCTGTTGCGTCGCGTTGCCCAGGTCCGGGGTCTGATCGTTTTTACGGATTCCGACGGTGCCGGATTTGTGATCCGCAATTACCTCAAGGGTGCTATACCACCGCAGCAGCTCAAGCATGCTTACATCCCGGATATCCCGGGCAAGGAACGCCGCAAGGCAGCTCCCGGAAAAGAGGGGAAGCTGGGGGTTGAGGGGATGACGCCGGAGGTCATCATGGACTGCCTGCGCAGAGCCGGTGCCACAATAGAAGGCGACGGGCCCGGTAGGGAAGGCACCCAAATCACAAAGCAGGATCTGTTTCGGATGGGACTATCCGGCGGACCGGACAGCAAGGCCAAGCGCCTTGCGCTTTTAAAGCACCTGCGATTACCGGAGCACATGAGCACCAATGCCATGCTGCAGGCCCTTAATTTGCTTTATTCGGCAGATCAACTGTGCAGCATTATGGAAGTTTTGAATACGGAGAATAAGAATGGTTGATATATCCGTAAAGAATTTAACAAAGTTTTTTGTCATAGGGGAGAATCTGCTGGAGAACCTAAGCTTTGAGGTTCAGGAGGGGGAGTGCGTTGCCATCCTTGGCCGAAACGGTTGCGGTAAGACAACGTTATTCAATATCCTGACAGGCCAGATGGATTATGACAGTGGGGAAGTGTTTGTCAATCCCCATAAACGGATGGGTCTGATTTCACAGATTCCCAGGTTTCCTGCCGGCTACACAGTGGGGGATGTCCTTCGCAGTGCTTACGCCCCACTTATGAACCTTAAGAAGAAGATGGAGCTGCTGGAGAAACAGATGGCAGATTCTTCTTCTACTGAACTGCTTCGCCAGTACGATATACTGTCTAATCAGTTCCAGTCCGGTGGCGGCTATGACATGGATGTCAATGTGGACAAAGTATGCAATGGCCTTGGCATTACTGCGGAACAGCGAAAACAGGAATTTGACAGCCTTTCCGGCGGTGAAAAGACCCGTGTGAATCTGGCAAGACTTTTGCTGGAGCAGACAGATATTCTGCTGCTGGATGAGCCAACAAACCATCTGGACTTGCGGAACGTGGAATGGTTGGAGGGGTATATTAACAGCTTTAAAGGAACTGTTCTTACAATCTCCCATGACCGTTACTTCCTGGATCGGGTGGCAGACCGAGTTATTGAAATCACCGATGGCCATGCTGAGTTTTATTCCGGTAACTATTCGTTTTATATTGAGGAAAAGCAGGCCCGGTTTAACCTGCAGCTGAAGCAGTACGAGCAGGAGCAGGCGAAACTCAAGCAGCTGGGCTATACAGTGGAGCGTATGAAGGGCTGGGGCATCAATAATCGGACCCTATACCGCCGCGCCATGTCCATCCAGCACCGCATGGAACGAATTAAAAAGACGGATAAACCCAAAACAGAAAAGACCATGAAGGCCACCTTTGGGGAAAAGGACTTCTCCGGTGATGTGGTGTTTCAAATGCGGAATGTCAGCAAAACCTATGGTGACAGAACACTGTTTTCGGATGTGGAACTGAAGGTCGAGGGGGGCGAACGGATTGCACTTCTTGGTGACAACGGCACCGGAAAGTCGACCTTTATCAAGTGCTTGCTTGGTGAAGAAAATTGCCAGGGCAAGATCCAGTTTGGCCCTACGGTGAAATGGGGCTATCTGCCGCAGATCATCAAGTTCTCCCACCCGGAACGTAGCCTTTACGATACGATGCTTTACGAAAAAAATTGCACACCGCAGACGGCTCGTGACCGCCTGGGCGCATTTCTGTTTCAGGGAGAGGATGTTTTTAAAAGCGTAGGAAACCTCTCCGGCGGTGAGCAGTCCCGGCTGCGATTGTGTATGCTGATGGATGAGAAGATCAATCTTCTGATCCTGGACGAGCCCACGAACCATTTGGATATTGCCTCCCGGGAATGGGTAGAGGCAGCCATTGAAGAGTTCGAGGGCGTGTTGCTCTTTGTCTCCCATGACCGATACTTTATTGAAAAGTTTGCGGAACGCATTTGGCTGTTGGAGGATGGCGGCATCCGGGATTTTAAATGCGGATACACGAAGTATCGCTCTATACTAGAGCATGAGGCTATGCAGAAAATGCCGCAAGTCACAGCGCCGAAGGCGAAAAAAGAAAAGCCTAAGGGCGGTACTAAAGAGGCAGATAAGCTGGTAAGACGTCTGGAGCGGGAGATCGAAAAGCAGGAGCAGACTATTGTTTCTCTGGATCAAGCTATCGAGGCTGCTGCTGCAGATTATCAGGAGCTTACGCGGCTGTTAGACGAAAAAGAGAAGGCAGAGACTATTCTTTTAGAGCTGATGGAACAATGGGAAAATGCCCAAAGTTGACAGTTGACACCTGATGGCGACAGTTCTATAATAGGGAAAGATTATTTACCAAGGAGCGTTGAATTATGAGTTCTTGTAGTGGAAATTGTTCATCCTGCGGATCGGATTGCGCAGATCGCAAGCAGGAAAGTCAGCTTGCTGCGCTGAATGAAAAAGCGAAGGTGAAGAAAGTCATTGCGGTCGTGTCCGGTAAGGGCGGTGTCGGCAAGTCTACTGTCACCTCCTTGCTGGCAGTTGCTATGTCCCGCAAAGGCAAGCGTGTGGCTGTTTTGGATGCGGATATTACCGGACCCTCTGCACCCACTGCCTTTGGTGTGACCGAGTGTCAGGGTGCCACAGAGGATGGTATTTATCCTGCACTGACCGCCACAGGTATTCAGGTCATGTCTATTAATCTCCTGCTGGACAACAGCACCGATCCTGTGGTTTGGCGCGGACCTGTCATTGCTGGCGCTGTTAAGCAGTTTTGGACTGATGTGATCTGGGAGGATGTGGACTATATGTTCGTGGATATGCCTCCCGGAACCGGTGATGTGCCCCTGACTGTGTTCCAAAGCCTGCCTGTTGACGGCATTGTGATCGTTACCAGCCCGCAGGACCTTGTGTCCATGATTGTCACCAAGGCTGTGAAGATGGCCAATATGATGCATGTTCCTGTTTTGGGCTTTGTGGAGAATTACAGCTATCTGGAGTGTCCCGATTGCGGTAAGAAGATCCATGTGTTCGGTCAGAGCCGCCTGGATGAGGTCGCTGATGCCTTGAGTCTGCCTGTTTTGGCAAGACTGCCCATTGACCCCAAGGTAGCCGAAAGCTACGATAGTGGCAAGATGGAGCAGGTGAACACCGACAATGTGGCCGGTGTGATTGAAGCAATTGAAAATGCAGGATAAAAATATTTTAATCCCATTGCGTTAAAATGCGCTCCTTTCTCGGAAGGAGCGCATTTGCTATCATCGGTTCTCAGGATGGAAATTTTGTTTTAAACAGTCTCGTCACTAATGACTGCGCTTAGGTCCTTTGTGTTACAAAGTGTGTTCAGGTGTCTTTGTCCAAATTTGCTGTGATCGCACAGTAAGACGGATTTTCTTGCGTTTTTTATCATAATTCTGCGTATAGAGTTCTCCTGTATGGAGTTATCTGTAACAAGACCGTTATCGTCTATCCCTCGACAGGAGAAGAAAGCTACATCAGCGTTATATTTATTCAAGGTGTGTTCCGCGTCGGTACCCACAAAGCAGTGGGAATCTAACGTGATCTCTCCGCCGGTACATATGGTTCGTATCCCCAAATTGGCTGCCTCAAGCGCGGCATTAACCCCGTTGGTAATGACTAAAATATTTTTAAAATCAGCCAAATATGGAAGCAGATGAAAGGTTGTTGTGGAAGCATCCAGCATAATCGCATCTCCGTCCTTGATATGGGATAGAGCTTTACGGGCTATGGCAGCCTTCGCAGCAGTATGTTCACTGTCACGGATAAAAAGAGGAATTCGCTTGTCCGGAGATTTAACCGAAAGGGTCACCAAACCCCGATGACAAGTGACAAGTTCTTTCTTCTTCAGAATTGTCAGATCCCGCCGTACGGTAGGCTCACTGACAAACAGTATTCGGGACAACTCATTCACAGTTCTACTACTGCCGTCGGATAAGAGACGGATATACTGTTCCTCACGGTCGTAGATCGGCATATATGATCATCCTTTCGTGTTATTAGCATAATTATAATCAAATTATGATCATTAAGTCAATATAATTGTAAAATGTTGATTGTAATTTTTTTCTTGCTATAATGAGCCATGAGGTGATTGCAATGAAGGGAAATTATATTGCGCAGCAGTTTCATATTTCACCCTGCGTTCGCGTTCCGGGACATAGTCCGTCTTGTGATATTCTTATCGGTCCCGGCGCAATCCGGGATCTGCCTGCAGTTATGGAGAAACTGGGCGCATCCAGCGCCTATATATTTGCGGATCGCAATACTTATGCGGCGGCCGGGGCAGTGGTGCACCAGACCCTCCTGGGGGTAGGCATGGCTGTTGCCTGCCATGTTTTCGAGGTTGACACGTTAGAACCGGATGAACGCAGTGTCGGTCTGGCAGTTATGTGCATCGATCCGAAATGCGAGGCAATTGTCGGTGTTGGATCCGGTGTTATCAATGATATTTGCAAGATTGTTGCAAATCTGACAGGAAAACCCTATATTATCGTGGGAACAGCACCTTCTATGGATGGCTACGCTTCTGCTACCTCCTCTATGGAACGCCAAGGCTTGAAGGTATCCGTTAACAGTAAGTGCCCCGATGTGATTATCGGTGACACAGAGATCCTTGCACAGGCACCAATGAAAATGCTTACCTCCGGTCTTGGGGATATGATTGCAAAATATGTCAGTATCTGCGAGTGGCGGCTTTCACATCTCATCAACGGCGAATTCTACAGCGAGGATATTGCAGGTATGGTCCGTCTTGCTCTGAAGAAGTGTGTGGATAATCTGGACGGTCTGCTGCAGCGAGAGCAAGCTGCTGTGGAATCCGTATTTGAGGGGTTGGTGATCTGTGGTCTGGCAATGAGCTATGCCGGACTTTCAAGACCGGCCTCCGGCTGCGAACACTATATTTCTCACGTGCTGGATATGCGTGCTGCGCAATTCAGGACACCGGTGGATACCCACGGACATCAATGCGCTATGGGAACTTTGCAGACGGTTCGGGTGTATGAAAAACTGAAAAGCATCATCCCGGATCGTGAGAAAGCACTTGCTTATGCGGCAAGTTTCCAATTCGAGGATTGGTGCAGTCAGCTGCGGACACTGCTTGGTTCAGGAGCAGAGGCTATGATCGCGCTGGAAAAAAGTGAAGGCAAATATGATAGAGACAAGCATGCCTCCCGCTTAGAGGTGATCCTTGCCAATTGGGATAAAATCCTGCAGATCATTGATCAGGAGTTACCATCTGTCGCTATGCTGGAGGAACTACTGGATAAGTTAAATGCACCAAAGTCCATCAGCGATATGGGTATAGAGGAAACATTGATGCCGGTAATTTTAAGCGCAACCAGAGATATTCGCGATAAATACGTATTGTCGCGGCTTCTTTGGGATCTAGGTGTTTCGCCGGAGGAGGTACTGTAACTATGAACAAGATCTATATCGAGGGACACCGGGGTGCCTGTGCGATGTTCCCGGAAAACACATTGCTGTCCTTCCGGAAGGCAATGGAAATGGGCGTGGATGCCGTTGAATTTGATATATGGCTCACTGCCGACAAGGTGCCGGTGTTGATGCACGACGGCAATGCGTTTCGAACCTGTGGCGTTGACAGGAATCTGCGTGATATGACCCTGGCGGATGTAAAAAAACTGTGCCCCTGCAGTCCTAAAGTTTTTGGCGATCGGTTTGTAGATCAGGTGGAAGTGCCTACCCTGTATGAGCTGCTAGAGCTGCGCAAACAGTTGCGTCCTGATTTGAAGCTGGGTGTGGAGATCAAGGAATACACCGAAGAGACGGTGGATATTACGGTCAAAGTACTGAAGGAATACGGTGTTTTTAAAGAATGCTGTTTTTATGCGTTCAACGGACGGATCATCCGCTACATTAAAGAAGCGTACGGAGGCCGGACTATGGGGTATCCGGATTTTCAGATGAAGGAATTTGATGGCTACGATGCCTATGACGAAATCGGTTTGTCCATGGCGATAGCTCGCTCTGAAGTGGCCGATATTTATATCGCAAAAGGACTACCGGTTCATATCTACTGTGCCGATACGCAGAAAGACGTTCAGTTTTGTATTGACAAGGGCGCTGCCCTTATTACTGCCAACGATCCTACTGCCTTGCTACATGCCTTAAAATCCATTCAATAAAAAGGAAAGTGGTGTTGCAACTGTGTTTGCAACACCACTTTTTATCATACGTTAGTTTTTTACATCAATTGGTATAAACCGCTCACCGGTAGAAACCACAACTTCTATCTGAATGTTCTTGTAAGTGGAGGTATCCAACGCTTGCATTGCATCCCATTTGCCTAGATCATAGGACCTTGCAGGACCCGCTGTGGTAGCGCTGTTAATCAGCACCTTGTCATATACGGATTTTATGTCCTCCTCATCCGTGACGATCAGATTGATGGCGACCAATGGATAATTGGCTTCAATGATAGTGTTTTGTACGTCAGTGAACACTTTACAGGGTTGGGAGAGTGTTACCTGGGCCTTGTCATAAGTCTTTGTGCCCATCAGTTCTGCCACAGTTACCGGAATATAATTTTTCGTGATCAGCTCTGCAAAGGGCATCTTATGGCTACGTGCGCTGTTGAAGTGTACAGCATGTCCGTTGACATTCTCTACCAGAAAATCTGCGCCACTACCACCACCGCGTTGATCCTGGATCATAATAAAGCTGTTATCCTTGTCGATAGAGCCATCTGTGTTGCGGACAACGGTAGGCGCTTCAATCACCATCATTGCGTGGTCTACAGAACTGGAAATCAAAGCATCAGCGGGTAGGACCTTTGTGTAGGCGTCCAGTATTACATCCTCACCGTTATTTTCGATGATAGCCTTCGTTGGTAAATGATAGTAGCTTTCCAACTTGAAATCATAGGTATAATCGCCAACGGGGAGAAAGCCGTTTTTATAGACCATCATACTGGGATAATATCCACAGGAAAAAGAATTGCTGACGGTTGCCCAGCTCCAAAGCAGGGAATCGGCACAGCCACTGCCGATATTCTTGCGCAGCTCATCACCGGTGCCGGGGTAGGTGAGTACGCCGGTTTCCATGTCATAAAACTCTAAAAAGTGGAACAGTCCTGAACTTGCGCCGGTGTATAGAAGACCGCCATAGGTGGTTCCAGGGTTGTAGTCAAACTGCTTGTCACGACCGGCAGTGTTATAGTAAGAAATTGTCTGAGAAGGTGTCCATTCAATTGACAGCAGATCCCGCATAGCCCGCAGGGCGGTCTGCCGCAATGCGTTGGTGTCGGGCGTCTCAGTGAATGTGTAATCGGGGTAGCCCTCCGGCAAAGTGACTTTATTGGAAGAACAGCCGGTAGAAACAAGGATGAGCATTGCTGCCAAGACGGAAACGAAGCATTTTTTCATGTTCTGCGCCACCTGTTTGTTTGATAAGAAAATTATAGCATCTTGTAAAATCTAATGTCAATGCAAAAATCTATGTAGTGCCCATAAAAAACAGCCGCCAAATTGGCGGCTGTTTATATGTTTGGAGAAGTAAAATTACTTCATCTCTGCCTCGGCGCCAGCTTCCTTCAGCTCGGCAACCAGCTTCTCGGCATCTTCCTTGGAAATAGCTTCCTTCAGAGTGCTGGGGCAGTTGTCAACCTTGTCCTTAGCTTCCTTCAGGCCCAGGCCGGTAGCAGCACGGACAACCTTGATGACGTTCAGCTTGGAAGCGCCAGCGGACTTCAGGATGACGTCGAACTCGGTCTTCTCCTCAGCAGCCTCAGCAGCAGCACCGGCAGCGGGAGCAGCAACAGCAGCAGCAGCGGCAGAAACACCAAAAACTTCCTCCAGGGTGTGAACCAGCTCGGACAGCTCCAGAACGGTCAGGCCCTTTACTTCCTCTACGAGAGCAGTGACTTTTTCACTAGCCATTGTAAAATCCTCCTAAATATAAATGTTTGTAATTTTGTGTTGATTTACGAATGAATTAAGCCTCGGTGGACTCAGCGGCAGGGGCTTCAGCAGGAGCTTCAGTAGCTTCAGCAGCCTCAGCAGCAGGTGCTTCTGCAGGAGCTTCAGCAGCCTCAGCAGCGGGTGCTTCTGCAGGAGCTTCAGCAGCTTCAGCAGCAGCGGGGATCTCCTTGCCTTCTTCCTTCTGGATACGGATCTGATCCAGGCAGAATGCCAGGCTGGAGATGGGTGCCAGGAAGGTACCCAGAACCTGAGCGACCAGAGCGTTCTTGCCGGGCAATTCGCCGAACTGGCTGAGCTGTTCTGCGGACAGAACGCTGCCTTCGACAATGCCACCCTTAATGCTCATGGCGATCTTGTTCTTCTTGGCGAATTCGCACACGATACGGGCCGGTGCGATGGGGTCGCCGGTGGTGCTGGCCATTGCGGTAGTGCCGTTGAGAACCTCGTCGAAATCATAGCCGTTTTCCTTGGCAGCAAAACGGGTCAGAGTGTTCTTAACAACGGTGTACTCAACACCAGCGTCGCGGAACTGCTTACGCAGGTCGGTGTCCTGAGCGACGTTGATACCCTTATAGTCAACAAAAACAATGGAAGTAGCTTCCTTGATCTTGCCGGACAGGGCTTCAACAACTGCCTTCTTGCTCTCAAGAACCTTTGCGTTGGGCATGTGTTTCACCTCCGAAAAATAAAAGTGTCTTCCTGCCAGAAGACAGAAAGACACGCAGAAATCTTATCAGCGCACCTCGGCAGGATTTATGGCATAGCCACCTGCTGTCTTTGGCAACTTTGATATGTTACCACCAATGTGCGCAAATGTCAAGAACTTTTTTAAGACAAAAGCTATTTTTTTACACTTTTGTTTCGATATCCTTGATTTTCTTGGAAATTTCGTTGAACTTTTTGGCCTGCGCCTCCAGCTCATACTCCAAAGCCTGGCACATACTGCGTGTTGCCAGGGTCAGAAGCAGATTGATCAGGGCACTGGC
>JAZSPV010000002.1:0-4754 GCA_045537615.1 Faecousia sp. | reverse complement strand
ACAGGATATTGCGCAAAAATGCGGCTATGACAATGCCCTCTATTTTACCCAGGCATTCCGGAAAGAAACCGGTCTTACCCCCTCTGCCTATCGCAAAAAGCATGGCGCAGGAAAAGAATAAGAAACAGGTGCGACTCAGATGAATTCTGAACCGCACCTGTTATTTCTATCCTTGGGTTATGCTGCGCACAAAGGCGGAAGGGGATAGCCCGCAATGCTTTTTGAAGGTTTTGCTGAAATGGTACACATCGGAAAATCCCAGCTCCTGGGCGATCTCGCTGACAGTAAAATTCTCTTCCGAAAGCAGCAGCTGCTTTGCTCTTTCAATACGGTGACGCTGCCGAAAACTGACGGGACTTTCTCCGCTGTATTCCTGAAACAGCCGACGGAAATAGCATTCGCTAACGCCGCATTTGGTAGCGATCTGCGCAATGCTCATGTCGCTGTTTTGCTCCAAAAGCTCAATACCGGCACGAATGCAGGCATACTTGTTTTTGGTGGTGGATCGCTTCTGTTTTTTACAAATACTTGCCAGGATATTATAGATCACACCCTGCACCCTGGGGATGCACACAACATTCTTTTTAAATTCGTCCGCCAGCATATCCATATCCAGAGCAAAGGCCGTGTCCACCTGGTCAATGCAAATGATCGGCTCCAGCACAGGCGCAATATCATTGCCTTCCGGATCAGTCATTTGAAAATGAATGACCACGGTGTCTTCTCTGCCGGGATCGGTATCATGGAAGTAGACGGTATATTCCAGCCCTTTGGCCATATAAGTCAGCTGATTTCTTTGTACATTCAGAACTTTTCCCCATTTATCCACAATGGTTGCGCTACAGTTTTTGAACCACAAAAGGGTATGGGAGATCTTGGGGGCACCGATGGCATTGTAAACATTGCCCCGGGCGGCCCAATATTGAGGCTTGGCCATGGGCTCAGAAATCACGAATTCCGTGCTGTAAAGTTTTTCAAAAGAGATCACTTGCATATTGTTCACATCCTTCTGTTTTATTATAGCACATAAAACCGAAAAAGAGTATCGTTTTTTACAAAAAATATATTTTTATGGACATTTTGTATGCCTTGTGCCTGTGCTACAATGAAACCATCCTGAGAAAAACATGGAATGGAGGATGCAAATGTTAGATTATTCTGTAAAGATCGGCCTGGTTGCTATGCGCCGCAACGCAACTGACCGTCCCCGTGGCACCTTCCTCACCTGGTATTCTGCGGAGCAGCGGGGAAAGCGTTTTACGCAGTACATTGAGGAAAATTTTACAAGTGACCATGTTTCCTTTGTGGATAACAAAGGCATCGGCATCGAGGATCTGGTATTCGATGATGCTTCTGCCCAGCAGGTGATCGAGCGATTCAAGGCTGAAAAGGTGGATGCCGTGATGATCATCAACTGCAACTTCGGCAACGAGGAGGCTGCTGCAGATATCGCTAAGGCGCTGGGCAAACCCGTGCTGCTGTGGGCGCCCCTGGATGATGAATACTATGTGGACGGTATGCGTCCCACGGATTCTCAGTGCGGTCTGTTTGGTGTGTCCCGGCAGATGCAGCGGTTCCACATTCCTTTCTCCCATCTGCCTTGCTGCCGTGTGGAGAGTGAGGAATTCAAGGAAGGTTTTGATCGCTTCGTCCGTGTGGCCTGTATGGTGAAGAACTTCACCGATCTGCGGATCGGTCAGATCGGCTCCCGTCCCACGCCCTTCTTCTCCGTGATCTGGAATGAGGGCGAGCTGATGGAGAAATTCGGCGTGCGTACCGTTGCGCTGAACTTCGCCATTGTGGAAAACCGCATGAAGCTGGTGCAGGAGGAATGCGCTGCCGAGATCGATGAAATAGAAGCCTATATTCGCAGCAACTACCACATGGACGAGCTGACCCCCAAATATGTCCGGGGCATGGCCACCATGGTGGTGATGTACAAGCGTCTCTTTGAAGAGTATAAGCTGGATGTGATCGTGGCAGAGTGCTGGACAGCAACTCCCGTGATGTTTGACGGTCTAGCTCCCTGCACAGTTTACGGCATTCTGAACGACATGGGCTATCTCATCGCCTGCGAAAGCGATATGCACTGCGCGCTTACCATGGTGCTGCTCAAATGCGCCACCCTGGGCGAGGGCAAGCCTCTGTTCGGCGAGTTCACCGTCCGTCATCCTGAAAACAAAAATGCGGAGCTTCTGTGGCATTGCGGCCCCTTCCCTCTGTCCCAGAAGGCAGAAAGCGGCATCGACAGCACAGCCCGCCTGGTCAATCAGCGTTCCTGGTTCAGAGCCAAGGACGGTACCTACACTGTGGCCCGGATGGATCAGGAAAGCGGTCAGTATATGATCCTGCCTCTTGTGTGCAGCACCACAGAAGGACCCCAGACCCACGGCACCTATATCTGGGGTGAATTTGAAAATCTGCAGGCGGTGGAGGATCGGATTATTGACGGCCCCTACATCCATCACTTCGTAGAGATCGCCGGTGACTACCGGAAAGAAATCGCTGAATTCTGTAAGTATTTCCCCAACCTCAAGGTTGATAAATCTATATAAGGAGAATTAAAAATGCCCTATCAAATGACAAAATTCTTGCATTCCATGATCCTGACTGAGCTGGAGGATGCCGTTGGCAAGGAAAACTGCTCCACCCGTCAGATCGACAAGGTGACCCACAGCGTGGACTACTACTGGCTGTCCCGTATGTGGGCTGACCGTGGCGAGCGGATGCCCGAGGCAGACTTCATCGTTTGTCCCAAGGACGCTACTGAGGTCTCCAAGGTTATGAAGATCGCCAACTACTACAAGCTGCCCGTAACTCCCTGGGGTGCCGGCGGCGGCACTCAGGGCGGCGCTCTGCCTGTGTGCGGCGGCATTCTGCTGGATACCAAGCGCATGAACCAGATCTACGAGGTCAACACAGAGAGCATGTACATCGAGTGCGGCACCGGTGCGATCTACAAGCACATCGAGTGGGCTGCCAACGAGGTGGGCAAGGCAACCATGCATTATCCCTCCTCTTTGACCTGCTCCACTGTGGGTGGCTTCCTGGCTCACCGTGGTATCGGCGTGTGTTCCACCAAGTACGGCAAGATCGACGATATGGTGCTGCAGATGGAGGTTGTCCTGCCCAACGGTGATATCATTACCACCTCTCCCGCTCCCAAGCACGCAGCCGGTCCCGACCTGAACCAGATCTTCATCGGTTCTGAGGGTACGCTGGGTATCATTACCAAGGCACAGCTGCGTATTTACGATCAGCCGGAGGAGCGCCGTTTCCGTGGCTTCCTGTTCCAGGATATGCACGGCGCATTCCAGGCTTCCCGTGAGTTGCTGCAGAAATTCAAGCCCTCCGTTATGCGTCTGTACGACGAGGCAGAGACCGCGTCTCTCATCAAGAAGATCGTTGGCGTGGAGCGCAAGGGCGCATTCATGAACATTGCCTACGAGGGCTGTAAGGAAATGGTAGAGGTAGAAGAGAAGATTCTGCTGGATACCTTCAAAAAGTACGGCGCAGAGGACCTTGGCAGTGAGTACGGTGAGAAGTGGTGGAAAGAAAAGATCACCTTCTTCTATCCCGGCCACATGATGGATATTCCCCAGATGTTCGGTACCATGGATACCATCGCTCCCTACGATAAGATCGAGAAAATCTACTGGGCCATGAAGGAGGCCATCGAGACCAACTTCCCCCAGGCAAAGTTCATCGCCCACTTCTCCCACTGGTATGAGTGGGGCAGCATGATCTACGACCGCTTCATCGTGGAGGGAAAGGATGTTCCCCAAGATCCTGTGGAGGCGCTGCGTCTGCACCAGGAGATCTGGACTTGCGGTGTCCGCGCTGCCCTGGCCAATGGTGGCGTTGTAAACGATCACCACGGTGTTGGCATCAAGCTGGGCAGACTGATGAAAGAGCAGTACGGTCCTGCTATGCAGGTATTCGAGGGACTGAAGAAGCAGCTTGACCCCAACGGGATTATGAATCCCTTTAAGCTGGGTCTGTAAGAAAGGGAGGTAACCGCTATGATTATGTCTGAAAAGTGCAAGCAGCATGTAGACTCCTGCCGCTTCTGCTGGATGTGCCATCACATTTGCCCCATCGGCAACGCCACCGGCCAGGAGCGGAACACCGC
The DNA here is from genome assembly GCA_045537615.1 of Faecousia sp. Lineage (GTDB taxonomy): Bacteria > Bacillota > Clostridia > Oscillospirales > Oscillospiraceae > Faecousia. The sequence goes on along the minus strand of JAZSPV010000002.1, from coordinate 622 downwards.
CCGTGCCCGGGCGCTGGGCATCTCCCTGGTGAACCGGGAAGCCATTGATCTTTCTGAGATCGTGGATAATGTTTATGAGTGCGCTACCTGCGGTGCCTGTGTCCATGATTGCACCACCGGCTGGGATCCTGTGATGTTCACCAAGGAAACCCGTTTGCAGGCTGCCCTGGAGGGCAAATTGCCGCCCTATATTATGAAGCTGGTGGAAAACTGCCTGAGCGTGGGCAATGCCTATGGAAAAACCGAGCTGGACGCAGAACTTGTGGCAGCTATTGCCGCCCACAGCGCAAAAACCGACATCCTTCTGTATCTGGGTGTGGATGCTCTGTTTATGGCACCCGACCAGGCTGTGAAGGCCATCCGTGTGCTGGAAAAGGCCGGAGTGGAATTCTCTGTTTTGGCAAAGGAGCCTGCTTCCGGTGCTCAGCTGGACTTCCTTATCGGTGCCGCAAACGAGACCAAGGCTCAGATGAGCGAGTGCGCCGCTGCATTGAACGGCTACAAGACCGTAGTTATCTACGATCCTGCCGATGCAAAGGCTATCAAGCAGACCTACGGCGAGTACGGCGTAGAGACCTCCGCTAAGGTCGTTACTTACACCAGCTTCGTTGCACAGCTGGTC
>JAZSPV010000022.1:0-6397 GCA_045537615.1 Faecousia sp. | reverse complement strand
CCTCTATCGGAAGATTGCTCGGTAAATGGGGATTGGGCGCTGTGTGAAGGTACTTGCCTTTTGGTGGGCTTTGGGGTACAATAATGCTAAAAGGGGGGACTTTTATGAAAACGATCAAAAACCGTACGCTCTGGCTGATTTGGGCTGCCTTATATATTGTAACCGCCGGACTGGGCTTTATTCCGGAACCTCAGGACTTTGCCATGGTGCTGCTGCTTTTGGTGGGGCTCAGCTTTTTCGTGCCGCCCGCCGTTTTGCTGTACCGGAGCATCTGTTCCGGCGATGGCAAGCTGCTGAGCAGGCTGCGGTTGCTTTCCCTGGTAAGCCTGGCAGCCACCTTGATTTTGCTGGTGCTCAATATTCTCTCTGTGCTGATGGATCAGGCAATGGGTACCTTCCTGTATATCGTGCTGGGGCTGGTTTCCGCGCCCATGCTGTGCATACAGTTCCGGGGGATCAGTATGTTTCTGTGGGCATGTCTGCTGATGTCCTGCCTGATCCTCGGCAAGAAAAACCGTTGAATATATTGGATATTTTGCAATTCTCCCCAAGGTAGAGTTTGTTTTCTACCTTAGGGAGATGCTTTTTTACGCTCTTTCGGGTGACTTTTCAGCATGCCACGGTTATACTGTTGCCAACATCAAAACACAAGGAGCGTAACCTTTCTATGGCAAACTTTCAAATTGTAACCGACACCTGCTGTGATTTCTCACAGGATATGTATGGAAAGCTGCAGCTAAGCACCGTTTCTCTGTCCGTACATTTCAGAGGCGCAGACACCTCCGAATACACGGAGGAATGGCTCAAATCTTTGTTCGACGGTATGCGCGCCGGTGAGCGGGGTACTACCGCTGCTGTGAATCCTGACGGTTGGGCACAGGTGATCGAGCCCCATCTGGCAGCAGGCACCGACGTGCTGGTGCTGGCCTTCTCCTCCGGCTTGAGCACCACCTATAATTCCGCTGCCATTGCCGCCCAGGATCTGCGGGAAAAATACCAGGAGCGCAAGCTCATTGTGATCGACACCTTGTGTGCCTCCCTGGGGCAGGGCCTTTTGGTGTATTACGCCTGCCAAATGCGTGACGAGGGAAAGAGCCTGGAAGAAGTGGCTGATTGGTGTGAGGAAAACAAAATGCATCTGTGCCACTGGGTCATTGCCGATGACCTGATGCACCTGAAGCGGGGAGGCCGGATCAGCGCCACCACCGCTGTGGCCGGTACGCTGCTGCAGATCAAGCCCATCATCCACATGGATGACAACGGCAAGCTGGTGAATGTGGGAAAAGCAAGAGGCCGCAAGGCAGCTATCCAGGCCCTGTGCAACAAGGTGGGCGAGCTGGGAATTCCCGGTGCCAACGATGTCATGTTCATTTGCCACGGAGACTGCCTGGAGGATGCGCAGACCCTGGAAAAAATGCTGAAGGAGACCTACGGCACCAAATATATCTACACCTATTACATCGGCGCTGTGATCGGCTCCCACGCCGGCCCCGGAACCATGGCCGTCTTCTTCCTTGGTAAGCACCGCTAACATAAAAAAGGCGCTGTTTCAAATGTGCGTGCACACGGCAGACAGCGCCATATTTTACCCTTTTCATCATCAAATTCCAGTTTATCGAGCAATCTTCCGATAGAGGTCGTAGGGGCGGCCATTGTCCTGTTGCGGTGCCCAGCAGCTTCCTTGGCGTGAACGCCTGCGGCATCTGCTGACCGCGGCCACTCGCTCAGGTCGCTTTTTCTGCCACCGGCAGCGCTCCCCTCGCTCCCCGTCCGCCAAAATATTTGCTCGCAAATAATTTGATTTCCGCAGGAAATATCCGGATAATTGCCTTTGGCAATCCCGATTTGTTTCACAAATCGGGCGGACGGCCAATGGCCGCCCCTACGGTATCCCAAGGACATTTTCGTTGTAAACGGCTCGGTAAATTGGAATTTGATTGGCTGAAATCGTTTTGAGACAGCCCGTTCATTCTAATTAAGCTTTTTGCCGCATTTGTGTTGGTGTGCATAGAGTTGACACTCGAACTACCCAAAATTTCGAAACTGCACTACGGGGAGCTTATCAAACCTTTAGCCACCCGCTTTTTTATAACAGTGTGCAGGATGTAGATAGCCCGTCAAAACCCTTGTCAAAAACAGCGAAATCCATATCGTTCAAATTCCCCAGCTTATAAACAGAGCTTGTGTTAAACTTCTCGCTGTCGCAGAGAAAAACAGAAGTTTTTGTTGATTGCAGCATCAGTATGCGCGCAAAATTTTCTTCTTCTGTTGAATCTGTAATATTCCCCTGACAATCAAGCGACTGCGAAGAGAAAAACAAAATATCTGCTTTGATATTGGACAGCGCCCGGTAGGTTTCCGCACCGGATAATGCACTGCTGCCCCTTATGGAATGTCCGCCCAGACAATGGGTATTGATCCCCAGCTCTATGGCATTTAAGGCGGTAGAGAGGTTGTTGGTAAAAACCGCAGCATGATTAAATTTGGCTATGTACGGCAGCAAAAATGCCGCTGTGCTGGAGCTGTCCAGCAGAATATTTTGTCCGTCCTCCAAAAGTGCGGCAGCCTTTTGGGCGATGATCCGTTTTTCCTTCATGTTCTTGTGGGTCCTGTCATAGAAGCTTGCCACGCCGTTGATCGGCTCGGGCAGCGTGACACCGCCGTGAGAGCGCTTTACAAGACCGTTGTTTTGCAGATAGGTCAGATCTCTGCGAATGCTGGACGGTGATGTGAAGGTAAGGGCCGAAAGCTCATCAACGGTAATATAGGTCCGCTCATTGAGGATATTCAGGATCTGCGTCTGTCTGTTTGTAATGCTCATTTTACCCCTTCTTTTTGCTCATTTTCCTATTGTATCGCCATATATTGCTTGTTTATGCGCAGCTTATTATAATTATATCAAAATACAAGCAATTGTCAATTGAGGTGGAAATGATGTTTCAGGAAATAAAAGAACAGGTTTATCAGGCAAATTTGCAGCTGAAAAGCAGTGGACTTGTTGTGCTTACCTGGGGAAATGTATCGCAGATCGACCGCAAAAACGGATGTGTGGTGATCAAACCTTCGGGGGTCGATTACGACAGGATGACTGCCGATGACATGGTAGTGGTGGATCTGAACGGAAATGTGATCGACGGAGACCTGAAGCCCTCCTCTGATCTGCCCACCCACCTTGCACTTTACAAGGCATTCCCGGAGATTGGCGGCATCACCCATACCCATTCTCAATGGGCGACCGTATTTGCGCAGGCAGGTGTTCCTGTCCCTGCGTTGGGCACCACCCACGCCGATACCTTTTACGGCCCAGTTCCCGTGACCAGAAAATTGACTCCGTCAGAAATCAGCGGCGAATACGAAAAAGAAACCGGCACTGTAATTATTGAGGCTTTTCAAAACATGGATCCTGATGCGATCCCGGGCGTTCTTGTCCATTCCCATGGGCCGTTCACCTGGGGAAGCAATGCCCAAAAATCGGTAGAAAACGCCATCGTATTGGAGCAGGTGGCTATGATGGCCTGGCATACACTAAGCCTGAATGCCAATGTTAAATTCCAGCAGGAATTATTAGATAAGCATTACTTCAGAAAGCACGGAAAGAACGCCTATTACGGACAAAAGGGGTAACGGAATGATCATTGACAGTTTGAAATACAGCGGGGATTGCGCCTGCGGAAGAACGCATAAGATGGAAACGGTGTTTTCCGTTGTGGAAGGTGGATGTCTGAAAAATATCTACGCCTATTTGCAGCAGTACGGTCTGACCGGCTGCACAGCGGCAATATACGACGAAAATACATACAAGGCAACGGCAGACAGGCACCCAAAGGTTGATTTTGAGATTATTTTACCCTTCGGAAATTTACATGCAAATGAGCACGGTGTAGATTTGCTTTTGCAGCAGCTCCCCGGTCAAGCACAGGTCTTGCTGGCCATCGGCTCCGGAACGGTTCACGATATTGTAAGATATTGCGCATACCTGAAAGGCTTGGATTTTGTTTCCTGCCCTACTGCGGCAAGTGTGGATGGCTTTTGCTCCTCTGTTGCGGCAATGACCTGGCACGGCTGCAAGAAAACCCTTACTGCGGTAGCGCCCAAAATCGTAGTGGCAGACCTGGACATCATCAAAAACGCCCCCATCCGGCTGGCCAGATCCGGGTTTGGAGATATGGTCGGCAAGTATATTGCTCTGACCGATTGGAAAATCGCAAACATCCTCACCGGAGAATTCTACTGCGAACGGATCGCAAAGCTGACGCTGGAAGCAACGGAAGCGGTCCTGCAATCCGCCAGGGGAATCACCAGCGGCGATGAAGGCGCTTATGAAAAATTGATGGGCGGCTTACTGCTGTCCGGCCTTGCTATGCAGATGATGGGCAACTCCAGACCGGCATCCGGAGCGGAGCACCACATATCCCATATCATTGAAATGGAACCGGAAGGTCTCGGGGTGCATTCCGATGCGCTCCATGGAGAAAAAGTGGGTGTGGGAACATTGTTGGCGTTGGCAGAATACCGCCGTCTGGCAAATCTGAAGCATCTGAGCTTTACAGATTACTTCCTTTATACCCAGGAGGAAATACGGGCAGTTTTTGGAAAAACGTCCAACGAGATCCTTGGCGAAAACGCTGCGGATGCGGCGGCCGGTCTAACCGGCACGCAAATTGCCCAATGTTGGCAAGAGATATGTAAAGAGCTGCATGAACTGCCGACAGAAAAGGAACTGGAAAAGGTTTACCGTACTATGGGAATCAAGGCAAGCTTGCCGGATATCCATGTGCCGGCAGAGGCGGAAAAGGAACTGCTCCGATGTGCGCCTATGGTTAGAAACCGCTTGACCTTAATGCGGTTAAGAAAATGCTTTATTGCAGAAGAAAGAGGTAGTGTACAATGAGATACCGCGGAAATATCATCCTTGCAGCCCACCGCGGCGACAGGAAAACCTGCCCGGAAAACACGATGCCCGCCTTCCGGCGCGCCATTGCTTTCGGCGTAGATATGATCGAAACGGACATTCGCATGACTTGTGACGGAGAATTGGTCATCATGCATGACCGCAACGCAAAGCGCACCACCGGCTGGGACGGCATTATCAACGAGATGACCCTAGAAGAAGTAAAGCGCTTGGATGCCGGCGCGTGGTTTTCCGATGAATTCAGACATACGCGGGTTCCAACCGTCGCAGAGTTTATTGCCTTGATCAAAAAAACCAATGTGCAGATAAACTGGGAACTGAAGGACTATCCCCAGGATGTCGGTGAGGTTCTTGCCTTCGCCGCGGCGGACAAGCTGATCGCGTTGATCGAGGAAAACGGGCTGACTGATCGCTCTATGGTAAATTCTTTCAGTGATCAAGTGCTGGAGTATATCCATCTAAAACACGGGCGCAAATTTCCTATTCACGGGCAGGGAATCGGGAACTGCCGCAAAGCGATAGACCGAGCGTCCGTTTCTCCGACGGCACTTTACGATTGGTGCTGCTTATATCCGGACACCCCCGGTATGCAGCCATTGGACTTTCCGGCAAACTTCGAATACTGTGCAGCCAATGGAATTCTTTCTTGTGTTTGCGTTCCGGATACATTGCAGACCTACCGCGCATATGTAGAACTCGGCTGCCGTATGTTTACATCCAACGATATTTATGAAGCGGACAGGATTTTAAAAGAACTAGGTGTGAGAGGGGGACTGTAACAATGCTACTATCCACGAATCTCCATAGATTTCACCAGACATTCGGTTTGAAAAAGACCATCGACATTTTCGCGGAGGCAGGCTTCCGGGGGATCGACTTCAACACAGATATCGAGCAGTACTGCACAGATGCCCACAGTCCGGAGTTTTATCGGCAGATCAAAGCCTACGCCAATGACAAAGGCATCGGCTTTTATCAGGCTCACGCCCCCTTCCTCACCGGTTTTCCGGATATGGCAGTAAGAGAGCAGCATTTTTTCAAGGTCGTAAAGGGTTTGTACCACTGTTCTCTGTTGGGTGCGCAGATGGTTACGGTCCATCCCTGCAAATTCCTGGATTCCCAGGGGCAGTGGAACAGCGATGCCATCATGGAATACAACCTGAACTATTACAAAAATTTGATCCCCTACGCCGAAGAGTACGGGATCCGGATCGCCATCGAAAATCTCCCCGGCCATATTACGAAAACGCCGGAGGCTCTGCTACAGCTGTTAAATGCCCTAAGCAGCGATGTATTCACCGTTTGCTACGATGTAGGACACGATCAAATTGCCGGCAACAACCCTGCGGAAACGATCAGTAAGCTTGGAAACAAAATCGGCTGCACCCACATCCACGACAATGATGGCATTCACGATGTGCATACCCTTCCCTATTACGGTGTCATCGATTGGGAAAATGTTATGAAGGCCTTTGCCCAAAGCGG
>JAZSPV010000030.1:0-7053 GCA_045537615.1 Faecousia sp. | reverse complement strand
CCGCCGCCGGTGGCGGAGTAAGGGAGCTGAGCGAGTGGCAGCGGTCGATAAAATCGAGGGAAAGCGTAAGCCCGAAGATTTTATCGGGCACCGCAACAGTATGGCATGACACGCCATCGATGTCTGCCTTGCTGCCAATATAACAGCATTGTTTTATGAGATTGCCACGGGCGTAAACGCCCTCGCAATGACAACAAAAGAACTAAACCGCACGATAAATTGAAATTTGACTTTCCCAGGGCAAAATGGTAAGATACCTTTAACAAACTTCTGGAGGTGTCCGGATGCAATTTATCTTTATGGCTTTGTTTGCCGCAGCAATCGTGGCAGCAGACCAGTTATCCAAATCCTGGGTGGTCCGGCATATTGCCTCATCTGTCTGTAATCCCCAGGTGGCTGATTGCCAGGTGCATATAGAAACACTGCAAAAGGTCTACGGTGTAACACAGGAACAGCTGTCTGCCCTGCCGAAAAGTCTACCGGGCATTGACGGCATATTTGAGCTAAGCCACGTTCACAATACTGGTGCTGCCTTTTCTTCCTTTGCAGGGCAACGCTGGCTGTTTGCCGTGATCTTTCTGCTGTTTGCCGCTGCCATTATTTGGGAATTTTCAAAAAAGCGCATGGGCTTTTCTGCCTTTGAGCGTTGGTGTATCGTGGCAGTGTTTGCCGGCGGTCTGGGCAACATGATCGACAGGATGCGACTGGGTTTTGTGGTAGATATGATCAATGTGGAGTTTACCCTTCCCTGGCTTTCCTGGCTCAATGGCTTTGCCATTTTCAACGTTGCCGACTGTTTTATTACCTGCGGCTGCATTGCCATAATGATCTCACTGGTCTTTTTTAATAAGACTTTCTGGAAGGACAGTAAGAAGAAATGATTCTGTTTGCAGATGTTGCCGGGGAACGGCTGGATGCGTTTCTGGCCCGGTGTGTGGAAGGCATGAGCCGCAGCAGCGCCCAAAAGCTGCTGGAGGAGGGCCATGTGCTGCGCTGCGGCAAGCCCGGCAAAAAGAATGACAAGCTGAATATAGGCGATGAAATCTCTGTCACCGTGCCGGAGCCGAAACCGGTGGATATCATGCCTACCCAAATGGCTTTGGACATTGTCTATGAGGATGCCGACGTGCTGGTGCTGAACAAGCCCAAGGGACTTGTGGTGCATCCGGCGGCAGGTCATCAGGATGACACTCTGGTCAACGGTCTTCTGTATGCCATGGGTGACAGTCTTTCCGGTATTAACGGGGAACTGCGTCCGGGAATCGTCCACAGAATCGATAAGGACACCTCCGGTCTGCTGGCCGTTGCAAAAAATGATCTGGCCCACGTGGTGCTGGCCTCTCAGCTGAAGGATCACACCATGGCACGGACCTATGAGTGCATCGTCTGCGGAAATCTCAAGGCGGATTCCGGGACGGTGGATGCGCCCATTGGCCGCCACCCCTCAGACCGGAAGAAAATGTGCGTCACAGAGCGAAACGGACGCCATGCCGTGACCCACTGGGAAGTCATTGCCCGTTACCGGGGCTATACCCACCTGCGCTGCAAGCTGGAGACCGGCCGGACCCATCAGATTCGCGTCCACATGGCCCATATTGGCCACCCGATTTTGGGTGACACTGTTTACGGCAGAAAAAAGCCGGAGCTGGGGCAGGACAGTCAGGTGCTCCACGCCGGCGTCCTGTGCTTCCGCCATCCCCGGGACCTGCACCCGGTGATCGTCCGGGCAGATCTGCCCCCTTATTTTCGTGATCTGCTAACCAAGCTGGAAAAAATGACATAGCAATTGTACGAGGAGAACGCACCATGAAGAAGTATCTTCTTCCACAGGTTGACAAGTACTTTAAAACCAATCTGCATACCCACAGCAATATTTCCGACGGCAAGCTAACACCGGAGGCGATCATTGCGGCTTACAAAAGTGCCGGATACAGCATTCTGGCCATCACCGATCACAACATTACGGTGGACCACTTTGCCAAAAGCACAGAGGATTTTCTGCTGCTGACCGGTATGGAGGTCAACATCAACGATGATGGGTACGGACGCTCTGAAAGCTTTGGGGGATTGACCTATCATCTGAATCTGATCTCCAAAACCCCCCATAACCTGTGGCAGCCAGTTTGCACCATTGGAAAACGGGAAACCGCACGGCCCTATGAAGCCATTGTAGAAGCAGAGAATATGCCCAAGGTCTACGATGTGCAGGCCATTAACGATATCATTGCCCGGTCCAACGAAAAGGGCTTTCTCGTCATGTACAATCACCCGGTTTGGTCCGGTCAGCACTACCCGGATTACATCCCTCTGAAGGGCCTTTGGGCCATGGAGCTGCGCAACACCACCAGTATCTGTGAAGGCTACAACGAAAATAACCATCAGATCTACCAGGATATGCTGGAATCCGGCATACGGCTGTTCCCCACAGGAACCGACGATGCCCATACTCAAGATGCTATGTTCGGCGCATGGATCATGGTGGGTGCTGAAGAGCTGACCTATGACAGTGTGATCCGGGCTTTGGAGAAAGGTGATTTCTATATGTCCTGCGGTCCTGAGATCCACAGTCTGACCCTGGAGGACGGAGTTTTGGACATTACCTGCTCCGATGCCGCCACGATCATCGTGGAGACCCACAACCGGATCGCAAGGCGGGCCGTGGCGGAACCAGGTGCTGTGCTGAACCACGCCCGGTTCGATCTGACCGGATTTTTTGAGCTTTCCCGGCGTTACCCCCAGGAACACGCTTTTTTCCGGGTCACGGTATTTGGGCCCGACGGCAGCTACGCCGCAACAAGAGCCTACTGGCTGGATGAATGATAAAAAACACTTGCTTTGGAGCATTACCCAAAGCAAGTGCTTTTTTATAGGTGATAAGGCAATTGGATACACTGCAGCGCCGGATCGGTTATTCCGGCTTGATGCTTCCGGTGGTTTCGATCAGGTCCGCACCCAAAGCTCTGGCCTGCTCCAGCTGTTCCTGGTCCTCCAGGATCCATATTCCCAGCTTGGCATATTTTTTGACCATGGCGCAAAGCTCCGGGGTGGCCATAGGCACCTTGACCCAGGTGGTCAGTCTGCAAGGCAGGGGAAGCCAGACAGTATACTCGTTACCCTTCAGTAGATCGGCGATCTGCTTCACCGTATCCTCGTCCACCGCTCCGTCATAGTGAATGGGTGCATTGGGGAAACGCGCAAGGACATTTTCAACCACCTCTGTGTTGATGCAGGTGAAGCCCACATTGGCGCCGGATTCGGCAACAATGTCAAACAGCTTCTCCTGCTGCCACTGGGGGAATTTGGCGAAGCGGTTGTCCATTTTTATGGGCATGTTTTCCTTGGCGGCCAGGGCCAGTGCCTCCTTCAGCAGAGGGACCCGGGTGCCCCGGAACTGCTCTCCCATATAAAGACCGGCATCATAAGCGGTAAGCTGTGCAAAGGTCAGATCCCCGGCATTGATAGTTTCGGCAATTTCACTGCCGTCTTCGTTACGGCAGGTGCGGTTGACGATCTTGTCGTGGAATACGACGCATTCCCCATCGGATGTAAACAAAGGATCCAGCTCAATGATCTGATAGCCCTGACGGACAGCTGCTTCAAAGGCCGGAATTGTATTTTCCGGGAATTCGGTGCTAACACCTCTATGTGCTTGAAATAACATTTACACTACCTCTTTTACTGTTACTTGTCCATAAATCTTCTGCTGGTCTTCCTTCCGGGGGGGCAAAGTGCCGGCGGTCAGGCATGCAGCCGTTCCATAGGAAACAGCCGTTTTCAGACACTGCTCCGCATCACCGCCTGCATAAGCCGCTGCAACGAAACCGGCAATGGTGCTGTCGCCTGCGCCGATGGTGGAGATCGCCTCCACAGGGGGGCAGGTTGCCATATAGGCCTTGCCATCGCTGAGCAGCACCGCGCCCTTTTCACCCAGGGAGACCATGGTGTTGGTCACACCCCGGCTGGCAAAAATGGCTGCCTTTTCCAGCGCCTGCTCCGGGGTTTTGATTTCTGCACCTAAGTATTCGGATATCTCCTCCTGGTTGGGCTTAATGAGCCAGGGCTGGATTTCCAATATATCCTCTATGGAGAAGGATTTGGAATCCAGCACGATCCGGACACCTTTGCGCTGCAGCAGCTTGAGGAAATCCTTTGCCTTCTCCAAGGGAATGCCGGCAGGTACACGGCCGGTAAAGGTGACAATGCTGTCCTGGGTGAGTTCCATATTGGCAAGAACCTCTGTCAGGACGCTTTCATCTACTGCAAAACCGTCAAAGCTGATACGGGTTTCCGTACCGTCGCCACAGTGCAGTGTGAGATTCTCCCGAATCCGGCCTTCCTTTTCCAGATAAATGCAATCTATGCCGGATTGGGCCAGAGATTGTGTGAAATCACCGCTGTTTTCCTTTCCCAGCACAATGATAGCGGTATTGGGCGTTTGTCCGCTGCACAGGGCCCGGCTGATGTTGACACCCTTGCCGCCGGCTTCCCGTGATTGAATCTTTGCCAGATTTTCATGCCGGAGCGCAAGCTCCTGTGCAAAGGCATGCACATCATATGCAGGATTCAACGTCAGTGTGTAGATATTCATAGTGCCGTTCCTCTTACAGCCGGGGTGCGTTGGCCAGCAGGTATTCCTCTGCCTCGGCACACCATACACCGCCGTTGCCTTTCACAATTTTAGCCAGCTGTGCATACATAGCATCGGTTTTGCCCAGCTCCTCCAGATCTGCTATGGCGATGAGCGGGATGTCCAGCTCGTTGTAGCAGACCTTCTTTGCGCCGTTGGGCTTCTCCATGGCAAACAAAGTTTCAGGAGCGGCAGGCATGCCCAAAATATGGGAAACCAGGGCACCGGCGTTGATCTTCTTCTCCTGGATCAGCTGCAGAACGTCTACCATATCCTCCGGGATGCTGCCGGCGGTACCAACGACATGAATGCCATCGTAATGGACCCGATACAAATTCAGGCTACCGGGCATATCGTGAATGGGAGGACCTGCAAAGAAGTTGATACAGCCATCTTCACGGCTGATCTGCTCTGCCAAAGAGAACAGGGCAGGAACAGGAACCATAACGAACACATCGTCAAAGCCGCCATCAGACAGCTGCCGCAGATATGCAGCCGTATCCTCCATGCCGGAGGTGTTGACAAACTGCAGATCCACGCCCTTCTTCTTTGCTTCCTCAGGATTGCACATTTTTGCCGCATAATCCAGTCTGTCCTGATTCAGGTCGGTAACCACCACTTGAGAAGCACCGGCATAACCCACAGCCAGCTCTACGCAGCCGATACCCATAGGTCCGGCTCCGCCCAGAATGGCAATATGGCCGCCCTTTTTAGCGCCGTCTGTACGGACATAGTTGGTGTAGTCTGTGTGATACAGACCCTTATAGCCACGGATGCAGCAGCCCAGGGCCTCTGCCAGAGAACCGGCAAAGTAGCTGTCACCCTCATAAGGCAGCAGACAGCCCCGCTCCAACACGATCTTGGGCACCACTGCGTACTGGGTGTTGCCGCCGATGTAGGGGTAGGAGTAACCGGGGTCGTAACCGGTGGGCAGCTTCAACGCCGGCTGAATTACCACCTTTTGACCCGGCTTCCAGTCCTTCTCCGCATTTTTGCCAACAGCTACGATCTGGCCGCACATTTCATGGCCGATGATGATGGGGTTTTCGCTCACATCGCTGGGCACTCGCTTGTGGGCAGGACCCTGCCGAATGGCTTTGTATGTAGAGGCACATACGGAGTCGCTGACTACCCGGATCAAAACCTCATCCTCTGTAATATCCGGAAGGTTAATTTCCTCCAAACGAATATCGTCTGCACCGTGTAAACGTATGGCTTTCGTTTTCATATTGTTCCTCCTTGTAGGTGATACGATTGTTTGTTTAAAGATTGTTGACTATTTCGCGCACTTCTATTATAGTAAAGTAAAATGATAAATCAATTTGCGCCAAAAAAATCGCACAATAATCATTTATGCCATTTATTTAATCATAAATAATCAGGCGGTGGAAAGATATGCTAATCAACGAACGACACAATCAGATCATCTACGAGCTCCAGACCAATCCCCACATCACCGTCAAGGAGCTTGCCCAAAAGCTGTGTTTTTCTGAGCCTACCATACGGCGGGATTTTACAGAACTTCAGCGGCGTGGGATTCTCACCAAGCACTATGGCGGTGCCATCCTGAATAAAGGCTCTGCAGACCGGGAAATCCCCTTTGTCCTCCGGGAAAACGAAAAAGGGCATGCCAAGGCAGAGATGGGCATGCAGGCACTCAAATATATTACCGACGGCATGGTGATCATGCTGGACGGCTCCACAAGTGCATACCATCTGGTTCCCTATTTAGCCCGATACAAAGATATCATCGTGATCACCAGCGGTGCCAAAACCGCCCTGGCACTGGCAGAGCTCCATATCCCTGTTTACTCCACAGGCGGGCGCATGCGAACAAACTCCTTCTCCTTTATCGGCAAGGAGGCAGAGGACACGGTACGTCGGTATAATGCGGATATTATGTTTTTCTCCTGCCATGGGTTGTCGGAAAACGGCATGATGAGCGATCCATCTATCCACGAAGCCAATCTGCGCAGGGTGATGATGGAAAAGTGCAAGAAGAAATATCTGCTTTGCGATAGCAGTAAGTTTAATAAAGTCTATTTTTACGATATGGGTAACGTATCTGAACTGGACGGCGTGATCTCGGACCAGCCTTTGCCGGAAGGCGTGGCGGCACGGATCAAATCTTCTGACAAATAGAGCGCAGACACTTGCCTGTAAGGGCAAATTTAGCTGAAAAAAGCACTTGCTTTCGCAAGTGCTTTTTTCATGGTATATACTACGCATTTTTTGATCTAATTCCCTAAAATGCTGTTCTTTTTAGTGAAATCCTTCGCTTCGCACACGATGAAATTTCGACTTCGTCGAAGTGAAATTTTCTGCTGTCGCAGAAAGTGAAATTAAATTTGCCCACATTTGCGAAGCAAATATTTCACTGCGTAGCAATTTCACTCCGCGTAGCGGAATTTCACTTGCCCGTGAGG
>JAZSPV010000059.1:0-10208 GCA_045537615.1 Faecousia sp. | reverse complement strand
GCCTGCCATATAAGTATAATCAAAGGCATCCTCCAGCTTCTTAAAGTAGCCCAGAGCATCCTTCCAATCCTCACCGTAAGCGTGGCTGAAGTAATCCTCTACGATCTGGTCAAAGGAGACTTCCCGATTCATCAGGGTCTCGGCGAAGGTATAGATCGCCAGACCGTTGGGGAAGAAGCTTCTCTGAGAGCCGTCCTCCACATAGCCATCTACACCCTGGAAACGCAAAGAGCGAATGTCTTCATAGATACGGCGGGCAATATACAGATTGCTGGGGTCAGCATACTGATGACGCCAGAAGTGATACTCATAGGAGAATACGGGGCCGGGCCACATCTTCTGCCAGTCGCGCAGATAGGACAGGTTGTCCTCTGCGGAGATGGGGGACTTCCACTTGTTGCGCTCATAGGTGGGAGTGGGGGCAATGATGCTGTCTTCCTGGACGCTGGAGCAGTAACTGCGGGTGATGGGGGCGTACAGCAGGGAGAAACGCTTGGGGTTGTTGATCTTGATCTGCTCCGGAGCGAACATTGTATCCACATAGCAGATAAACACAATGCGGGTATCAATGCCCCGGGCGGTCATGATCTCGTCCAGCTCGTTCATGATCATCATGTAGTAGTCCGCGGGACGCATTTTCCGGCACTCGTCGCATTCGCAGTGGTTCCGGAGGCCGTCAGCCAGCCAGACATGCAGGTAATCCACGTTGGAGGCGGCCTGGGCATAGTCGGCAATGTAAGTGGCCATGGTAGTGCGAACCTTGGGATTGGACATACATAGGTTTGTGTTCAGAGCCACGCCGCCAAAGAGCGCCCGGACGCCCTTGAACTGGGCGACAGCTTCCTCCTGCTCAGGTGTCAGCGGTACATCACTCTTGACAGAGCCTTCTATAGTAGAAAGGCCAAAGGGCTCAGCAGTCCAGCCGTGACCCATGTCATGGAACATCAGACCACGTTTGGAGATCTCCGCCTCACACTGACGTTTCCACTGCAGCGCCTGATCATAGGGCAGCATTTCCGGAGGACGGTTGGTGGTGTTGTACCTGTGCTGATAGTAGAACTTGTAGTAACCGTAGGGGATGTCGAATTCGAGCATGTACACATTGCACTCCTGCTTGGCGTAGAAGTCAATGGTTTCCAGCATACACTGCTGGAACTCCGCACCCTCGTTGCAGTGACCGCGGAACCGGTGGTCTGCCATTTTGTGGTACTTCTGGGGGGTGATATCCTGCATGGGAACGTGTTCGCCGTCTACACCGGGGTACAGCCAGCGGCAGCCGTTCAGTCGCAGGAAACGGTACACCGCAAACAGTACACTGCGGCTATTGGAACCTGCCAAAATACCGCCCTGGGTATCTGTGTCCACATGGATCACATCGTCCAGCACCGGATCTTCTGCTTCACTGGGGATACCGAAATCTTCCAGAAGGCCCAGACGGAAACCGTCCTTGGCGTCCGGCTCATAGGAAATGGCAATCTCACCGCACCGGGGCATCATCATGCGAAGATATTCCTTCAGCTCCTCTGCGGCAAAGTCGATCACATGGTCGGCACGCATTTTTTTGATGGTTAACATGATTTCTACCTCCAAAAAATTGTGTAATCGCATAAGCAGGGCAAAGCTACTCCCTCTGGAGAACCGTTGATCCTGCCATATTCATTGTTTTTAATATATACCATAAAAGGCAGAAAAAGGCAAGGAAGAAAGGGACAATGTCTGGACCTTTTTGCCCCCGGTGGAAAATAGTTGATTTCTCTAAAAAATTATGGTATAATCTCTACTGTTGTACGCAAAATGAGAGGAGGTGCCGCTGTGAAAAGAATATTTGCACTTTTGCTGTGTGTCGTGCTGTTGTTGGCGGCACTGCCTGTTGCTGCTTACGCTGCCCCTCAGGAGCTGAGCGAGGAAGAAGCACTGAAGCAGCAAATTCACCGGATTTACAGAAGGTGCCTTGCTGATGCCAACGTGGAAACCTTTAAGGGTCTGTGCGGAATGATGACCAGCTGCCAGCTTTATGAGCTGGGAATCAATGCAAGTCTTGCCCAGGTGGCGGACGGTAAAATGCAGTTTGATATGTACGCATCCAGAAAGCAGACCACCGGCGGTTACAGTATTACGGCTTATTCCGGCAAGGAATATACCCTGGAGCAGGCGCTCAATAAGATCACCCGTAACGGAACGGTGGATGCCCGGAACATTCTCATCGGCTTTGAGTCCACCACGACAGAGGCAGGTGCTACCTTTGGACATGCCTGCGTGATTCATACCATTCGCAACGGCGTTGCTTATTTTGTGGAGAACTATCCCACTTATCGGGCCGGACAGGAGGGGAATGTGATTACCTTCACCATCCCTGAGCTTGTAAATTTCTATGGAGACTGGACGGTTCTCGACGGTGTGATCCATTTTGGAGACAGATCCTACGCGGACAGCTGCCAGAGCTTTGCTACGGACCTGTTTCTGCGCAGCCGTTTTGCCACCACCCTGCGTTCCGAGCCGTGTCTTCTGACAGAAAACGAATGTGTCCAGCTGCGAAATGTTGCAGCCGGAGAGGTTCTGCATGCGACTGCAGTGCTTATGAACACACGGGGCGAGATTTACTACCGAGTGGATGATGGCGTGCAGACTGGTTATGTGGCGGCAAATGCGGCAGGCCTTGTCCGGCTGAACGACGAGGCGTTGTCTGCCCAGGACATTACCATCCCCCATGCAGCGCAGCCCGGGCAGGATATTACGGTCTCCGGCAGTGTTGTTGGGAAAAACAGCGATATCAGTGCCTTTGGCATCACAGTAACGGATGCGGCAGGTAAAACGGTTCTGGAAAGCGCACTGGATGCCACAGGTTGCAACGTCAAGCTGAAGGCACTGAACGAACAGCTTGCCTTTGACACCTTGGCTGAAGGTACATACGAAATCACCGTGTCGGCAACTGCGGCATGCGTGGCGGCCAAAGGATCGGGTCTGATGACCCAGTATGTGGAGCAGGAAGTCCACAAACAATCCTTTGTGGTCAGTACGGATGCAGAAAAGGAACCGGAAGTGACCGCTGACACCGTGGAGATAAGAACAACCTCCCAGAAAATGCAGGATGGTTGGTTCTGGGAGAACGGCACCTGGTACTGCTATGAAAAGGGAAGCCCTTGCTCCGGATGGATTTACCACCTGGGCGTTGTCTACTATTTGAAGGAGGACGGTGCTGCAACCACCGGGTTTGCACAGGTCGACGGTCAGCAGCAATACTTCTCAGCCACCGGCGCACTTTGTAAGGGGTGGCTGGTGACACAGGAGGGCACCCGTTACTGGTTAGACGACGGAAGCGAAGCAAAACTCTGGCAGCAGATCGACGGACAGCGCTACTATTTTGGGCAAGACGGTTTGCTGGTTACGGAGGGAATCGTAGCCGATGGTGACGAAACCTATGAGCTTCAGGCCGACGGCAAGGCTGTCTTGGTTACGGAACAGTAAAATGAATGGCGTGTTGCAATTTTGCAACACGCCTTTTATGATTTTCGGGTAAATTTTTCTTTACATTTGGGACAGGTGATAGCAATCTTTCCTTTGCCGCGGGGGACACGAACAGGTTGATGGCACCGGGGGCAGTCAAAGTGCTTGTGCTCTCTGTCCCGAATACGTTCGATCATCCGCAGGTATTTGCGGTTTTCCTGATAGCGCTTGTATGTGTTGCGTGACAGGGAACGGAAAATAACCACACCCAGCACACCGTAGTAAATCAAAATCAAGGCCAGCTTTACCCACTTGAAGGGAATGAACAGGCTAATCAGGAAGGCACCGAAGGACACCCAAACCAATGCAATATTCAGTTTGTCTCCGCCGTAACGACCTTGCATAAATCTTTGAAACCAAGCAAGGAAACGGGCTGCCAGATTGCGAAACCATCCGCCGATACCTTTCATAATATTCTCCTTACAAAAGAAACTACAACATATTATATTCCAAAATCCAGGGATTTCAACCAAAAAAAAGATTGTTTACGGATTGTTTACACCCCATAGTGGTTCATAACCGCAACCTCCACAACATGCTGTGATGCACCAAAAAACGGCATCAAATTTCTCCAAATACTTTTGAAAAGATTGGTTGTATGGGAAAAGAACCTGTGTTATAATGACGAAAAATGATGCTTTTGAGGAGCCGTTATGAATTTGGTGGAGCTGAACATAGAAAAAACGGATATGCAAAAGCTGCTTGGTGCAGCCAGCGGCGATGCGGCCCTTTTATACCTGTACTTAAGAAGCGGCAATGATCCTGCCCAGGCAGCCCAGGCACTGCACTTGACCCAGTCCCGGCTCTCCTGCGCCGGTGCTACGCTGCGGCAGTTGGGGCTTTGGCAGGAGGATAAGCGGACCTTTGTTCCCGGGCAACGCCCCAATTATTCGGAGGAGGATGTGGCCAAGGCACTGCATGCAGACAATGATTTTAGAGCCCTGTACGGAGAGGTCCAGCGGCAGCTGGGCAGAAACCTGAATACAGAAGAACTGAAGATCATCCTGGGCTTTGTGCGCTATCTGGGTCTGCCTTCTGATGTGGTTAGTGTGCTGGTCTGCTACTGCAAGGACAGGGCCCGTCAAAAGGGGAGTTTGCGCAATCCCAGCTTGCGGACCATTGAGAAAGAGGCCTATGGATGGGCAGAGCAGGGCATCGACACCATGGAGGAGGCCGCAGCCTTTATCCAGGCCCAAAATCTGCGCAATTCCCAAATGGGAGAACTGATGCGCAGACTGCAGATCCGGGGCAGAAGTCTGACCCCCGGAGAGGAAAAGTATGCTGGGCAGTGGTTGGAGGCGGGCTTTGACATGGAAGTCATTGCCATGGCCTATGAGCGGACCTGCCTGAATACCGGCAGTCTTAACTGGGCCTATATGAATAAGATATTGACCCGGTGGCGGGAGGCAGGTCTGCTGACTGTCGAGCAGGTGAAAAACGGGGATAAAAAGCCCAAAATGTCCAAGGGCGCATCCGGACAGCTGGGTGCAGCGGAACTGGAGAGTATTCAACGATTACTGCAGGAGGGATAACCCATGGCATATAGCCCAGAGATCATACAGCGTGCCCGCCGCCGGCTGGAAGAAAAGAAGGCGGATAAGGAATCGGTGTACCGGCAGCACTTGCAGCAAGCCTATGCGAAGGTGCCCCGGCTTCGGGAAATTGATATCCAGTTGCGCCAGTCGATGGCCCAGGCGGCCCGGGCTGCCTTTACAGAGGGTGCAGATGCTGTGGGGGCAATGGAGCAGGTAAAGAAGGAAAACCTTGCTTTGCAATGTGAATACGGCACTTTGGTCCAGGCAAACTTTGCACCGGGCTTTTTGGACGATAGCCCCGTCTGCCCCCATTGCGGCGGCAACGGCTATGTGGGCAGCACCATGTGCAGCTGCCTTGCCATGCTTTGTTTGGAGGAGCAGCGGCAGCAGATTGCTAATTTGACCACCGGCGCGGAGCGTTTTTCAGCGTTTCGGCTGGACTACTATTCGGACCGAATCCACCGGGATTACGGTACCAGCCCCCGGTTCATTATGGAAAAGACCCTGAACTGCTGCAAGCAGTACGCAGCCTCTTTCCTTCCCGGCTGCGGAAATCTCTTGTTCATCGGCGGCACAGGCCTGGGAAAAACCTTCCTGTCTGCCTGCATTGCCAACGAGGTGACGGAAAAAGGCTACAGTGTGGCTTATGAAAGCGCACCCCAGCTGTTTGCTAAGCTGGAAAAGAATCGGTTTAACCCCGATGAGGAAAGTCGCCTGCAAGCGGATCAATTTGCCCGGTGCGATCTGCTGATTATCGATGATCTGGGCACCGAGATGCCCGGCAGTTTTGTGACTGCTGCGTTGTACAGCTTGGTGAATGACCGGCTTTTGTCGGGAAAAAGCATGATAATATCCACCAATTTACTTGTGGAGGAAATCGCAGTCCGGTATTCGCCCCAAATAGCATCCCGTTTACAGGGTGAGTTTAAGAGGTTTGCCTTTGTGGGCGAGGATATCCGGGTGCTGAAGAACAGAGGTTACTGATTTGAAGGCAGGCATTATATTCGATTTGGACGGCACCCTTTTGGATTCCCTGGAGGATCTGTATGAAGCGGTGAATGAAACCCTGAGGCGCTACGGCTGTCCGGAAAGGACCCGGGAGGAAGTACGTAAAGCCGTGGGCAACGGCGCTCGCAATCTAATCATGCGCTCTTTGCCCGGGGAGAAAACAGATCCGCCCCTGGAGCAGGTTTTGGCAGATTATCAGATATATTACGACCGGCTGTGTGTAGACGGAAAGACCTGCCCCTATCCCGGCATCCCGGAACAGCTGGAGCAGCTAAGCAGAAACTATCCGGTTGCCATCGTGTCCAATAAACCCCATATATCTGTGAAACCGTTGTGCGAAAAATTTTTCCCGGGGATCTACGCTCTGGGTTCTTCGGACGATACCCCCAGAAAACCGGCACCGGATATGGTGCGAAAGGCCATGGCAGCCATGGATATGGAAAGCTGCATCTATGTGGGTGACAGCGAGGTGGATGTGCTGACAGCAAGGAATACAGGGGTTCCCTGTTTGAGCGTGCTGTGGGGCTTCCGGGACCGGGAGGAGCTGCTTGCCGCCGGCGCCACCCAATTCTGCGAAAATGTGCAGGATATGGGTGTTGCCATCGAGAACCTCATGAAAACCCAATAATAAAAGCCGCTGTGGAAAACCACAGCGGCTTTTAAACTTTAAAATTACACCGTAATGCCGGCCATTTCCAGAATGGTGGGAACGGACTTCTCGGCGCCGATGGCCATGACGTGAACGCCGTCACACAGCTTCTCGTCCTGGATCTTTGCGATCATCTCGGCAGCCATCTCCATGCCCAACTTGGCGGGCAGGCCCTTGACACCCTTAGCCTTGCCCTCAGCGGCAGCGGCTTCCAGCTTGTCGATCATATCCTGAGGCACGGCAATGCCGGGGACGTTCTGGTTCATGTACTTGGCGCCGCCTGCACCCTTCAGGGGGATGATACCGGCCATGATGTGGGTCTTGATACCGGCCTTGTCCACCATCTCCAGGAAACGCTTCAGCACATCCAGGTCGAAAATGCCCTGGGTCTGCACGTACATGGCACCGGCCTCTACCTTCTGGCGGAGCTTGTTGACCTGCAGGAACATGGGGTCATACAGAGGGGTGACAGATGCGCCCTTGTAGAATTTGGGAGCGCCGCCCACGATTTCGTTGCCGCCGCAGTCGCAGCCGGTTTCTTCCATTTTGCTCAGCATCTTCAGGATGCCAACAGAGTCCAGGTCGTAAACAGGCTTGCTGTTCTTACAGTCGCCGACCACAGGGTGGTCGCCGGTGAGGGCCAGCATAGTGTCGATGCCGAAGCCGGCAGCGGCCAGGATATCACCCATGATAGCCATGCGGTTACGGTCACGGCCGGTCATCTGCAGGATGGGATCGATACCGGCCTGCTTCAGCTTAATGCACAGACCCAGACCGGTGGCCTTCAGGCATGCACTCTGCATATCGGTAACGTTGACAGCATGGACCTTGCCCCGGAGGATCTCGGCGGCTTCCATCTGCTCAGTAAAGTCATAGCCCTTGGGGGGCGCCATTTCAGCGGTTACACCGAACTTGCCGGCTTCCAGTGCTTCTTTCAGATTGCTCATTATTTCTTCCCCCTCAAGCTGATAGTTCTGGGATAGGCTACCTTCTCATAGCCCTTGTCCTCCCGGGTCTGCATCAGCTTATCCAGCTGGTTGGTTGCCTGCAGACGCTCATAAATCTTGATCCACGCACAGTCATTTTCAGGGTTGACTTCGCACTTGCCGTTTTTCTGACCGCCGCAGGGGCCGTTGACCAGACTTTTTGCGCATTGGGTAATGGGGCAGATGGCGCCGGTCTGGCCCAGCACACACTGACCGCAGAAACGGCAGGCTTCTTCCCAAACGCCGAAACGGACAGCTTCGCCCAGATACATGGTGTCGTTGGAAGGATATGTAGGAATGGTGCCGGCGTTTTTGGCAACACACTGTACGCCGTCGCCGCAGCTCATACAAACGACGCAGTCAGGGTTTGCAGCCACGATGGGTTTCATCTTGGCTTTCACGCCCAGGTTCATGCAGCAGTAATCGGCAACGGTGGTAGCGACAACCTTTTTGCCAGCCTGCTCCAGAATTGCCGTCAGCTCTGCGATCTGTGCCTCGCCGCCGGTCTGGCAGGCGGTGGCGCAGCTGCCGCAGCCTACGATGGCCACGGTCTTGGCATCGCCCACCAGAGCCATGACTTCTTCAATCGGTTTCTTTTGCGTAATGATCATGAAAAATATCTCCTTTTCCCTTAGAATCTTCATCCAATATGATACTCTATCAGCACAGAAAAATCAACCGCCAAATGAGATGAAATGAAAAAATTTGTTAAATCACTGTGAAAAACGTGATAAACTGTGTTAAAAACCAGGGGCGGCGCAGATGTTATAACAAACTTTGGGTCAAGAGGTGGAAGTCGTTGCCGTCTCCGGGCCGGGCATCAGACCCAACCATGAGAGAATTTGTTCCAACCACTGGATAAAGGTGAGTTGGGGAAGCTCCAAAGTCTGTGTATAACCGCAGGCGGTACATTCCTCGTCAGAGAAGCCGGGGGAGAAGATGGAAGCAGCCTTGCCGTCCGTTTGCACCAGGGTATGTCCGGTGGGGGCGGTGAGGTCACTTTGGCAGGACAGACCGCAGCTGCACACCGAAGTGGTATAGCCGCCGGTTTCACACAGGGGTGCCTGCACGGTTTCTGTGTAGCTGTGAACATGGGCTTCCAGGGCAGGTAGTTCGGCGGTGGTTGCTGCAGTATTGCCGTTATGATCGGCGGTGGTGATGTATAGGGTATCCTGGGCTATGTGGAAGCTATACAGGTAGGAGCCTGTATCCGGATGCCGGTATTCTGTCCGTAGATCATTGCCATTGGTCCGGATGGAGCGCAGGGTGTCCAAAGTTCCAAACCAAAGGCGGCCATCCCGCAGCGCCAGACCTCGGTGCTGATAGGTGTAATTGCCGTAACCGATGTTAACGGAGGGTTCATGGTCAGTGTAAAGGACAGTCTGCACCCCGGTTACTTCATCCCGGCGGCAGATATAATTTGTAAAGTCCTCGCTGCGGATCAGATAGCTGACGGCACTGCTTTCAAAGAGGATCGCGCTCTCCACATTCTTCCAATAAGCATCCGTAAAACGGGTATCGTTACAGGTAATATCTGTATCCCATGCATAATGGGGCTTCTCCCCGGCAGCAATCTCCTGGTCGGTCAATAAAAAGTTCTTGTGATTTACAAAACCGTATCTGTCCGGCGTGGGGTCATCCCATGTCAGATCCACGTGATACCAGCATCCGTCAATCTGCACTAGGTTCCAAGTATGCTCCATGGCCTCGCTGGTGACCTGTATACAGGGAACGCCGGCCCGGTTCAGGATATCCATATACAAAGCGGTGTAGCCGGCACACACAGTTGTGCCATTTATCAAAAGGTCGTAGGCGGTATTGGCTTGCAGTGTTTCGTCGTACACACAGTTAAGAATCAGATAATCGTGGACAGACAAGGCAATCTGCAATGGGCTCATACCCTCAAGAATGCACAGGTCCATGACCTCAGCAAGCTTCTGTTCGTATCGCGTCCGGTCGTATATTTGGGGATCCAGAAGTTCCGGCGTAAATTCCAGCATAGTGCCGCTTTCTTTACTATAGCGGTAGCTGTAAGCACCGGTGGCATACCAGGGCAGCGCACCTTCTCTTGCCAGCCGAGAAAAGGCACTGTCAAAGGATTCTTCGGTAAAATTGTAGTCGGAAAGATCTGCGGTTTGTCCATAAATACAGCTATCGACGATCAACGGCAAGGCATCCTGCGTATCGGCGGCTATTGCCTGGGCTGGAAAAAGGAATAAGGCGGTAAGAAAAAGGGCGATCGTGGGTATTGTATGTTTCATAAAGGACCTCCTTAGCCTAAAGGGTGACAGCTGTTTTTATTTTATTGTAAAGGATGCAGGACAAAATAGCAAGGAATATAAAATGGCTATCTGGCATCTGCCACAGGCAGCGCTCCCCTCATTCTCCTGTTGCGGTGCCCGGCATCTTCGTTGGCGGCGGAGCGCCTTCCTCAGCTGCCGTCCGTTTGTGGTGCCCGGCAGTTTCCTTGCCGCGAACGGCTGCGTCACCTGCCGACCACGGCACACTCTGCGCCCTCGCTGAATC
>JAZSPV010000035.1:0-40352 GCA_045537615.1 Faecousia sp. | reverse complement strand
GCGAAAACAGAAGCAATTCAGCCGCCCGATGACCGGACATACTCCGCAGAAGTTACCGTTTTTCAACGCAATCTCCTGCATCATCGCAGTGCGCAGCGCAGACTTCGCCTACACGCGCTCGATTATGATATCATTTACAGCAGGTTTTGTCAACACATATTTTGAAAAAAATTCAGTTTTTTTCACAAATATTCTGTGCAAATTTTGGTTACTTTGGAGATTCATTTTCTGCCCTAAAAAAACAGGTGGCTCTCATTACAGAAGCCACCTGCTGTTTATGATTGTTCCATTTTGATTGGGACGATGTCGGTTAGCGCCTCCAACGCCTGGGGGCGGTGGGTCACCAATATGGCGCTGGGACATAGGTCATGCAAATTCTGCAGAACCTGTTTTTCCGTCTCCCCATCCAGAGCAGAGGTGCATTCGTCCAGCAGCAGAATCTGACGGTCCATCAAAACTGCACGGGCAATGGCAATTCTCTGAAGCTGTCCTTTGGAAAGACCCGTGTTATTCTCTCCTACATGGGTATCCAAGCCTTGCCCCTGCTCAAATACAAATTCAGCAGCAGCTGTCTTTAGCACCTCGCGGCATCTTTCTTCGGTTGCCTCTGGTGCCACCAGCTGCAGGTTCTCCAACACTGTGCCGGAAAACAAAGCATAGTCCTGAGGAACATAGGCAAACAAGTGGCGGGTTTGGGCAGAGCAAGGGATTTCCTTCCCCGCTATTTCCAGATATACCCTTCCCTCTTGGGGCGTGTACAGGCCCAGGATCAGCTTAAATAGTGTGGATTTTCCTCTGCCGGATATACCGCCCAAGGATACCCAATTGTTCAATGGGATCCGAAGGCTGAAATTCTCAACCACCGCTGCCTCGTCACCGGGGTAGCGGAAGGTCACCTTTTCAAACACGACGGCCTCAGGCACTGCCTGGATATGTCCGCTTTTCTGCTCCGGCGTATCCAGCAAAACAGAAAGGCGCTCCCCTGCTACCTCTACCGCCGCAAAGCGGGTCCATAGTCCGGACAGGCTCAGCACCGGTCCGCGAAACTGACCGATGAGCTGCAGCATAGAGGTCAGCGCTCCATAGCTCAATCTTTCTGCGCCTACTTCCACAGCGCCCCAAAGCAAGATCACACCGGTCCCCAGCATGGAAGCAATATTTAAAATACTGCCGCTGCCGACAGCCCATATCCGACGGTTACATTTGGCCTTCAGGCTTTCTTTCAGGCGGAGGTCGAACCGTTTTTGAGTCTGCTTCTGACACTGGATGCTTTGAATCAGCTCCAACTGCTGCAGATCCTCCTGCAGTGTTGCCATAACCGTTTCATCCGCCTGCCGTACCTTCCGGTGTTTTGCCTTGAGCACAGGCCGTATCACGGCAATACCGGCGGTTGCCAGTAACGCAGCTGCCGCCAACAGACCGGACATAGTGGGCCAGATCACTACCACGGCAATAAATGCGCCGATGAGCCGCGCCACCTGTCCGATCAGCGTAGGAAGCGCATAGACCATGCCATCACATACTGTATTAACATCCTCCACGGCCCGGCTCAGCAGCGAGCCGCTGTGAAATTCCTGGAGCCGTGCATCTGCGCTGTTTACCGCACATTTGAGTAATTTGGACCGAAGCATAGCAGAAAATCGGTCTGCTGTACTGCCGGTACACCAGCTGTGCATCGCATGAACACAGACTTGTAGCACAAGATCTGCCACGAACAACAACGCCCAAAACCACATCCGATTACTGCCTGTATATGCTGCGTCAATGACATTGCGGATCAGCAGTGCCATAGCAACCTGCAACACAGACTGGATGACAGCAAGAGCGCTCAACAACAGAACGTGTATACGGTAGGGCCGCAGTATCACATTCAACGCCGTACCGTTTCCCCTTTTTCGCATAGCTCCATCCTTATCCTAAGTTAAGCAGGTCATCAAAATCGATGATATTCCCGGAAGATCCGGAAACAACAGGAGGTTTGTTGTCCTCCTCCTCATCATACACATCGACGGTGGGTTCTGTCTTCTCCGGCTCTGTGTCTTCCGGATCGTTATTGCCGCTGTTGCCAGTGTTGCCGGCGTTGCCAGAATTTCCGGCGTTGCTGCCGCCGGAGGAACCGGCAGGGGTAGAAGGTTCTGTGGTGCCGGAAGGTTCCGTTTCATCGGTTGCACCGGTGGTATCGTCCTGACCTTCCTGGGTTTCCACTGTAGCAGTAGGCACCGTTGTCTCGCCGCCATCACCCTTATCCACAGGACCATTCAAACCGCCGATCATTTTAAGGGTAAAGGCCACCAAAAGGCAAAGTATTAAAATCGCCGCAAGAGCGGCAGCCACGATTCCAAGTTTTTCTTCCTTCCTCATAACCATATCCCCCATTTTTTCCGTAATTGCTTGCGCAGCCTTCCCAGACGGCGGCGCAGCCAAATATAGCCGGGCCGTAAGAAAAACAGATTTACCCACAGCCAGCGGTAAAAGCGGTAGCCCAGCCCATCTATCGAGTAAGTTCTTCCCTTTCGGACAAATCCGTTCACCACTGCTATCAGCTGTTCCTGGGAAACAGGCTCCTTGGATACCTGATTGTCTCCGCAGCAGATATAGCCGTCAGCCGTCAGCCCAATGATGCGATGGAGCACATACTGGCTGTTTTTCCTGCGATATAAAATAATATCTCCCTTTTTCTGCCGGTGGGCAGGCGGTATCAGTTCCACCATATCACGTCTACCGTACAGCATAGGCATCATACTGCTGCCTGTAACCGTAAGAGGCGATCTTCCACCTTTTTCCAGTTGCAGCGCAATGAGTTGTACCAGCTGCTCCATCGGGATTGTCTGGGTTTCCAGTTTCACAATATCCATCCTTACTGTTTTTCCGGGTCCGTCATAGCCCGGTAAGAAACCATCGCTGCCTCGTCATCATTACGGCATGTTAATTCCCATATCGGCACTTGCCGCAGCAGCCGGTCAACTAGCTGCAGCTGCCGATCCATAGCCTCCACCCCGGACAACCGCCACAGGGATTGGCTCATAAACAAGGACAAGGCCTGCCTGGGAGTAAGCCGACAGATAGCATTTTCTTCTCCTCTTTTCACAAAGGCAATGCCACCCAAAGGCACACCAAGAGGACTGGATAAATCATTTTTTCCTGACCAGGGCGTGCCGTAGGCCATCCAGGTGTCGTCTATCCAACGAAGGGCAGGCTTATCATCGTTGAGGTATGTAGCGCCGAACAAACGGCACCATTTTTCCGTGTGGGTGGACTTGCCCGTTCCGCTGGGTGCTGAGAACAGGTAGGCCTTGCCATCCAATACCACCGCCGAGGCGTGAAGAAAAGAACCGTCAAAAGCCAGCAAGTGTCTTGCAAAAATCGCGCCGGTTCCCATATATTCCGCAGTTTCTTCCGTTTTCAACTCAGGATTCAGCGCCAGAATCTGAGGAATATCGCAGGTCAGCACAATATCTGCAGGGCCTTCCTCGGATGCTTCATAGGCGCGCGCCTGCCGGGCAGTCCGCCCGGAGACCTCCATGTCCACCGTCAGTCCGGCAATCTGATAACGTTTCATCAACTTTCCAAAATCGCGCCGGTGGGAATCAATCGGTTCACAAAGTTCTGTACGTCCTGACGGGCTTTTTCCTCTGTGACCTCATAGCTTTCCATCAGTGCGGCTACCAGCGTTTCCACCGTCTGCTCCTGTTCCAGCAGTTCCCAAATGTATGCACCGGTAGCATTCAGGGTGATCATGCCGGGAAAAGATGCCGTTGCCGGGCCAACAGGCACAACCACCAGAGAATCCGCCACATTGCGCAGCAGAAAATCAGAATTTCTTCTCATTGCATACTCCTTATTGATAGTAACCGTAGGAATCCTTCTGTTCCACAACGGTGCCGTTTAACACGTAGCCCAAAATTCGGGCATCTGTCAGCTGCAAATTCTTAACAGCTCTTTTGACCTGTTCTTTTTTGGTCCGGCCTTGACGCACCAGCAGAAGCACACCATCCAGAAGGTTTGCCACCAGGCAGGCATCGGACACCACGCCAACAGGAGGCGTGTCCACCAAAACATAATCATAGACATTGGACACTTTCTCGATCAGCGCCGCCATCTCTGTGGTGCTGAGTATTTCAGAAGGATTGGGAGGTACGTCGCCGGAAAAAATAATATCCAAATTGGGATAGATATCCTTGCGTACCGCTTCTTCTGCCGTAGTCAATCCCGCCAGAATGTTGGAAAGACCCGGTGCCGGTTTCTCTACCAGAAGCCGCGCTATCGCAGGACGGCGCATATCTGCATCGATTAAAAGCACCTTCTGGCCGGATTCGGCAATAGAGATTGCCATGTTCAGAAGTGTAATACTTTTCCCCTCGCCGGCAGCAGCACTGGTAATACAGATTTTTTTACATCCGTCTCCGCGGATGGCGAACCGAATATTCGTCCGCAGGCTCTTATAAGCCTCCTGAATTGGAAAGCTGCTGTTCTTGTTTAATATCTGGCGGCGCTGGGCCATAAAGCCGTTGTTGGCCTCTTGCGGTTTCGGATTCGTTTTTTTCATCCTTATCGCCTTCCTTTCTTCCCGTTTGCATTCAGCGGTTGCGCAAAATCAGGAATCGCGCCAAGGACCGGAAGCTGACAAATCTTTTTCAGATCCTCTTCCTCTTTGACCCGGGTATCCAAGAGCATTTGGGCTACAAAGAAAGCAGCGGATAAAACGGCACCAACAATTGCGCCGACTACCGTATTGACCTTGTAACTGGGAGAAGCACGGGAGGAAGGCACTTTGGCATAGTCAATCACCTTGGCAGAACTTCCCTCAATAATATTGGCAATCTCACCGGGAGCCACCTCAGCAATGGCATTGGCCAGGTCTGCTGACAACTGGGGATCCGGTGTGGCCACGGTGACGGTGAACATTTCCGTTTCTTCCTCAGTCTCTGCAGTGATTGCGCCGCGCACCTGCTTGGTTGTCAACATGACACCTGTTTCTTCGATTACTTTTTCCAACACCCGGTCACTGCGGATAATATTCACATAGGTTTTGGCAAGCTGCATTGCCACCGCCAGGTTGCCGGAAGACACAGCCCCAGTGTTGCCAGCGTTATTGTTAACATACATTGTAACCTTGGCCTGGTACATAGGCTGAACAAAGTTCGCTGTGTAACCAAGGGTCAAAAGGGCTGTGATCATTGCGCACAGCGCAATGATCCATGCGCGCTTCAACAGCAACTTTGCGATCGCATACAGATCCAATTCCTTTACTTCGCTCATGTTTCTTTCTCCTTGCTTTTTCCGTGCTTCTACGGAGCCCGTCGGCTTCCTGCGTACACACAGGGCACACATATCCAATATATCTTTTTTATCTTTAGAATTTTATCACAAAGACAACCCAATGTCAACATTGAGGCACGGTGTTTCCGCCCTCCAAATTCTGCCTTTTAGACTGTTCCTCGAAAGATCTCCCATTACAAAAACAACAGAGCTGTCCTCTCCTTCGGACAGCTCTGCTTGTCTATATTAGTCAGACAGCTTGTGGATAAACAGGCCGCTGCGCAGCTTGGGCTCAAACCAGGTGGATTTGGGCGGCATAATTGCACCTGCATCCGCAATGTCCATCAGGTCCTCCATAGTGGTGGGATACATGGAAAACGCAACAGCCATTGAGCCGTCGTCTACCCGGTCAGACAGGGCCTTCAGGCCACGGATACCGCCCACAAAATCAATGCGCTTATCTGTTCTCGGATCACCGATTCCCAAAATGGGGTGTAGCAGATTGTTCTGCAAAATGGATACATCCAGCTGTGCCACAGGATCTGCAGCATCATAGGTGCCTCCCCTGGCTTCCAGTAGCATCCAGCTACCATCCAAATACATACCGTAGGTATGCTTTTTAACCGGCTTCAATGCACCCTCGCCTGTATAGGGGGTAATCACAAATTTTTCTGCCACCTTGGCCAGATATGCGTCCTTGCTATAGCCGTTCAGGTCACGGACGATCCGGTTATAGTCCATGATGTACAGCTGGTCATCCGGGAAGATTACAGAAAGGAAGAAATTAAATTCCTCTGTGCCGTCATAGTCCGGCTTGCTCTGGCGGCGTTTCATGCCTACGCGCACAGCAGAGGCAGAGCGGTGATGACCGTCCGCAATATACAGATCGTCAATGCCGGCAAAAGCGGCACAAATGGCTTCAATGGTCGTTTCCTCATCTATCACCCATACTGTGTGGCCGACGCCATCGTCACTGATAAAATCGTAAACTGGGTCCTTTCTTTCCATAATCTCAGAAATCAAGGCATCCAAGGTTTTCTCTGCCCGGTAAGTCAGGAAAATAGGGCCGGTGTTGGCATCGCAGTAGTCCACGTGGTTGATGCGGTCCTGCTCCTTGTCGGCACGGGTAAGCTCATGCTTTTTGATGACATTGGTGCGATAATCGTCCACCGCCGTACAACCCACAATGCCGATCTGCGCCCGTCCGTTCATCACCTGCTTGTAGATGTACAGACATGGCTTTTCGTCCTGGATGAATACACCCTTTGCGATCATTTCATTCAGATTATCCCGTGCCTTTTCATAAACCCGGGTATCGTACAGGTCTATGGCAGGATCCAGGTCGATCTCTGCCTTGTCCACATGCAGGAAGGAATGGGGGTTTCCCACTACCACCTGCCGGGCTTCCTCACTGTTCATCACATCATAAGGAAGAGCAGCAACCTGCGCAGCCAGCTCAGCCGCGGGACGAACTGCTTTAAATGCTTTTACAACTGCCATTATCCCTGATACTCCGCTTCAAAATTTTTCAAAAATTCTACCAGCGCCTCTACGCCTTCCTTGGGCATGGCATTGTAGATGGATGCACGTAAGCCGCCTACGGACTTATGTCCCTTCAGATTGTCATAGCCGGCAGCCTTGGTGGCCTTCACCACTTCCGCATCCAATTCCTTGGATGCTGTGACAAAGGGCACGTTCATTAAGCTGCGGACTTCCTTTTCAACAGTACCGCTAAACATCTTGGACTGATCCAGGAAATCATAGAGAACCTTTGCTTTCTCTTCGTTGCGCTTATTGATTGCCTCCAAACCACCGATGCTCTTGAGGTACTTGAACACCTTGCCGCAGCAATAGATAGCCCAACAGTTGGGGGTGTTGTACATAGAGCCGGCATCAGCATGGGTCTTGTACTGCATATAAACAGGCAGGTTTTCCAGATCGTCACGAATCAGGTCCTCACGGATAATCACAACCACCATACCGGCAGGACCCACATTCTTCTGCACGCCTGCATAAATCAGACCGTAGTCGGACACATTACAGGGCTTACTCAGGAACATGGAGGACTGGTCCGCCACCAGGATCTTACCCTTGGTGTTGGGCAGCTTCTGCCAGGTGGTACCGTGGATGGTCTCGTTTTCACAGATGTAGACGTAATCTGTATCCTCGGGGATCTCCAGATCGTCGCAATCGGGGATGTAAGTATAGTTCTTATCCTTGGAGGAAATAACGGTAACTTCGCCCACCTTCTTTGCCTCGGCAATGGCCTTCTTGGACCATGCTCCGGTCTCGATATACAGGGCCTTGCCGTTTTTCATCAAATTCATGGGAATCATGGAAAACTGCAGTGTTGCACCGCCCTGGATGAACAGAACCTTATAGTTATCGGGAATGCTCATCAGCTCCCGCAGGTCTTGCTCTGCCTCCTGGGCGATCTGGGCAAATTCGGGACTGCGGTGAGACATCTCCATGACACACATACCGCTGCCACGGTAGTTGAGCAGTTCTTCCTTAATTTCCTCCAGCACAGGCTCCGGCATCATGGCAGGACCGGCGGAGAAATTGAATGTACGGCCGTATTTCATGTTCATTACCTCCAGGTAGTTATTTTGTAGATAAGTTTATCACACTATTTTTCAATAATCAATACAAAAAGATTGATTTCCGTGACATTTTCTCTCATGGTTTACGCCCAGACAGAAAAAGCCTCCCCGGAGTGTAGCTCCGGGGAAGGGGCTCGTTATCCATTGTCCTGGGTCTTTTTGTTCTTTTTCTTTTTCCTGTATTTTCTCAGCTTTGCCAGCAGGATGATGGCTGCCACAAACAATACAGGCACAGCCAAATAAGGAATGGCTACGATAAAGAAGATGAACAGTTCCCGCAGAATCGTCACAACATTCTTTACACTTCTGACAAAACCATTGCCGATACGTTCCCATACCGTTTCCGGTTCCTCGGTCACGGTATACTCCCGTACCTCCCGGATATCCAGGTAAACTGTGCCGTAATCCACCATATTGTCATACACACGCAGCTGGGAAGTTACCTCCTCCAAATCCGTACGCACTTCTGTCAAGCGTTCTTCAATTTTCAGCAGGTCTTCCATACTTTCAGCCATAGCCAGCAGTTCCAAAAGCCGGGTCTGCTCTGTTTCCAACGCCGTAATTCGGCTTTGGGTGGCTACATAGGAAAGGGTAATGTTTTCGCTGGTCTCATTTGTGGAGGTAATATTGGCATTTTCCGTAACATGCTCTACAAATTCAGACAGGCTATCTACAGGAATCCGGATAGTAATATTGGCATACCGGTTGCGGCGGCTAGTGCCACTGCCGTTATAGACCTCCCGTTCTTCCACGTAGCCGGAAAGCTGGCTGATTCTCTCGTCCACAGCAGAAAGCAGCTGGTCCAAATCCTCGGTTTCTGCATCCAGCCAAACTTTTTTGACCAGCTTCTGGTTTTCCAGTTGGGGAGCAGTTGTGCTGCCGGCGGTATCCGCCAGGCCGCTGCCGTTGTCCGTGACGCTGCCTTCATAGCCGCCGATGTCCATATCTTTGCTGGTCTCAGCAACAGCACAGCTACTAAGCATGCCTGTTACAAACAAGGTTAAAACCACAATCGCTAACAGTTTTTTCATAGTTGTTCCTCCTTTTATCTTGGTTTTGCAAGTCCTTTTTTCTGTCGGTCAGTCCACCTTGATGATACGACCTTCCCTACGGGGCTTACGGACAGTTTCTCCGTCGGCATAACCTAAAATACAGTTTCCCACACCCCGCAAGTGTTCCAGCAACCCCCATGCTTTTAAGAGTGCCTTTCCCTCAGGCAGATCAAAGGTTTCCCGTGCCCGGTGGATCCAACAGCCACCAATCCCAAGACTATGGGCTGCATTCAAAAGATTGCCCAGCACAAGGCTGCCATCCTCTACCCAAGTTCTGTGATTGGGGTCCGCCAGAACCACAATCACGCAGGGTGCGCAATAGAAGGTGTCGCCGGACACATCAAGAATTTGGGCGTTCAGCTTTGACAGCATATCCCGGGTCTGCTGATTGCGGACTGCCACCATGTACACCTGCTGCTGATTCATGCCGGAGGGGGCATATAAACCTGCCTCCAAAACAGCATCCAGCAATTCATCTGATATCTGCTGTTGTGTATATTTCTTCACACTATAGCGGTCTTTGATAACTCTTAGGGTTTCGTTCATGCCTATCCCCTCCTATCTAAATTAAAAATACAGAAAATTTCCCTTCTTGTCAATGGTTTCTATACCCCAAAAAAGCAAAAACCTGCTGTCCGCAGACAGCAGGTTTTTCATTAGGCTTTCTTTGCAAAGAGGCGCTGGAGCAGCTTGACGATCTCCACAACAGGGATCACCAAAATTGCCAGTGCCATAGCAATGGCGTACTCTTCCCAACCAATGGGTGTAAAGCCAAAGGCGCCTGCGATAAAGGGAACCTCAATGACCAGGGTAGTCAGCAGGAGGCTACCCAGCATTGCAGCCCACAGGACCTTGTTCTGCCCTTTCAGCGTGAACACACTCTTGCGCTGAGAGCGCATATTGAAGCTGTGGAAAATCTCACACATGGACATTGCCAGGAAGGCCATAGTCATACCGTGGCCGGACTCCCCTACCCCAGCAGCAGTCAGGTGGGCAAACCAGCCTCCGCCATACTGGGGTGAAAACTCAATGCATGCACCGATCAAATAAGCGGCAATGGTGATAACAGTAACGAGAATACCCTGGTAGACCACGTCGAAGCCCAAGCCGCCGGCAAAGATTCCGTCCTTGGAGCTGCGAGGCGCACGCTTCATAGTGTCCGGCTCTGCCTTTTCCATGCCCAGTGCCAGTGCCGGGAAGCAGTCAGTAACCAGGTTAATGAACAACAGGTGCACAGGATTCAGAAGCGTGAAGCCCAGCAGAGCCGCACCAAAGACGCCCAGGACCTCACTCATATTGGAGGCCAGCAGGAACTGGATGGCCTTACGGATATTGTCGTAGATCCGGCGGCCTTCCCCTACGGCTGCAACGATGGTTGCAAAATTATCGTCAGCCAGCACCATGTCAGCAACATTCTTGGTAACGTCGGTGCCGGTGATGCCCATGCCAACACCAATGTCGGCAGACTTAATGGAAGGTGCATCGTTCACGCCGTCACCGGTCATAGCGGTGATACAGCCGTTTGCCTTCCATGCAGTGACGATACGGGTCTTGTGTTCCGGCTGTACACGGGCGTACACGCCATACTTCTTAACAAACTCACAGATATCCTCATCGGAGATCTCATCCAGTTCTGCACCGGTAATGGCCTCAGAAGCATCTGTGATGATTCCCAACTCCTTGGCGATGGCAACAGCAGTGTCCTTATGGTCACCGGTGATCATTACGGGACGGATGCCGGCAGCACGGCACTCCTCGATGGCTGCCTTAACCTCAGGACGGACCGGGTCAATCATACCGGCAAGGCCCAGGAACACCAGCTCCTGCTCCAGGTACTCAGGGGTGTTGTCCGCGGGTTTTTCGCTCCAGTCCCGCTTGGCAACTGCCAGCACCCGGAGGGCTTTATCTGCCATAGCCTTGTTGGCGGCCATGATCTGGGTGCGCTTCTCCTCGGTCATAGGCTTAACTTCGCCGCCATCATAGTAAGCGGTGCAGCGAGCCAGGACCACATCCGGACCACCCTTTGTATACTGCACAAAGCTACCGCCCAGGTCATGGACTGTGGACATCATTTTTCTGCCGGAATCAAAGGGCGCTTCATCCACACGGGGAGTCGCTCTTTCCAGGTCCTGCTTCTTCAGGCCCAGCTTGCAGGCAAAGTTGACAAGGGCACACTCGGTAGGCTCACCTTCGGCCTGGTCCTGATCGTTCAGGTTGGCATCGGAACACAGGGCCATAGCAGTGGCAACCAGGGCTTCTTCGCCGTAGCTTTCTACCACCGTCATCTTATTTTGGGTCAGAGTACCGGTCTTATCGGAGCAGATCACCTGGGTACAACCCAAGGTTTCAACAGCAGTCAGACGGCGGATCACAGCATTGCGCTTGCTCATATTGGTAACGCCGATGGACAAAACAACGGTAACCACCGTTGCCAAGCCCTCAGGGATGGCGGCAACTGCCAGAGAAACGGCAACCATGAAGGTCTTCAGGATCGCTTCCAGACCAAAGTCATGGCCACGGATCAGGTTGAAGCCAAAGATAAACACGCAGATTCCCAACACGATCCAGCTTAAAATCTTGCCCAGCTGATCCAGCTTGCGCTGCAAAGGTGTCTGCTCATCCTCGGTGGCTGCCAGCACACCGGCGATCTTGCCCATTTCGGTATCCATGCCGGTACGGGTAATGACAGCCTTGCCCCGTCCGTAGACAACGGTGGAGCCCATATAGCACATATTCTTACGGTCACCCAAAGGGATATCCTTATCGGCGTCTGCACCCAGCAGTTCGATCATCTTATTCACAGGGACACTTTCGCCGGTGAGCGCGGCTTCCTCGATCTTCAAAGAGGCGCTCTCCAGCAAGCGGCCGTCAGCAGGCACAGCATCACCGGCTTCCAGCAGGACCACGTCGCCGGGGACCAGCTCATCGGAGTGGATGACCATCATTTTTCCGTCACGCAGAACCTTACAGGTGGCGGCTGTCATGGTCTGTAAAGCTTCGATGGCTGCTTCTGCCTTACTCTCCTGAATCACGCCCAAAATGGCGTTGAGCAGAACAACCACCACGATAATGCCCACTTCCACCAGGCCCTCTGTCAGCTCACTCATGTGGCCATCCTGCAGGTAGGTCATGACCGTAGTTCCTGCAGAAACGGCAGCGGCAATCATCAGAATGATCAGCATAGGGTCTTTCAGCTGGGCCATGAATTTCTGGAACCAGGTGGCCTTTTCTGCTTCTTTCAGCTTATTGTGCCCGTACTTGGCCAGGCGTTGGGCTGCCTGGGCAGAACTAAGACCGTTTTCATCGGTTTCCATTTCCTTCAGCACGTCTTGGGTGGAAAGTCTGTACTCTGCGTCCATATCAAATCTCCTTCGGTTATTTTAAGAAAGCATCCCCAAAAATAAAAAAACCCATACGCCGACACACTGTTGGTACGCGTATGAGTCTCATTCTTTAGAGGCCTTCCGGGCAAAAATGCCGTTATGACGAAAGGCCCAGCATCATAGATGCCGAATTACTCCCTCAATATTACGATGATAATTGTATTTGAGTATGGTTCATTTGTCAAGGGGTTTTTGAGATTATTTCTCTTTTATTTGGCCTATAAAAGGGCTGCAGCGGTTAAGCTGCAGCCCTTTCGCTATCCGTTCTTAGTTTGCCTCTTGCTTAACTTTCTCCTGCTTCTTGCAGACCATAATGGCTGCTATACCGAAGCTACTGAGGATCATCAGCCCAATGAAGATCGCGGCGTTGAATCCGTCGCCGGTCTCGGGTGTGACGGGCGTTTTCAGTTCCACCTCTACTTCGTTGGATTTGTAGGTGTTAACGCCTTCCAAAACCTGTGCCTGGTTTTTCACAACTCCCTGTGCGCCGGTTACCTTCACCTTAAAGCTGACAGTAACCGATGCCCCCGGCGCGATGGCATTCATTTTCCAGACAATCTTCCCAGCTGTGAATACGCCGCCGTCGTCAGCAGAGCCGACTACATACTCGGTATACCCGGGAATAGCATCGGTAATGGTTACGTCGGCCGTTTTCCCGGTGTAGTTGGTGTAGGTGATGGTGTAGATCAAAACATCCCCTTGCTTTGCCTGCTTGCCGTCAATGCTGACAGTGGGCTTTGTCTCCAGTACCACATCCTTGGTCAAAATCAAATCTTCGTGAACATTGTGGAACACCAGATCGTTCCGGCCGTTTTCGCTGGTAATGGTTTGGGACTTGATCTTCAACTGACCGTCACCGGGGTCTTCTACCTCGACGGTCAGGGTGTAGACATTGGTATCCCACTTGATGAAGCCCCAAAGGGTGTTTTCCTTCTCCCGGACGGTGAATGTGTAGGTGCCGGCCTGGGTAAAGGTCAGCGCATCAAATGTCACATTTCCGTTTTTGTCGTTCTGCTTGGTCTGGGTCTGGAAACCGGTGCCTTCCAGAACGAAATCGAAGGTCTTCATTGCTTCACCCTCGTAGATCTTCTTGACCACAGGGGTATAGGTGATAGGCTTGGGATCGTAACGGTTGTAGAAGATCACAGTGGACACCGGCTGGACAATCTCCAATGTCTGACCCTCTTGCTCTACAATGGTCTTCTTTTGGATGGACGTGGTAGCCTCCAGCACACCTCTGTGGTTATCCACCACAGTAACAGTGACCAAGAACTGGCTGTTGTCATAGACGATACCGCCGGCTGCTGCGGAAGCATCCTCGGTGATCACGTAGTAGTAGGTGCCCTCCATGTCGTATTCCATCTTCTTGGTATCGTTCAGACCGAAGTGCAGAACGCCGGACACGTCGTTGGACACAGTCTCAGTAAAGCCACCCGCCACAGGTGTTTCAAAGTCTGCCTCTGTCTGTGTAATCAGGAACTGGAATTCGCCATCCCCCAGCACCTTACCGGTAAGCTCCTTAAAGGTAGTAACGGTGGTTTGGGTCTTCTGGGCCCGATAAGTATTCCGGAATGTCATCTGTCCGGGCAGATTTGCGGCGCTGCCGTTATAGGCCACCACAGAAGCATCGGTCACAACCAGGCTGCCCTGGCCGTTGTCTTCCACCTTCACCCCATAGAGATAGGTATCGGTGCTGTAGGTGACGCCAATATCTGCCGGGCCTTCCACCTCGGAGATGTAGTAGTAATAAGTTCCTGCCGTTGTATAGTCGATGGTGGGGAATGTAACGACGGCAGAGTTACCGGTGGCAGGACCGTTTTCCGCGGTGAGCACCAGGCCGCCGGGCTTCGCTGTGCCGTTCATATCGGCTACCTCCACCAAGCGGAAGGCAAATTCGCCGTTGAGCATGGGTCTGCCCTCCAGAGTCTTGGTTGCGGTTATGATATGCGAAGTGGCATCCGTCTTATAGCTGTTATGGAAGGTGACCTGATTGGTAACAGAATCCTCGAAGTAATAGGTTGCTGCCAATGTTCCGTCACCGTTGTCAGTGACTTCCACCACCAGATCATATACCGTGGGATCGCAGGTCACGCCGTTACCATTTACCTGCTTTTCCACAACATCATAGTGGTAAGTGCCGATGGCATCAAAGCGCAATGTGCCGCCAAAGGTCACATTGCCGTGGGCATCGTTGGTGCCGGTAAGCAGGATATTTGAGGGGTTGTTATTTTCGGTGACATAGAAGGTAAATTCGCCATCGAGCAGTTCTCTGCCCGAGATCTCCTTCTTGACTGTAGAGGTAAGCCCCACAACCGCCTTCTCCGGGTTATAGACATTGGAGAAGCTGAGGCTGACACTGTCGGTGGTACCGGACAAAGCTGCAGGGTCTGTACCTGCCTGGACAACAGCCGTCAAGTCGCCGCTTTGCTCGGTAACCACCACATGCAGATACCATACGGTGGCATCATAGTACCAGCCGTTCAAGTAGTACATGCCGGCATAGTCACCGGCTGTTACCAGGGTAGCACCGGCAGGGAGCTTTTCATGGACTGTGGCAAAGTATTCACCGGGGGTATTGAAATTATTGGTAAAACGTACCAAACCCTCGCCGTGGATGGTCTTTTCATAGGTATGGCCGTTGGACTGGAAGCTGCTGTCTGTA
The DNA here is from genome assembly GCA_045537615.1 of Faecousia sp. Lineage (GTDB taxonomy): Bacteria > Bacillota > Clostridia > Oscillospirales > Oscillospiraceae > Faecousia. Next base: position 25,393 of record JAZSPV010000035.1, on the reverse strand, counting down.
GCACTGACCACAAAGGTGAAGGGCGTGTTTGCCGTGGCTTCTGGGTTATGGGCCTTGTTGTCCACCTGCTTGCTCACATCCACACTCACCGGTGCGGTGTTGTAGCTGTTGGTAAAGGACACAGCATAGCTGCCATTCAGGGTCACATCATTGTAGTCGGTAACTGCTGCCACCAGTGCTCCGCCCTGATCCGTAACAGATACGGTGAAGCTGTACAACGTGCGGTCATAGGTAACGCCGGGGGCCCGGGCATCAGGAATCTTCTCTACTACCCGGTAGGAATAGGTTCCCACAGCGGTGTAGGAAATACCTTCCAGCACATTGTCGATTCTGAAGTGCTTGATCAGTGTGCCGGTGCCGTCAGAAGCGCCGTAGGAAACGGTTGCGGTCTTGGCGGTCATGTCCGGCCAATCTGCGCCCCTAAGCTGCTGCACCGCGAAGGTGAAGGTCACATCCCCGGTCAGTGCCGTATCCACCAGGAAATTCTTAGTACCCTCCACATCCAGGTCTACGGTCATTGCCTTGGGGGTATAGGTGTTGGTAATCACCGCAGTGGCATTGGCATTTTTGAAGATCACAGCGGTGTTGTTCTGCTCCTGCTCCGCGCCGGTGTGGTCACGGGTGGCAATGGCAGTGGTGTAGTACTGGCTCTGGGCTGCTGTCAGCAGCTCGGTCACAGTGGCCTGGGTGCCTTCCGGCAGAGAAAGGATCTCATAGGTCACATCCTTGGGGATTTGCAAATGGTTGCCGTTTACCTTCAGATAACCAGCTGCATCCACCGTGGCCTGCAGGGTCCGGTTTTGGCCATAGGCGACGGTAAATGTCTTACCTGCCAGGGCAGCACCTACATTGACTGCCACCGCAAAGGTCTCGGCAGCAATGTTCTGGGGGATATTGTGCTCGGATTCCATCTCCTTGGTAATGTACAGGTTACCAAAGCCGGTCTCGTCATTGGTGAATGCTACCTGGGTGATATCCCGGTCCGTAAGGGTCACATTGGCCTGGGTGCCGGTGATGGCTGCACCATCCACCTTCACCTGGGAAACACTGTAACCGGCGCCCTCGGCAATCACCTCTTCCACCGTGTAGCTACCGGCAGTAAGGCCCACGATATAAACCGTCTCATCCGCAGTCAGGGTGAATTCACCGCTGGCAGGCAAAGCGCTGCGGGAAGCCTCGTCACCGTCAGCTGTCAGGCGCACCACCTGGGCATTGGCAATATTGCCACTGAGACGGAAAGTAAAGGCTGCATTGGTAGCAAAGCCCTCTGCCAAGGTCTTGGTCAAACGGATACCGGTAGCCGGGGTCATGGTCAGCATACCATTGTTGCCCTGGGTGGAATAGGTGTAGTAAGCACCACTTTCCGCATTCACAAAGGGATGATCGGAGTAGGCCATAGTGCCGGTTTCGTTTTGCTCCTTGGTTGTGGTTACGGCATCGTAGTAACGGTGGACCGTATCCTTAGGGATGATCCACTGGGTTCCATCTGCCTCCGCAAAGGTCATTGCTTCGGCAGAGATCTCCTCATAGTGGTCATGCATGCGCAGGCTGCCGTTGGTCAGCAGCTCGTAACAAGCGTAGTTACGGTAGTAGCCGCTGCCGCTGGGCTTAGTACCTGTGTAAGGCGTATAGCTGTCGCCATTCTTCACATAGACGGTTGCATCCTGGGTGAAGTAGTAACGCTCGTTTTGCACAGAGGGCTCAAAGTGGCTATAGGTGTTCCGGGCGGTGTCCTGGTACGAAGATGTCCACTTATTGGTATAGAACACATAGCCCGCTGCCTTGTTTTCGGTGCTGTTTACGTAGCTCTGGGGCACTTTTTCTGCCAGGTTCCAGTCATGGATGTCCCGGCGCAAAGCAGTTTCGTATACCAAACGGATGGGGTGCTCGGCAGACTCATCGGACAACTGCAGGCCGTTGAGCTTGGTGATCTTGCCGGCGGCGTCCACATCCACGGAGACCTCATAGGTGACAGTGGGCACCAGGGAGGCCGGGATCCGCCAGGTAATCATGGCATCGCCAGTGGCAATCTCTTTGGTGACGCGAACCGTCATATACATCATATCTGTAGCAGAGATTCCGGGAATGACAGTGGTATCTCCCAGGAAACCATAGGATTTAATAATATGGGTCGCACCGGCAGGCTTCTGGGCATCGGTCATCCCCTCGTGCCAGAAGTCCAGGTAATTACCGTTTGCATCGCTGTACCAGCCGATGTAGTGGCTGAATTCGCCGGTTTGGCTGTTATATGCCAGCTGGCCGTGGTTATAGGCGCTTTGCAGCAATGCCTGGGCCACCTGGGTATCGGTGATACCCAGTCGCTCCTTAACAGACTGCACCAGGCTGTCACCTCTGCTGTTAGGTGTCTGGATGGAACCGAAGCTGCCGTTTGCCAGGCTTGCGGCCAAAGCTTCGCCGGAGAAGAGACGCTCACCCAAAATAATCCCCTTCACATCGGTGACTTCCATATACTCGCCGATCTTATCCACGAAGGTCAGATAACCGTCGTGGTCGTGATCCTTTTCCACATAGGTGGGATAGTACTTGGATTGGATCTTGATCTCCTCTACGATGCTGGCAAAGGCATTATACAGGCTGCTGCCCTGGCTACCGCTGCCCGTTCCGGTGGCTTCAAAAAACCGGTCAACATAGACCTTGTCCGCTGCGGTCAAAGGCTCCGCGGTGTCATTGGCGGTGGTGTAGTAGCGGGTCTGTCTTCCTTCCTGGTAGGTATAGACATTTACACTACCGCCGGAAAGGAAGGTGTTCCAGAAGCCGTTGAGGGCATTGCTGGTGTGTGCAGGATCCAAAACACTGCGTGCCTCCTCCAGGCGAGTGGATTCTTCGCCGAAGCCCAGGGTATAGAATAGTGCGTTATTATCGTAGTGCTGGCTTACCTCCCGCTTGGCAAAGGCAGCGGTGAGCTGGGTCAGCCAAGCAATGGTGTCACGGTGGTTATAATCCTGGTTGTTGAACTTCAGGTAGATCTCACTGTTGCCCAGATCGGTACGACTGTCATTGCCGTTATAGTCCCGGTTCGCCAGGGTAGGCTCACCGTCGGTCATCAGCACCATAATGGGCAGACGGGTGGTGCCGGTCTGGATGCCTTCGGTAACCTTGGTGTCCTCCACGCCCAGAAGCACACGCATACCTTCATAGATGCCGTCCTGGGTGAAGGTGCCTCTGGCGGTTTCCAGCTTGCCGCTGACAGCACCCTTACTGCCCAGAACACCGTCGGTCACCTCAATGGCATAGTCTTGATCTCTGCCCACGGCCACAGACTTGAGGAACGTGCCGTCATTGGCAGGGGTATAGGTATCCATGGGCAATACCACTGTACCGATGCCAGGATTGTTGCTGAAGCTGCCTGCTGTGTTACCGGCATACAGAACCACAGCAACACGGTTGTTCTTATTCAGTCTCTGTAGCTGGGTGATGGCATTGTTGGTGGCCTCCACCAACTCATCAATGGCGCTGCCGTCGTTATCATCATTGGTGCGCATAGAACTGGAAAGATCCAGCACCATCACAGTATCCGTAGGAATGGTAGAGTAACCCACCACTTCCTTATTGGAAGCCAAGGCTGACAGACTTACCACAAAGTTATCACCCTGGTCAGTTATCTCAAAGCTTTTGCCCTGATAGGTGGCGTCTGTCAACTGGGTTGGCAGGTCGGCTGCGGAAAAGACAGATTTGTCTGTCCACACACCGCCAGCATACTCCGTTGTCAGCTTTACATTATTATAAGATCCGTCCATAACGCCAAAGTAGTTTTTCCACTGATCCAGGGTATGGGGATCTACCGTCCTGTTATCCGGTGCAGCAGCGCTCAATGCTGTGACAGGCAGGTAAACTGCCAGCATAGCTACACACAAAAATGCTGCCATCAAACGTTTTGACACAGAATAATGTCCTCTCATGTTTACATTCCTCCTTAAAGGGTCTGAAGCCTTCCGGGATTTCCGGAGTGCTGATTGCACGAAAATTACATAATTGCGGTGTTGGGCTGTAACAACCGACGATGGTCACAGCGGCAAATGCCGATCTCCTTGCTCACATCGGAGCAGTGGATACAATCGGCACACCAGCCGTCACCACCACTTTCCTGTCCGGTATCGTAATGCTCGCAAGCATCCTGAACCCGGGTGACCAAGGGGCATCCCTCCTGGGTGTAGTGGGGATTGGTCACAAAACAGGGATATATGGGGATCGGGTCGGTGTTGTGTCTCTCCCGTTCCGTATAGTAGCCATAGCGGATGGTGAAGCTGTGACCGCCCACGCATACCACCTCGTGTATATCCCCCTCCCGGGGTACTATGCGCTCCATAGGGCACCTCCGTCCTTATTTTTCTTGATATCAGTATAGCAAAAAGCATGGGACTGCCACAACACCCGACAAACCGTTTTTTTGGGTATGGTGGAAAATCCCATGCCTTATCAAATGCATATGTATCGTGCTGCAGAGCGACGAATTGGAATTTGCGGTCTTAAATATAGTCAGCCAGTTCGTTACGGCACATGGCACCGGTCTTATCCATAGCCGTACGCAAAGACTGCTTGACAGTATTGACGGAAATATTCAGCCGCTCAGCGATCTCCTTATTTGAAAGGCCAAAGGCGGCATGCTTGGCAACCTCCCGCTCCCGTGCCGTCAGATCGTTGGATATCTGACGGCCCCGCTCCAGGCTCTGCAATTTTGTCCAGCCTTTCAACCACGCTTTATTCAGGACTTTGACCTGATTGCTTGCCTCCGGCTGTACCCGACTCAGCCGTTCATCCAGCAAAAAGTCCAGCTGCCGCCGGTATTCTGCCAAGGGCATGTACAGTTTATCCGGCAAAGCCAGCTGTATGGCAGCATCCAGGTGGTGAACTGCCATGGTGTCAATACCCAGGTCATGGTAAGAGCTGGCGCAGATCAAACGGGTATAAATCTCGGAAACCAAAGCACCCTCTTTATGGTTTTGGGAGATCAAGGGCTCTGCCACGCAGGAAAATGAGGCCATTTTCGCCTGCTCATCCGGCTCTCCATGGTGGCCCATGGCGTATTCATGACCCAAAAGATACATCAGTCTGAGATAATAGAACCGGGCACTTGGGAAAGAATCCCCCGGCAAAAGATCAAATCGGCCCCGGTAAAACCACAAAGGAAACACCCCTGTCTCCCGCAGCTCCGATTGGGCAGCCGCAACCCAAAAGTCTACCGCGCAACGGTCCCTGGTACCATGGCAGGGCGCTTGGGCAATCATTTCCCGGGCCTTTGCAAACAGCTCCCGATTTCCGGTGTACACCGCACAGTTTGCCAGGGTCAAGCCACAACCAATCTGCAGATCGTGACCACAGCTTTCCTCCGTCAATTGGCCGGCAATACGCAGACTTTCCTGTATATCCCCTCGCAAATAGGCCAGCTGGCTACGAAAAAGAGCCGCTGATTGGGGTCTGTCCTCCAAAGAATCCGCCACCCGGTCTGCCGTGCCGGGTAAATTATATAGATTGGAAAGGATAATGGCCGGATGTTTCCGGTGGAGCTGGGCGCTATCGGAAACAGTTTGCACCACTTGAACCCGGCGGCGGTCGGCTGGTCGGTCCGCATCTGCCGGTATCATCCAGTCCCGGCCCCACCGGACAGCACCGTGAATTTTATGGTTACGGCACATATCCTGTACACGGCGGACTGTTAAATTCCATTTCTTAGCTGCCTGGGCAGCCGTTATGTACTGCATACGGGCCCTCCATTTCCTTCGTTATGACGCAATTTATCTAAGAAGATTATACTGCGTCATAACGAAATTTGCAAGCCTCAAACAAAAAAAAGAAGCGGCTGCATGTGCAGCCGCCTCAGTGGTTATTTCTTAGGTTTTTTGATCTTGTTCAGCTGGGCATTCAGATCCAGCAGCTGTTCCTTGGTAAACTTGGCATCCATCATGCCGCCGGCCAATGTGATCAGCCGCAGCACGGTAAAGCCATTCATCATGGTCATCATATCGGCGGTCATTTCAAAGCCCATGACCTTATTGGATTCGCCGTCTTTCTTATCGCCCTTCTTGCCGCCCAGCATCTTGCCCATCAAAGAAGCAAAGATCAGTTTGCCCCGGACGGTAGACAGCACATCGCCCATCTTATCGTTTAGGGACAGATAGCCCTCGGGGGCTTCCACATCGAACCAGTTGAGGATGGCTCCCTCTTCACGCAGCCGGTAGTCCTCATTGAACTCGGCTACCTTGCGGATCAGGCTCTCGTCCTTCAGCTGGCCGGAAACGGCAACCAGCTTGGTTTCACCGGCATTGGGCACGTCAAAGTAGAAGAAGTGGTCGGCTGCTTCCTGAACCCCAAGGGAAACGCCGTTGGCAAACAGCTCCACAGTGGGCTGGTTGGAATAAACCGTTACCTTAGTCACGTCCTCCACCCGGTCCACATAGCGCTTGCCGCACAGGTGGACGAAGGGCTCGTCGGACAGCCATGCCTTGTAAGCATAGAAGGAATCCTTCTTGTACTTACGGTCCATGGTTACCAGACCCTTGTGGTTCTGACCGTTTTCTCCGCCCTCATTCCGGGCATCGGCACCAAAGTCAAACATGTTCCACACATGGGTCGCCCACATGTACTTACGGGAGAAGAACTGCTTGATGAGCTCCTCATGGTAGTAAGCCTGATACTCCTCGGTGTAGTCTCCCTGACGGGGATCGGAGGTGTGCCAGTTCAGAGCCTCACAGCCATACTCAGAGCAGCCAATGGGGATATTGGGGTGCATGGCATGGAATTTATCGAACCAGGGACCGTTCATATCGGTCTCACCGCCGTACCAGCCAAAGTAGTGGTTGTAGGAGACCACATCCGGAATCTGCAAATAGGGATCATCCATTTTGCACATGGAAACGGCTGCAATGGTGGTAAGACGGGTCTTATCCATCTCATGGCACAGGTCGTTCAGAATCCGGTGGTTCTCCAGCAGGTCATCATCGCTGCCGCCGATGGAAATCTCATTGGACAGACCCCAAACCACGATAGAGGGGTGGTTGTAGTTTTGGGTGATCAATTCCTTCATCTGGCTGATGGTGTTCTCGCGACCGGTGGGCATGTGCTTGGAGATATAAGGAATCTCTGCCCAGATCACCAGGCCTTTCTCGTCACACAGGTCATAGAAGTACTGATCGTGCTGGTAGTGGGCAAGGCGGATGGTGGTAGCGCCCATTTCCATGATCAGGTCCATATCTTCTTCATGGTGCTCAGGAAGCAGTGCATTGCCGATTCCCCAGCGGTCCTGATGCCGGGAAACGCCCCGCAGGGGGTATTCCTCCCCGTTGAGGATAAAGCCGTTGTCCGGGTCAATCTGGAAGCTGCGGCAGCCGAAGCGGGTGCTGATCTGGTCAAGGATCTTGTCTCCCTCCACCAGTTCTGCCCTGGCAGTGTACAGGTAGGGATCCTTACGGCCATGCCACAGATGCACGTTTTCAATGGTGAAATTCACCTTGGTGTTGCTGTCCTGGGTGGTAGCAATCTCGTTACCCTGGGCATCGCACAGTGTGTAGCGGATGGTCTGACCCAGCTTGCCGGCCGTTACAAATACCTCCACCTCCACATTGGCATTGCTGCCGTCGATTGCAGGTGTGACCTTGATGCCGGGGCCGCCGTAGTAATCCAGATCAAAGTGGCTCTCGGATACGCAGATCAGATTCACATCACGGTACAGGCCACCGTAGAAGGTGAAGTCTGCCATCTGGGGATAGACCGTTTCGTTGGCTGCGTTGTCCACAGCAATCACCAACAGGCTGTTGGCACCCAGGCTCTCAGTAATATCCACACGCCAGGTGGAGTAGCCGCCGTCGTGGTGTGCCAGGTGCTTTCCATCCATATACACGTCGGCAGAGGAATTGGCACCCTTGATCTCCAGGTAATAGCGGTCTGCCTGGGGCAGGCTCATTTTATTCAAAGTTTTGGCATAATAAGCGGTGCCGCGGAAATAGTCGTTGTCACCGTCCTGTCCGTCGATGGCATTCCAGGAGTGGGGAATGTTGACAATATCCCAGCGGCCGTCAATGCTCTGAGGTACGCAGTCGGCCAGCTTGGAAAAGGCCCATTTGCGATTTAAGTTTACGATTTTTCTCACCAAAAATTACCTCCATTTTTATGTTCGGCCACATTATAGCAAACGTTGGCCGGTAAAAGTATAAACACTGTGTAAACTTTTAAATGGGGAGGGCCCAGCCCTCCCCTATGCAGTAAAGAAATTACTCAGCACGGTTGCGGCGTGCATCCAGTTCCTCGTTCATCCTCGCCAGTGTCTTCTTGTCCAGGTTGTAAACCAGGGCCAAGCCGATAAACTGCATCACAGCAGAGAGCAGGAACAGGGCAGCCACCAGCACACGCAGGTTTACAGCAACATCCCAGCTCAGCAAGGTGACATCGATCATCTCAGCACCGGTGACGGGATCAATGGCATTGTTGACGTAGCCCAAGGTGCTCATAATAACCAACGCTACGGCAGGGCCAACGCCCTGTGCCAGCTTGCGGAAGAAAGAATGCAGGGAGTAGACAGTGCCTTCCTCGCGGTTGCCGGTCTTCCACTCGTTGTAGTCGATGGCATCGCCCATCATAGCCCAGGAAACGGTGGAGTAGATGCCCAGACCCAAGGAGTACACCAGTTGGCATGCGATGTAAATAATCAGGTCTATGGTAGTATTGTTGGGGGTAATAATGAACAGGCCCAGACCACCGATAATAGAAGCAATCGCACCAACCACGGACAATTCCTTCTTACCGAATTTCGTAACCATCTTACGGGCAAGCGGGGTAAAGACCACAATGGGGATCATAGCAAACAGCTGAACAACACCGGAGATCTGCGGATTCTTGAAGTAGATCTGGAAAACGACAGAAACGGCAGTAGCTGCACCCTGCATGCCAATGAACATACCCATAGCGGCCAGAGTCGCACCCATAGCGGGACGATTCTTCAGGAAGTTGACCATGGCCTTGATCACATTGAACTTAGGCCGCTCCTCGCTGACCACCACATCGGTAGTATCCACACGGATCTCGGTATTGCGGATCATAAACTGGAAGCAAATGAAACCCAGCACGCCCATAACCAGAGCAGCAACAAATACCATAGGACCATTCAGAGACTTATCAGGATTGTAGATCAGGAAAGGCAGGATCACCATAGGCAGCATATTGCCGACCATAGAACCGACACTTCTCCATGCTGAAAGAGATGCCCGGTCAGCAGGCTCCTTAGAGATCAGGGAAAGCAGGCTGCCATAAGGAACGTTGGCCACCGTATAGAAAGCATCCCAAATCACATATCCGGCCACAAAAATAATTGCTTTGGCCAGAACCGGTGCCTGGGGAAGCGGAATGAAGCAGCAGGCGCCGCCAACAATCAAGCCGATAGAACCGGCCCAAATGTAAGTAAGAAACTTATTTCTTCTGTATTTGCGCTTATCTGCATCAATAATAGAACCAATCAGCGGATCATTGATTGCATCCCAGACCTGCACGATTACCAGGAGCAGAGAGTACCAAAGTCCCATGCCCATAACCTGCGTCCAGAACAGTGCCATTGTACCCTTCAGCGCAAAGCTCATGTTGCAGCCCAAGTCGCCGGCTGCGTAAGCAATGCTGTCACGAATGCCAAACTTGCGGTAACCGTTGGCATCTAAAGTTGGTGCCTTTTTTGCCATGATTATTTCCTCCTTGTATTGAAAGACGCGGTGCGTCTTGCCGGATCACTGGGGTTCCACCCACAATCGATCCGTAATGGTATTTCTATTATAAAGAAAAAAAGCCATTAGAATAAGGATTATTTTTTCTGTTTTTTGTAAAATTTTTTGATGATTATAAAAGAAATAGTTGTTTTCCTCATTTATATAGCCTATAATAAAATAAAAACCTGTTTGTTTTTTGTAATAATTGCCTATATTTACCAAAACTTTGGAGGTTTTCGGTATGCACTATGAGCCGGAACTGATTCTCTTACAGGAAACTCTGCAAAAATGCAAGCTGCAATCTACCATCGTAGACCTTTCTAAATCCGGGGCTACCCCTCTGCTGCCGCCCTCTTCCCTCCCTCTGGCCGATCCTGTGGCCATGTATCTAACATCACGCCATCGGCAACCAGACTTGCATGAGCGGGTGATCTGTCGGGTCCGGGATCCCTTTTTGCTGCATTATCTTTACCTGCCCCTTCCCGGCAGCGGCATGGACGCCGTGCTGATCATCGGGCCGTTTCTTTCCGCAGTTCCCAGCCAGCAGCAACGGCTGGAACTGGCTGAGCAGCAAGGCATTCCCCCCAGCGAGCAGTCCGAGTTGGAAAAGCTGTATTCGGCAGTTCCTGTATGGGATCACGCCAGCCACCTATATGCACTTTTGGAGGCCTTTGCCGAAAAGCTGTGGGGTCGCGGTAACTTCACGCTGGAAGATCTTGACCCAGAGTATATTCTGCCCCACACGCCCCTGTCCAAAAGCGATACCGGCAACGAGGTGGATCTGGTTCGCAAAATGCGGACCATGGAACAGCGCTACAGCTATGAAAATGAGCTAATGGACGCCGTGACTATGGGACAGGTTCACAAGGCGGATATGCTTTTGAATGCTTTTTCATCCTTTTCCTTTGAACAGCGGTTGTCTGACCCCATTCGCAACGCCAAAAACTACTGCATTATCATGAACACACTTCTGCGTAAGGCTGCAGAGCGGGGCGGCGTTCACCCCGTGTATCTGGACAGTGTGTCCTCCTCCTTCGCATCCAAAATTGAACATCTGGAAACCATGGAAGCAGTCAGGCCCTTTATGGCAGAAGCTTTCCGTTCCTACTGTCAGCTGGTTCGTAAGCACTCCATGAAAAACTATTCCCCTCCGGTGCAGAAAGCCATTGCCTGTATTGATACAGACCTGACCGGCACGCTGAATTTAAAGACCCTTTCCGATTCGCTGAATATCAGCAGCAGCTACCTGTCCACCATCTTTAAAAAGGAGACCGGGCAGACATTAACAGAATATATTACCAACCGCCGGATCCGTCATGCAAAGCACCTTTTATCCACCACACGACTGCAGGTACAGACCGTTGCCCAGCACTGCGGCATTATGGATGTGCACTATTTTTCCAAGGTGTTTAAAAAAATCACCGGTCAGACACCAAAAGAATACCGGGAAGCACCGGATCAGTGATCTGCTTTTGCCTAATCATTTTGCGTTTGTAAATTCTCTGGGACTGATGCCGTACTCGGATTTAAAGGCACGGTAGAAGCTGGCATAGTCGGAAAAGCCGCAGCTGCGGCAAACCTGCCCAGCCGTCTGTCCGGCAAGTAACTGCTGACGGGCCATGAGGAGCCGGCGCAGCATGATATAGCGGTAGACACTGACCCCCACTTCCTTTGTAAAGCTATGGGACAGATAGTATTTGCTCACATAGAACCGATCTGCAATATGCTCCACGGTGATTGGGTCGGCCAGGTGCTCAGCAATATAGCTTAGGGTTTGCTGCACCAGCTGGGACATGGGCTGCGTTTCCTCCTGCTGAGGTTGGGTATGCCGGGCCATACGGTTGAGCTGGACCATGATCTGCAAAAACAGGCCGTAGGAACTTAGCTCGCTGCCCAATTCCGTAGAATAAAATTCCCGTACCAGTTCACTCATCCGGGCCGTCAATACGGAGCCCTCCGATATCCCGGGACGGATCAGGTGCGTGTGCGCCGGCTGCTGTGTGTCAAAGCAGGCAGAAAGCCGCAGCCCCTGGGAGGAAAGACTTTCAATGTATTCCTTATTGATCCACAGCACGATCCGCTCATAGACCTGCCCGGCCTCCGCCAATATCGGTCTGTGGAGCTCCATAGGGTTGATTAACAGAAGATCCCCGGCTGATATCCGGATAATGCGCCCGTCCACCCAGTATTCCACTTCCCCCCGCAGAAGATAGTACACCTCATAAAAATCATGGTGATGCACTTCTACTGGGTTGGGTCTGGGTTCCCGATAATGAAACACCTCAAATGTATCCTTTTGCATAGTCTGCCGCGGATCAAATCTCTGTGCGCGTTCACGCATACAAATCACCTCCAGGATAGGATACAGCAACTTTAACAATATTTCAAGCAATATATACAATTTATATTGCATTTATTTAATGATAAACTCAATATATCTAACATAATGACCAGGAGGTTCCGCTTATGCCTATGCAAATGGGTTTCCGCTGGTACGGCGAAGGCAACGACAAAATCACCTTGGGCGACATCAAGCAGATCCCCGGTGTCACCAGCATCGTCTGGGCCCTGCACCACAAGATGCCCGGTGAGATCTGGGAGGAGCACGAGATCGCTGAGGTTAAAGCCCAGTGTGATAAGTATGGCTTCAACATTGATGTTGTAGAGTCCGTAAATGTCCACGATGACATCAAGATTGGTCTTCCTACCCGGGATCAGTACATCGAAAACTACAAGATCACCATGCGCAATCTTGCCAAATACGGTGTCAAGGTCATCTGTTACAATTTTATGCCCATTTTTGACTGGACCCGCTCCAATCTGTTCCATGCGGTAGGCGACGGTTCCACTGCCCTGTTCTACGAAAAAGGCATGATACAAGACGACTACAACGCCATGGCCAAGTACATTTTGGATTTCACCGAAAAATACAATATGTCCTTCCCCGGCTGGGAGCCTGAGCGTATGGCCAAGCTGGACGAGCTGTTCCAGGCTTACAAGAATGTGGACCACGAAACCTTGTGGGCTAATCTGAAGTATTTCCTGGAGGCGCTGATGCCTACCTGTGAGGAAACCGGCATTAAAATGGCGATCCACATGGACGATCCCCCCTGGGATATCTTCGGTCTGCCCCGTCTGCTCATCAATGAGGAGAATATTGACCGCTTCCTAAAGATGGTGGACAGCCCCTATAACTGCCTGACTTTGTGTTCCGGCAGCCTTAGCGCCGACCCTGCTAACAATGTGGCCGCCATTGTCCGTAAATACTGTGACCGCATTGCTTTCGCTCATATCCGAAACGTAAAGCATTTCCCCAACGGAGACTTCAGCGAGGCCAGCCACCGGGACTGCGACGGTGATACCGGCATTCTGGAGATTCTGAAGGCATATCACGACTGCGGCTTTGAGGGCTATATCCGTCCCGACCATGGCCGTCACCTGTGGGATGAAGGCCCCGGCAACGTCCGTCCCGGTTACGGTTTATACGATCGCGCCCTGGGCATCATGTATATGCTGGGTGTGTGGGACATGCTCGACAGACTGGAAAACAAATAATTTTCATATCATAATTGGAGGTAATTGAAAATGGCGAATCTCCCCCTGAATATTGACTTTAGCGGCAAAGTTGCCGTTGTTACCGGCGCCGGCGGTCTGATCTGCGGCGCTATGGCCCGTGCATTTGCCCAGTCCGGTGCGAAAGTCGCCTGTCTGGACCTGAACGAAGATGCTGTCAAGAAGCTGGCAAAGGAATTGCGGGCCGAAGGCTATATTGCCGAAGGCTACAAAGCAAACGTTCTGGAAGCCGAAGCCCTGGAGGAGGTCCACCAGGCAGTGCTTAGAGACCTGGGTCCCTGTGACATCCTGGTCAACGGTGCCGGCGGCAACAACCCCCGGGCTACCACCGACAATGAGTATCAGCATGAAGCATGGGACGGCTGCAAAACCTTCTTTGATTTAGATGCTGCCGGTGTGGACTTTGTGTTTAAGCTGAATTTCCAGGGCACGCTGCTTCCCACCCAGGCATTTGCCAAGGATATGGTAGCAAAGAAGCACGGCGTGATTTTGAACATTTCTTCCATGAACGCCTATACGCCTCTGACTAAGATCCCTGCTTACTCCGCCGCCAAGGCAGGTATCTCTAACTTTACCCAGTGGCTGGCTACCCATTTTGCCGGTACCGGCATCCGCTGTAACGCCATTGCCCCCGGTTTCCTGGTTTCTGCTCAGAACAAGGCCCTGCTGTTCAACGAAGACGGCACTCCCACCGCACGTTCTGCCAAAATCCTGAACGGCACTCCCACCGCTCGTTTCGTAGATGCTGAAGAACTGATCGGCGCTACGTTGTTCCTGTGCGACGACAAGGCCGCCTCTGCCATCACCGGCGTTGTGCTGCCTGTGGACGCCGGCTTTGCTGCCTACAGCGGTGTATAACCTGATTTGGAGGACTGAAAATGGCTAGAATTATTACTTTCGGCGAGCTGATGCTCCGCCTGCAGCCCTACAACTACGAGCGCTTTGTCCAGTGTGACCATGTGGAGTTCACCTTCGGCGGCGGCGAAGCAAATGTGGCCGTATCCCTGGCAAACTACGGCATGGATGCTGCCTTCGTGACAAAACTACCCGCCCATGCCATCGGTCAGGCTGCTGTCAACTCCCTGCGCCGCTACGGTGTGGACACATCAAAGATCGTCCGGGGTGGCGAGCGCGTAGGTATCTATTTCAATGAGAAAGGTGCTTCTCAGCGAGGCTCTGTCTGCATCTATGATCGCGCCCACTCTGCTATTCAGCTTTCTGACCCCGCTGACTTCAACTGGGATGAGATCTTTGAAGGCGCTGACTGGTTCCACTTTACCGGCATCACACCGGCGCTGGGTGAAAACCTGGTGGAGATCTGCAAGCAAGCTTGCCAGGCTGCCAAGGCTCGCGGCATCAAGATCTCCTGTGATCTGAACTACCGGGGCAAGCTGTGGACCCGGGACCAGGCAAGAGCTGCCATGACCCAGCTGTGTCAGTACGTAGATGTTTGCACCTCCAACGAGGAGGATGCCAAGGATGTGTTCGGCATTGAAGCCGAGGCTACCGACATCTATGCAGGCGAACTCAACCACGAAGGCTACAAATCTGTTGCCAAACAGCTGGCAGACCGATTTGGCTTTGAAATGGTTGCCATCACCCTGCGCGAGAGTCACAGTGCCTTCGACAACGGCTGGAGCGCTATGCTGTACAACGTCTGCAAGGACGAATACTGCTTCTCCAAAAAGTACGACCTGCACATCATTGATCGGGTTGGCGGCGGCGACAGCTTCGGCGGCGGCCTGATCTACAGTCTGCTGACCGGCAAGGACACCCAGGCTGCTGTCGAGTTTGCAGTGGCTGCCTCCGCACTGAAGCATTCCATTGAAGGCGACTACAACATGGTGACAGTTGCCGAGGTGGAAAAGCTGGCAGGCGGTGACGGCTCCGGCAGAATCCAAAGATAATAAGCAACGAGCAAAAAGAGGTCGATCCATTCGGATCGACCTCTTTTGATTTTAAGTTAGTTATTGCGGAAACGGGACAGAAACTCCTTTGTTTCTTCTTTTTGCGGATTTCCAAACAGTTCCTCCGGACTGCCCTGCTCACAGATGACGCCCTCATTCATGTAAACCACCCGGTTACTGACATCCCGGGCAAAGGCCATTTCGTGGGTAACCACCAGCATGGTCATGCCCTCCTGAGCAAGCTGCTGCATAACGGTGAGAACTTCACCAACCATCTCCGGGTCCAGGGCAGAGGTGGGCTCATCAAACAGGAGCACCTCCGGGTTCATGGCCAGGGCACGGGCAATGGCTACACGCTGCTTCTGACCGCCGGAGATCTGCCGGGGCTTAGCATTGATGTAAGGCGCCATGCCCACCTTATTCAGATAGTACAGAGCCGCTTCCTTTGCCTCTTTTTTATTCTTTTTCAGAACTTTGGTCTGTCCGATCATGCAATTCTGCAGAACGGTCATGTTGTTGAACAGGTTAAAGGACTGGAATACCATACCCACATGGCTGCGGTATTCGTGTGCCTTGACCTTGCTGTCCGCCACATTTTTTCCATGGTAGAGAATTTCGCCAGCGGTAGGGGTCTCCAAAAGGTTTATACATCGCAGGAGAGTGGATTTTCCGGAACCGGAGGCTCCAATGACAGAGACTACGTCGCCCTTACTGACTGTAAAATCAATATCCTTAAGTACAGCATTCTTTCCAAAGCTTTTGGAAAGGTGCTTGACTTCCAGTATCATATCTTGCATATCAGCATCCCCCTTCCTTATTTCTTTCACCAAAAGGACTGCCCTTATGGGGATGATTGTAGGTGCCGGCTGTCATGGTCAGGCTGTCAACCTGTACCAGCTCATAGCTGGAATTGCCATCCAGCTTCTTCTCCAGCCAGCGCAGAAGGAAGGATGCAGCCAACGTCATGCACAAATAGCCCACCATTTCCAATGCAGCGGAGGGGAAGTACCGGAAGGTAGCACCGGCCACAGCCTTGTGGGTGGCAAAAAACTCCGTAAAGCCTATGATAAACATAACGGAGGTGTCCTTCAAATTGATAATGAAGTTGTTGCCGATCTGCGGCAATATATTCCGCAGAGCCTGGGGCAGAATTACGTGCACCATGTTCTGTACATGGGTCATGCCGATGGCCTTTGCGCCTTCGGTCTGCCCGGGGTCAACGGAGATAATGCCGCCACGGACGGACTCTGCCATATACGCACCGGTGTTGATGGAAACCACCAGCAACGCCGCGATCCAAATACCGGCATTGCCTTTAAACTGGACTGCGTTATCTGTAAAATAAGGCAAACCGTAGAAGATAAACACTGCCTGCAAAACCATGGGCGTTCCGCGGAACACTTCCACGTAAACACGGACAATGCCGCGAATCAGTGCCAAAAAGGCACGCTTGAACCAAGGGTCATTTTTACTGTGAGGGATGGTATTGAGCACACCGCAAACAAAACCGATGATACAACCGATCAAAGTTGCTGCCACCGCCAATATCAGGGTGTTGCGCATACCGACCATATAGGAATTGCCATACTTCGTCCAAAGCTTTGCAACATCCTCAAACAGCTGAATTAGCTTATCCATAAAATCATTTCCTTACCGACTGCAAGCCGAGGGGCTACCCTCGGCTTGGTGTCTTGCTTTTATTACTCCTCAATGGGCTGAACCTGAATGGCATCTGCCATCAGAGCGTTGAAGTCATCGGCAGTCATTTCACCGAGAACGCTGTCCAGCGCATCCTTCAGGACGGTGTTGCCCTTCATAACGGAGATACCAATGTTGATATCCTCATCGGACACTTCGAAGTCATCGCCGGAACCTGCAAAATCCAGGATTACCATGTCGGGGTAAGCAACCAGTGCGCCCTGTGCAGTAGGCATATCGGTGCAGACAAAGTCTACAGCACCGGTCTCCAGTGCCATCAGCATAGCAGGAGCGGACTCAGCAGCAGTTTGAACGTCTGCACCCTCGATCTGAGGCAGGCAGGTGTCGTACCAAATTGTGCCCATCTGGCTGGTGCAGGTGCCGGTCATCTCGGAGATGCCCTTTGCATTTGCCAATGCGCTGTCAGCCTTAATCAAACAGACAATAATGGCATACAGGTAAGGACCGGCAAAGTCCACCATTTCCATACGGTCCTTGGTCATGGACTGACCGGCGATAACTGCATCCACAGTGCCGTTCTGAACAGCAGGCACCAGGGAGTCCCAATCCAGCTGCATGACTTCCAACTCCCAGCCATTGGCCTCGCAGAGCTTCTTAGCCATCATCACATCGTAACCGTTTGCAAAATTGCCCTCAGAGTTGGCAATAGGCACAGCACCGTTGGAGTCATCGGGCTGAGACCAGTTGTAAGGCGCATAGGCACATTCCATAGCTACGGTCAGAACACCGTCTTCCACGCCGGTGAATGCTTCTTCATCATTGGTGCTGGATTCGCCGCAGGCGGCCAGGGACAGGACCATCAGCATGGCCAGGGTAATTGCAAGGATCTTCTTCATTTTTGTTTCTTCCTTTCGTTTTTAGGGACATTGCCCAAATAATGAAAATTGGATCGCTTCGTCAAGCGATCCAACAGCAATAGCAATCAAATAAAATTGCGACACTGCTTCGATAGCGCTTCACAAAGTTTGTGACAGTCCGGCAGATGTTCTCTGACGGCCCAGCTTGGAAAACTCAGGCATTTCCCTTGCTTCGGCGGTCTCCCCTTTCACCTTCTGCGGCTGCCTGGCCTTGCAGAGAGTTACTGATGAAACCCGCGCCTCTATCTGAGCGATTCAATTTGAAAGTATACTACCACGCATTTGTCTTTCTGTCAAGCACTTTTGTGCTTTTTGTAAAAACAAACAATTCCAGTCCCTTTTTTTCAAAAGCATTTGACAACTGTGCTGTAATTTGCTACTATCTTCCCATATCTTGGGTCCAGGTTACAGGGAGGCACTATGAAACAAGCAAAAATAAAACTGTTATCTGCCATGGGCATTTTCGGCACTGTAGGTATCTTTGTCAACTTTATCCCCCTGAGCCGACCCTATATTGCACTGTGCCGGGCTCTTTCGGGTCTTTTGTTCCTGCTTGCCATTATGCTTCTGTCCCGCAAAAAGCTTGACGGCCAGGCCATCCGGAAGAACCTTCCTGTTTTGTGTCTGTCCGGAGCTGCTATGGGCTTTAACTGGGTACTTCTCTTTTTAAGCTACGATAGAACCAGTGTTGCTACCGCCACAGTTTGCTACTATCTGGCACCGCTGTTTCTGATTTTAGCCTCCCCTTTGGTCGGCGAGCGTCTTACACTTAAAAAAAGCCTTTGTGTTGCTGTTGCGCTGGTTGGTCTGGTGTTTGTTTCCGGCATAACAGAAAAAGGTATCCATTCCCTGTCGGAACTTACAGGTGTCGGTCTTGCGCTGGGTGCCGCCGTACTATACGCAACAGTAATGTTTTTGAACAAAAAACTTTCTCCTATTGGCGCATACGACAAAACAGTGATACAGCTTGCCTCTGCAGCGGTGGCCATCCTGCCGTATCTGCTTTTGACGGAAGGGTTTGCACTGCCAAGGATGTCACCTGTGCAATGGGTGCTGCTGGCGGTGGTTGGTATCGTCCATACCGGCGTAGCTTATGCCTTGTATTTTGGTTCCATGAAAGATCTGGAGGCCCATACCATCGCCATATTCAGCTATCTGGACCCGGTGATTGCTGTGGTTTTGTCGGCACTGGTGCTCAGGCAGCCCCTTTCCAGCTGGGGTATTGCAGGTACGGTGCTGGTCCTGGGCAGCGCCCTGTACAGCGAACTGCCGAAAAAGAAGAAATAAAGCAAACCCCTTGGATAGAACGAATGTCCATCCAAGGGGTTTTTATATGGTTTCCAGGAGTGTTTCCAATTGGCTGATGCTCTCGATCTCATAGTCCGGAACAATCGCACCGCATGCTTTATGTCCGGGATTGACCCAACAGGTCAAAATTCCGGCGTTTTTACCGCCTTTAATATCGGAAGTCAAGCTGTCACCGACGATCATGGCCTTGCTGGGGTCGAAACCTTCAATGCGGCGGAAGGCCTCTTGAAAAAATGCGGGATCCGGCTTGTCGGCGCCCAGCTCCTGGGAGATGAAAATACCCCGGAACAGGTGGGAGATGTTGGCACTTGCCAGTCTGCCGCGCTGGACAGGAAGGTTGCCATTGCTGACGATGTACAGGGGGTACTTTTTAGAAAGATTTTCCAACGCCTCACGGGCCCCGGGCAAAAAATAATGTCCAATGGCGAGGTTATCCGTATACCGCACAGAGCAAGCCTGGGCATCTGCCGAAACGTCCAGCTCCTCCATCAGCGTACGGAACCGTCCCACAAGCACTTGGGGCCGGGTGAGCTCCTTGCGCTCCAGCCGCTGCCAATACTCTTTGTTGATTTGACTGTACCGGGCGCACACCTGGTCGGTAGGTTCGATGCCAAATTCTTTTAACGTTTTCCGCAGAGCAATATCTTCTGCCTTATGAAAATCCAGGATCGTATCATCCAGATCCAGGAGTAAAAACTGAACCATAACGCCCTCCCTTAGATTCCTTTTCTTTCTGCAATCTCGTTGGCAATTTCTGCGAATTGGGCAATATCCAGTGTTTCACCCCGGACAGAGGCCGGCAGTCCGCAGGCAGCAATCACTTCCCCTGCCCCGGCCTTTCCCAGCTCCGGGAACCCGGCAGCAAGGCCGTTTTGCAACGTCTTTCTGCGCATGGCAAAGCTGGCACGGACGGTACGGAAGAAAATCTCTTTGCTGCGGATCTGCCAAGGCAGTTCTTTCCGGGTGCGCAGCGTAATCACCGCAGAGGTAACCTTCGGCTGAGGCATAAAACAGCCCGCCGGCACATCAAACAAAAGCTCCGGCTCCGCATAATACTGGCAGAACACCGTGAAAGCGCTGTAATCCGCCGTTCCCGGCTTTGCCGCGATCCGTTGCGCCACCTCTTTCTGCACCATGACTGTGACCGCATCAAAGCACTCGGCCTCCAAAAGGGCCGTCAGAATGGGAGAAGTGATGTAATAGGGCAAATTGGCACAGGCCATGGGCCGCAGTCCCGGAAACTTCTCCTTAACAAGGGCCGGGACATCCTGCTTCAGCACGTCGCCCCACAGGATCTCCAGATTTTCAAATTCCCCCACTGTCAGCTTCAAAATCGGCTCCAACCGATTATCCAGTTCCACGGCACAGACCTTCCCTGCACGCAGTGCCAGCTGTTGGGTCAAGGGGCCAATGCCGGGTCCAATCTCCAGTACACCTACAGAACGATCCACCCCAGATTCCTCTGCGATCCGTTCCGGAACCCAGCCGGCAACCAAAAAATTCTGTCCCTTCGCCTTGGAAAAGTGAAAGCCATGCTCCGCAAGCAAGGGCTTCATCACATGAATATTACATACGTCAATCATAAGAAAATCGCCTCTTCCCTGGTGTAAGTAACCGCTATTGCAGCTATTATAACAGGGAAAAGGCGATATTTCAATGATTAGTCCAGGAAATATACGGTACAACCTCTGACGCCAAATGCCCAGCACTCGGGGTCTGTGGGGAAGTACAGGTCCAGGCGGTTACCCTTAATAGCGCCGCCGCAGTCCTCTGCTGTACCGATACCGTAGATATAACTGCCATCATTTGCCACGATGAACATCCGTGTGCCGTAGGGGATCACCTTCGGGTCCACCGCAACGGTACCCATACGAACGGTAGTACCGGTGGCTGTAATCATGTCACAGCCCTCATCTGTATGGGTATAGGCAGTAGCTGAAAACTGTTCACTTCTGCTGTAAGTCAACACCTGACCGTCTGCTGTGACGATCACACCATTGCCGATGGCAGGTGCATTGGAGTTCTTTCCGACCTGGGTGCCGGTGCCTACTGCAACGATCTTGTTTACAGGCTGCTGTACAACCGTTTCCTGTGTGACAGTGTGGCTGCTTTCCACCGCGTTCACATAGACAACATCTGCTGTTTTCTGCACCTGACCGGTCACACCCTCCACCAGGACTTTTTCCTGGCCCTCGGGAAGAGTGGGATCGTAGCATAATGTAGTTTCATAAGGAATGTCCACAGTGTAAGTCTGCTGACGGCAGACTACATTGTCCACCCGGACCTCCAAACCATTGTATGTTTCATCGCTCAGGGGTACAGAAACAGTATACTCACCGTAAGTGGGAATGCCCAAGCGGTCCAAAAGCGCCTGTACTGTTTCGCCGTAGCTGGTGACTTCCTGCCGCTCACCGCAGTTATAGACAGTAATATACTGACTGCGCTGAACAGTGATCTCAGAAACGCCGTCACCGGCCTGTGTCGTATAGGTATCATCTTCTCCCAACTGGACGCCAGCCTGGTCCAGCACATAGGCAGGATCCGTAGCAAAGGTGGTATAGACCGTCTTTTGGTCGCCGTCAGTAATCACATATGTATTACGCGCAAACACCGTAGGAATCAATCCGGACGCCGCCAGGGATGTCAGCACCGCAATGGCCATCACTCGAAGAATAGGATGACTTCTGCGCGCTGCAAGGGTGGGAAAGAATTGCATGAAACGAACCTCCTTTCTCAAAATTCGGGGTTATTCACCGCTAAAAATATTTAGTATCAATTAGTTACAAAAACACAATCCTACAGAGGATTGCTAGCCCATTATAACAAAAATTTCAAAAAAGTCAAGTCTTTGCAGTGAAACGCCGTTAAAAACAAACTTTTTTAACATTTTTTGTTTATATTTTATGTTAACCCTTATCCAAAATATACCATATTTTCCCCTTACAAAACACAATAGGTAGTAGATTTGGTTACATTTGTTGACATAATTCTACGCGTTATGTAACATAGTTATACTTTTTCCCTTTTCCCGGTTATGGTAAACCGGTTTTTTGGTTTTTGGGCCTGTTTTTCGGGTTTTTCCCCCACTTGACAGGCTGTTTCATTTGTGTTATAGTCTGTTTGTTAAAGGCTGTGATGAAGACATGCGCATCAGGAAAGATTCCCAGAGAGGAGCCGCTTGGTGAAAAGGCTCTGTACCCCTGCCCGGTGCGATACCACTTTGGAGCCATCGGCTGGAAATGGCCGATCGGGTACGCCCGTTAAAGCGTCAATGAGTGGCGGACTTGTCCGCAACCAGGGTGGAACCGTGGAGTACATTATATAATATGTATCCCACCCCTGATTATGTCAGGGGTGGGTATTTTTATTGCCCTCCCCAAAGAAGAAATGGAGGAACACCATATGGAAAACGAAAACCTGTACACCTTTGAAAACCCCGAATACCGAAAAACCTATTGGCACACCAGCTCTCACATCATGGCGCAGGCAGTAAAGCGTCTGTGGCCCGATGTACAGTTGGCCATTGGCCCTGCCATCGACGAAGGCTGGTACTATGACTTTGATGCACCCTTCTCCTTTACCCCCGAGCATCTGGAGAAGATCGAAGCAGAGATGAAAAAGATCTGTAAGGAGCGTATTCGTCTGGAGCGCAC
Source organism: Faecousia sp. (assembly GCA_045537615.1). Lineage (GTDB taxonomy): Bacteria > Bacillota > Clostridia > Oscillospirales > Oscillospiraceae > Faecousia. The sequence continues at coordinate 2,672 of JAZSPV010000035.1, read as the reverse complement.
AGAAAAGCCCCGGGCCGAGGCCATCGCTTACATGGAGAGCCTGAACGAGCCTTATAAGGTAGAGCTGATTCAGGATCTTCCGGAGGATGCCGTGATTTCTTTCTACACCCAGGGTGACTTCACCGATCTGTGTGCCGGTCCCCACCTGGATCACACAGGCCGTGTGAAGCACAACGGATTTAAGCTGACCAAATCCTGCGGTGCCTACTGGCGCGGTGACAGCAACCGCAAAATGCTGCAACGCATCTATGGTATCAGCTTCCCCTCCAAGGAGGAGCTGGATGTGTATCTGGAAAAGCAGGCTGAAGCCCTGAAGCGCGACCACAACAAGCTGGGTCGTGAGTTGGAGTTCTTCACCACTGTGGAGGAGATTGGCCAGGGCTTGCCCATCCTGCTGCCCAAGGGCGCAAGAGTCATTCAGAAGCTCCAGCGCTGGATCGAGGACGAGGAGCAGAAGCGCGGCTACCTGCTGACCAAGACCCCCTTGATGGCCAAGAGCGATCTTTACAAGATCTCCGGCCACTGGGATCACTATCTGGATGGCATGTTCGTCCTGGGCGACCCCACCGACGAGACCAAGGAATGCTTTGCCCTGCGTCCCATGACCTGTCCCTTCCAGTATCAGGTCTACCTGAACCGGGCCCGTTCCTACCGGGATCTGCCCATGCGGTTGGGTGAAACCTCTACCCTGTTCCGCAATGAGGACAGCGGCGAGATGCACGGTCTGATCCGTGTCCGTCAATTCACCATTTCCGAGGGTCACTTGATCCTCCGTCCCGATCAGCTGGAGGAGGAGTTCCGCGGCTGTCTGGAACTGGCTAAGTATGTTCTGGATACTGTAGGCATGCTGGAAAACTGCACCTTCCGCTTTAGCCAGTGGGATCCTGCCCGCGCTGGCATCAAGTATGAAGGCACTGCCCAGCAGTGGGAAGAAGCCCAGCGCGTCATGGGTAATATTTTGGACAACCTGGGTGTAGAGTACGAAATCGGCATTGATGAGGCTGCTTTCTATGGGCCTAAGCTGGATATCCAGTACAAGAACGTCTTTGGCAAGGAAGATACCATCGTTACCATTCAGATTGATATGCTCCTGGCGCAGAAGTTCGGTATGGAGTATGTGGATGCCGACGGTCAGAAGAAGACCCCCTATATCATCCACCGCACCAGTCTGGGCTGCTATGAGCGCACCCTGGCCTACCTGATTGAGCGGTACGCCGGCGCACTGCCTCTGTGGATGATGCCGGAGCAGGTCCGGGTCATGCCCATCACTGATCGGGCTCACGATTACTGCAAGAACCTGGTAGCAGAGCTGAACCATTCCGGTATCCAGGCAGAGGGTGACTACCGCAGTGAAAAGCTGGGCTATAAGATCCGTGAAGCACAGCTGCAGAAGGTTCCCTATATGCTGGTGGTTGGTGATCGGGATATGGAAAACGGCACTGTCTCCGTCCGTACCCGTAAGGGTGACGATCTGGGTGCTATGACACCGGCAGAGTTCACTGCCAAGTGTCTGCTGGAGATCGCCACCAAGAGCAAGGAAGTTTAATACAAATCCACACAAATATATGGAGCTGCCTATCCGGCAGCTCCATTTTATATTCCAAAAGAACCCCTTTGATTATTCGACTATTTTCAAAAAAACACTTGACAACCTTTTTCCTCTGGGTTATAATAGCAAAGCTGTCAGCAAAATGCTGCTATAGCTCAGTCGGTAGAGCGCATCCTTGGTAAGGATGAGGTCGCCAGTTCAAATCTGGCTAGCAGCTCCAAAAAAGCCCTAGAACCACAACGGTTTTGGGGCTTTTGCTTTTTTGCGGAAAACTTGACAGCCAAAAAAACCACTACAAAAACCACTACATAGACCGAAAAAATGACCGGACAGGTGCTGAACCTGCCCGGCTTTTTTTATGCCTGTTTCCGTTTGATGGCTTCACGGAAGATATTACTTGTCCTAGTCATACTAGCTTGATCGGCGTGGGTGTACATTCTCAATGTGACGGCTTTGTCGGAGTGTCCCAGAATTTCCGACACGCTGGCAATATCGCCGCCGCTTGTGATTGTGATGCTGGCGAAGCTATGCCGCAGCTTGTGGGGGTGCAAATCCGGTATGCCATACTTAGCGGAAAACTTCTGCATAAACCGTGTGGGGCTTTGGGGGTGCATCGGCTCTGTTGTACCGTCCTGTGTGAATACATAAGGGCTTAGCTTTATAACCCCTTCATTCGTCCGCAGCTGTCGCAACAGAGGCATAATTTCCGGAGATACAGGAAGAATGCGAACCTTGCCATTTTTGGGAGTGTCCAGATACACGCCTTTTTCCGGAGTATAGCACAGGTTATGCTCTATGGTGATGGTGCTGTTTTGGAAATCCACATTTGACCATTTCAAGCCGCAGCATTCTCCCCGGCGAATACCTGTGTCGATCATAAGCTCCATAAAGACACGCCATTTTAGCGGTACATCTTTTTGTGCCAGGCATTCCAAAATGCGTGCAATCTCGTCTGCTGTGTAGGCTTCAACCTCCATTTTTTTAGCTTCATCCTTGCGAGGCTTTGGGCGTTCTACTTTGTCCATCGGATTGCGTGGTATTTCATCGTTCATATATGCCATTTTGAAAAGGCTCTTTAGAATGGTGTAATACTTGATAACTGTGCCGTGGCTCTTGCCTTCAG
>JAZSPV010000056.1:0-20765 GCA_045537615.1 Faecousia sp. | reverse complement strand
GTCTACGACAAGTGTGGGTTCTTTTCAATGAAATAAATCCCTTGCGGGATTTGTGAAATAACGCTTCGCGTTATGAAATAGCTGACGCTATGAAATACGCTGCGGCGTATGAGGGATTTATTTTATTTCACATTTTGCCGCTAAGGCAAAATATTTCATAATCCAAAGGATTATTTCATATTGCGTAGCAATATTTCATTAAATATGCTATATTATTTGTAGAGGTGAGGATAATGAAAGAAAATAAGCTCGTTGAATTATCTATGGATTTCGCTATTAGGATAATTAAACTCTGTGAAACGATCAAAGGCCATTATTCTCTTGTCAATCAATTGGAGCGTTCTGCCACCTCAATTGGTGCAAATATCCATGAGGCAAATTATGCACACGGAAAGCCTGACTTTATTGCCAAATTGCAAATCGCCTTAAAAGAGTGTTACGAGACTGAATACTGGTTGGAGCTGTTTGTGAAATCCGACATTCTGAACAGAGAAACAACTGTTGATCTCTATAATCAATGCGGAACAATCCGCCGCATCTTGATTGCATCCATCAATACCGCAAAGGAGAGCACGAAATGAACTTCTAACAAAACTGTTTAAGAAGAAACCCGTGGTAGAAATACCGCCAAGGCCTTCATGGGAAACTGTTGTTGAAATGATGTACGACAAGCATCTTGATGCATTTTCTGATGAAGTTGTAAAAGTGATTTATTCAAAAGATCGCTCGATGAGATATGTTGTACTGAAGGACGAAAAGGAGTTTTTCACTTATCAACTGGAAGCAATCTATCAGTACGATGAAGACGAATGGAAATATATTTGTTCACACGACAATGTGCTACCTGCAATGTGGGAACCGTTTAGAGGGATTGTCGGAAAATCCGTTTTTGAAAATATAGACGAATTGCTTAATGAATTAAAAGCAGAACCGGAGTATAAGCAATATTTTTGATTGCTACACTACTTTTGCTTACTTTTACCTCGATTTTGCTCCGTTTGGTTACCCTTTCGCAGAAAAAGCACCCTTCGGGGTGCTTTTTCGATTTACAGCGGAGGGGTTATCCCTGCATCCGTTTTCTTAATCTATCAGCACAAAACGCCAAAAACCTATCAATAGACGGCTCCTTTCCGTCAGGAGCAATTTGTTTCCACAAGGCCTGGGCTTGGGGATCTGTGGTTGCCATAGCCTCACGAATAGCGCATCGAATCTCTGCTTCCGCTTTTTTTGGGGATATGCCCCGTTCTTTCGCAATTTGCCGAATGATTTTGTTTGTAGTCATAATATGTATCTCCTTTTGGCAACTAAAAAGTTTTTGCTAAAGGTAGTATACACCAAAATGATGCAATAGTACAGCTAGCTGTACTAAATTATTACCACGACTCCCTATAATAAATGGAGTATAGGCATTGGTGGTGATGATATGCAACTAAACGAGGCAGTAAGCAAGCGGCTGACAGAATTGCTGCAGCAAAGCAGAATGACCCCATATCAGCTTTATATAAAAAGTGGTGTTCCGAAATCTACCATCGGAAATATTTTAAATTGCACCTACCCTTCCGTGAAGCTTCGGGTTATTCACGAGCTCTGTCAGGGATTCGGCATATCTATTACAGAATTTTTCCGATCCCCTCTTTTTGTGGAAGATAATCTTGAACCGTAAGATCAGCAGCACAAAATTGCTGCTGATTTTTTATATCCCCCTGCTTTCGGGAAGTTTACCTTTTGCCGGTATCATTATAATAAAATGTGGGGTTGTTTGTTTCATAAACCTGAATTTTCAGGGCAATGGGGCCGTGTTGAACCGGCGAAAGTCTGACTTGAGGAAGGGGAGGGCGCTTATTAGCTGCCGAAACAAAATTTCCTATTGCAAATGTTCGGAAAAAATTGTATAATCAGTATAAAATTTGGTTTGACCAAAAAATCAAGGAGGAAGAATTATGAAAAACATGAAAAAAATCGTTGCAATCGTTCTTGCTGCGACGCTGGCCTTGGCAATGGTTGCCTGTGGCGGTGCTTCTGCTACCAAGCTGACCATGGGTACCGGCGGTACCTCCGGCACCTATTATGCCTTTGGCGGCGTGCTGGGTCAGTATATTAAGAACCATGCCGGCATCGACGTGACCGTGGTTTCCACCGATGGTTCCAAGGCAAACATTCAGGGCATTGCCGCAGGTGACTATCAGCTGGCAACTGTCCAGTCCGACGTTATGGCTTACGCATGGGAAGGCACCCGTTCCTTTGAGAAGGACGGCAAAGTTGATTCCTTCCGTGTTGTTGCAGGTCTGTACGCAGAATCCGTACAGCTGGTGACTATGGATCCCGAGATCAAGAGCGTTGCTGACCTGAAGGGCAAGGCTGTTTCCATCGGCGCCCCCAACTCCGGTGTTTACTTCAACGCCATTGACGTTCTGACTGCTGCCGGTCTGACAGAGGAGGACATCGATCCCCAGTACCTGAGCTTTGCTGACAGCGCTGACGGTCTGAAGGACCGCAAGATTGATGCTGCCTTCATCGTTGCCGGTGCACCCACCGCTGCGATTTCCGAGCTGTGCGCCACCAACGATGCATACCTGGTTCCCATCGACGGTGAGATTGCCCAGACTCTGATGGATGCATCTCCCTTCTACACTGCTTACACCATTCCTGCCAATACTTACAACGGACAGACCGAGGATGTGCAGACGGTTACTGTTAAGGCTACCCTGATCGTCTCTTCCAGTGTTTCTGAGGATGCTGTTTACAACCTGACCAAGGCCGTCTTCGATAATGCTGATGCCATTGCAAAGGAGAACGGCAAGGGCGCTGAGCTGAGCATCGAAAACGCCACCAGCGGTATGACCGCTCCCTTCCACGCAGGTGCAGCCAAGTACTTCGCAGAGAAGGGCGTAACTGTCACTACCGGCTAATTCAGTCTGATTTTACAAAACGATTGGCTGCTATGCGGTTGCGTTGCAGCCAAGTTTTGTTCTTGTTTTAAGGAGTAAGCTATGTCTTTGTTTAAGAAAAAGAATGCTCCGGCCCAAGAACCCATGGATTTGGAATCCGTCATGAAAAAATATGACCGGGAATCCAACACCCGTGTGTGGGAGGGAAAGCCCAAGATCGTCGTTACCTGTTTACTGGCGCTGTTTGCGCTTTTCTGCCTGTATGTGACGTTGTTTGCAAGATGGCTGGAGGAGTGGCGGCTGACATCCTTTGTTGCCGGCATTGTGTTTTTGGGATACCTTGTCTATCCTGCCAAAAAAGGTGCGCAGAAAGCCAACCACATTCCTTGGTATGACATCGTGCTGATGGTATTGGGTACCGGTTCATTCCTGTATTTTACATTTAACGCCCTGACGATTATTCAGCAGGGCAGCATGTTCCAGTGGTATCAGATCGTCATTGGTATCATCGGTATTTTGACCCTGGCGGAGGTCTGCCGCCGCAGCGTGGGTCTGCCGATTCTCATCGTGGCAGCTGCGTTTTTGGTTTATGCCCTGGTTTGGGGCTTGGCAAATCCTTCCCTGTGGGGAAAAATCAACTACACTGTACGGTACCTGTTTTACAGTAAGGAGGGTATTCTCTCCACGCCCATTAACGTCTGCTCCAAATTTATTGTGGTATTCATTATTTTTGGCGCTTTCCTGGAGCGTACCGGCATTGCAGATTTCTTTATCAACATTTCCAACGCCGTCGTGGGCGGTTTCTCCGGTGGTCCTGCAAAGGTGGCAGTTGTTGCCAGCGCCATGGAGGGTATGGTTTCCGGTTCTTCCGTGGCCAACACTGTAGGCAGCGGCGCAGTTACCATTCCTTTGATGAAGAAGACCGGTTATAAGCCCGAATTTGCGGCAGCGGCGGAAGCGGCTGCATCCACCGGCGGTCAGATCATGCCTCCCATCATGGGCGCTGCGGCATTCCTGATGGCAGATTACGTACAGCTGCCTTACAGCAATATTGTGGTAAAGGCCATTCTGCCTGCCGTTCTCTACTTTGCAGGTATCTTCATTTCCGTCCATCTGGAGGCGAAGAAGCTGGGTCTCCGGGGTCTGAGCCGTGAGGAGCTGCCCAAGATCCGTCCTATGCTGAAGGACCTTTATCTGCTGTTGCCTCTGGTTTTGCTGATCTATCTGGTGTCGGCAAGCAAAAGTACCATTCAGTATGCAGCGGCCATTGCCATTGTGGCAGCCATTGTGGTAAGCCTGTTTAATAAGGAAAAGCGCATTACATTTAAGCGGCTGCTGGAGGCACTGGCTGCCGGCGCCCAGGGCACCATCACAGTGGCGGCTGCCTGCGGCATTGCAGGTATCATTGCCGGAACCATCACCATGACAGGCCTTGCCAACATGATGATCAACGGCATTGTGACCCTGGCCGGTAATCAGGTCATTATTGCCCTGTTCCTGACCATGCTTTGCTGTATCGTCCTTGGTATGGGCGTTCCCACCACTGCCAATTACTGCATTATGGCGGCTACCTGCGCACCGATTTTGGTCCGCATGGGTGTGCCTACCGTTGCAGCCCACTTCTTTGTGTTCTATTTCGGCATCGTGGCTGACCTGACACCTCCTGTTGCTCTGGCGGCTTACGCCGGTGCAGCCATTGCCCAAAGTAATCCCATGAAGACGGCAATTACAGCAACAAAGCTGGCAATCGGCGCATTCATCGTTCCGTATATCTTTGCGCTGAACCCTGCTATGCTGTTCATTGATACCACCGTATGGGAAGTGGTTTTGATTTGCATTACTTCTCTTGCGGGTATCTTTGCGGTGTCTGCTTCTTTGGAAGGATATTTGCTGTGCCACATGCCCTGGTATCAGCGGATCCTTGCGGCTGTGGGCGGCCTGCTGCTGATTTATCCCGGTTTGATTACGGATGCTGTGGGCCTGTGTATGGTAGCAACCGTGGTTCTGCTGCAGGTGTATAGCCGCAGACGGGCAAAAGCCCTTTCCTAAATAACGGCTCCTATGAAAAAGACCGCATTTGTGTTGAACAAATGCGGTCTTTTTGTACAGGGTTTTCTTAGATAAAGAACTTGCGCTGCATAGACTCTCTTGCCGGGCGGCAGATCGCCAAAAAGATCAGCATAGCACCCAACAGCACCAGGGCGGTGGTAGGATACAAAGACCAAAGGGCGAACTTTGCCTCGAAGAAGGTCAGGTTCAGCAAAAAGCCCATCAGAGGCATAAAGGCGCCGGTGGCCAAAAAAGCGCCGCCATAGACATACAGCGCTCCCCGGCGTACATACCGCAGCAGGGCAACAACGGCGGTGACGACCAGACACAAAAAGCCAATCACCGGCAGAGCAAAGCGCAAAAACCAGTGTCCGCCTGTGGCGAGGTTGATATACAGCAGATACAGCGCAGCTGCCGCGAAGTCACAAGGCACAAAAATCACGGGATTGGGCTTTTTGAACCAAATGGGCAAAATTACCCAGGTGTAGCACGTCAGCAGCGCACCGATCACAAAGCCGGACCAGGAAATGCCTCCTGTAACCAGCAGATCACACTGCAGACAGATGAGCATAGGCAGCAGGAACAAGGTAGTCAGAATGATCTGCAGGCCTCTGGAGCTGACCTGCATAGATGGATAGCTCTGGACAGGGAACAAAGGGGCGTCCTGTGGCGACTGCAGCACATCGGGGTGGGCCCGGGTGCCGCAGAGGGGACACTGCTTTTCTGTATCGGCTAGCTTAACGCCGCAATTTGCACAGTACATAGCTAACTCCTTTCTGCCTGATTGCTTTGGACTCGGACCGGGATACCCATTTTTTGCAGCACCAGAAAGAACTGATGCTCCAGATCCGGTTCGCAGATGTTTCGGATAAAGTTGATATACAGGCTGTCACCGTAGGAAATGATGCCGCAGTTGTTGGGAACGGTGGCCTGGATACCTAAAATGAAATCAAAACGGCTAACATAGGGCCTCATTTCCTCCGGCAGGCGGACCTGACCCAGATTGGACATGGTAATGCAGGATTTTCGTTCCCCTACAGAGTTAAAAATGGATTTCATCACCAGATTTTTCAGGAACAGAGGGACCATTCGCACCGCCAGGATCTTTTCCGAACGGAGATTGGCGGCGATCATGGTGCTCATGTGCTTGGGAGTAATGTCCAGTCCCATCCGGTGACGGACGATCTGGCAGATCTCTTCAAATTCATACCAGCCCAGCCTGGGTTGAATCTCCGGGGTGGTATACATGGCGAAATTGCGCAGCGTTCTGCTGGGGAAAAGATTTCTCAAATTGACGGGAATCAGCACCTTGATGCTTTTGCGGCGCAGCTGGTTGGGCTCTCGAGTCTGCTGCAGGTTTTGCAGGGCCATCATCAGACAGGCGCACAAAAAGGTGGTAACGCTGACACCGTATTCCCGTGCCTTTTCCACCACTGCATCCACCGGAAGCTGAAAACAGGTAAGGTTTAAAAACGCATCCTTTTCCGGTGTACCGGATAAACGCCATGCGTTGTTGGATTTCCGGCTGGCGCTGGCAGTGCCGCCGTACTTTTGGAAACTGTCCTCCAGCTCTCCGTCGGTGGGTTCTTCCAGTCTGCCTACCACGCCCTGTTCTGCCGGCACGTGGATACCGTGTTTTTGCAGCAGGTATTCTGCAATCAGGCTTTTCAGGAACACCAAAGCACCGCTTCCGTCGGTCAGGGAGTGGAACAGCTCCAAGGCCACCCGGTTTTCGTACACAATGACCCGGAAGGCGCATTTGCGCATTTCTCGGCGTGACATGCGGGTAAGAGGATAGCTGTGTTCCTCCCGGAGGGCAGGTGCTTGCTCCAGAGCTTGCAGGTAGTACCAGAAAACGCCTTTCCGCAGCCGGGCAGAGATGGAGGGGAACCGCCGGACAGTCACATCCAGTGCAGCCTGCATTACGGCCTGATCTACAGGCTCTGTCAAGGTGGCGGACAGGCGGAAAATATTGCTCCAATCGTTGCGCCGGTTGGCAGGATATAGCTTGGCGGCATTGTCCAGTTGCAGCCAGCGGACCTTGTTTTCCCGGGCGATATGGATGTTCAGAAACCGGTTTATGGTCTTTAGCGCATCCCGGTCCTCCCGAAGGCCGAACAGCACATAGCTGTGCCACCGGTCCGGCTTGGTGATTAAGGTGGCGGTGCTGCCGTGGCAGTGCAGCTTTTCCTGCAGATGTCGGGCATCGTCACACAGGGGCTCCTCCCGGGCGGCAAAGAGCAGGGAGGCAGGCAGGCCGGACAGGTCTCCCAAAAGAGGAGACACCAGAGGGTCTGTGAAATCCTTGCAATAGCCCTGGGTAAAAAGGGACAGAGGTTCAGAGGTGTTTCGCTCCGGGACCAGGTTCACCCAGGGGGATAAGGCAACGATGCTCCCGGGCATGGGCAGGGAAAGGGCCTTCAGACGCAAACACAGACTGTAGCAAAGCCCGCCGCCTGCGCCCTCTCCGAACAGAGCGATCTGGTTAGGGGAATAACCCTTTTGCAGCAAATACCGGTAGCTTTCCAGCGCATCCTCCAACGCTGCCGGGTAGGGATGCTCCGGTGATAGCCGGTAAGCAGGGCAGAATACACGGGTGCCGGTATTGTGGGCCAGGAAAGCGCCTACATGGGTGGCATAGCGCAGGTCACCGCAGATGAAGCCGCCGCCGTGCAGATATAAGATCACGCCCTGGCGGCGCTGTTCTTTGGGCAGGACCCAACCGCCGGCGAAATGGGTAAAGGGATGCTCCCGGATCAGAACCTGCTGCAAATGCCGGGCGCCGATCATTTCTCCCACAGCCCCATGGGCCTGCCGGATGCTCTTGACAGAGCCATTGCTAATGGCCGGTGCAAGATGTGCCAGCCGCGCCCGGGCAGCTTTGGCAGACAGAGCCATGGACTGCGCCTCCTTTCGTAAAACGGGAAAAATCTTTCATTTATTATACTAAAAGGCAAACCCATCGTCAACAACCGTACAAAACAAAATCTCCGCCGAAGGGGTTCGGCGGAGATGGTGGCGTTATTGCAATTGCTGATACAGCTTTGTCAGTAGCTTGCGCAGGGGGACAAACAGCACAAGGGCAATGAAAAAGTTGCCGATGGCATGGGGAACATCAAAAGGAATGCCGGCCAAAGCCCAGGCAAGACCTTCTTTGAACCCAAACATGATCATGTTTGCCGGGCTGCACAATGTGCCGAAGGAAAGGCCGAACAGTCCGGACAGAATTGCCCACCAAAGGGGGTTTTTCAGTGGACGCATGGCAAGGGCGGCCAGGGCCAAAATCAGCCAGACGTACAGATAATAGGTATTCCACAGACTGATGCCGTAGGTCAAAACCTCCATCAGCACATACAGGTAAATGGGATACAGCGATTTCCAGCCAAAGACCACCGCAAACAGCATCACCAGCAGGGATACCGGTTCGATATTCGGAAGAGCGCTCATGGCAACCTTGGCACCGAAGGTCAATGCCCCCAACATGCCAAACAGAACGATTTCCCGCAGGGTAGGAACCGCTTTAGCCACGTTCGTATTTCAGTGTGTAGCTGCCGTCGGCAGTTACTTCGACCTTATCGATGCCGGTTTTGGCGTAGGTATCTCCCTCGTAGATGGCCCAGTAAGCACCGTCAGTGGCATAGATGGCGGTCTCTCCGTCTACCTCGGTGATCTCCAGTCCGTAGGGGCCGTCGTTGCCCTTGATCAGACCTGCTTCCACCAGCACAGGGCCCACAAATTCTTCGTCAGTTTCGTAGGAAAACTCCTTTTCGCTGCCGTCGGCGTGCACGACGGTTACGGTAAAGGTCAGTAACGCAGCGGTTTCGCTGTCGGCGGACGGAGCCAAGGTGTTGTCTGCCGGGGACTGGGCAGCGCCGCAGGCGGCAAAGGTCATAATCATGGCGGCGGTGAGCATAAAAGCAAGGATTTTTTTCATAATATTACCTCCTGAAAATAAAATACTGCGGCACCCATGTTGGGTGCCGCAGCCGTTTTTCTGCGACAAACGCATCCTCCATATTCACGCAGAGGACGGAGAATCCAATTCCGTAGGTCTTCTGACTTGTGCCTGGAAAGAGGGGTTGCGGCCTCTTTTGCGGATCTCTCGGCCTTCCCGGAATTGCTTCCAGTGACCGGTTTTCACCGTGAGGAGATCCTCAGCACTTACAGCGGCGGTACCGTTCGGGATTTTCACCCGATTATCTTGTTCAGCAGCCAGGGCCATACGCCGGGGCTGCCACGGAGCTGGTATCAAGTTGTCCTGTGTATTTTACCACGGTGGGCCGGGAAAGTCAACACAGACATCGTCGATTGTGTTTTTCTTGCGTGGCAGGAAAAATTGTGTTATGATAATGCAAAAAAGAGAGAAGGCGGTGCAAACTATGGAATTTCAGAAAAAATTCGGCAAAATCGGAGCGATCCTTGGGGCGGCGCTTTTTGTGTTGGCGGCCCTTTTGTATCTGCTTTCCATGAGCGATCTTGCAGTTAGCAGTATTTATGCCCTGGGGCTTGGTGTTTTTTTCGGGGACTTCCTGGGCTATGCCGGCAACTGGCTTTATGAACTGTTTTTCCTTTTGGGCTTTGCACCCTTTGTAGCATACGCGCTGTTTTTCTTTAAAACCCAAAAGCACAGCCCCTGGCTGGCAGCCGGTTGCGTGGTGGTACTGTTGCAGAAAAGCCTGCTGGCGCTGACGGGTCTTTTTACAGGATTGTGGCTGTATCGGATCATCCAGTTTTTAATGAGCATTGCGCCGATTCTGCTGTTAGGCTTTGTAGCGGTGTTCTCCTATATTCGAATCAAGGGAATTTGGAGCCCCATTGTGGCATCGGCACTGGCAGTGCTGGCCATGGCAAGTGAGTGCATTCTTGCAGTGACCGGAGCAATCAACTTGATCCGTATGCCCCAAATGACGCCCTTACTGGACATTGCCAATTGGCTATCTTTGCTTTCCGGACGGTTTTCCTACATTGCTCTGTACGCCGGGGTCGTTGTTTTGGCATTTATTTCCCTGTACTACCCCAAGCGCAAGCGCCCGGAGCAGGATGCGGTGGAGCTGCCGCCCCTGGACGAGGAAGAGGAAGCTGCCCACCAGGCATAACATTTATAAATATCCCACCCATAAGAGGAAAGAGAAATGAATACAACGACCGGCTCTGAAAAGAGCCTTCGTCAGGTAAAAGAAAATAAGCTTTTTATGGACTTTGTCCGGGTGACAGGGTTGATACCCGCCCTTTTCTGGACACGCCCCAAGATCTATTATGCCGGAAATAAGAAAAAGAGCCTGGTGAAAGGCGGTGTTGTGATCGCCTCCAACCATGTGACCTTCCGGGATCCGTTGCTGCTGTTTTGCGTGTTTTGGCGCAGACGGCTGCGGTTTTTGGCCACCAAGGACCTGTATAAGAATCGGTTGATCACCTTTTTGTTTTCGGCCATGGGCCACATTCAGGTGGATAAGGATAATGTGAGCATGGGCACACTGCATCAGGCGGTGGACAGTCTGAAGAAAGGCAATGCCCTTTTGATCTTTCCGGAGGGACAGGTCAATCAGCAGCAAAAGGAAACCCTTGGTTTTAAGTCCGGCGCGGTGCTGATGGCACATTTGGCCGGCGTACCCATTCAGCCTGTGTTTCTTGTGTGTCCGGAAAAAGCAAGGCGCAGACATATTGCCATCGTGGGAGAACCCATTGATGTGTGCAGTATGTGCAGCCGATTCCCCTCCGTGGAGGAAATGCAAAAGGTCAGCGACTATGTACGCAGCTGTGAGCTGGAGCTGGAGCAATATTATATACAGAACATAAAGAAAGAACGGTGAGGAATATGGCTGACCATATTTTTTCCAGATATACAGACCCGGAGACCTTTGCAAAAATACAGGGGTATTCCTGCGTCACCCAGATGTGGAACGACTCTGTGGCCAGCTACCGGGATGCTGTGGCGCTGGTGGATGGCCGGGAGTATACATACGGACAGCTGGATACTATGGTAGCTTCTTTCCGCGGCCTTTTGCAGCAGGCAGGGGTGAAAGCCGGTGATGTGGTGGGCATGTACCTGCCCAACAGTGCAGAATTTGCCAAGGCATACCTTGCCATTACCACTATGGGCGCTTGTGCCGTGCTGCTGCCGCCCCACCTGGATAATCTGACGGTGTTCGGCTGCTCCATGAAGTTCGGCATGAAGGCATTGGTATACAGTGCCGATTTGGAGGAAAAGCTGGACATCGTAAAAGCAAAAAATCCGGCCCTGCCGTTGATCGAAGGCGGACAGAACTGTGAGCAGGCGGCCCCGGCAGTGATGTGTCCGCCCCAAAGCGTGTGTACCGTCCTGTTTACCGGTGGCACCACCGGCAAGAGCAAGGGCGCTAAGCTCAGCAACCGGGCGGTTATGGAGGGTGTTAAGAATGGCTGCTACGGTATTCAGGAGGTATTCGGTCAGCGCTATCTGCTGGTGCTGCCCCTGACCCATGTGTTTGGTTTGATCCGCAATCTTCTGACATCTCTGCGCACCGGCAGCACCCTGTTTATTTGCCGGAACAACAAGGATATGTTCCGGGATATGGCTGTGTTTAAGCCCACCATTTTGGTGCTGGTGCCTGCGCTGGCAGAGATGGCACTGAACCTTTCCAAGCAGTTCGGCAGAAATATGCTGGGCCCGGATATGAAGACCATTATCTGCGGCGCGGCAGCCGTAGCGCCTTACCTTGTGACAGAATATGATAAGTTTGGCATCCAGCTGCTGCCGGGCTATGGCCTGACAGAAAGTGCAAACCTGGTCAGCGGCAACCCGGAAGCCTTGCGCAAGCCCGATTCCGTAGGCTTTATCTATCCTGGCATTGACTATAAGATCGTCGGCGGTGAGCTGTGGCTTAAGGGTGACACCATGATGGACGGCTATGTGGGCGACGAGGAGAACGATATTGCCTATTCTTCCGACGGCTATTTCAAGACCGGCGACCTGGTTCGCATGGACGAGGAGGGCTTCCTCTACATCACCGGAAGAACGAAGGAAATCATCGTTCTGTCCACCGGTGAGAATATATCACCTGCGGAACTGGAAAGCCATTTTTATGCCATGGAGGAGGTCCAGGACTGCCTGGTCTATGCTGACAGCAGCGACGGACGGGAGGTTCTGGCAATCCAGCTGCTGCCCCGGGCGGCAGCGGTAGCAAGGTTGGGAATTACTGATATCGAAGCTTATCTGAAAGGAAAGGTGGCCCAGGTCAATGAAAAGCTGCCTGCTTTCCAGAGAATCAGCAAAGTAATCATTCGGGACAGCGATTTTGTGCGCTCTCCCAGCATGAAGATCGTGAGGGGAAAAAATGGAAAGAACTGAGATTCTTGCCAAGTTGGGTGAGATTTTTAAAATGGTCACGGGGAACGCTGCAGAACTGACAAGTTATGACGAAAGCGCCAGGCTGGCGGACGACCTGGGCCTGAATTCCGTAGGAATTTTGTATCTGGTCATAGCCATAGAGGAGTTCTTCCACATCCGCTTTGAGGACGTGGGAACCACCGATCTGAAAACAGTGGGCCAGGTAGTGGACTATATTCAAAGCAAGGTGTCCGGATGAAGTGGGAACAGACGCAGCCCCAGGCCGGTGATATCATCCGGACCAAGGTGGGACCACTGTACCATTACGGGATCTGTGTTGGTGGCGGTGAAGTAATTCAATTTGGCAAAAACCCGGCACTGCGCCATGCAACACCCGACGGTGAGATCCGGGTCTGTCAGACGGATATGCAAACCTTTCTGTGCGGTCAATTGCCGGAGGTGGGAATCCCGGAGGCAGAGGAAAACAGCAAGCGCTTTTCCCCTGACCGGACAGTGGCTTTAGCAAAGCAGCGCTTGGGAGAAACAGGCTATCATATTTTATATAACAACTGCGAACACTTCGCCTATGAATGTTATTTGGGGGAAAAACGCAGTGACCAGACAGAAAGAATGCGATCGGTGATTCGCAACATGGTCACTACCGATGTGTATATCGCGCCTTTGGGGCAGGCAGCGCCGGAGCCGGTGGAGCCGCCCTTACGGCAGGAGCAGATCGAAAATACGGTCCATGAGGGGCTCAAGCGCCAGCGGTACTATGTGTGGAAGCTGTTGGAGTACGGATTGAACCGCAGCTACGGACTGAAGTTGAAGGATCTGCACCTTTCCCGGGATGAAAGCGGAAAATGGAGCTGCCGGGAGTGCTATTTCAGTCTGTCCCACAGCTTTGATGCCGTGGCGGTGGCGGTTTCCCAACAACCCGTGGGTGTGGATATTGAATGTGTGGAGCATATTGTGTCGGAACACCTGGGGGATAAGATTCTGACCCGGGGGGAACGGGAGGCCTTTGAGGCGCAGCTGCCCGGGAACAGACGGACTTTCCTGCTGGAAAAGTGGTGCGCCAAAGAAAGCCTTTACAAGGCCGGTGCCTGGGAAAGCTTTGCACCGCAGAAAATGGAAACAGATGCGGTCCGCACCGGGACTGTTCGAATAGGGGAGAAGGACTATTGTTACGCAGTGGCCGCCAAGGACCTGTCACTTGTGCGTATTTACGAAAATGTTTCCTTATAAAAAACGTGCGTGTTGCAAAGCTTGCAACACGCACGTTCAGTAATTTATCAGTCTTCCAAAGCTGCGAGCTTTTGGATACGGCGGCAATGCCGCTCCCCGTGGGAGAACTCTGTGCTCAGCCACGTATCTACGATCTCCAAAGCCAGCATAGGTGCAACCACACCGGCACCAATGGCCATCATGTTGGTGTCGTTATGTTCCCGGGTCATCCGGGCGGACATCACGTCGGAAAGCAGTGCGCAGCGGATGCCCTTGATCTTATTGGCAGAGACAGACATGCCAATACCGGTGGTACATAACAGGATGCCCCTGTCATATTCGCCGGAAGCTACAGCCCGGGCAGCCGGAGCAGCAATGTCGGGATAGTCACAGCTGTCCAGAGAATGGGTGCCGAAGTCCTTAACTTCGTGACCCTGCTTGCGCAGATGTTCACCAATCAGGTTTTTTAATTCCACACCGCCGTGGTCACAACCAATTACGATTTTCATAGTTTGTTATCCTCCTAAAGTACAAGTCCGCCGTTGATGCTCAGCACCTGGCCGGAAATAAATTCTGCATCGGCAAGATAAGCCATAGCTTCTGCCACATCCTGGGCAGTGCCGTTTCTTCCCACCAAATTCTCCTGCCGCAGCTGCTCCAGTGTTTCTGCAGGAACATCGGCACACATATCCGTCAGAATGACCCCCGGGGCTACACAGTTGACCCGGATTCCACTGGGCCCCAGCTCCTGGGCAAGGGCCTTGCTCATGGCGATCACAGCACCCTTGGTTGCGCTGTAGGCAACCTCACAGGAAGCGCCTACCTGTCCCCACATGGAGCTGACGGTGATAATGCAGCCGCGCTGCTTCTTCAAAAACGCTGGTGTTGCGGCGTTGACACAGTTGTAGATGCCTTTTACGTTTACGGCGAAAAGCCGGTCCCAGTCTGCTTCCGCCGTTTGGCTCATAAGCCCCGTCACAGACAGGCCTGCGTTGCAGATCAGGATATCCAGATCACCGATCTGCCGGAATGCGGCTTCCACGGCGGCCTTGTCTGCCACATCGCAGCAGATGCCGGTGGCGCCGGTTTCTTCAGAAACGCTTTGGGCGGCCCGGTGATTTTTTTCATATAGGAAAAACACCCGGTCTCCCCTTTGGGAAAACAGCCGGACAGCGGCAGCACCAATTCCCCGGGAACCCCCGGTAATCACTACGGTTGACATAATAGCTTAATCCTTTTCTCAATAATAGGGCGGAGGTGATCCTCCGCCCCGAAACGATTATCTTCTGCGGCTCTTTGTTCTGTGGTCAGAGTACTGACGGATCGAGGAGATCTTGCTGTCAGATTCAGACATAAAGGCTTTGAGCTTTTCTTCAAACAGCTGATCTGCTGTTTTGGGTGCCGGAGGTGGTGTCGGCATGCTGCGTGCAGGACGGGGCTGACTGTTTTCCTTACGGGGAGGAAAGCTTCGTGCAGCGCCGTTTTCCCGTTGGGGTTTCGGCTCAAGCCGCTTAATGGAAAGGTTGGTTTTTCCGTTTTCCGTGCCAATGACCATGACCTTTACATCTTGTCCCTCGGACAGATGCTGGCGGACATCGCTGACATAGGTGTTAGACACCTCGGAAATATGTACCAAACCGGTTTTTCCTTCCGGCAGGCTGATAAATGCACCAAAATTGGTGATAGATTTGACTTTGCCCTCTAAAATTGCTCCAACGGTTAGCTCCATGCTCGAAATGCATCCTCCATTTAATTTTCCGGTGTAAATACTACAGCGTTGGGGTCCACCAGTCCCAGCTCATCCTGTGCGATCTGCTTGTCGCCCTCCACAGAGCCAACGCTGTTGATCTTATCCTCCAGCATGCTGTTTTCCTGTTCCAGTGCGGCGGCCGCTTCCCGGTTTTTTTCTTCGGCGTTCCGGGCGGCGCGAATGCCGATGGTTAGGGTCAGCAGCATTGCGGTACAAACGACGAGGGTGGTCAGCACCACGGCTTTTGTCAGCAGGGAACTGCGCTGAATGACCAAACGGATCCTGGGAAAAGGATGCTTGTTGGCTGCCATAGCGTGCACCTCCGTCTTCTTGTCGGTTATGATTCCTTATTGTAAACGTTTTTTTTGCAGTTGCCAAGAGAAATTTTAGTTTTTTTGCAATTTTTTTCATAAAGATTTTCCCGGGAGCGGAAAAAAAGCGGATAACGTTCCGGATGAATCCCCAAAAGCCGGAAAAAACAGGACGCAAAAGCCGGCCCACCGTCATTTCCCAGAGAATGCCGCTGGCCACCAGGGCCACGTTATGACCCAGCCGGATATCCCCCCGGCAAATTCCAAAGCTCAGCAGCAGCCAGACCCAGCCGGCACCCAGTAAAAACAGAAAATCCGACAGGTGGGGATGCTGGGGACGCAGAGGACGCAGAAAACCGTAAAACAGGCCCAGAAGTGCCCCCAGACCTATGGCGGACAGGGTCTGCTGCAGCGCCAAAGCAGGGGCGGTCATTTGGCAAAGCGGCGCCAAAAGCTGCCGGTGGGCCGGGGCTCTTCGTAATACAGGGAGGAAATATGCCCATCCACCGCCACTTGTCCGCCGTCAATGGACAAGGTTTTCAGTTGTAGCTGCTGTCCTTGAATCTCCAGTGTTCCCAGAGCCGTGCGCAGCACCACGGCAGTATCGTCAAAGCTGACGACCTCCGTCACGCCTGTCATGGTCAGATTTTTTCGCTCATTCAGCGTCAGCTTATGGGGAAGCTGCAGATTTTCCATGTCTATCACCTCACAGAAGTCTATGTATGGACAAGACCTGTTAGACCATTTGACACGGATCCCATTTAGCGGTATACTAACAGAAATTCATATTTATCGTGCTGCTGCACGATAAATAATTCATAATGCAAAATGCATAATGCAGAATTATTTTACCGAAATATGTGGCATTTTCCGATAATAACCACATTATGCATTATGAATTATGCATTAAGCATTATTTCAATTTATCGTTCCGTTGGAACGATAAATTGAAATTTGGAGAAGGAGAGACACCATGTTATTTGACACCCATGCCCACATGAACGACCCGGCCTTTGATGAGGACCGGCAGGCGGTTCTGCTTTCTTTAAAGGAAAAGGGAGTAGAATATATGATGAATGTGGGCTGCTGTCTGGAATCTTCCCGGGATTGCGTGGCCATGGCGGAACAATATCCCTTTGTATATGCCTCCGTAGGCACCCATCCGGATGCCGCCGACGAGGTAAATGAAGCGGTTTTGGAAGAATACCGTCAGATGGTGGCTGCGCACCCCAAAGTCCGTGCCATCGGTGAGATCGGTCTGGACTACTATTATGAGACTGTCCCCAGAGAGGTTCAGCAGAAGGCCTTTCGCATGCAGATGGAGCTGGCACGGGAACTGAATATGCCTGTGATCGTCCACGAACGCAACGCCCACGATGACGGTATGCGCATTGTTAAGGAGTTTAAGGATGTGACCGGCGTGTTCCATTGCTATTCCGGTTCTGCGGAGATGGCACGTCAGCTGGTGGATATGGGCTGGTATATCGGATTTACCGGCGTGCTGACCTTTAAAAATGCCCGGAAAGCGGTGGAAACCGCCGAAAGGATTCCTCTGGAGCGCATTGTTTTGGAAACCGATTGCCCCTTTATGGCACCGGAGCCCTTCCGTGGCAAGCGCAATGATCCCAGTTATCTTTACCGTATGGCAGAGCGTTTGGCAGAAATCCGTGGCATATCCGTGGAGGAGGTCCATGCCGCCACCATGGAAAATGCCAAGAGGCTGTACAGATTGTAATCCAAAATAATTGAGAAATGGAAATTTGAAGCATAAAAACGCTGACCTGTGGTGCGTGGCCCAAGGTCAGCGTTTTTCTTATGCATCCGGGTTATTTTTTCGAATGACCTGCACCAGCTGCTCCACAAAACTCCATACCGGCGGCTCCAGCCATTTGTCGTAGAGGATGCACATATAAAGGGCCTGATGCCAGTTTTCAATGGGCACAAAGCAGACCCCTTCCCGGTCTTGCACACAGTCCTGGGGGATGATGCAGATGCCCACGCTGGCAGCCACCAGATCCAGGGCGGCCTGGGCGGTATTGACAGTGCACACAATATGTTCGTCGGCAGGGATACCGCTGGCCCACTGCCCAAAGCTGTGCTCCATATCATAGTGAAAGACGATTTGGGGCTCACGGCTCAATTGTTGGGGGTCCAGGGAGCTGCGTTGTGCCAGGGCGTGTGCAGCAGGCAGTGCAGCGCAGAAATTCCGACGAAACAGCTTGCGGAAGTGCAGGGTCCTGTCCCGGTCTGTGGTGTCTACAATGGCCATGTCCAGCTTTTCCTGCCGCACCATATCCATCAGCTCATCGGCAGAGCTCTCCATCAGACGGAACCGAATTCGGTCATTTTGCTGCAGATAGTTGGCAATCTCCCCGGAAACCGTACCGCTGACAGTGCCGGAAACCACACCCATGCGGATGACCACAGGGGCGCTGACTTTGCTGTCACGCAGGGTCATGGAGGCCTCGTTCAGTTCCTGCAGGGCGGCGTCCACCTTTTCCTGGTAATACCGGCCCTCCTCGGTCAGACGGATGTTGCGGCCCACCTTTTCAAACAGGCGGATGCCGCCCAACTCGTCCTCTAAATGGTGGATGGCACTGGACAGGGAGGGCTGGGAAATGCCAAGACGGGCGGCGGCCAAAGTGTAGTGCTCCACCTGTGCCAGTACAGAAAAATAGCGCAGATAGTTGTAGTTCATATAGGCACCTCAAAATCTATAGATATAAACTATAAATAAAATATCATAACTATATTGGTTTTTGCAAGAAGAATTTGTATAATACCCGTGGTTTTGGAAAAACCGCCGCTTCCCCCGGAAACAAGGATTGCTTTCCTGAGTGAAATGTGGTATCATAATTTCCAGTATAATCAAGGAGAAAGCAACCATGAGTTTTACATACAAGGGCCTGAAGGCCAAGCTGGACCGGCATATTATTACGGAGGAGGAAGTCAATCGCAACCTGCAGCGATTGGTGGAGCAGAATCCCCGAATCGCAGAGGTTACGGACCGCCCCACCGAGCAGGGTGACGAGGTGGTTCTGGATTATGCAGGCTTTTGCGACGGCGAGCAGTTTGCCGGCGGCACAGCAGAAAACCAAACCCTGGTTTTGGGCAGCGGCATGTTTATCCCCGGCTTTGAGGAACAGCTTTTGGACAAGGTTCCCGGGGAGGAAGTGATTGTAAATGTCACCTTCCCCCAGCAGTATCACAGCGAAGCTCTGGCCGGCAAGCAGGCCCAGTTCCGCTGCAAGATCAAGGCCATCCGGGTCAAGACACCTTATGAATTGGATGATACCTTTGCCAGGGAAGTAGGTCAGTGCGACACCCTGGAGGAAATGCGGCAGAAGATGCAGCAGAGCTTGCAGGCCTACGCCGATGAGCGAGGGGAAATGGACCTGCAGGACAGCCTTTTGCGTCAGGCGGCAGAAACCTTGGAGCTGACGATCTCTGAGAAAATGCTTGCCGATGCAGTGGAGGAGCAGCTGCAGAATATGCGCGCCCAGCTTGCCCAGCAGGGATTGACGTTGGAAATGTACTGCCAGTTCATGAGCACCACCGAGGATGCGCTCCGCGAGGATCTGCGTCCCCAGGCGGAGTTTGCTATCCGCAGCCGGGCTGCCATTGATGAGATCGTGCAGATCGAGGGTTTGACAGCCGATGAAGAAGACATCGGCAAGGCCTTGGCGATCATCGCCCGGCACAACAATATCACCGTGGAACAGCTTAAGGAGCAGTACGATGCAGCCCTGGAGCAAGCGGTGATCAACAGTGTCCTTACCGGCAAGGTCATGCAGCTTATCCGAGCCAATGCCCTTGTGGAGGAATAATAAGTTAATCAATGTGCCGAAAGGCACCTATATCAAGGAGGAAACATATTATGGCAATCGTTTATGATGAAAACGGCAAGTATGTGGACGAGAAGGGCCTGGTAAAGCTGGACCCCACCAAGTTCGCAGACTGGCAGATCGCAGAAGAGGCAGAAAAGACCCTGCCCTCTGTGGAGTTCTTCCGGGAGAAGCTGGGCCTGCTGCCCGAGGAGATCATCCCCTACGGCAAGACCCCCAAGATCGACTTCATCAAGGTTATGAACCGTCTGGCCGACAAGCCCGACGGCAAGTTCATCGAAGTCACTGCTGTTACCCCCACCCCCTTCGGTGAAGGTAAGTCCACCGTTTCCCTGGGTCTGATCGAAGGCCTGGGCTACATCGGCAAGAACGCCGGTGGCGCACTGCGTCAGCCCTCCGGCGGCCCCACCATGAACGTTAAGGGTACCGCAGCAGGCGGCGGCAACGCTCTGCTGATGCCTATGACCGAGTTCTCCCTGGGTCTGACCGGCGACATCAACGACATTATGAACGCTCACAACCTGGCAATGGTGGCACTGACCGCCCGTATGCAGCACGAGCGTAACAACACCGACGAGTGGCTGGCAAAGAAGGGCCTGAAGCGTCTGGACATCGACCCCAAGCGTGTGGAGATGGGCTGGATCATCGACTTCTGCGCACAGAGCCTGCGTAACATCATCATCGGTATCGGCGGCCGTCTGGATGGCTTCATGATGGAGTCCAAGTTCGGTATCGCTGTTGGTTCCGAGTTGATGGCTATCCTGGCTGTTGCTAAGGACCTGAAGGATCTGCGTGAGCGTATCGGCAAGGTTGTCGTTGCTTACTCCAAGACCGGTGAGCCTGTCACCTGTGAGGATCTGGATGTTGCCGGCGCTATGACCGCTTGGATGCGTAACGCTATCAACCCCACTATGTGCTACTCCGTCGAGCATCAGCCCGTGCTGATCCACGCCGGTCCTTTCGCAAACATTGCTATCGGCCAGTCCTCCGTTATTGCTGACCGTCTGGCTCTGAAGCTGTTCGATTACCATGTTACCGAGTCCGGCTTCGCTGCTGACATCGGCTTCGAGAAGTTCTGGAACGTTAAGACCCGTCTTAGCGGTCTGACTCCCAACGTTTCCGTTCTGGTTGCTACCGTCCGTTCCTTGAAGATGCACGGCGGCGGTCCCAAGGTTACCCCCGGCGCACCTCTGCCCAAGGAATACAAGGAAGGGAACCTGGGACTGCTGGAAAAGGGCACCTGCAACCTGTTCCACCATGTTGCGACCATCAAGAAGTCCGGCATCAATCCCGTTGTCTGCATTAACCGTTTCTACACCGATACCGACGCAGAAATCGCTCTGCTGAAGAAGCTGTGTGCTGAGCGTGGTGTTCGTTGCGCAGAGTCCA
>JAZSPV010000007.1:0-26918 GCA_045537615.1 Faecousia sp. | reverse complement strand
AGTGTGAAAACGATGAATGCTTTATTGTTAGAATGGTTTGCGGTGAGCAAAAGAAACAGCATGATCCCAGTTGAGAATATCTATAAGCTTGTAGCATGAAAGTGCGCCTTAAAAAGTAAGGATAAAAGCAGCGACCTGGCTTAGCTAGGTCGCTGCTTGAACTTTGTTGCATTGGATTTTTCTCGGTTGTTTCACTTTTTCCACACACCTTTTATACACCTTTTGTACACCTTTTTGGCAGGCAGATGCATGGAGTTACGTAAAGATACATTTTTCTTCAAATCCCGAAAACCCTTGCGCCGCAAGGATTTATCGCACGTTTATGGATTTATAAGGAGTTATGAAAATAGGCCGCTGAGCAACGATACCTAGTTTCATATATTTCAAAACTCCTTTGTTTACAATACTTTTTGATGAGGGCGTAGAATCACTTACACCAATTTTACACCATTATAATTAATTCCAGCCTAATCTTACCATACAAAACAGAAATGTTCAAAAACGAATATTAAGTTACCCCCACCTTATATGAAAGGTGGGGGTAACTTTGTTGTAGGTGAATTAACGACGGTTTGTTTTGTCCGCCAAATCTCCATAGACCGGGGTCGCTAAACCAAAACCGCCGGAAACGGTGAGGATCTGCCCCGTAGTATAGGCTGCTGCATCGCTGGCAAAATAGCAGACCGCTTCTGCGATCTCCTCCGGCAGACCCATACGGCCTAAGGGAATATGCCGCAGGAACAAATTCCGGAAATCGTCAGACAGGTGCTTTTCCACAGCTTCGGTGGCGGTCATACCGGGAAGAACGGCATTGCACCGAATGTGATGCTTTGCCTCCTGTACGGCGATCAGCTTGGTCAGATAGTTGATGGCGGCTTTGCTGGTGCCATAGGATACCTGAGAGATATCCGGCACAAGACCGCCCACGGAGGAAATGTTGACGATGCTGCCGCCGCCATTTTTCGCCATATGCTTTGCCGCAGCTTGGCTTGCTATGAAAACACTTCGTAGATTTAAATTCACCGTGTCCAAGAAGATTTGCGGATCCGTATTGGCAAAATCCAGATCCTTTCCCGGATTGGATGTGCCGAAATTGTTGACCAGCACATCGATGCGACCGGAATCTGTAACCACATCCTCCACCATAGAGGAGAAGGTTTCCGGTTTTGTGGCATCGTTGTAAACACATTTGGTGCCGGATAGTGTCTTTGCAATTTCCTGCGCCCGTTCTAAATCTCGTGCAGCCATATAGACCTGAGCACCTTCCGCAGCACACTTTTTTACAATCGCAAGGCCAATGCCGCGGGTAGAGGCTGTTACTAAAATAACTTTATCTTTTAACCGCATATTAAGTCTCCTTTATCGATTTGCGTTTTGGCAGAAACAGAACCGCCACAATGCCCAACGCCACACACAGGATCTCTGCGATTGCCAAAAAATGAATGGACGCAACTGCAGCAGTAGGCTCAGCTGTGCCTGCGGCAATTCTTTCTGTGATTTGATTGGTGAATAACGGGACAAACACGGCTACACCGAAAGGAGCGGCCAGATCCCGGAACAGACCGTAAGTGCCTGTTCCTGCGCCTGCTTCCTGTTGTGGCAAGCCGGATAAGACGACTTTCATAAAGATGGTGCCGTTTCCACCCAGTCCGAAGCCAAGAACACCAAGAGAAGCCATCAGCAACAGCACAGAGGTGGTCTCTGTAAACAACAGCAGAATCCCGCACCCAATCCCGGTCAATAGGAAGGAACCTATAAGGATCCGTTTTGGGTCAAATCTATCTGCCAACGGCCCCAAAACAACCGCGCCCAAAGACATGCCCATATACATGACAGAGATGGCATAGCCGGAGATGGCGGTGTTGTTGGGTTGCGTGTAATTGACAAAGACGATGGTGTTTGTCATGTTTGCCTGCATCAGTCCCTGGGTCAAAAATAGAGCCAGCACACTTAAGATAAAAGCACTCCGCTTGATAAAGCTGCCCGACAGGATGGGGTGGACATTTTTTCTTTCTGCAAGGACAAGCCCCACCAGACTGACAATTGCAAGAATCAGCACAATGAGAAAAGGTGTGGATGTCCAACCGAAGTTTTGTCCAAAGGATGGGACACACAGCAGCAAACTGAAGAAGACCAGAATTAAAACTGCGCCGGATACATCAAAGTCTTGCAGTGGCTTCTTCGTGGAGACTTGATTGCGGGAAGTGAGGAAGCAGGCGGCAAAAATGCTGGCACAAATGGCGACGCAAACCCACAACATCGTTCTCCACCCATATGTGGAAACAATGAGTCCGCCTATGGTAGGTCCAATAATTACAGACGCACTGGAAAGGAGCATATACGTGGCAAATCCCTTTGCGACGCGGTCCTGAGGGAATTCTGTTGCGATATAGGCCAAAATGACGGGACCCATTGCTGCCGTGCCAATGCCAACAACAAACCTTGCCAATAACATAAAACCAAGAGAACCCGCAAGCACCGACAATATATTCCCCAGGGTAAATACAGCAACACCCAAAAGCAATGTCTTTCTCCGTCCGATCACATCTCCCACTTTACCAAGAATCGGTGCGCAGGCGGCGGTAGACATCGCCTGAGCCAGAGCGGTCCATGTGGTGTTATTATAGGCAATGCCAATATCCTGTACAAAGGCAGGTCCTAAAACTGTTGAAAATCCGCCCACAAGACCGATCAAAAGCGCAGCTAACGCATATGGAATAAATCCCCTTTTATATGAAATACTGCAGTCCATCTTTACACTTCCTTTTGCAAGTAGTATGTCCAGACCTTGTATGCATTATAGATTGAAATTTGGACAAACTTTATCGGTAACGCAATTTTACAGAAATCCAAATAAGCGGAGGGAATTATATGTCTATGATCAATAAGGAAATCTCTGAATTTCGCACCTATGCCTATCACGAAAACGAATTTAAGTTTGTAAGCAAGGAAGATATCCTGGGAAAGTGGAGCGTGTTCTTTTTCTATCCTGCGGACTTCACCTTTGTTTGTCCTACCGAGCTGGAGGATCTGGCAGACAAGTATGAGCAGTTTAAGGCCATCGGCTGCGAGGTCTATTCCGTGTCCACCGATACCCATTTTGTCCACAAGGCATGGCATGATGCATCTGAGCGAATCAAGAAAATCAACTACCCCATGCTGGCTGACCCCACCCACTGCATCTCCAAGGATTTTCAGGTACTAATCGAGGCAGATGGCCTGGCTGAGCGTGGTACGTTTATTATCAATCCCGAGGGAAAAATCGTGGGATATGAGGTAACAGCCGGTAATGTGGGCAGAAATGCAGAGGAACTGCTTCGCAAGGTACAGGCTTGCCAGTTTGTCCACGCCCATGGCGATCAGGTTTGCCCTGCCAACTGGAAGCCCGGTGCAGAGACCCTGAAGCCCAGCCTGGATCTGGTGGGTCAGCTTTAATGGAGGACCTGTACGATGTGATTATTGTCGGCGGCGGCCCTGCGGGGCTGACTGCCGCACTGTACCTTGCCCGGGCAAAATACCGGGTACTGGTGCTGGAGAAAGAGCAGTTTGGCGGTCAGATCGCCATTACCCATGAGGTGGTCAACTATCCCGGTATTACCAAAACCAGTGGCAAGGCACTCACGGACACAATCCAGCAGCAGGCGGAAAGCTTTGGCGCAGAATTTCAGTTGGCAGAGGCTACTGAATTTGCACTTGACGGTGATATCAAGACGGTGCATACAACCAAGGGCAATTACCGATGTTTTGGTATCCTGCTGTCAACCGGTGCCCACCCAAGAACTGTTGGCTTCAAAGGTGAGGAAGAACACAAGGGTAGGGGCGTTGCTTACTGTGCCACCTGCGACGGAGAGTTCTTTACAGGAAAAGAGATTTTTGTAGTCGGCGGTGGATATGCAGCGGCAGAGGAAAGCGTATTCCTGACGAAATTTGCCCGTCATGTGACGATTCTTGTTCGGAAGGATGACTTCTCCTGTGCTGCAGCTGTGGCAGACCAGGCGAAGAATCACGAGAAGATCACCGTGCTGACCAATACGGTGATGGAAGAGGTGTCCGGTGAGAACGGGTTGACCTACGCAAGATATAAAAATACCGCCACCGGAGAGGTGACGGAATATAAGAGCCAGGAAACCTTTGGTGTCTTTGTGTTTGCAGGTTATGCCCCGGCCACGCAAGCGGTTAAGGGCATTGTGGAGCTGAATGAACAAGGATATATCGTAACTGACGCATCTCAGAGAACCAGTGCAGAGGGTGTTTACGCGGCAGGTGATGTGTGCATCAAGCCTTTGCGGCAGGTGGTGACAGCCACCAGCGACGGTGCGTTGGCAGCAACGGAGCTGGAAAAGTATGTAGCTTCTGTCCATCGGAGGACCGGTCTGCGTGCAGAGGCGCCCACGCCAAAGCAACACAACCCCACGATTACAGTGGATAGCCATGAAACAGCGGAGTCCGGCCGGTTGTTCACGCCTGAAATGCGACAGCAGTTGGATCTTGTTTTCAGCCGAATAAAGCGCCCACTTTTGTTAAAGCTTTTCCTGGATAGCCGCCCGGTTTCGGAAGAACTGGAGCACTTTATCACGGCTCTCGTGGCACTTTCTGATAAACTGACCATGGAAGTGGTGGACAGACAATCAGAAGAAACATTTGCACCCTGCGTAGAGGTTTGTTTGAAAGATGCCACGCCAACCGGACTTGCTTTTCACGGTGTTCCCAGCGGCCATGAATTTACGTCCTTTGTATTGGGTCTTTACAATGCGGCTGGTCCCGGACAAGCACTGGATGATACTGCCAGGCAGCAAATAGCGGACATTCAGAAAAAGACGGATTTGAAAATTCTCGTCACGTTATCATGTACCATGTGTCCGGATCTTGTGGTTGCTGCTCAAAGGATAGCGGCGGAAAATCCCAATATTACAGCCCATGTTTATGACATTCGTCATTTTGAAGCCATGAGGAACCAGTATAATGTGATGAGCGTTCCGTGTGTGGTCATAAACAATGAAAAAGTATCTTTTGGCAAGAAAAATATGTCACAGCTTCTAACAGAACTTCATCAATGACAGAATAAAGAAGGCACCGCCTTGTCGGTGCCTTTTAACGTTTTATTGAACTGTCATTATGCATCTTGTTATGCGGTTTATAGAAAATGAATACCTGCAATTGTGATAAAAATTGGGCAGCCTTGAAAAGGCTGCCCGGAGATTTATTAACCGTTAATAAAGGATAGAAGCTCTTCTTTGTTCATCTTGTCGATGCCCAGCGCCTCAGCGGTGCGGCCTTCGTGCATCTGTTCTCCCAAAATGGTACGGGCCAGTGTGATAATGGCATCAATGCAGGGGGTTGCAATGCCGGTGGCTCTTGCAATGGCACGAATGGGTTCCAAGGAATAGGGGATGTCCTCCAGCACGTAGCGGGTGGACAGAGTGTTGGCACACATAATTCCGTCGTAGCCTTTGTTGTTTTTGACCAACTGATATAAGGGTGTGCCCTTTTCGCCGCACTCATACATGGCAATATAGTCGTCGCAAACACCACGGAGCTCAAAACCAAGCGCCTTGGCTACCTGAATACGTTCGGCATCCATGGCTTCCACGTATTTGCCGATAGAAGGCGTAATACCCTCGTGATAATAAGCGAAGGGAACAAAGGGATCTGCTTCGATTCGGCTGGTGTTGAGCAACATAGGAGCAGGGTGCATCATGGCGTTCAGATTGCCAAGACTGGTATACAGAGTGTTGACCACCAGCTTAAAAGCGGGAAGTGCAGAACAAATAGCGGCTTCCAGTTTTGCGTTATCGGTTGCAGGCAATGCAGCCATGGGGACTTCGCTTTTCAGGCCAAATACATATACATCGCCAGGCTCATTGATCCGGGTGGAGTACAACAGAGTACTTGCCGCACCAACTACGACATCTGCCTTGCAGTTCATATCTTGCAGAACCTTGCGGAATGCAATAGCACCTGCAGAGGATTCAGGGTGCAGAAGAATTACCATGCCGTCTTTTAAGTAAGGAACCATCTTTTCTGTGATGTTTTTGTGATACAAAGAGGGCAGAACAATCATGACAATGTCGGCACCGTCCATAACTTTTGCCATATCTGTGGTAGCAAACTCCAGCTTACCAAAGCCCTCTACTGCGTGATGAGCGTAAATGCCGCCCTTTGCATTAATTGCGTCTACTGTTTCCTGTACCACATCATACAGGCGGACATTTTCACCCAAAATGCCCAGGTGAGCAGCAACAGTCTGTCCGCCGTTGCCACCGCCGATAATTGCCCAAGTTTTTCCCATTGTCAATTCCTCATTTCTAAAATTTATTTAACGACTACTCGTTTTGTGCGGTAAGTGTTAAGCTTATCTTCGTATAGTTCGATGCCCAATCCCGGTCCCTGAGGCACATACACACTACCTTCTTCCGGATGGATGAAGGTGTGGAAGGTGCTGATGTCGCTTTTTAGGCGGTTGGGAGAGAAGTAGGCATGACCAATGGTACTGACAATGTTTGAACAAGTAGCACCGATCTGCAGACTTGCTGCCTGGGTAATGCCCTCTTCAATCATGGAGTTGAAAAATACCTGAATGCCGTTGGCGGCTGCTAGCTCGCAAATTGCTTTGGCAGGTGCGATGCCGCCGTTCTTTGTGACCTTAATGCTAAACACATCAACTGCTTCTGCCTGAATTAGGTTTCGGGCATCCTGCAGGGTCATAACACCTTCGTCGGCAGATAGAGGGATGTCGATAGCGCGGCGTACCTTTGCCATTCCCTGTACATCCCAGCTCTGCAAAGGCTGCTCAAAGAAAAGAATGTTGCAGTTGCGGATCAGTTTCCAATACCGAATGGCGGTATCCACGTCCCAACCCTGATTGGCATCTACAATCAGAGGATAATCCTCTCCAACAGCCTCCCGGACTGCAATTGTGCGTGCTGCATCGAGTTTATAATCCGGACCGCCGATTTTGATCATGCACCCGTGATATCCAAGGCGCTTGGCTTCCAGCACTTCTGCGGCGCTTTCTTCCGGTGTACTGCCGCCAATAGACCACATACAACGCATTTGTTCTCTGCGGCTGCCACCTAACAGTTTATGTACCGGAACGCCCAAAGATTTACCGAAAATATCATGGGCAGCCATATCAATGGCAGATTTGGCCAGATGCTGATTCCGGATTGTGGCATCCATGATGCGGTGCAGCTCGTTGATGTTGGTAGGGTCCTTGCCGATAAGCATAGGAGCTAAATGTTTTTCGATAACCAATCCTGCACTTTCCACACTATCGCCGGTGAACAGCGGCCACGGGTCACATTCACCGTAACCAACGATACCCTCGTCTGTTTCCATGGTAACAACAATGGGGGTAGCCGTGCTGAAGATACCGTACTCCTTGGAAAGGTGGTAAGGATGGATTAAGGGGACAGCTAGAGAATCAATGATAATTTTTGTGATTTTCATACTTTTCCTCCTAAGTAATAAATTCTACTGTAAAATTATCATACCTTATTGATATTGTAAATTATTTATAGTATTATAAATAATATAGTTCTGTAGTTATAAATGGAGGGTGCTATGTTTCAATTAAAAAAGTATGTATTGGAGATTTGGCAAACAGGTAGTTTTTCGCAGGCGGCTGCGAATCTTTATGTATCCCAACCCTCCTTAAGCGCGTCTATCAAGCGCTTGGAAAATCGGATTGGAGAGCCTCTTTTTGACCGCAGCTCGCATCCCATTCGACTGACCCAATGCGGACAGGCCTATATACGTTCCGCACAAATGATAACCACAGCGGAGGACAATTTTGCTGCGTTTATGGAGGAATACAGTAGTTGCCAGACCGGTAATCTGATCTTGGGCGGCAGTAACCTGAATATTTCCTTCGTTCTGCCGGCTGTTATTAAAAAGTTTCAGGCTCTGTACCCAAAAATCCAAATTGAAATCCGGGAAGGAAATGTGGATGATTTGAAGCAGCTTTTGTTAGAGGGTAAGCTGGATTTTATGGTAGATAGCTGTGATATGGATGAGGAACGCTTCAGCACCTATCCTTACAGAGCGGAAAATCTGCTGCTGTCTATACCAGAGGAGTTTTCCTGTAATATGGAGTTGACCGATTACAGGATGACCCGTGAGGACATTTTGCAGGGCAAGCACTTGCAGGATACCCAACCTGCACTTCCTCTGTGTAAGGTAAAGCAGATTCCTTTTGTTTTTCCAACTCCGGAAACGGATACATACAAGCGTTCCTGGCAGCTTTGCCAGGAGGCTGGATTTACCCCGAATGTGGTGATGTCCTTCCACCAACAGGCAACGGTTTTTCATACGAACTGTGCCGGCATGGGAGCTGCGTTTATCAGTGATATTTTGGTAAAAAGCGCAAAGGTAAATGCAGATATGTGCTACTATAAACTAAACAGCAATGAGAGCTTCCGCTACATTAAGTTCTTTAAGAAAAAGGAAAAGAGAATGACCTATGCCATGCGGGCGTTATTAGAGATTGCTCAAGTAAAAACATAATGGTACATTTTATGGAAATTTCCTTCTATTGATATGATTTAAACCATGGAGTTCTCCGATAAGAAGTTGTGGGATGGTTTGCGCTGCTTTCGCAACAGCGAATATGAAGTTTTAACCGGGGTGGCGCAGCATCAGCTGGACACCCCGGTTTTATTGCATACGTTCGTAGTTAAGTAATAGATCTGTGTGCTAAGTAAAAAACAAGTGGTTTTCTGCCTGCAACGCTTCCAATGACAGCTCACCTGCCAGTTTGAAGAGGGCGTCAGTCAGTACAGTTTCCAATGGAATACCGGCAGCAGCGGCGATTTGTCTATAAAAAAGAGCCACAGCCGGCTCTAAAAGTAAAGTCACTTCCGTCATGGCAACCTCCCGGTTTCAAAACATTTACCCATCCTATGAAAAACTTGACAGGTATGATACAATATGAATTACCGAAAAAGGTTTCTTGAGAGGATGAAAATGTATGGCAAAGGATAAGAAAGTAGAACAAATCACCGACATGGAGGTCGATTTTGCCCAGTGGTTCACCGATGTGTGTAAAAAGGCCCAGTTGATCGACTATTCCTCCATCAAGGGTGTTTTTATTTACCGTCCCTATGGCTATGCCATTTGGGAGAATATCCAGCAGCTGATGGACGTGGAATTCAAAAAGACCGGTGCGCAGAATGTGTATATGCCTATGCTGATTCCGGAAAGTCTGCTGCAGAAAGAAAAGGACCATGTGGAAGGCTTTGCGCCGGAGTGCGCCTGGGTCACCCACGGTGGCAGCGAAAAACTGGAGGAGCGTTACTGCATTCGTCCCACCTCTGAAACACTGTTCTGTGAGTATTTCAAAAATTCCATTCAGTCTCACCGTGACCTGCCTATGATGCTCAATCAGTGGTGCAGCGTTCTGCGCTGGGAAAAGACCAGCCGTCCTTTCCTGCGGCACAGAGAGTTTTTGTGGCAGGAGGGTCATACCATGCACGCCACCGCAGAGGAGGCAAAGGAAGAGACAGAACGCATGCTCAATGTGTACGCCGATTTCTGTGAAAATGTGCTGGCAATGCCTGTTACCCGCGGACAGAAGACTGACAAGGAAAAGTTCAACGGTGCTGAGGCGACCTATACCATCGAGTGTATGATGCATGATCGCAAGGCACTGCAGGCAGGTACTTCTCACTACTTTGGTGACGGCTTTGCTAAGGCTTTCGATATTACCTTCACCGATAAGAACAATCAGAAGGTCAACCCCCATCAGACCTCCTGGGGTGTTTCCACCCGTTTGATCGGCGGAATCATTATGACCCATGGTGACAATAACGGTTTGGTCCTGCCTCCTAAGGTGGCACCGATTCAGGTCATTATCCTGCCCATTGCCCAGCACAAGCCCGGCGTTTTGGAGGCAGCAAATGAACTTAAGGACCGTCTGAACGCAGCCGGTGTCCGGGTCAAACTGGACGATTCCGACAATTCTATGGGTTGGAAGTGCGCTGAGTATGAGATGAAGGGCGTACCTCTGCGTGTGGAGTGCGGACCCCGTGATCTGGAAAACGGCCAGTGTGTGCTGGTTCGCCGTAATGACGGTGAAAAAACCGTGGTTGCCCTTGCAGATTTGGAAAAGGCAGTTGCCCAGCAGTTGGAGCTTGTGCATCAGGGTATGTACGAAAAGGCAAGGAAGAACCTGACCGACCATATTTACGAGGCCCATTCCCTGGAGGAGGCCAAGGAACTTCAGCAGAAGAACGGCGGCTTTATCAAAACCATGTGGTGCGGCGAGCTGGACTGCGAGATGAAGATGAAGGAAGAGGCCGGCATGAGCTCCCGCTGCATGCCCTTTGCCCAGGAAAACCTGGGAGATACCTGTCCTATCTGCGGCAAGCCTGCCAAGAAGATGATCTACTGGGGTATCGCATACTGATTGCGAAAAAGAAAATACAATAGTATAGAAATTGCCGAAATGCAAAATGCATTTCGGCAATTTTTTTGGTTGTGTCAGGCGTTATCGCACCCTGGGTAAAATGTCCTTCCGGATAACATCTGTCAGCTTGTCCAGTTCTTCCGGGGTCGTTTCCCGGGAGATGGATACGCGGAAGGAACTGTCCATCACATCGGAAGATAAGCCCATAGCGGTGAGCGTGTGACTTCGGTGTCCCTTGGCACAGGCAGAGCCTGCGCTGACGCAGATATCTGCATCCTGCAAGATGTTAATGATATTCTGGGTGGGGATGCCGGGAATCGAAAGACTGAGAATATGGGGTGCTTCGTGTGCACCGTTGATTTTTACACCCTCCAGGGAGGAGAGCTTTTCCACAAGAGCGTCCAGCAGGGCTTTTTCCCGGCTGATATCCTGATGAAATGTTGCGTTTGCAGCATTACAGGCGGCAGCGAAGCCCAAAATTGCAGGGGTGGCTTCTGTGCCGCTGCGCATGTTATTTTCTTGTCCACCGCCAATGAGCAGGGGAGGAAAAGATTTCAGCCGGGGGCTGATATACATGGCACCTGCACCCTTGGGACCGTGGACCTTGTGTGAGGAAACACTGATCAGATCTGCACCCAAGGTTTTTGCCTGGAACGGCACTTTCAAAAAACCCTGGACTGCATCGGTGTGGAAAATCGCGTTGGGACAAAGTTTGTGGGTCAGCTTTGCCATCTGAGAAATGGGCATGACAGAGCCCACCTCGTTGTTCACCATCATAACAGAAACAAGGCAGGTGTCATTTCTCAATGCAGATTTCAGCGCATCCAGGGAGATCTGTCCTTGCTCATTGGGCTGTAAATAGGTAACTTCGTATCCCTGGGACTCCAGCTCCTTCACGGTGTTCAACACAGCATGATGTTCAATGGCGGTGGTAATGATATGCTTATTCTTTTTGCCAAAACGTTTCACAGTGCCTAAAATTGCCCAGTTGTCTGCCTCTGTGCCGCCGGAGGTAAAAAACACTCTGTCCGGCTCAGCGCCCATGGCGGCACAAACCTGATTCCGGGCAAGTCGAAGGGCTCTTGCAGCATCAATACCAAACTGATATAAAGCGCTGGGATTGGCCCAGCCCTCAGTCAAAGCAGAAACCATAGCAGCTACCGCTTCTTGGCGCGGCCTGGTTGTGGCTGAGTTGTCTAAATAGATCATAGCTTCACTTTCCTACACAAAAACGTTCAAAAATTCTTGCGGTAATATCTTCCCGAATGGTAGCACCTGTGACCTCGCCCATGGCTTCCATGGCAACTTCCACATCTGTTAATACCGCATCCGGTGTCAAACCGGCGTGTAATCCTTGTAATGCTTGACACATGCTTTCCTGTGCCCGGCGAATTGCATCAAATTGCCGTGGGTTTGTCAGCAGAGAACCGTCACAGGGGGCAGAACCGGCAAACATTTCGTCTACCACATCTGCAAGCAGCTCAAGACCGTCACCGGTTTTTGCACAAATGGGAATAATGGTCATAAAAGGCAGATCGCCGGGGACAACCTTAGGTGTCAAATCAGACTTGTTGATCAGTGCTACCACGTTTTCCCGGTCCAGACAGGCGTTGATCACATCCCAATCCTCCTTTTCCAGAGGCTGAGAGCCATCGCAGATATAAAGTACAAGGTCTGCCTTATCCATAGCATCTCTGGAACGGGCAACGCCCATGGCTTCAATCCGGTCGTCGGTGTGGTGGATACCTGCTGTGTCAATCAGCCGCAGTCGTGTGTTGCCAAGCAGGACAGATTCCTCTACAGTATCCCGGGTTGTGCCGGCAATCTCTGTTACGATCACCCGTTCATAGCCGGCCAAGGCATTTAAAAGACTGGATTTGCCCACATTTGGTTTCCCTACAATTGCTGCAGAAACACCGTATTTTACAATGCGGCCTTGTTGATAGGTTTGCAAAAGAGCGTGTAGTGATTTCTGGTCTGCCTGCAGAGCGGATTCATAATTATTCAGGCCGAAATCATCAATATCCTCGTCGGGATAATCCAAAACTGCATGGAAATGGCTGCACAGATCCACCAGATTGTTGTAAATAGGGGAGAGCTTCTTTTGCAGAACACCCCCCACTTGTCCGGCTGCGTTGGCAGCGGCATCGGCGGTTTCGGCCTCAATGAGATCAATGACAGCTTCTGCCTGGGTCAATGCCAATTGCCCGTTTAGAAATGCCCGCTTTGTAAACTCGCCTCTTTGGGCAGGCCGTGCACCTGCAAAATACAGCGCCTCCAGCCCGGCAGCCAGCACAGCAGGGGAGCCGTGACAGTGGAATTCCACCGTGTCCTCGCCGGTGTAGCTGTGGGGACCCCGGGTGTAGACGGCCATGCAGGAATCAATCGCACGGCCCTGCTTATCGTAAAGGGTACCAAGCATCAGCTTTCGGTTGGGTGCTTCCTGCAAGGGAGCACCGCTGTTTAATGTAAATACCTTTCCGGCGATCTCTGCGCATCCGTCACCGGATAGGCGCAGAATACCGATGGCACTGATTTGATTGCCGGTTGATACGGCAGCAATGACATGTGACATGGGCAATTCTCCTGTTTTGTAAACCTGGTGCATCTGTTTTTTCGTATTATACCACTGAAGAACGGGAATTTCAATTCCCAACCACATATTCCCACTTTTTACGGGCAAACTACGCAGGAGGTGATACTATGCCGGAAAAGGCCTATTTTGGAGAAATGACCGATGCCAATGTCAGCACCATCTTTCGTGACGCGGCAGACTTTGTCCGCCGGGAACTTCGCTGCGGTGAATTTAAAATCTATGCCTACGCTATTGACGGATTGATAGCTGCGGCTTATGCCTCTGACTACATCTTTAAACCTATTACTCAGCATTTGCAGGCAGACACCGTGGAGGGGTTATACCATCATGCCCTGGAGGGGATGATCTATAATAGTGTGGCGGTTCCCTGTAAGGACTTGAATCAGATCGCGTTTCTGCTGGTCAACGGATTCTGTGTGGTGTTGTTCCCTGGTGTAGGTGCAATCGGCTTTGAGGTCAAGACCCCGGACAAACGCGGCACCGCAGCACCCCAAGTGGAAAACACGATCAAGGGTGCCAAGGATGCTTTTGTAGAAACGGTGCGCTCCAACACCAGTTATGTCCGGCGGCATTTGCGCTCACCGGATCTTCGTATTTTCGAAACCCAGGTGGGAAAGCGTTCCCTTACCAACGTTAGTGTGGTGTGGCTGGAGGGGATTACCGATCCGGAGCTGGTGGAAAGGATGAAGAAGCGTCTGTCGGATATTGATATAGACGGAATGCTTAGTCCTTCCTCTGTGGAAGAATACGTTACCGGCTCCCGGGCAACGGCCTTTCCGTTGCTGCAGTATACCGAGCGCTCTGACCGTTTTTGTCAAGGGATACTGGATGGCAGAGTTGGATTGTTGGTAGATGGGCTACCCTTGGGCTACCTTGCACCGGCAGATCTGATGTACCTTATGGAAAGCCCCGAGGACCGCAGCAGGGACTATGTAGGTGCGTCCATGGTTCGGGTTTTGCGTTATTTGGCTTTGGCGGCAAGCCTGTTGCTGCCGGGGCTCTACCTTGCAGTTGCAGCCTATCACCAGGCGTTGATACCGTTGCCGCTGCTGATTTCCATCATTGAAAGTAAAAAGTCTGTACCCTTCACCACGACTACGGAGGTGGTGGGACTTTTAATTGCTTTTGAGCTTTTGCAGGAGTCCGGAATCCATTTGCCCCAGGCAGTGGGGCAGTCTGTGTCTGTGATCGGCGGTATTGTGGTGGGAACAGCGGCAGTAGAGGCGGGCCTGATTTCTCCTGTGGCTCTGATCATCGTGTCGATTGCCGGGGTTTGTGGCTTTGTACTGCCCAATCGGGACCTTGCCAATGCTGTTCGGGTGTGGCGTTTTCTGATTGTACTACTGGCGGCATTGGCAGGGCTTTACGGTGTGGCGGCCGGTATTGTAATTTTGCTAATTCACTTGTCTGGGCTGGAATGTCTGGGCGTGAAATATCTGTCTCGCACCGGAAGGATCCTTCGTCGTCGCCTTGAAAAAAGTAAATATCGAAGTAATATGCTGCATCCTCGGGACAGGAGGAATCAACGGTGAGGAAAATACTGTATATTGCCATACTTTCCCTTTTGTTTTTTGCACCGGTGGAACGGGTGGATGTGTCCAAGTTACTGCCGATCCGGGCGGTGGCTGTCTATACCCAGGGCAATGAAGTGGTTTTGGAAACGGATACCGAGCACAAAGGCACCGGTAGGGATGTGGTGCAAGCCTTGCGAAATCTAAAGAAAGAAACCCCTGCTGTGGTCTACCTGGATACAGCAGAATACCTGCTGGTGTCCCGGGAGGCGGAGATCTATATTTCGCAACTGAGTGACTGGTTGAAGCCTTCTGTAAAGGTGAGCATTTGCGATGTCCGTGAACAGGTAAAAGAGGCGGCAGAATACCTGGATGTGCATGGTGGCGCAACAGAATTACGCCACTGGCGTACAAAATAATCAAAATACAAGGAAACTTTAGTTAGATGTTTTAGGTATATGCCTATTGACCCTGCTGTAAAATGATGTATAATTATAAGATATTTATGTATGTTGGGAAAGTATTAGACAGCGGTTTGCAGGAGGTGCGGCATGGTATCAGAAAAAATGTTACAGCTGGGTAGACACCGTTCAGTTATTCGGGAGATTTTTGAGTACGGAAATCAGCGGCGGCAGCAGATTGGTGCGGAAAATGTATTTGACTACAGTTTGGGCAACCCCAGCGTACCAACACCGCAGATTGTAACAGACATGCTGCAAAAACTCATTGCAGAAACACCTGCAGCGGAATTGCATGCCTATACTTCCTCTGCAGGCGATCAGCAGGTGCGACAGGCAGTTGCGGAATATATACGCAATACATTTGGCTTTGATGTGCAGGCAAAGCATATTTATATGACAGCCGGTGCGGCAGCATCGCTGACAATTACGTTGACTGCTCTTTCTGAGCCGGGAGATGAAGTTATCACCTTTGCACCGTATTTTCCTGAGTACCGTGTCTTTGTAGAAAAAACCGGCGCAAAATTTGTGCCGGTGAAAGGTGCGGCGGATACATTCCAAATAGATGGTGCAGCCTTGGCAGCAGCAATCAATCCCCACACCAAGGCTGTGATCGTCAACTCTCCCAACAATCCTACGGGTGTGGTACTCGACGAAGAAAGTATCCGGACACTTGCTTGTGTTTTGACAGAAAAATCCGCTGAATACGGTCACCCCATTTACCTGATTTCGGATGAACCCTACCGGGAACTGGTATATGACGATACGCCGGTTCCTTATCTGCCCTCTTATTATAGGAATACTGTGGTCTGCTACTCTTACAGTAAATCCTTGTCTTTGCCGGGTGAGCGGATTGGCTACATAATGGTCAGCCCGGAAATAGATGATGCGGATACCGTATTTGACGCGGTATGCGGCGCAGGCAGAGCATTGGGATATGTATGTGCCCCAAGCTTATTCCAGCGCTTGATAAAGGCATGCCTGGGACATACGGCAGATGTTGGGGTCTATGATGAAAACCGCAAGCTTTTGTACCATGCATTGACGCAGTACGGCTTTGAAGCGGTTTATCCCGACGGTGCATTTTATTTGTTTTTAAAATCCCCGGAACCGGATGCCAAGGCTTTCTGCGAGAAGGCCAGGGATTATGAACTGTTGCTGGTTCCCGGCGACGATTTTGGCTGTCCCGGATATGTCCGGATCGCCTATTGTGTCCCTACGGAGCAGGTTCAGCGCAGTCTGCCTGCTTTCCGGAAGCTTGCGCAATTCTACATAGGAGAATAAAATCATGGATAGATTACAGGAAGCCAGAAAAATAATCAATGATGTGGACGCGCAGATGGCCCAGCTGTTTGTGCGCCGTATGCAGGCGGCTGAAATGGTGGCTGCCTATAAGCAGGCCCACGGCATGCCTGTTTTGGATGCGACCCGGGAGGAAGCGGTGATCCGCAACGGCGCAGAACAGGTGGAACAGGACGAGCTGCGGGGTTACTATATGGATTTTATGCGTGACACCATGGCAATCTCCCGTCGCTACCAGCAGAAGCTGCTTCACGGCATGAAGGTGGCCTATAGCGGCGTGGAGGGGGCATTTGCCCATATTGCGGCAGATAAGCTGTTCCCGGATGCACAGAAACTGGCGTATCCCGACTTTAAGGATGCCTATGATTCTGTGGTAAAAGGGGAATGCGATGTTGTTGTTCTGCCCTTGGAAAACAGCTATGCGGGCGAAGTGGGACAGGTTACCGACCTGATGTTCTCCGGTCCTTTATATGTCAATGGCACTGTGGCCCTTTCGGTCACCCAGGATCTGTTAGCACCGGAGAATGCAACCTTGGAAACCATTCGCAACGTTGTCAGTCATCCCCAGGCCCTTGCCCAGTGTGATGATTTTATTAAATCACATGGATTTCAGCAGACACCCTATGAAAATACGGCTTTGGCTGCCAAATATGTGGCAGAGCTGAATGACCCTGAGGTAGCGGCCATTGCCAGTGCAGAAAGCGCATCGCGCTACGGATTAAAGGTGCTGGCACAGGGGATCAACAAATCCCGTGTCAATACCACCCGCTTTGCAGTTCTTGCCCGGTCTGAGGACCGGAACATCAGCAAAGCCCATGGGGCACACTTTGTGCTGATGTTCACTGTGCGAAATGAAGCCGGTTCTCTTGCCCGCGCTCTGAATATTATCGGTGCCCATGGCTTTAATATGAGAACATTGCGCAGCCGTCCTATGAAGGAGCTTTTGTGGCAGTATTATTTTTATGTGGAGGCCGAGGGAAACGTCCACGGCTATGAGGGAAAATGTATGCTGGAGGAGCTGGCAGTTTGCTGCGATAAGGTCAAGTGTGTAGGCTCTTTCACCTAAGGAGGTATACGATGCAGATCCCGGTAGAATTGGGAAAAAACAGTTATCTGGTAACGGTTCAGCGCGGGGCGCTGCAGCAGGCCGATACATACATGAATTTGAACCGAAAGGTCCTGATTGTCACTGACAGCGGCGTGCCGGCGGTATATGCCGAAACGGTGGCAGCCTGCTGCCAAACGCCGGTGGTGGTTACGATTCCCCAAGGGGAGGAGAGCAAAAATCTTTCCAACTTTGCGATGCTTTGCCGCACCATGCTGCAAAACGGCTTTACCCGGACTGATTGCGTGGTGGCAGTGGGTGGCGGTGTTGTGGGAGACCTGGCAGGCTTTGCTGCTGCGTCCTTTATGCGCGGGATCGACTTTTACAATATTCCCACAACGGTCTTGTCCCAGGTGGATTCTTCGGTTGGTGGCAAGGTGGCCATTGATATGGATGGCATCAAAAACTGTGTAGGTGCATTCCATCAGCCCAAGGCGGTACTCATTGACCCGGATGTGCTCCAAACACTGCCTCCCCGGCAGATTGCCAACGGACTTGCTGAAGCGATCAAAATGGCAGTAACCTTTGACGAAACGCTGCTCACTTGCTTTGAAGAGGAGGATGTGCTTTCAAAAATGGATCAGATCATTGCAACATCCGTAAGGATCAAAGCAAAGGTCGTGGAAGAGGATGAAAAGGAAGCAGGATTGCGCCGGGTACTGAACTTTGGGCATACCATCGGCCACGGCATCGAAACAGCCGCAGGTCTGAACACCCTTTATCATGGCGAGTGTGTTGCCCTGGGTATGCTGCCTATGTGCGGCGAACAATTACGCCCCAGAGTAAAGTCGATTTTGGAAAAGCTGGGGCTGCCTACCGCCTGCAATGTGGATGCAGATCGGGCGTGGGAGGCTATGACCCATGACAAAAAGCTTTCCGGTAATACGATCACTGTGGTATATGCGGAGAAAGCCGGCAGCTTTTCATTGCGACCTATGCCCCTGGAAGATATGAGACGAACTGTATACGGATTTTTGAACGGAAGGGTGTAATACACCATGAAAAATACGTTTGGACAGAATTTATCTGTGACCTTGTTTGGCGAAAGCCACGGCCCAGCCATCGGTGCGGTATTGGACGGACTTTGCCCGGGTCTGACTGTGGATGAGGAGAATATCCGCAGGATGCTCCGACTGCGGCAACCCGGCGGCGCAATTTCCACAGCGCGGCAGGAAAAGGATGCTTTTGAGATTGTCAGCGGTGTGGTAAACGGTGTGACCACCGGCACGCCCTTGACCATTGTGATTCGCAACGGGGACACGAAAAGCGGCGACTATGCTGCCATGCAGACCCTTATGCGCCCGGGCCATGCGGACTATCCGGCCCAGTGCAAATATCACGGCTACCAGGATACCCGTGGCGGCGGACACTTTTCCGGCCGCATCACAGCACCTTTGGTGGCTGCCGGCGCCATTTGCCTAGGTGCTTTGCAGGGGAAAGGCATTTACATCGGTACCCATATTTCCCGCTGCGCAGGAATTAGCGACCGGGGCTTTGATAACATGGAAGCCGATATCGCGCAACTGTCTGAAAAGCTGTTTCCTGCCCTGGATGACCGGGCAGCAGAACAGATGCAGACCGCGATTTTGGCAGCAAAATCGGAAGGAGACAGTGTAGGCGGCGTTTTGGAAACGGCTGTCCTTGGCCTGCCTGCCGGTGTGGGAGAACCCTGGTTTGATACCTTTGAGAGTATGCTTTCTCACATTTTGTTTTCTGTGCCTGCTGTTAAGGGTGTGGAATTTGGAGACGGCTTTGCATTGGCAGATATGCGGGGCAGTGCGGCCAATGATCCGCTTCGATATGTAGGTGGGAAGGTTGTAACACAAACGAACCACAATGGCGGCATCGGCGGCGGTATCACCAACGGTATGCCGGTGGTGTTCCGCTGTGCTATCAAGCCCACGCCTTCTATCGGCATACAGCAGCAGACCGTGGATATTGCCGCCAAGGAAAATGCCGTTTTGGCGGTAAAGGGAAGACATGATCCTGCCATTGTCCACCGGGCCAGAATTGTGATTGACGCTGTGACTGCAATTGCGGTGTATGATATGCTGGCAGGCCGCTTCGGAACAGATTATTTTGCAAAGGGTGATTAAACCATGCAGTACGGTTGCATTGGCGAGCATTTAACACATAGCTTTTCCAGGGAGATTCACGCACGGATTGCGGATTACCTGTATGAGCTTAAGGAGATTCCTGTGGGT
Source organism: Faecousia sp. (assembly GCA_045537615.1). GTDB lineage: Bacteria > Bacillota > Clostridia > Oscillospirales > Oscillospiraceae > Faecousia. Next base: position 7,337 of record JAZSPV010000007.1, on the reverse strand, counting down.
CAGCTGGATGCATTTATGACTGCCAGGGACTTTCGCGCTATCAATGTAACGATCCCCTATAAGCAGGATGTCATTCCTTATCTAAAAGAGGTGGAAGCCGTTGCCGGGCAGATTGGTGCCGTCAATACTGTCGTGAACCGGAACGGACAGCTTTATGGCTATAATACGGACTTTGGCGGAATGTGCGCCCTGATCCGCTATACTGGAATCGATATGCGGAATAAAAAGGTGCTGATTTTTGGCACCGGCGGCACCTCCAAAACAGCCGTGGCTGTGGCGGAGCACATGGGGGCTTCCCAGGTCTACAGGGTCAGCCGCAGCGAAAAAAGCGGCGTTTTAACCTATGAAACGGTGGAAAAGTCCCATCTGGATGCCCATATTCTGATCAACACCACGCCCCGGGGAATGTTTTCCCGGGAAGCCGGTATGCCCATGGATCCAGCTCTGTTTCCACAGCTTTGCGGTGTGGTGGATGCAGTGTATAATCCGCTGCGCACGGAATTTGTACGAAAGGCCCAAGCGTTGGGTGTTCCGGCAGCAGGGGGACTGTATATGCTGGTAAGCCAGGCGGTTTTGGCGTCTCAGATTTTCTTGGATACAACCTACCCGGAGGAACTGACCCAGCAGATCTATCGGGACATTTGGGCTTCCAAGGAAAATATCGTCCTCACAGGAATGCCGGGCTGCGGCAAGACCACGGTGGGAAAGCTTTTGGCGGAGAAGCTGGAACGGCCCTATTATGATACGGACCAATGGATCACGGAGCACACAGGGATGACCCCGGCACAGCTTATCCGAGACAGGGGAGAGGCTGCCTTTCGGGACATTGAAACAGAGGCAGTTTGCCACGTAGCACAATGCAACGGCAGCATCATAGCCACCGGCGGCGGTGCAGTGCTGCGCCCGGAGAATGTAGATGCCCTAAAAATGAACGGAAAACTATTCTTCCTTGACCGGCCTTTGGCGCAACTGCTTCCCACGGATGACCGACCTCTTTCCGCAACGAAGGAAGCCATTGCCCAGCGCTACCGTGAGCGCTACCATATTTATACCCAAACCGCAGATGTTACTGTCTGCAACGATATATCGGCAGAAAATGCCGCCCAGCAGATCGAGAGGAGCTTCTTCCTATGAAGATTTTGGTGATTAACGGCCCCAATTTAAATATGCTGGGCATTCGGGAGCCTGCTCTGTACGGCTCCGGTACATATCAGGCTCTTTGCGATAAAATAGCCTGTTATTGTAACGAAAAGAATGTCCAGGTGGAGTTTTATCAGTCCAATCACGAAGGCGCTCTGGTGGACCGTATCCAGCAGGCTTATAGTGACGGTACAGACGGAATCGTCATCAATCCCGGTGCATATACCCACACCAGCATCGCCCTTTTAGATGCGGTAAAGTCTGTCTGCATTCCTACTGTGGAGGTGCATATTTCCAAGGTGGAGGAAAGGGAAGACTTCCGCCAAGTCAGCTATATTCGCCTTGCATGTGTAGCCACAGTCACCGGCAAAGGTTTTGACGGCTATCTGGAAGCCATAGATATTTTAGCGGAGAAAGTGAAATGAATGTAACCGTAAGACCCGGAAAGGCCCGCGGCGTTGTCGCGGCACCTCCTTCCAAGAGCATGGCCCACCGCCTGCTGATCTGTGCCGGCTTGTCCCAGGGTACCAGCCGAATCAGCGGCGTAGCATTTAATGAAGATATCTTGGCAACCATCGACTGCCTGCGAGCCCTTGGTGCCACCTGTGAGGTTGAGAAGGATACGGTCATAGTCCGCGGCGTAGACCTGCACACAGCAAAACCGGCACAAACCCTTTGCTGTAGAGAAAGCGGCAGTACCCTTCGATTCTTTATTCCTTTGGGGTTACTGTGCGGCAGCGAGGTTTCTTTTACTGGTACGCAAAAGCTCTTGTCCAGGCCTTTGAACGTCTATGCAAAGCTGTGCGCAGACAGGGGGTATGCCTTCCGCTGCCACAGCGATGGTGTTTGCGTGAAGGGCGTTCTGGAGGGTGGAGAATTTTCCGTTCCCGGCGATATCAGCAGTCAGTTTATTACCGGGCTTTTGTTTGCTCTGCCGCTGACATCCTCCGATAGCCTCATTCGCATTATGCCTCCTTTGGAGAGCCGGGGTTATATTGACATGACATTGCAGGCGCTGCGCGCCTTTGGTATCTGCGCCCGGTGGCAGGATGCCCATACATTGTATATTCCCGGAAACCAAAGCTATCAACCTGCCGATATGGCGGTGGAGGGAGATTATTCCGGCGCTGCCTTTTATGCAGCCCTCAACACCTTGGGTAGTAGCATTACCGTTACTGGCCTGGATCCGGACAGTCTCCAGGGGGATAAGATTTACGAACTGTATTTTCAGAAACTCTGTGAAGGCACCCCTACCTTACACATTGGGGATTGTCCCGACCTCGGCCCTGTTCTCTTTGCTGTTGCGGCGGCCAAAAACGGCGGCGTGTTCACGGGAACCCGGCGGCTGAAGATCAAGGAAAGTGACCGTGCTGCGGCTATGGCTCAGGAGCTTTCTGCCTTTGGCACGGAAGTGACGGTAAACGAGGATGAAGTGATCGTTCGCCCAACAGAATTTCATGGGCCCGACAGAGTGTTGTCCGGCCACAATGACCACCGGATTGTAATGTCATTGGCTGTTTTGCTGTCACTTACCGGCGGTCAGATCAGCGGCGCACAGGCGGTGCGAAAGAGTTTCCCGGATTTCTTTGCAAGGCTGCAGGAATTGGGGATTGAGGTGTTAATCCATGAAGCTGAATAATAAAATGCGTGTGCTGATTGTGGGTCTTGGTTTGATCGGCGGCAGCTATGCCAAAGCGCTAACGAAAAAAGGTTACCACGTCAGCGCCATTACAAGAAGCGCTTCTACAATCGAATATGCGATCAGAAACGGTATTATCAGCGAAGGTACAGACCAAATCGATCCGGAACTGATTGGAAAAGCAGACCTGGTTGTTTTTGCGTTATATCCCCAGGTTTTCATCGACTGGCTTCGGAAAAATCAGCAGCATTTGAAATCCGGTGCGATTTTGACAGATGTTACCGGTGTAAAATGCAGTGTGGTATATGAGGTCCAGGGGCTGCTGCGTGATGATGTGGAGTTCATTGGGGCTCACCCCATGGCTGGTAAGGAAGTCTATGGTGTAGAAAACAGCGACGAAAGAATTTTCCAAAAAGCAAACTACATCGTCACTCCCACAGATAAAAACACACAGGAAGCAACCCAGCTGTGTGAACAGTTGGGGTGGGAGTTGGGATTTGCCAACGTGTCTCGCCTCTCTCCGGAGAAGCACGACGATATGATTGGCTTTTTGTCCCAGCTGACCCACTGCATCGCCATATCCCTTATGAACTGTAACGATACCCCCGGCATGGAGGCTTATACCGGCGATTCCTTCCGGGACCTGACCCGGATTGCCCGGATCAACGATCAGATGTGGGCGGAGCTTTTTATGTGTAACCGTGAAATGCTGCTGCATCACATGGATGCCTTCAGTGAGACCTTTGCGTCCTTCCGTCAGATGTTGGAAAATAATGATGTAGAGGGGATGCGACGGGCCATGCAGCATTCCACTGCCCGACGGGCACTGTTTGACAAGAAATAATCGGAGGAAATCCCTATGAATATGCAATTTATCGGCAAACTGCCGGTACCCCAGGAAATCAAGGCCCAGTATCCTTTGTCAGAGGAAGCTTCGGAGATGAAACTTGCCAGGGATAAGGAGATCCGCAACGTGTTCTCCGGAGAGGATAACCGCATGGTGCTGGTTATTGGCCCCTGTTCGGCTGACCGGGAGGATGCGGTGCTTGCCTATATTGAAAAGCTTCGTACTGTGCAGGATAAGGTCACAGATAAGCTGGTAATCATCCCCCGAATCTACACCAATAAACCCCGGACTACAGGAGACGGCTATAAGGGCATGCTCCATTATCCGGATCCCAACGAAAAACCCAACATGATCAAGGGCGTAATTTCCATTCGGAAAATGCACATGAAGGCGCTGACCCAGTATGGTATGACCAGTGCAGATGAAATGCTGTACCCGGAGAACCACCGTTATCTCAATGATCTGCTGGCCTATGTTGCTGTAGGTGCCCGCTCTGTGGAGGACCAGCAGCATCGGTTAACTGCCAGTGGTTTGGCTATCCCCGTGGGTATGAAAAATCCCACCAGCGGCGATTTGTCGGTTATGATGAATGCTATTCATGCGGCCCAGCACTCGCATACATTCTGCTACCGCAATTGGGAGGTTAAGAGTGCCGGCAACCCCTATGCCCATGCTATCCTGCGTGGATATGTGGATCAGAACGGAAAGTCCTACCCCAACTATCACTATGAAGATTTGGTACGTCTGAAGGATATGTACGCATCTTCCAGCTTGTTGAACCCCGGCGTAATCATCGACACCAATCACAGCAATTCCGGCAAACAGTTCATGGAGCAGATACGCATTACCAAAGAAGTGCTTCATAGCTGCCGCTACAACCCGGAGCTGCGGAAAATGGTGAAGGGCTTTATGATTGAAAGCTACCTGGTGGACGGCGCACAGAAGGTAGACGGCGACGTATTCGGCCAATCCATCACGGATCCTTGTCTGGGTTGGGACAAGACGGAACGTCTGATCTATGATGTGGCAGATAGTTTATAACATAAGTTGTTTAAAAAGGAGGCGCAAGAGCGGCCTCCTTTTTTGTGTTACAAGTGATGCCTTCCTTGCGACTTATAAAGTGAAAGGCCTTTCGGAAAGGAGATAGCTATGACAGAGGAAAAAATCATAGAGCTATTTAACAAGAGGGATGAGCAAGCAGTTCGGGAATGTATGCGGAAGTACGAAAACTATCTAAGAACAGTTGCGTCTCGAATCCTTGCAGATCCTTGTGACATAGACGAAGTGGTAGCGGATACTTGGCTGGCAGCATGGGATACCATTCCACCTCAACGCCCCAAACGGTTAGAGCTGTACCTTGGCCGAATTACCCGAAATTGTGCGGTGAGCTTGTGGCGGAAAAGGAATGCTTATTGCAGAGGTGGAGGGGAAGTGGCTCTTGCACTGGAAGAATTATGCCAGATTGCAGGCGGGTCATCACCGGAAGAAGCGTTGGATATGAAGGCGTTGTCCTGGTCTATATCTGGTTTTTTGAAGAGCCAGAGAGGATTACACAGGACAATATTTATCCGCAGATACTTTTACATGCAACCCATATCCGAGATTGCATCGTCTTTAGACATAAGAGAAGCGAATGTTCGTATGATCCTCAGTCGAACCAGAAACAAGCTAAAAAAGCATTTGCTGCAGGAGGGGTATGAATTATGAATAAGGAACAATTGTTGGATGCTGTTGGTGGAATTGATGAAGAGATCCTTTTGGAATCGCAGATAAAGAATAGCCGTGGCAGTGTTATGTTGCGACGTCTACTGCTGGCTGCGGCAATCATCGGCGCACTGACTGTGACAGTGATTGCAGCATCCGGACTGTTTAGTAGATCAATAGAAAATGCTGATTTGGTTACCGATGAAACGGTATTTCCCTTTAATATGGATGCCCAGGGAAATATTATTATGGAGGGGCAATCCGGGTTGAAAGTCACCATGGAGGTGACGGTGAATGAGGATGCCCCGGCGTATTTAGAGGAATTTTATGTGTTGGAAATGCCGGAACAGTGGCGCGTAGCTGGCGGTGGCAGTTCCGGTGACGGATATGTCTACTACAGTCATAGTTATGCGTGGAAAAAAGGAGATCTTCCTGGCAAGGTTCGGTTAGAGCAGAATGTGGTGAGCTATTATACAGACGGTATATACGGCGAAAAATGCGTGGGCACATTACCGAAACTAAATGAAAACGATGGCGTAACTTCGCAAATTACAGAATTTGCCGGTATATCTGTGCTGAAAGTAACCATTCCTGCACTGCCGCGATTTACCGATGATCCCAGTATTGATGCTTACTACTGTGTTGACGGAGAGACCCGTCTGTATTGGACAGATGGGGACTATATGCTGATGTTTGCCTACCCTAGCTGGATGTCTGACAGTGAAGCGAAAACCTATATGAATTCCATTGAAAAAGAAGCTTATGTGGATGCAAGACCGGATGATTTTGGTAAAGTAAATCCCCAGAGCATCGCGCAGCGATTGCCTCACCTTTCTATAGGGGCGGACAACGGCACAACCTGCGCTAATAACACGATGGGTCTTGGCAGATTTACCTATAGTGATGGGTATATTTACTGTGGCGTCCCTGGAAGTATTTACCGATTTGACACCACAACGGGGCAGACGACCCGGATGATACTTGCTGATGCGTATGCCGATCCGGGAGAACTGTTTGCAACAGATAACTATATCTGTTATTTGGACACCTGGAATAACCTTATGGCATTGGGGAAAGATGGGACCACCGAAGAGTATATCTATCAGGGAATCCACAGCGCCAAACTCTATGCGGAGGGGATGACACTTTACTCAAATACCGGCATCATTGATCTTCAAACTGGCAAGGTTGAAAAATGGCCGGAAGGCACCATTGGCTATTATGTAGACGAGGGCTATGTCTATACGATCCGTGAGGATGTAATGGCGTTCTTCCGGGCAAAAAAGGGGACGAATGATTTTGAAGAAATTTCCCTAAGCTTTTATCCCATAAGCGTTTTGAGTAATGACGGCGCTGTCTATTTGTCCAGGGGCGGCCTTGAAAAAACATGGAATATAATGCGTTATGAAAATGGAGAAGAGGAGGAACTACCGGTACGCGCGCTGGAGTTCCAGGTTGTCGGTGATCAAATTATCTATCGTTGCGAAGATGAGGACGGTCGGCAGATCAAGAGCTATGATATGCATACCGGCCAAGTGGAAGTGCTGTGTCGGGAGGGATTTAATTTCTCTATCCTGGAGGAACGGTACTTGTGTGTGCTTTGCGCCGATGAAAACGGACAAGGATACGGCGTGATTACCGATTGGAATACAGGTAAGCAGTGGGTTCTTGATATCTACAACGAAAGCTAAAGAGAAAATGGGCTGTCTTGCTGTGCAAGGCAGCCTTTTTTGACACGTCTGCGCACGAACATTAGAAGATGAAAAATGCCCACATAACACATACAAATTTCCTTGCTATATGAACAGATGTTGATATGAAAAAATAAGTTAAAAAAAGCAGAAAAAGCACTTGACAAGTCAGGGCGTGTTTGGTATTATACTCGAGCGCTTCCGGCAGGGGGCGCAAAAGTCTGCCAAAAGGCGAAAGAAAAATGTTGAGAAAACGGAAAAAAGTTCTTGACAATGGGTAAGCGTTGTGGTAGACTTAGAAAGCTACCCGCCTGGG
>JAZSPV010000061.1:0-2233 GCA_045537615.1 Faecousia sp. | reverse complement strand
GAAAGCTCGTGGGCTGGGGTGCTGAGGTATTCTTTGATTGCATCGATCAGCACATAATCACCGATGGTTTTGGTGGCCCCGATCCGGAGCTTCAGGCGCTTTTTGTCTGCCATAGACAGCTGCAGTTCTTCGAACTGGTACTGCTGAGAAATCGCGTACCGCTCCAAAAGCAGGCACGCTTCTGTCTTATGAAGCATATGCCCATCGTAGCGGAACAGTTTTGTATGGAATGCCTGCTCCAAAGCCTGAATCTGCTTGGTAACCGCCGGCTGCGAAAGATGAAGCCGCTCTGCCGCGATACGGTAATTCATTGTCTGACAGAGGGTAAGAAAAGTATGCAGTTTGGAATCCATATTGGTCACTCCTATAACTATTTGGAATTGACTTATTCCATATAATAACTTCATTTTATCATGTTCCGGTGGTAAAATAAAGAAAAAATACAAAGGAGAGTCAAAATGAATTCAAAAAACAAAGAACGCCTGCTGTTTCTGCTTGGCATTGCCATCTGCTTTGCCGTTGCGGGTGTATCCGTTTTTCTGGAAGATCTGATTCCCGGCGGTCTGCTGGGCGCATCGATTATTGCCCTGTTTATGGGCACGATCATCAACAGTTTTTTCCATCCCGCGTGGATAAAGCCTGCGCTGAAATTTACATCCAAGCGGATTCTGAAAGCCGCCATTGTACTTTTGGGCGCGTCTCTTTCTGTCAGCACGATTATGTCCGTTGGCAGGATGACCTTCTTCGTGATGATTTTTACCTTTGCCATGTGCTTTGGTGCAGGCTATTTTATCCGCAAGCTGTTTGGACTGAACTGGAAGCTGAGCAATCTGATCTCCGCGGGAACGGGCATCTGCGGTGGGTCTGCTGTGGCTGCCATCGCGCCTGTGATCGATGCGGACGACAAGGATATCGCCTTCGCCATGTCCTCCACTTTTCTGTTTGATATGGTGATGATCGCGCTGTATCCCCTGATGGGCAAGGCATTGGGTATGTCCGACATTGCCTACGGCATTTGGGCAGGTACTTCCGTGAACGACACCGCCAGTGTGGTGGCTTCCGGCTATGCGTTTTCCGAAGCTGCCGGCGATTTCGCCACCATGGTCAAGCTGACCCGAACCATTGCCATCATTCCCACTGTGCTGGTATTTGCCTGGATCGGTGTTCGCATGAAAAAGAAAGAAATGCAAGCCACCGGGGATGGCAAGAAAGTGAACATGATGAAAATCATTCCATGGTTCATTGGCGGATTTCTGCTGCTCGCTATCGCAAACAGCATCGGTTTCATTCCTGCCGCTGTGTCCGGCGTCATGAAAACCGCCAGCAAATTCCTGATGGTCACCGCACTGGCTGCCATCGGCCTGAGCACCAGCATTACTGATTTCAAGAAAGCCGGACTGAAGCCTATGTTCTACGGCGTCACAATTGACACTCTGGTCACATTGACGGCACTGGTTGTCATATGGTGTATGGGATTGATGTAAACACCCAGGTTAGATTACGCACCTCCTTTTCTCGAGAGACAACGAACGAGGGTTTTACTACATTTTAGTAAAAACCTCGTTGTTTACAAAAAATTCACAATCAAGGGAATAAAATGGGCAGATCTCTCGAGAAAATCTCGAAAAATCTGCCCAAAACGCTATGTAATTAAGTTCAAATCCGGTCGAACACCTCGCTGACGGGGGTAGGTATCTATTTATCCCACTTGCTCATCCGGGTACGAAAAAACCCAGAAACCGTTGTGGTTTCTGGGTTTCCAAGGTGGTATCTATTTGTACCCCTCAATATGGTTGCGGGAGCCGGATTTGAACCGACGACCTCCGGGTTATGAGAACTAGATTCGAAGTCAGAAATGCCGAGGCAAGCGATCACAAAGCAGGCGCTCTGCTTCGCCCTCACCGACGACTTACCGACGGGCAAAACGACAAAATTATTGCAATTGGGGGATAAAATATGCGCTCACCAAATATGGCTTTGCAAAGTACTTTCAGATGCGAGATATCTTTATGCATGAAAAGCGGAAACAAGCTTCGCGATATCATCTTCCACAGTCGCAAATGTAGTTGTGATACGAACAACATGTTTATCCTCATACCAGTATTTCAAGTCATATTTTTGACGTACTCTGGACAGAGTTTCTTCGTCAATCACGCAAAACACCATATTGCTTTCCACAGGATAATAAATTTCTATTTCTTTCAGCTTGGATGCAAGTAGTTTTGCCATGTTG
>JAZSPV010000043.1:0-94981 GCA_045537615.1 Faecousia sp. | reverse complement strand
TGGACTTTTTCAACTAAAACCGCTTTTTAATGGCGGTTTTAATATCACTTTTTGCTTAAGCAAAAAATATCACAATTCGCTTTGCGAATTATTTCACATTTTGCCGCAAGGCAAAATATTTCACTAAAAATAGTTAGAATCAAGGTTCTGTGGCCGCTGATATTCAGCCTCCACAGAGCCTTGTACTTTATATAATTTAACGAAACCCCGTAAGGGTGTACAAATTCACCTGGGGGGGTGCGCGTTTTGCCCTCAAGAGGTGTGCCAATGCCGCAACACACAGAACCGTCCCTTGTGCTCCCCTTGTGCTCCGCGGACAGAACCGTCCCCTGTGCTATGTGCTATTATGGAGGAAATAACTATCGGCTGTGTCTGCCAGACAGCCAATTTTGCAGCATATCCTTTATCATATACCGTGTGCGCAGTCTTACAATCACGTGCTTCCATTGCCCACACCCCTCGCATAAATCCAAATCCCGGGACAAAACATATATCTTTTCCGGGTCGTTTGTGTCGTGGATGCGGTTCCAGCAGTTGGGACAAAATTCAGCCATGTAGTTCACCCCCTTTTTCAAAAAAGTATACTTAAACTAAGTATACTAAGAACACTATAACACATAATCATCTTAAAATAAACTTAAAATAAGATTTTTGAGGTGGATTATGCGAAGCAAGGTAAATAAGCATTTGGGAATCGAAGTTGATCCGGCATTGCATTATAAGTTGCACTATATTGCCAAATATGAGGGCCGTTCCGGCAATGGTCAGATATTGCATTTAATTCGCCAATGTATCCGGGAATTTGAGCAGAAGCATGGTCCCATTTTAATGGATGTAGAAAAATAAGTTATCCGGCAACCATAATATGAAAACACCAACCGTAATGGTTGGTGTTTTTATTATGAGCAGAAAGATAAAATCGCCCCATGGATTGGGAATATTTTTGTAAAAGGGATTGACAAATGGAATAGTTATTGTATTATTGTATACAATTATACAATACTTAATGAAGGGGGACCTTTCAATGCTTGAAATTTCCGGAAAAACTAACCTATTGGAACAGAAGTCTTACAAATACTCCTTGCAGGATGTGGCTGAGCCTAATCTGCATCGGGATATTTACACCTACGGTTCTGCACCCAAGGTGGCGTTCAACCATCGCCGGGTGCCAATGAACATGCCGGAAGAAATCTGGATCACTGATACATCTCTGCGTGACGGCCAGCAATCTGTTGAGCCCTACAGTGTGGAGCAAATCGTTAATATTTATAAGCTCTTGGCCAAGCTGGGCGGACCCTACGGCATTATACGCCAGACAGAGTTCTTTATTTACAGCAAAAAGGACCGTCAGGCCGTGGAAAAGTGCATGGAGCTGGACATGAAATTCCCGGAGATCACCAGTTGGATCCGGGCCAGCAAGGAGGATTTCCGGTTGGTTCGTGATCTGGGCATCAAGGAAACCGGCATTCTGGTCAGCTGCAGCGATTACCATATTTTCAAGAAGATGAAAATGACCCGTCAGCAGGTGCTGGATTACTATCTCGGTACGGTCAAGGATGCCTTTGAGGCCGGGGTGGTGCCCCGGTGCCACCTGGAGGACATTACCCGGGCGGATTTCTATGGCTTTGTAGTGCCCTTTGTCAACGAGCTTCAGAAGCTCTCCAGTGAAGCAGGTATCCCTGTGAAGATCCGTGCATGTGATACCATGGGCTACGGTGTGCCTTATACCGAAGCAGCTATGCCCCGAAGTGTAGCCGGCATCATTTACGGTCTGCAGCACTACTCCGATGTACCCAGTGAGTGCCTGGAGTGGCACGGCCATAACGATTTCTATAAAGCGGTTGCCAATGCATCTACGGCATGGCTGTATGGAGCCTGTGCTGTTAACTGCTCCTTATTGGGCATTGGAGAGCGCACCGGCAACATCCCTCTGGAAGCTATGGTTTTTGAGTATGCATCCCTGCGTGGCTCTATGGATGGCATGGATCCCACGGTTATTACAGAGATTGCGGAGTATTTCAAAAATGAGATTGGCTACAATATCCCGGTAATGACGCCTTTTGTTGGGCAGAATTTCAATTCCACCCGGGCAGGCATCCACGCCGACGGTCTGTTGAAGGATGCGGAGATTTATACGATTTTTGACACCGAAAAGCTCCTGAACCGTAAGGCAACGGTGGAAGTCAGCAAGACCACCGGCCTTGCCGGTATTGCCTACTGGATCAACGGTCACTATCACCTGAGGGGCGATCAGGAGCTGGCAAAAACCGACCCTCTGGTGGTGACACTGAAGGCGTGGGTGGATGAACAGTATGAGCAGGGTCGGCAGACCGTGATGTCGTCCAAAGAGCTGGAAGAAAAAATTGAAGCGTTGGCCCCTGGCCGCTTCGCTGTCTGACAGGAGGAAGCTATGACTGAATTTAAATCCATTTCTCTGGCTACCCAGGTGTTTGAAAAACTGGAAGAGGATATTATCCTCGGTGTGTATCCCCGTGGTGAAATTCTTACGGAAATGAAGCTGGTGGAGCAGTTGGGTGTCAGCCGCACCCCCATCCGGGAAGCCCTGCGGCGATTGGAGCAGGAGCGGCTTATTGCGGAAAGCGGCAAGGGCTCTGTGGTGTTGGGCATCACATTGGAGGACCTGGTGGATCTTATGGATATCCGTCAGCGGATCGAGGGTTTGGCGGCCTACTATGCCACCAGGAATCTGACAGAGGAGGGTAGCAAGGAGCTGCAACATATCAGCGAATTGCAGGACTTCTATTTTGCCAAGCAGGACGTGGATAATCTGCGGAAGATGGACGACAAATTCCACAATACCATTTATAGCCTGGCCAACCGTCCGGTCCTTCGGGATACGCTGGTACCTTTGCATCGGAAATCCCAGCGCTATCGCAAGATTTCTATAGAGGATAAAGGCCGGTTGAGCAATTCCATCCTGGAGCATAAGGCCATCTGCAATGCCATTGTCTCCGGTGATGCGGATTTGGCGGCGGAGCTTGTCACCACCCACATCCAGCGGGCGAAAGAAAACATGATCGAGAGGTGCTATCACCATGGGTAAGACCATTGCACAAAAAATTATTGCCGCACACCTGCTGTCCGGCGATCTTACACCGGGAAGCGAGGTTGCACTGCGGATCGACCAAACCCTGACCCAGGATGCTACAGGCACCATGGCCTATTTGGCCCTGGAGGGCATGGGGATTCCCCGGGTAAAAACGGAGCTGAGCATCGCCTATGTGGATCATAATACATTGCAGTGCGGCTTTGAAAATGCGGACGATCATCAGTACTTACAGACTGTGGCGGCCAAGTACGGCGTACGGTTTTCCCGGCCTGGCAACGGCATTTGCCACCAGGTACATCTGGAGCGGTTCGGCAAGCCGGGTAAGACCCTCATCGGCTCGGACAGCCATACCCCCACAGCAGGCGGCCTGGGCATGCTTGCTTTCGGTGCCGGCGGTATGGATGTGGCAGCAGCGATGGGCGGTGGTGCCTACTATATTACCATGCCAAAAATGTTCCGGGTGAACCTAATCAACAAATTGCGCCCCGGCGTTACCGCAAAGGATATCAGCCTTGAAATTCTGCGGATTCTCAGTGTCAAGGGCGGTGTAGGTGCTATTATCGAATGGGGTGGCCCCGGTGTGGCGGCACTGAGCGTTCCTGAGCGTGCAACCATTACCAATATGGGTGCGGAATTGGGAGCTACGACCTCTGTATTCCCGGCAGATGATGTGACCAAAGCATTTTTGGCTGCCCAGGGCAGAGAAGAAGATTTCACGCCCGTTTTTGCAGATGCAGATGCAGTTTATGACCGGATCATCGAAATCGATCTTTCTGAATTAACCCCCCGTGTTGCCTGCCCTCACAGCCCGGATAATGTAAAATCCGTGGCCCAGCTGCAGGAAATCAAGGTGGACCAGGTCTGCATCGGCTCTTGCACCAACTCATCCCTGGCTGACCTTTTGAAGGTGGCGGCCATTTTGAAAGGCAATAGAATTGCACCCCATGTGAGTTTGTCCATTTCTCCCGGTTCCCGGCAGGTGCTGTCCATGCTGGCCAAGTGCGGTGCGCTGGAGGATATCCTGGCCAGCGGTGCGCGGCTATTGGAATGTGCCTGCGGCCCCTGTATCGGCATGGGCTTCTCTCCCAATTCCGGCGGCGTGAGCCTGCGTACATTCAATCGCAATTTCTTGGGCCGTTCCGGCACCAAGGATGGACAGGTTTACCTGGTTTCTCCGGAAACGGCGGCGGCTTCGGCCCTCCGGGGATATATCACAGACCCCACCACCTTGGATGTCCAGCCTGCCATCACCATGCCGGAGACGTTTTCTATCGACGATTCCGGAGTGCTGATGCCTTTGGATGAGGAAGCGGCTAAGACTGCCCAGGTCCTCCGGGGACCCAATATTAAGGAGTTCCCCACAGGCAAGGCCATGGAGGATGCCATTTCCGGAACCATCGTTCTGAAGGTGGGGGACAACATCACCACCGACCACATTATGCCTGCTGGCGCCAAGATCTTGCCCTACCGTTCCAACATTCCGTTTTTGTCCAAGTTCTGTTTTGAGGTCTGTGATCCAACCTTCCCGGAACGGGCAAAGGCCACGAAAAACGGCATTATTCTGGGCGGCGAAAACTACGGCCAGGGATCTTCCCGTGAGCATGCGGCACTGGTGCCCATGTATTTGGGTGTGCGGTGCGTTATTGCCAAGAGCTTTGCCCGTATTCATGTGGCGAACCTGATTAACGCAGGTATCCTGCCGCTGACACTGGCAAATGCCCAGGACTATGCTATTTTGGAGCAGGACTGCGATCTGTCCTTCGACAATATCCATAAGGGTATGGAAGAGGGTACTTTGACGGCCACTGCAGGGGATAAGACGATTACCCTGGGCTGTGATCTGACGGCCCGGCAGAGAAGCATTCTTATGGCCGGTGGCCTGCTGCGCTACATTGGGGAGGGTGGACTATAATGGATATAGCAAAAGCGTGTGAGGCGTTTCGTGTTCTGCTGGAGGAACAGCAGGCTCGGATCGCAAACGCCAATGAAGAAAAAAAGGACTTTTCCGGTATGGACTGTATCACTGTGGGTATCATTGACGGTGACGGTATCGGCCCGTTGATTATGGCCCAGGCGGAAAAGGTGCTGAAAATACTCCTTGCAGAGGAAATCGCTGAAGGTAAGATTGTTCTGAAGGATATTCAAGGTTTAACCATTGAAAATCGTATGGCGCTGGGCAAATCTGTTCCGGAGGATGTTTTGGCGCAGATCAAATCCTGCGATGTGCTTTTGAAAGGCCCCACAACCACCCCCATGGGCGGTACCATGGAGAGCGCCAACGTGACATTGCGCCGAGAACTGGATCTGTATGCCAATGTGCGCCCGGTTTCCATCCCGGAGGAGGGAATTGACTGGATTTTCTATCGGGAAAATACCGAAGGCGAATATGTTTTGGGCAGTCGCGGTGTTGACCTGGAGGGGATGGCAGTGGACTTTAAGGTCACCACCGACTTCGGAACCCGTCGTATTGCAAAAGCTGCCTTTGATTATGCAAAGAACAACGGAAAAACCCGGGTAAGCGTTGTCACCAAGGCAAACATCATGAAGAAAACCGACGGCAAGTTCACGGAAATTTGCCACAAGGTGGCCCAGGACTATCCGGGTATCCATGTGGACGATTGGTATATTGACATTATGACGGCAAACCTGGTCAACCCCGCCATTCGGGGTGGATTCCAGGTGGTGGTGTTGCCCAATCTGTACGGCGACATTATCACCGATGAGGCTGCCCAACTCCAGGGTGGTGTTGGCAGCGCCGGTAGCGCCAATATCGGTGACCGCTATGCGATGTTCGAGGCCATTCACGGCTCGGCGCCCCGGATGCTGGCAGAGGGGCTTCAAGATTATGTAAACCCAACCAGTATTTTGCGGGCCACGGTGATGCTCCTGCGGCACATCTGCCGTCAGGATGCGGCACTTCGGCTGGAAAAGGCGCTGGATGCCTGCAAGGTCAGCATTACCGGTGATGAAGCCGGTGCTACCTGTGAGGACTTTATGGATAGTCTGCTGAAGCTGCTGTAAAGTATATTTGTCAGAATGCTGCATGTGGGTGCGTGAGAGCTAACGTGGTCCTTGCTTAAAAGAAGAGCCTGTGGTATAGTAAACAGCAGTTACATACAGAACGGAGACAGAAAATGAAGGCTTTTTTGAAATACTTTTTTGGCGCAGGCACCGAAGTGGAGTTTGAAAATTTTACCCTTGCCCATTTTGCACCTATTTTGGTGGCGCTGGCAGTGATTTTGCTGATTTGGAAGTTTGCTCCCAAGCTCCGGGATTTCAGAGGTGAGGCAGGACTTCGCTACTTTTTGGCCTTTGCGCTGATTATTTCTGAAATGTCCTACTATTGGCGTCTGGTGGGCGTTCCTTCACTGGGCCCCAACCCTCTGGACCACCTGCCCATCACCGTCTGCGGCTGGGCAGTGGTGTTTTGCAGCTTTATGGTCATCGGAAAGTCGCAAACATTGTTTGATATTTCCTATTTCTGGCTGCTGTGCGGCTCTGTGTTTGCCCTGATTACCCCCACAGTCATTTCTTACACCGGCCCTACCCGGTTCCGCTATTATCAGTTCTGGCTGGAGCATACCTTGGGCTACATAGCGATCTTCTACATGATTTTTGTGCACAAGCTGCGTCCCACCGTGCTGTCTGCGGTGAAGTCCTATATTGGATTTGCTTTAATGGCGGTTGTAGCCTACTTTTCAAACAAAATGCTGGGGCCCGGTGCCAACTATCTGTTTATGGCCCGGCCGGAGGATACGCCTTCCATTTTGGACATCCTGCCTCCGAATTTCCTGCTTCGCTTGCTGGTGATGACAGCTGCCATTACAACCTTGTATTTCCTTGCATACCTGCCCTGGCTGGTCCGGGATTTAAAGGCAAGGAAGGCGGTAAAGGAAACCCTGTAATCAGAAAAGTCGGGCACTCTTTTAGAGCGCCCGACTTTTTGCATATTTCAAAAGAGCGGACTGTGTGAAGGAAAGCTTCGTATCGGATTAACCTTTATCCGCCGATGGGCAAAGTGGGGAGCATGGCCACATCTTCGTCCGTTACGTTAAATAGATATGTTTCGTGCATATCCGTTGATGCGATATATACCACATACGCCTGACCTAGACCAACTGCGGTAACGGTGCCATTGTCATCCACGGTGATGACGGTTTCGTCACTGGAGTAGGCTTGTCCGCCGCCCTTGACCCAAATGGCGGATGTGGGAGTGTTTTGTTGACCCAGTTCCAAGGTAATGGTATTAAACCAGTTGGAATCAAAGTCACTGGCGTACTTTTCCCAGATGGTGGCGCAAACATTATAGTGATAGATCTCACTCATAACAGTGCCTAAGAAGGGAAACTCGATGGCAAAGATCACGTAGGCAGAGCCTTCTGCCACTGCAGTAACCTTGCCGCCCTTGCTTACGGTAACCACGTTTTCGTCTGTAGAAACGACCTTTACCAGGCCAAATACATTTCCCTCAGCCCAAACGGCGGCGGTAGGCTTGTCCACCTCACCGACGGCCAGTTCCTGATAATTAAAGTGATCTGGAACGAAATCTTCGATTAGATCCTTGTATTTTTCAGCCGGTTCTTGTTTTTTGTGGCAGCCGCCCAGGGCAAACAGCAGGGAGAGGATCAGTACAGAAGTTAAGAAAATTTTCAATGCTTTTTTCATAATATGCCCTCCAAAATATCTAATTTAAAGGATGGGGTTCTTCTGATAACACTGTCGAGGATATTATATCAACGTTTATACCCAAAGTCAATAAAGGGGACAGGAACAGATGTCTGTGCAAAATGTGATTCTCTTGTTGAATATAGTGTGATTTTATGTATAATATAGGTGTCAGTTATTTGAGCAAAGGGATTCCCCAAACGTGGGAATCTCCTACGAATATTTTAGAAATACACCGGCATGACGCCCATCGAAAACAAACAACGTAACAAAAAGGAAGGCTTGGTATCATGGATAAAAAATTATTTGGAAAACTCCCCAGTGGAGAAGATATTTATAGCTATCAGATTGCAGAGGGGAATTTCACCGCCGAAATTATGGAATACGGTGCCGCTATTGTTTCATTGCGTCCATTTGGAGCTGTGGATGTTGTTGGAGGATTTGATGTCCTTGGTGATTATGTAACCGACACATCCAACCAAGGAGCCATAATCGGCAGAGTTGCCAATAGAGTTGAAAATGCACAATTCCAGCTTGCAGGTAAGGTATATCAACTTATCGCAAACGATAACGGCAACTGTCTGCATGGTGGTATTGGTTTCCGCCACAGAGTGTGGACGGTTACAGAGTACGCCGAAAACAGCATCACACTGTGCTATGATTCGCCTGACGGTGAGGATGGGTTCCCCGCAAATCTTGCAACAGAAGTTACATACACCATTAAAAACAGTTCTCTTATTATTTCCTATCAAGCAATTCCCGACGGCACAACACCCATCGCCCTTACCAACCATGTCTATTTTAATTTAGATGGCTTTGGTGACACGATTAAGGAACATACGATTCAGATATGGGCTGACCGGTACACCGAAGTAAACGACCAGCTTATCCCCACCGGCAACAGACCGTCCGTTATAGGAACTCCCTTTGATTTACAAGAGCCTAAAAAAATACAAGGGGCGTTCTGTTCTACCTTCCATGGGTACGATCATAATATGATTCTTGCACCCAGCGTATATAAGGAATTTAACGGACAGGAAGTCGGCCTGGTGGCAAGATTGGAAAATACGGCGATGGTTATGCAGATGTATACCGACCAGCCGGGATTACAATTTTACACCGGTAATTTCCTCGGGGACGGTCCCAATTTCAAAAATGGAATACCCCAAATCAAACACGGGGGACTTTGCCTTGAGGCACAAACAGAGCCCAACTGCATCAATAACGGCGAAGCGATCTACACAAAAGGAGAAGTGTATCGGCAACTCACCGTTTACGAATTTCTATCCAAATAAAAAACAGAGCATCCTGCATTTGTAATGCTATAAGATTGCGGCATATTGTTACAGAGGTATAGCGTGCCGAATTCCAAAGTCTCTGCCTTATCCATAAAAAATATGAATTCTGCAGTTTAAACAGGCACCGAATCCTATAAGGGATTCGGTGCCTGTTGATATGTTTGTACAACACTATGGGAAATGACAGAAACGGTATTGTTGGGGTAAATTAGCGATTGACAGAGCCGGCCATGCGACGGTATGTGTGACGGATACCTCTTATGGCAATGGAATAGGCCTGAATATTTTCCGGCAGGGATATGCCGCCGTAACCGGCGTCTCCCAGATGGTGGATATCGGTGCCTGTCATTTTACACATCAAAGCAATCTGACGGATGGTAGCTACGTCCGACCCTTCCTGGGATGTGCCGATTGCAGTAATGGTCAGACATCCCAGACTATGGGCGTAGGTCACCAAACTCCGGATATATTCCATGGTAATGCCGGGAACGGTTCCGGGTGCGGGCAGCAGGATAATATCTGCGCCGGCTGCGGCAAAGGCGGTAATATCGTCTTTGGTGATGATCTTTTCGGCGCCTTCTGTCAAAATACCGGAAGCGTGCATCTTGCCTGCAGCCAGGATCAGCTTGTCCCCAAAGGCTTCCTTGTACACATGCAGTGTTTGCTCAATGGCTTTGTTGGTAACGCCGATGCCGGGGTTGCCGGTGAGGAGAATGAAATTTACACCCAGCTCCACGGCTTTTTTAGCATTTTCCAGGGTGGCCTTTCTGCCGCTGGTCATGGCCCACATATTTTCCTCCGGGTTTTCGGAGGAAAGCAGCTGCTCCACAGGCTCCAGGTTGATGCCAATGGGACGGCCGGTCAGCGCCTTGAGTTTGCGAATTACATTTTCCGGCTCTGTTTTGGGTAAACCCTGGATACACGGCTTTTGTACATCAAACATATTCAGCAGCAGAATATCAGCACCCATGGCGGCAGCAAATTCTGCGTTGGTAATATCTCCCAGCATGGGCGTAATGGAGCCGATGGTTTCACAGGCGATGGTGCGCCCCTCGCCGGCGCCGATCGCGGCAAGAAGATCCTCCCGGGAAATATCTTGAAAATCAGAGCTTTGACAATCCAGTATGCGTTTCATAAGAACGCCTCCTTTTTTTACTTATTATAACACAAAATTGGGCTTCTGTCACATAAAAAAGAAAATATATAATATGCACAAAATTGACGCATAAAACTGTAGATTATGTAGATTTTCTCTGTTTTATGGATAAAGAAGGGGGGATTTGATTGACATATGGTTTAACTTTTGGTATTATTAATTTTAATAAACGGCAACCCATATCACGTTGCCGATAATTTTTTGAAAGGGTGTTATTATGGGCGTCTTTAAGAAGCTGTTCGGCAAGAAAACCGATGATATCTACGCACCGATGGCTGGTAAGGCTGTTCCTATCACACAAGTTCCCGACCCTACCTTTGCCGAGGGCATGTTGGGCAACGGTGTTGCTATTGAGCCTGCTGAGGGAATGGTCTATGCTCCCTGTGATGCAACAGTGGATATGATGTTTACTACCGGTCACGCAGTGAGTCTGGTAGCTGATTGCGGTGCTGAGATTTTGATTCATGTGGGCCTGGAGACAGTAAGTCTGGAGGGTAAACCCTTTAAGGTTCATGCAGCAAACGGCGATAAGGTGAAAAAGGGACAGCTGCTAATCGAAGTGGATCTGGAGGCGGTGAAAGCTGCCGGCCTGCCCACGATTACCCCCATGGTGATTTGCAACACAGACGATTACCCCACCTTTAATACCTTTGTTGGCAAGGAAATCACCAATGAAGATGTGGTAATTGCTTTGGGCAAATAAGGAGTTACTTATGAAAAAAGGGATTGGATTGCCTGTATTTTCCGGCGTAGCCATTGGTCCTGCGGTTGTTTACCGGAAAGCACAGCGGACACTGCCGGTTTCCTCGGGAGATCCTGCTGTTGAAAAAGCAAAATTTGAGGCTGCCTTAGAAACTGCTCGTCAGCAACTTACGGCCTTATTTGAGAAGGCAAAGGTAGAAATCGGCGAAGAGCAGGCGGCCATTGTGGAAGTACAGCTGCTCATGTTGGATGATCTGGACTATCTGGATGGTGTCAACATGGCCATTGAAGATGGTGCATCCGCTGCTATGGCGGTGTTGGATACCGGTGAAGAATTCGCCCAGGTATTTGCCGCAATGGACGATGAGTATATGAATGCCAGAAGCGCAGACATCCGGGATATGTCCCAGCGGCTTTATGATATTCTCTGCGGCAATACCGGCTTTCAGCTGCCGGAGGGCTCTTTCCTGTTGGTGGCAGAAGACTTGGCGCCCAGTGAGACCATTCAGCTGCCCAGAGAGCGTATTTTGGCCTTTGTCACCCGTCAAGGTTCTTCTTCCAGCCATACGGCTATTTTGGCCCGCACACTGAATATCCCTTCGTTGGTGCAGTCTGACATCTCTTTTGATGTGGTGGAAAATTGCAAAGTGTTGGCAGTGGACGGCTTCACCGGAACCTGGTATGCGGATCCCGATGATGAGACCATGACGATGCTAAGGGCAAAACAGGAGGAAGCCGCTAAGGAAAGAAATGCATTGGAAGCCTATCGTGGCAAAGAGAGTATTACACGCTCCGGCAAGAAGGTTCTGCTGGTTGCCAATATCGGTTGCCCCGAAGATGCTATTGATGCTATCAAAGCAGATGCAGAAGGTGTCGGCTTGATGCGCAGTGAGTTCCTGTATTTGGGTCGTGATACGCTGCCTACAGAAGATGAGCTGTTTGATGCCTACAAGAAGGTGGCAGAAATTATGGGCCACCGTCCTGTGGTTATTCGCACCCTGGATATCGGTGCGGATAAGCAGGTCAGTTACCTTGGCCTGGAGGCTGAAGAGAACCCTGCATTGGGTCTGAGAGGCCTGCGAATTTGTTTGACCAATGAAGAGATCTTTCGTCCCCAGCTCCGGGCCATCTACCGTGCGTCTGCCTATGGCAATCTGCAGGTAATGTTCCCTATGGTCGCTTCTGTTTGGGAATTGAAGGCAGCCAAGGCTTTGTGTGCCAAGGTTCGCAAGGAACTGGAAGAGGAAGGCGTTCCTACCAAGGATGTGCCTATTGGCGTGATGGTGGAGACACCTGCTGCTGCTGTTTTGGCACATGAGCTGGCTAAGGAAGCGGCATTCTTCTCCGTTGGCACCAACGATCTGACGCAGTACACCTTGGCGGTAGACCGTCAGAACGCCAAACTGGGTGAGTTCTACGATCCCTATCACCCTGCACTGCTGGCACTGATGGCCCATATTGCTAAGGCTGCCAACGATAACGGTATTTGGGCCGGTATTTGTGGTGAGCTGGGCGCTGACCCCAAACTGCAGGAGAAGTTTATTGAGATGGGCTTTACGGAACTGAGTATGGCTGCTGGCCGTATTCTGGAATCCAGAAAGCTTGTCTGTGAATCCAATGTGTAATATCCACGAAAGTGAGGAAATAACCAATGAAAGAAATTAAGTATGTGATCACCGACCCCCTGGGCATGCACGCCCGCCCCGCAGGCATGCTGGTCAAGGCGGTTGCTCCCTATACATCCAAGATCACGGTTACTGCACCCACTGGCACCGCTGACGCAAAGCGTCTGATGGCTCTGATGCGTCTGGCTGCAAAGCAGGGCATGGAACTGACTGTGACCATTGAAGGTGCTGACGAAGAGAAGGCCGCTGTGGAACTGCAGGCTTTCCTGGAAGCAAATCTGTAAACATAGGCCCCATTGACCGTCGTGGGCCGGCGGTCTGAAATATAGGCAAAAATTTTAAGGAGGAAAAGTTTTATGATGAAAAAACTGCAAAAGCTCGGCAGTGCTATGATGCTGCCTGTTGCTGCGCTGCCCATCTGCGGTATTCTGATGGGTCTTGGCTATCTGCTCTGCCCCTCCACCATGCAGGGTGGCAGCCCCGAAGGCATTATCCAGATTATCGGCTTCTTCCTGGTTAAGGCAGGCGCTGCGCTGATCGACAATATGGCAATTCTGTTTGCCATCGGCGTTGGTTTTGGTCTGACCAAGGAAAGCAACGGCGTCGGCGGCCTGGCTGGTATGGTTTCTTATTTGATGATGACCACCCTGCTGAACCCCGCCACTGTTGGCGTTATTGCTCCCAAACTGGTTGCAGATCCCATTGCTAATCTTGCTTTCAGCAAGGTTGGTGGCAATGCATTTATCGGCATTCTGGCCGGTATCATTGGTGGCGTTTGCTACAACAAGTTTAAGGGTACCAAGCTGCCCGACTTCCTGTCATTCTTCTCCGGCAAGCGCTGCGTTGCTATCGTAACCGGCCTGCTGTCTATCGCTGTTGCTGCTATCCTGCTGTTCGTATGGCCTCTGCTGTTCCAGGGCCTCGTAGCACTGGGCACCGGCATCCAGTCCCTGGGTGCAGTTGGCGCAGGTATCTACGCATTCCTGAACCGTCTGCTGATCCCCACCGGTCTGCATCACGCTCTGAACAACGTGTTCTGGTTCGACGCAATTGGCATCAACGACCTGGGCAACTACTGGTCCGGTGCTGAAGATGCCGGTATGTACATGGCTGGCTTCTTCCCCTGCATGATGTTCGGTATTCCCGGCGCTGCTTTGGCTATCATCCAGACTGCCAAGAGCACCAAGCGCAAGGTTGCTATGGGCATCGTTGGCTCTGCTGCTCTGTGTGCATTCATCTGCGGCGTTACCGAGCCCTTCGAGTTTGCATTTATGTTCCTGGCATTCCCCCTGTACGTTATCTACGCTCTGCTGTACGGCATCTTCACCACCATCACTGTGGCTCTGGGCTTCCGCGCAGGTTTCTGCTTCTCCGCTGGTGCAACAGACCTGCTGTTCGGTGCATCCCTGCCCGCTGCTAACAACTACTGGGTAATCATCCCCATGGGCATCGCTGCATTCGTGGTATTCTATCTGGTATTCAGAATTGCTATCACCAAGTTTAACCTCAAGACCCCCGGCCGTGAGGATGATGAGGAAGGCGAGCTGAAGATTGAGCTGGCTAACGATGACTACACCGCTATGGCTGCTGTTATTCTGGAAGGCCTGGGCGGCAAGGAGAACATCACCTCCATCGACCACTGCATTACCCGCCTGAGACTGGAGATCAAGGACAACCTGTTGATCGACGAGAAGAAGATCAAGGCTTCCGGCGCCTCCGGCGTTATCCGTCCCAGCAAGACCACTGTGCAGGTGGTTATCGGACCCAAGGTCCAGTTCGTATACGACGAGTTCAAGAAAATCGCTGAGTAAGACACAACTGTGCTGCTGCGGCCCACGCGGTAAATAACAGTGCTGCCCCGCCTAGGGGCGGGGAACTATAGTGATAAAACGGTTTTAACAGTCTTTTTCCCAAGCACAAAAATCCCCGGAATGCGTCAGCATTTCGGGGGTTTTCTTGTTGTATAAAGAAAACCACCGGCACTGCCGGGGTTATGATTTTTAGGGCGTGTCGTGGAAGATTTTGTTTTTTTCAGCGTCTTCCGTGTCATCCTGTCCATTCAGCGTGTCCGCAGGCGCGTTGCGGGCGTTGAAATCCTCTACCAGAGTTTTAAAGGGCTTGCGCAGTAACAACTCGCCAAACAAGAAAGCGGCAGCGTAATACAGTGTTGCCCATAGAGGGGCCACGCCGATAAGTACGATTAGGTTTAAGTGATATAAGGCAATTACCGGCAGCCAGATCAGCAGGGCATTGCCGATGGAGCGCAGGGGGTGTGCAACAATCAGAAACCAGCTGTTGCGAATGAGCTGGATTGGGGTACAGTCAAACCGGGAGTGAAAGGCCGGCACTTGGGAAACGAACAATGCACAAATGCAAACGGGTACAAGGCAGATCCAGGTGGGAAGAGCCATGGCCTTGGCTGCGACACTGGCGTAAGCCACGATCACCATAAGCCCCATCAGCGCGCCCCATGCCAGAGTAACCTTCAGAAAGCCGTTTTTAAAGCCTCGGAAAAAAGCCGCCACCACAGACGTATCATCTTCCTTATCATTTAGTACCCGCATGGCGGTGTACATACCGGCCTGGGCAGCACCAATGGTAAAGATAGGTGCGCAGCACAAAAGATAGATAAAATTCAGAATAATCAGATCACCGATGTAGGCCAGAATCTGCATCAGCGGAGAATCGTAAGAAAAAATACCCTTCATGTCAAAACCTCCATAGAACACATACAGTTTACGTCAAAACCAGCCTAAAAGCAAGAATAAAATGTAAACTTTTTTGTTTTTGAGGGGTAAAAACCCCCAAAAAATAAAGGGGGTAATTGTAGAAAGTGTAGATTTTTGCCCGGGAGGAAGAAAGCGGTTGCTTATTTCCGATTTTATTATTATAATTTAGAATGTTATAGTTGACCCTGAAAGGAAGATTGGCTTGTACCAGAATAACACATTTATGGATAAATTTGGAAAGGTTGTTACCAAAGTAGGCATTGGTATTATGATGAACCTGGTGTTTCTAATCAGCTGCATTCCCGTGGTGACCATCGGTCAGGCATGGTGTGGCATAATGACATCTGTTCGTTATCAGATCCGCGGTGACAGCTGGTGGGATGGCTTTAAATTTGGTTTCAAGACCCGTTTTCTCCGAGGCACTTTGACATGGTGCGCCCTGCTGGTTGTGGACGTACTGATGTTGTGGAGAACCTGGGGGGTACTTACTACTTTTCTGGATACGGGGAGTGTTCCTTTTGTGGGCATCTTCGGCTGTATTGTGTTTCTGATGATGATTATGCTTACGGCGTCTGTGCTGATTTTGAATGTCTATATTCCAACGGACATCGGAAACTGGATCAATAATGCCACCTCTATGGTTTTTAAGGCACCTTTGCAATTACTGCTAACGGCGGTTTTGATGTGGTTGCCGATCATCCTGATCCCAATCTATATGGAAGTTATTGTCTACTTTATCACAGCAATTGTAGCTGTGTATTATACATTGGTGGCGTTCCTTTCCACAATCCTGCTGAAAAAGGTTTTGATGGAATATTTGCAGGAAGCCAGGGCAGAAGGTACGCTGCTGGCAGAGGAAGGAAAGGCAAAGGACACTGAGGAAGATGCATGATGAAGTTATTAAAGAAGTTTATCAGTGGATGGAAACACTTGGGGGAACAGCTCAAACCTATGACCTGGGGAGAACGGCTGGACCATCTGTGGACGTATTATAAAGAATGGTTGTGGATCGGTTCGGTGGTTGTGATACTGATCTGTACCGCAGTCTCCAGTGTAATTAACATATTAAAGGACGTTCAGGTCACCGGTATGATGGTAAACCTTACCATTGAACAAGAGGGATATAACTATCTGTCTTCCGACTATGCAAAGAAGATCGGCGCGGATTCCGTTTGGGAAGAAGTGCGTTTGGAATACACCGTCTTTGAAACCATGACCGCGGAATCTGCCGCAGAGGAAAACTACTATGCTGCCATGACGGTGGTGGCGGAGGTCAGCGCAAAGAAGCTGGACTACATTATTCTGGATAAACCTGGTATGGAGTTTTATATTACCCAAGACGTCTATATGGATCTGCGTGAATTCTTCACGGAAGAGGAAATAGAACAATTCGCCAGGGAAGATCGACTGGTTTATGCCCAGGAAGAGGATAGTGAGGATAAGTGGGTGGCAGCGGTGGACATTACCGAAACAGCCTTTGTGCAGGATAATGTAACATCCCAAGGCCCAATTTACTTTGCACTGGCCGGCAACACGGAGAAAATAGAAACGTGCCGAGACATTTGGAATCATATTCATGCTTGGAACTCCCCGGAAACATAAAAGTAACCGCCCTCTGCGCAGGTGTGCGCAGAGGGCGGTTTGTTTCTGCTCCGATTTTATTGAAACCGCCGGGCGAAACCACAGCGCCGACACAGGTCTTCCGAGGCAGAGCGGTTGGCAAAACCCCGGCGCATGGCCTCTGCCCGAGGAGAGGCCAGGATATCCCCCAAGTCTTCCTGAAAAACATTGCCAAGGGTAATAACACCGTCGCTGTCGAGACAGCAGGGGACCACGGAACCATCACACAAAATGCCGAATTGTGTGGACAAGCCGTAACAAAAAACCTGCTCACCCAGGAAAGGGGCTTTCTGATCTGGCCAGGAGAACCGATCGCCCCATTCCAGAAACAGCTTGTCCCGGATTCGATAGCCCCGGGAATTTTCAGACCAAGGATCGGAAAAACGCTCCTGCAAAAATGTGATGGCAGCATCATTTTTATCTTTGTCAAAGCCGTTGTTCCACAGCCGGAGGGAGACGATCACGCCGGATTTTGTTGCCCGGTCTGCAAAATCTGCCACTTGGCGCATATACTCCAGATGTGTCGCAGCCGTGCCGTCTTCAAAGCTGTGCAGGGAAATGTTGACTTTGTGGATTCCGGAATCGATCAGCCGGCGGCCTATGTTATCCAGCAGTGTTCCGTTGGTGGTGATTACGGACTGAAACCCCTGTTGCTTTGCCATTTGCAAAAACAGGGGAAGCTCCGGATGGGTCAGGGGTTCCCCCATAAGGTGATAATAAATATACTGGGTTTTGCCCTGCAGTTGGGATAAAATCCGGGCAAATTCCGCTTGGGTCATCCGCCTCTTTGTCCGGCTGTGTCCATGGCAAAAGGAGCAGTGCATATTGCAGATATTTGTGATTTCCACATAGACACGAGAATACATAGCCGTCCTCCCAAAATCTTTTCTCTATTATATCAAGTCTAAGGCGACATGGCAAGAACCAGCACAAAATCCGGCACATTCCAACCCTTGACGGGCCTGTTAAAAACATCTTATATATTGGTGTTTCTGTAACAGATTGGGGCCTGAAAATGATAAAAAAAGTGTTGACAAATGAAATGGAAAGATGTATAAAAATTTTGTAGAAAATCCTTTTTGGAGTGTGATTTTATGAAGCTGATTATTAAAAACGATTATGAAGAAATGTCCGCATGGGCAGCGCAGCATATTGCCGCTGCTATTAAAAACCACAAGGAGGACCGCCCCTTTGTTTTGGGTCTGCCCACCGGTTCTTCTCCTCTGGGCGTGTACAGACGCCTGGTGGAAATGTGCAAGGCAGGCCAGCTGTCTTTTAAAAATGTGGTAACCTTCAATATGGACGAGTATGTGGGTCTGCCCCGGGAGCATGACCAGAGCTACTGGTATTTTATGCACAGCAACCTGTTCGACCACATTGACATTCCTGCGGAAAATGTGAACATTCTTAACGGTATGGCAGAGGATCTGGAGGCTGAGTGCCGCCGTTACGAGGAGAAAATCGCTTCCTATGGCGGTATTGATCTGTTCCTGGGCGGCAGCGGTGTGGACGGCCACATTGCTTTCAATGAGCCTTTTACCAGTCTTACCTCCCGTACCGGTGTCCGTGCCCTGACCCAGGACACCCTGATTGCCAACTCCCGTTTCTTTGACAATGACCCCAACAAGGTGCCTAAGACTGCTTTGTCCGTGGGTGTTGGCACTGTCTGCGATTCCAAGCAGGTGCTGCTGCTGATCAGTGGCCATAACAAGGCCCGCGCACTGCGCCACTGTGTAGAAGGCGGCGTTGACCACGCCTGGACTATCAGCGCTTTGCAGATGCATCAGGACGGCATCGTTGCCTGTGATGAAGACGCTTGCGGCGAACTGAAGGTTGACACCTACAAGTACTTCAAGGAAATTTACAAAGACGAAAAGTAAGACACTCTGAAGCCCTCTGCGCTTGTGTAGCGCAGAGGGCTTTCTTTTTATTCTTCTGTTGTGGGTTCTTCTTCGTTGTTCTTTTCAGGCGCGTTGACAAAGGCCATTAGTTCGTCGCCTGTGATCGTCTCCTTCACAAGCAGATACTCTGCGATCTCGTCCAGCAAGGCTCTGTTGTCTGTCAGAAGCTGTTTTGCCTGGCTATAACAGCTTTCCAGAATGGATTTGATCTCCTTGTCTACAATGGCGGAGGTCTCCTGTGAGCAGTCAAGATAGGCGTTGCCCTCCAAATACTGATGCTGTACGGCGGCAGGTGCCATCATGCCCAGTGCATCGCTCATACCGTAGAGGGTGACCATTTTTCGGGCAAGCTCTGTTGCCCGCTGAATATCGTTGGATGCGCCGGTGGTCTGAACACCGAATACCACCTGCTCGGCAGCTCTGCCGCCTAAAGTGGTGCGCAGATCCACCAAAAGCTCATCCTTGGTGGAAAGGAATTTTTCCTCTTCCGGGGTATACATGGTATAGCCCAGCGCCCCGGAGGTGTGGGGTACAATGGTGATCTTGGTTACCGGCTCTGTGTGCTTTTCCAAGGCAGCTACCAAGGCATGGCCCACTTCGTGATAAGCCACAAGGCGCTTTTCTGTGTCTGTAAGAACGGTGTTTTTCTTTTCAGTGCCGGCAATTACCACCTCGAAGGAAACCAAAAGGTCCTCCTGGTTCACTGCCTTGCGTCCCTGCCGTACAGCCCGGAGGGCAGCCTCGTTGACCAGGTTTGCCAGGTCTGCGCCTACAGCGCCGGCAGTTGCCTGTGCGATCCGCTTCAGATCCACATCCTCAGAAAGCTTGATTTTCCGGGTGTGTACCTTCAGTGTGTCCAAACGGCCCTGATAGTTGGGCTTGTCTACGATGATCCGGCGGTCAAACCGGCCAGCCCGGAGCAATGCCTTGTCCAAAATCTCAGGGCGGTTGGTGGCGGCCAGACAAACGATACCTTTGGAGGAATCGAAGCCGTCAATTTCCCCTAACAGCTGATTGAGTGTCTGCTCATGCTCGCTGTTTCCGCCGTATTTGGAATCTCTGGAACGGCCCACAGCATCAATCTCGTCGATAAAGATGATGCAGGGGGCAACCTTGGCGGCCTGCTTAAACAGGTCCCGGACACGGCTGGCACCTACGCCCACAAACATTTCCACAAAATCGGAGCCGGAAATAGAGAAGAAGGGGACATCCGCCTCGCCGGCCACGGCCTTGGCGAGCAAGGTTTTGCCGGTGCCGGGAGAACCTACTAACAGCGCACCCTTGGGAAGCTTGGCGCCGATCTCCGTGTATTTTTGGGGGTCGTGGAGGAAGTCGATGATCTCCTGCAGGGATTCCTTGGCCTCATCCTGACCGGCCACATCCCGGAAGGTGACACCGGTCTGTTTTTCCATATAGACCTTGGCTTTGCTGGCACCGATGGAGCCGATCATGCCGTCGCCGCCCATCCGGCGCGTCAGCAGGCTCATGCCGCCAAAGACCAACGCAAACATTACAAGCCAGGACAGAATCATGAAGATAAAGGAATTGTCCTCCAAAATCTGCTGGTCTACAAGAACACCCATTTCATCCAACTCAGCAGCAAGTAAGGAGGTATCACTGCCGGTGGGAAGACCGGTGTAGCAGGCCTTCTGCTGGGATGCCGGCTTTTCGGCTTCCTCTTTTGTCAGATACACGATGCGGTCTGTCCGCAGCTGTACCTCCGCAAGCGCCTGGGCCTCTTTGGCCTCCAAAAAATGGGAATAGGTGGTTTTGGTGTACTGACTGGCTGTAATGGCGTTATAGACCCAGCCAATGAGCAACACAAGGACGATGGAAATAATCAGAATCAGAAAAATACTGGGCTTCTTTTTCTGTCCGTTGTCCTTAGGGTTTTTATTTTGATCGTTACGGTTTTGTTCCATTTCATCACCTCCGCAAATCGTTATTCCCATAATACCATATATTTTGCATCCCTGCAACGAAAGATACGTTTACGGGCGTAAATTTTCTGTTAATTTCTGTTACAGCAAGAAAATAGTAGTTGTAGAGCAACAGAAAATTTGTTACAATGATACAAGTGAAGCTATATAGTAAAAGACGGTATACAAAACCGATATGGGAGAATAAATTATGAAGAATTCATATGATCGCTGCAACCAGGGACCTCGACAAACAGAAGAGGCAGAGGGCCAGCTGGAAGGCCGCAATGCTTTGACAGAGGCACTCAAAAGCGGCAGAACCATTGATAAAGTATTTATTGCCTCCGGCGAAACGGACCGGGGATTACAGCGCCTGGCGGCCCAGGCAAAGGAGGCCGGTGCTGTGATCGTTCCGGTGGACCGGCGAAAGCTGGATGCCATGAGCACCACCCATGCCCATCAGGGTGTCATCGCTTTGGCCGCAGCCCGGGAGTATTTTACCATTGACGATATTTTGCAGGAGGCAGCGGACCGGGGAGAAACGGCACTGATCGTGATCTGTGATGAACTGACTGACCCCCATAACCTGGGTGCCATTCTTCGTAGTGCCGAGTGCGCCGGTGCTCATGGCGTGATCATTCCTAAGCGCCGCAGCGTGGGGCTTACAGCGGTAGTTGCAAAGGCCTCTGCCGGAGCTGTGGAGTATATGAAGGTGGCCCGGGTCACCAATATTAACGCCGCCATGGAAGAACTGAAGCAGAAAGGCGTTTGGATCTTCGGTACAGCGGCAGAAGGCTCGATTCCCATGTACCAAGCAGACCTGACAGGCCCGGCTGCCATTGTCATCGGCTCTGAGGGTGATGGCATGAGCCGTCTTGTGCGGCAGAACTGTGATGTGACAGTGCACATTCCCATGAAAGGGAAGATCAATTCCCTGAACGCCTCGGCAGCGGCATCCATTTTGCTGTATGAAGCAGTGCGTCAGAGATTGGAGGGCTGAGCATGGAAGAAAAGGAACAGCAGGAATTTAGTTTAGAGGATATTTTAAAGGAATTTGGCGATGAAAACGAGCAGATCGTGGAAAAAACGCCGGAGGAAATATTAAACGAGGTGGAACGGGAGGTTCTCGGTGAGCCGATTCCGGTGCAGGAGGAAGAACCGGAGCAGCCCCAGGAAACCACAGTGGGCCCGGAGACCATCCGTTTTGAAAAGATCACAGAAGTCCGGGGAACTGTGCGAAACGCACAGCCCATTGCCGACGAGGAAGAGGAGGAACTGCCTCTGCAGCCTGAGCAGCAGGGTACGGAACCCTACTCGGAGCAATGGGAACCGGAGTATGAGCAGCCCATTGCCGAGTATATCCCCCCCAACCCCATCCCCTTCCAGCCCCGTTCCCGCCTGCGTGAGATCAAGAGGAAGCTGGTGGACGGCCCTGAGAAGATGTACTATGCTTTGTCAGAAAAGGGCGTGGGAAAACTGCAGCTGGCAATCGGCCTATGTGCGTTGGTAGTGCTTTTGTCTGCCACTGCAATGGGGGCCCAGGCCCTTGGCCTGTTGCCGGACCGGATGCGTTTTGTGGTATTCGGACAGTTTTTGGCAATGCTGGTGGCGGCATTTCTCGGTAGTTTCCAGCTGTTGGAAGGCCTTTCTGACCTGGCACATAAGCGTTTTACCCTCAATACCATGCTGGTATTCACCTTTGCACTTTGCTGTATTGACGGTGTGCTGTGCCTGTATCAGCTGCGTTTGCCCTGCTGCGCTGCCTTCAGCCTGCAGATGACCATGGCTCTTTGGAGCACTTATCAGAAACGAAGCACCAAGCTTGGCCAGCTGGACACTATGCGCAAGGCCACCAGACTGGACAGTATCACCGCCGTTGCGGATTACTATGAGGATGTCAAGGGACTTGTTCGTGGTGAAGGCCGGGTAGAGGACTTTGAAGAAACACTGGATCAGCCCTGTGCCGACGAGAAGCTTTTGTCCCGGTATGCGCTGATTGCAGCTGGCGCAAGTGTGGCAATTGGTATCGTTTCCGGCGTGATCGGCGGTATCAGCGGCGGCATCCTGAACGGAATTGGTGTTGCCATCCAGGTGGCAGCAGTAACTACGCTGGCAGCCATACCGGCATCTATGTTTATTACCTTGTCCCGGCCCATGGCGGTGCTGGAGCGCAGACACCATACAATGGGTGTTGTGCTGTGCGGCTGGCAGGGCGTGGAGGGTCTCAGCGGCAAGGCCGTATTCCCTTTGCATCATAACGATCTGTTCCCCTTAGGGACTGTGAGGATGAACGGTGTGAAGTTCTACACCCAGCGTCAACCGGATGAAACCGTTGCCTATGCAACGGCACTGATCGCGGCAGACGGGGGCTCACTGGAACCGTTATTTACCCATCTTCTGGACAGCCGAAACGGTATGCACTACACAGTAGAGAACTTTCAGGCCTACGGCAATGGCGGTATCGGCGGCGAGATCAACGGCGAACCTGTGCTGGTGGGAACGATCCCGTTCCTGAAAAACATGGGTGTAGAAATCCCTGAGGGGATCCGTGTCAATCAGGCGGTATGC
The DNA here is from genome assembly GCA_045537615.1 of Faecousia sp. Taxonomy (GTDB): domain Bacteria; phylum Bacillota; class Clostridia; order Oscillospirales; family Oscillospiraceae; genus Faecousia. The sequence continues at coordinate 71,728 of JAZSPV010000043.1, read as the reverse complement.
GTGGCGGTGGACGGCGATCTGTGCGGACTGTTTGCCATTGCCTATGAGAAGGACCGGGCCAGCAGTGCCGGTATGGCAACTCTTTGCGGCTATCAAGGACTGAAGGCCCTGATCACCACCGGCGATTTTATGGTCACGGAGGATTTTATCCGGGAACAGTTTGGTGTGAAACTGGGCCGTGTGATATTCCCGGAACGGGAGCTGCGTCCCCAGCTTCGGGAAAAAACACCGGAGTTGGAAACCCAGGCCCAGGCCTTGATTACCGGAGAGGGCCTTGCTCCCTTTGCTTACGCGGTGACAGGCGCCCGGGCGCTGAAAAATGCCTGCAAAGTGGGCGCAATCGTTCACATGGCAGGCGGTATCCTGGGCATGGCGATCATGTTGATATTGGGGATTTTGGGCGCCACAGAGCTTCTGACCCCTGCAAACATGTTCCTGTATGAGCTTGTTTGGTTAGTACCCGGCCTGTTGATTACAGAATGGACCCGTTCTATCTAAACGGTTTTTTGCAATGAAAGTAAAAAGCTGCCGAAATGCTTACGCATTTCGGCAGCTTTTTAGTGTTTGCTTATTTCATCAGCTTGCACACAAGCTCTGTGTAGGCGGCAGGGTCTTCCAGAGGAAGTTCCGCCATCAGTTGGGCCTGTGCGTGCAGAAGCTTTGCGTAATCTGCGGCTTTGACAGGGTCTTCTGCCATGGCTGTATTCAGAGCCTTCACAGCAGTGTGCTCCGGATTCAGCTCCAGAATGCGCTGGTTGGGAATGGGCATATCCGGGTTCATGCGTTTCAAGTACTTCTCCATTTCAAAGCTCATGCCGGTGGCAGATACTAAAGAAACCGGGGAGCTGCCCAGTTCGCCGGACAGCCGGACTTCTTTGACACCTTCGCCCAGGGAGTTTTTCACAAAGTCCAGAAGAATCTTCATTTCCTCGGCCTTTTCCTCCAGCTGCTTCTTCTCATCCTCGGTCTGCAGACCCAGATCGTCTGTTGCGGCATTGCAGAAGGGCTTTTCGCCGTAGGTCATAAGGGTCTGAGGAACAAATTCGTCCACCTCGTCGGTAAACAGCAGCACGTCGTAGCCCTTCTTTGTCAGGGTCTGGACCTGGGGCAGCTTACGGATGCGCTCCACGTTTTCACCGGAGATGTAGTAGATTTTCTCCTGACCCTCGGCCATGGAATCCACATACTCGGAAAGGGAAATCAGCTTGCCTTGCAGCTGGCTGTGGAACAGCAGAAGATCCTGGGTCGCATCCTTGTGCGCGCCGTATTCGGCCACCGTTCCGTACTTTAGCTGCCGGGCAAAGGCGGCATAGAATTCTTCGTACTTTTCACGGTCATTTTTCAGCATATCCGTCAGCTCGGACTTGATTTTTTTCTCAATATTTCTGGCAATGATGGTCAGTTGGCGGTTGTGCTGCAGCATCTCACGGCTGATATTCAGACTTAGGTCCTGACTGTCCACCACACCCCGGACAAAGCGGAAGTGCTCCGGCAGCAGATCTTCGCAGGATTCCATAATCATAACACCGGAGGAGTACAGCTGCAGACCCGGCTTAAAGTCCTTGGTGTAGAAATCGTAAGGTGCTTTGGAGGGAATATACAGCAGAGATTTGAAAGATACAGTGCCTTCCACGTTGCTGTAAACCGTCCGCAGAGGCTTGTTGAAATCAAAGAATTTTTCCCGGTAGAAGCGTTCGTACTCCTCTTCCGTCACATCCTTTTTCGCCCGCTGCCAGATGGGAACCATGGAGTTGAGCACTTCCAATTCCGTATACTGCTCATATTCCGGCTTGTCCTCGGGAGAGCTTTCTTTTTTACGGGATTTGGTGACCTCCATCCGGATGGGGTAGCGGATATAGTCGGAATATTTTTTAACCAGACTGCGGATCTCATATTCCTCCAGGAACCGGGAGTATTTCTCCTCCTGGGTATCTTTTTTCAGCGTCATGATCACATCGGTGCCGGGGTAGTCCCGGTCTGCTTCTTCTATGGTGTAGCCGTCAGCACCGTTGGAATGCCACTTCCAGGCAGACTCTTCGCCGTATTTTTTGGAAATAACCGTTACGGACTCAGCAACCATAAAGGCGGCGTAGAAGCCCACACCAAACTGACCGATGATGTCGATTTCCTCCTGCTTTTCCATGGCCTGCTTGAAGCCCAGAGAGCCCGACTTGGCAATGGTGCCCAGGTTTTCTTCCATCTCCTCCTTGGTCATACCGATGCCGTTATCGGAAACGGACAAAATACCGTCGCCCCGGGTCAAGGTAATGGCAAACTCACTGCGGTCGATACCCACCTTGTCATCGGTGAGGGCAGTGTAGGCCAGTTTGTCGATGGCATCGGAGGCGTTGGAGATGATCTCCCGCAGGAAAATCTCCTGATGGGTGTAAATGGAGTTGATCATCAGATCCAGCAGCCGCTTGGATTCGGCTTTAAATTGTTTTTTACGCATAATGGAAATCTCCTTTTTAGCACTCAAAATGTGCGAGTGCTAATATTATAACGCAGTTTCCGAAAAATGCAACCCTTTCCAAAAAAGTTCTTTGATTATTTACAATTATGTGCTATCATTAAACTGTATTTTTATGCCTAAGAACCATTTCTGCAGAGGTATTGAAGGAGTAACATTATGATCACAGTTAGTAATTTAGGTATGCAATTTGGCGGCCAGTGGCTGTTCCAGCATGTGGACCTGCAATTTCTGCCCGGTAACTGCTACGGCATTATCGGTGCCAACGGTGCAGGTAAATCCACCTTTCTTCGCCTGCTCACAGGGGAGTTGGAATCCACCACCGGTGATATTTTCATTGACGAGGACAAGCGTGTTTCCGTCCTGAAGCAGAACCAGAACGCCTATGATGAATTCACGGTTATGGACACCGTGATTATGGGCAATCAGCGTCTTTATGACATTATGAAGGAAAAGGACGCGATCTACGAAAAGCCCGATTTCACCGATGAGGATGGTATCCGTGCTTCGGAACTGGAGATGGAGTTTGCGGAAATGGACGGCTGGGAAGCGGAGAGTGATGCCTCCCGGCTGTTGCAGGGTTTGGGCATCGGCACAGAGCTGCACTATGATGTGATGGCCACCGTGGACCCCCGTTTGAAGGTCAAGGTCCTGCTTGCGCAGGCGCTGTTTGGCAATCCCGACATCGTTATGCTGGACGAGCCCACCAACAACCTGGACATTGAAGCAATTAACTGGCTGGAGGACTTCCTGCTGGACTTTCCCGGCATGGTTATCGCAGTTTCCCATGACCGGCACTTCCTGAATACCGTCTGCACCCATACAGTGGATATTGACTACGGCAAGATCAAGATGTATGTGGGTAACTACGACTTCTGGTACGAGTCTTCTCAGATGGTCCAGGCCATGATTCGCAACAAGAACAAGAAGAACCAGGAAAAGATCGAAGAACTGCAGCTGTTCATTCAGCGTTTCTCTGCCAACAAATCCAAGGCAAAGCAGGCAACGGCCCGCAGAAAGCTTTTGGATAAGCTGACTGTTGAGGAAATGCCTTGCTCCACCCGGCGGTATCCCTTCGTGGGCTTTATGCCAGAACGGGAGCTGGGCAAGGACATTTTGACTGTCAACGATGTTTCTGTTACCGTGGACGGTGTCAAGCTGCTGGACAAGGTCTACTTCTCTGTGGGCAGGAATGACAAAATTGCCTTTGTTGGTGAAAACGAGCTGGCCCAGACGGCGCTGTTCCAGATCCTTATGGGTGAGCTGGAGCCGGATGAGGGCAGCATCAAGTGGGGCATTTCCACTGTGCGCAGCTATCTGCCCAAGGACAACAGCGAATATTTTGAGGGCAATACCATGGAACTGGTGGACTGGCTGCGTCAGTACTCCGTCAAGAAGGACGATGTGTATCTGCGCGGTTTCCTGGGTAGAATGCTGTTCTCCAACGAGGATGTGTTCAAGCAGGTCAATGTGCTCTCCGGCGGTGAGAAGGTCCGCTGTATGCTCAGTAAGATGATGCTCTCCGGTGCCAACGTGGTGCTGCTGGATCAGCCTACCAACCACTTGGATATGGAGTCCATTCAGGCGGTGAACAAGGGTCTGGAAGCCTTCCAGGGCGTGGTGCTGTTAGCATCCCACGACCATGAAATGCTGACCTCTACCTGTAACCGCGTCATTGCTTTCCAGCCCGACGGCACCATTATTGACCGCTACGGTACCTATGACGATTACCTGGCATGGGTGGCCCAGAATAAGCAGGAGTAAACCGGTCCCACGCGTCATCCCGAGCGTAGTCGAGGGATCTTGGCATGACCGAAAGCAGAAGGGTATTGATCATGAACTTTGTTTACATGTTATCCAATTGGAACGATTCGGTTCTTTATATCGGCGTTACAAGCAATCTGCCCAAACGGCTGTACGAACACAAAAACGGTTTGGTGGAAGGATTTACAAAAAAGTACAATGTTCATAAATTGGTTTATTATGAGGAAGCTTCCTATATGCAAAGCGCGCTTGCCCGGGAAAAGCAGCTGAAAAAATGGACTAGGGCAAAGAAAAACGCGTTGATTAATCAGATGAATCCTACCTGGCGTGATTTGTCGTTGGATTGGGAGTAAATGTAAGTGCGAAGATCCTTCGACTTCGCTATGCTCCGCTCAGGATGACGCATTTACGGAAGATTTCAAAGGAGATTTAAAATGGAAAAGATCTTAGATATTATTTCAAATAAAATGCAGCAGGCTTTTGCCGATGCCGGCTATGATGCCAGCTTCGGCAGAGTGACGGTATCCAACCGTCCCGATCTGTGTGAATATCAGTGCAATGGCGCTCTGCCCGCCGCCAAGCAGTATAAGTGCGCTCCCATTCAAATCGCCAATGCTGTGGTGGAAAAGCTGAACAAGGCAGATTTCGACCTGTGCGATGCGGTAATGCCCGGTTTCATCAACATGAAGCTTTCTGATGCATTCCTACAGAGCTATTTGGAGGAAATGCGCACAGCCCCGGACTTTGGTGTGTCCAAGCCCGGCGCAGGCAAAACCATTGTTGTGGACTACGGCGGAGCCAATGTGGCAAAGCCCCTGCACATCGGACACCTGCGGCCTGCCATCATCGGTGAGGCACTGAAACGGATGCACAAATTCATGGGCTACAACACCATCGGTGACATCCACCTGGGTGACTGGGGTCTGCAAATGGGTCTGATCATTGCAGAATTGCAGGAGCGCCAGCCGGAGTTGTGTTATTTTGACCCGGAATATACCGGCGAGTATCCAAAGGAATCTCCCTTCACCCTTTCTGAGCTGGAGGAAATCTATCCTACCGCATCTTCCAAGAAGTCTGATCCTGAGTTTGCGGAAAAGGCCCATACAGCCACCTACGAGCTGCAGCAAGGCCGCCGGGGTTATCGGGCTATTTGGGATCACATCATGGGCATTTCTCTGCCGGATCTGCATCGGATCTACGATCTGTTGGATGTCCACTATGAAAAATGGCTGGGTGAAAGCGATGCCGATCCCTATATCCCCGCCATGGTGGCGGATATGAAGGAAAAGGGCCATGCGGTTCTATCTAACGGGGCTTGGGTCATTCCCGTAGCCGAGGAAACCGACAAAAAGGAAGTACCGCCCTGCATCCTCATCAAGTCCGACGGCTCTGCCATTTATGCTACCACCGACCTGGCTACCATGGTTCAGCGTATGCAGGATTGGAATCCGGACAAGATGCTCTACATTACCGATAAGCGCCAGGCTTTGCACTTTGAACAGGTGTTCCGCGCTGCCCAAAAGTGCGGTATCGTAGCGCCGGAAACCGAGTTGGAGCATGTGGGTCACGGCACCATGAACGGCAAGGACGGCAAGCCCTTCAAGACTCGTGACGGCGGCGTCCTGCGTTTGGAACAGCTGATTGCCGATATGACCGATTTTGTTCGGACCAAGGTGGTGGAAAACAAGATCGTGGAGGAATCCGAGGTGGAGGCCACCACCGCAAAGATCGCATTGGCGGCCCTTAAGTACGGCGATCTTTCTAACCAGCCTACCAAGGATTATAACTTCGATTTGGAGCGTTTCGCCGCTTTCGAGGGCAACACCGGCCCTTATATTCTGTACACTATCGTCCGTGTGAAATCCATTCTGAGCCGCTACGGTGCCTGGGAACAGCTTCCAATTCAGCCGCCGGCCAATGACAGCGCCAAGGATCTGATGCTGGCCATCACCAAGTTTGGGCCCACCATGGAAAGTGCGCTGAAAGCATCTGCACCGAATCAGATCTGCGCCTATATCTATGAGCTTGCCGGTTGCGTCAATAAGTTCTACCATGAAACCCCTATCCTCAAGGAGGAGGATGAGGCGCTGAAGGCCGGTCATATCGCCCTCATCGCCCTGGCAAAGAACATTTTGGAGCAGTGCATCTATTTGCTGGGTTTCTCTGCTCCTGAAAAAATGTAATCGTAGCAACGATCTGTATGTACAAAAAAGAAAATCGCCATTGGGTGCTTCCCAATGGCGATTTTATATAGGCATTTGCCTGTGTTATTTTACGATTTGACTCAGGGGTACGACTGCGATGCCCTCGGCAGCGAAGGCGTCCCGAAGCTTTCCCACGAAAGCCAGAGCCTTGGGGCCGTCACCGTGGACGCAAACAGAGTCGGCGGTGATGGCAATATCCTTGCCGGTGATGGCAGTAACTTTGCCCTCTTTGATCATCCGTACAACACGAGAAACTGCCAGTTCCTCATCCTCGATCATGGCACCGGGCTTGGTACGGGCAACCAGGGTGCCGTCCTCCTCATAGGCCCGGTCTGCAAAGACCTCGGCAGCACAACGCAGGCCCATGGCCTTAGCCTGCACCAGCATCTGGCTGTTGGCAAGTCCCATAAGGATCAGGTCCTTATCGTATTCATAAATGGCCTGGCAAATCGCCTTTGCCAGGGCTTCATCCTTGGCAGCCATATTGTACATAGCGCCGTGGGGCTTCACGTGTTGCAGTTTAATACCGGCAGCTTTGCAAAATGCGTCCAACGCGCCGATCTGGTAAGTAACCATGGCCTTGACATCTGCCGGGGACACGGCCATGTTCCGTCTGCCAAAGCCCACCAGATCCGGATAGCCGGGGTGGGCGCCGATGGCACTTTGGCTGTCCTTACAAAGCTGTACAGTCTTGGCCATGACGGTGGGATCACCTGCGTGGAAGCCACAAGCCACATTGGCAGAGGACACCAAAGGGATCACTGCGCTGTCCATACCGATTTTATAAGCGCCAAAGCTTTCGCCTAAGTCACTGTTAAGGTCAACTGTGTACATAGTATCAGTCCTTCAAAAGAGAATTTTTTACATCTGTGATGAACATATGGCCCGGTGCGTGGGAGATGGCAATGGGGGGCTTGGCGCTCATGACTACGGATTGGGGTGTTACGCCGCAGCACCAGAACACCGGAATTTCGCCTTCCCGGATGGTGACCGCATCGCCGAAGTCCGGCTTGTGGATGTCACGGATGCCAATGGCGGCAGGATCACCGATATGAATGGGAGCGCCATGGACCCGGGGCATAGAGGCGGTGATACTCACTGCCCGGACAGCCTGGTCTGCAGGCATGGGCCGCATGCTGACCACTGTCTTTCCGTGGAAAATACCTGCCGGATCGCATTCAATATTGGTCATGTACATGGGAACATTCTTACCTTCTTCAATGTGACGTACCGGCACATTTGCAGCCAGGAGCTCGCCCTCAAAGGAGAAGGAGCAACCGATGAGAAAATACACAAAGTCATCTCTCCACAGGTGGGAAACGTCGGTATATTCTCCGGTCAAAACGCCGTTTTCCCACACTCGGTACTTGGGAATATCCCTTGCAATATCACCGTTATTTGCCATTCTCTTGACTAAACGGCTGCCCACATCACCCACCTCCAGAACGGGGCAGGATTTGGGGTTGCGCTGGGTAAACAGCAGAAAATCATAGGCTTGTTCCATGGGCAGGACCAGCAGATTTCCCTGGGCGTAGCCGTCGCACATGCCGGAGGTCTGGGTGGTGATCTTGCCTTCCCGGATCAGCTGCCGTACTTCAGCCGGGGACATTTTTGAATAATCCATATTATCCTCTCCATTGGGCGCTGAGCATGTGGTATTGCAGCAGCGCCAGTTTATTATCTTCTTCTTTTTTCAGCCGTACGGCCTCTTTTTCCGAAACAGCCACAAACCGAATTTGCGTGCCGGGCTTTGCCTGCCCCATAAGCTTTAGGTCAGCGGAGATCACCGTGGCGATTTTGGCGTAGCCGCCGGTGGTTTGCCGGTCAGCCATCATAATAATAGGCGTTCCGGAGGCAGGAATTTGTACTGCGCCGGTGGCGATGCCGTCGGAAATAATATCGACTCCGTTTTTGTTTTCGATTTTTGCGCCATCCAGTCGTACGCCCATCCGGTCGGACTGACCGGAAACCGTATAACGGCTGCCCAAAAAGGTTTGAATACCTTTGTCGGTGAAATAGTCCTCCTGGGGACCTAAAACCACCCGGACGGTGATCTGCGGAGGATAGCTGTTTTCCGGCTGGATCTGCCGCCGACCCAAAAGGGGCAATTCTATGGCTTGCCGCAGTCCAATCACATCGCCTGCCTGCAGCTTTCTGCCGTGAAAACCGCCCAACGCACATTTTAGGTTGGTGGAAAGGCTGCCCATGACCCGGGGGATGTCAAAGCCGCCGGATACGGCCAGATAGGTCCGCATGCCGCTTTGGGCAGGGCGGAAACACAGCACGTCGTCCTTGCGCACTTGAATTGCCTCGTACATGGACACATCCTCACCGTTCAGGGTGGGGGTCATGTCAGCACCGGTGGCGGCTACCACCGCATTGCCGTCGAAGGAAACAGTCATACCCAGCATAGTCATTTCAATGACACCCTCGCCGGGCAGGTTGCCTACCAAAATATTGGCAAGCTGCATGGAATAGGCGTCCATAGCGCCATTGGGGGAAAAGCCGCTTTGCATATAACCGAAACGGCCTGCATCCTGAATTGTGGACAGAGGGCCGGGGGAGAGAACAGTCATTTTCGTCATGTCGTTTCCTCCCGCATTTCAATCGTGCTGCTGCTTTCGGCAGCAATTCGGTCAAATTCTTCAGCAGTGACAGGATAAAAGCGGATATAGTCACCGGCCCGGTAAAGAATCGGCTCCTCCCGGTCCGGGTCATAGACCTTGACAGGGGTTCTTCCGATAAGCCGCCAGCCTCCCGGGGAGGCCAGGGGATAAATGCCGGTCTGTTTGCCGCCAATGCCTACAGCGCCGACCGGAATGCTGGTCCGGGGACTGTCCAGACGGGGTGCTTCAATGCGCTTGTCCATGCCGCCCAGATAGGGGAAGCCGGGCAAAAAGCCCAGCATATAGATAAGATAATCCGTTCCGGAGTGGATGGCGATGACCTGCTCCTTGGAAAGTCCGGTGAGTTTGCACACATCCTCCATATCCGGTGCATAATCCCCGTCATAGCAAACAGGGATCAGAAAGACCCGTTTGGTTTCTCCGGCGCCTTCCTGATAGCCTGCTATTATGTTTTCGATCTTTCTTTGGATTTTCTTCCCGGAAATCACAAAGGGGTCATAATAAACAGTCAGACTGCAAAAGGTGGGAACGCACTCCCGGATACCTTTCACCCCTTGTGTTTCCAGCTGTGCTGCTACATGGCGGATCCGGCGGTTTACATCTTCACTCATTTCCTTGGAAAACTCCACCGTCACCGCACTGTCGCCGCAGGGAAGAAAACGCAGATTATGATTGGTTTTCATATATTATTTACTCTCAAAGAACTTCAGCTCTTCTACCTTTTCAAACCATGTTTTGCAGGTGGTCTTCAGGCTCAGGGCACTTTTGACCATCTCCCGCATCAGCTGGACGATGGGCATCTGAATCTCCAGACCGAAACCGTCAATGGCAGGAATCAGCCAGCCGTACATGTCGATCATACCGTTGCGGCAGCCGCAGATAAGGGCTTCCTTCTCCTGCTCCGGGGTATGCATGATGTCCAGATCCTCTTTCAGATAGGCAAGGGCTGCAATCATGGCGTAGCAGCCCCAGTCAGAGACGGTGGCAGTAATCAGGGTGTCTGCCTTGGTCTTTACGGCAAGACCGCCGCCGCAGCCGCAGTTGCAGCGGCCCTTGGCTGCATAGGGAATGTATGTATCCAAGGTGTCGGCAATGGCACCCATGCCGATCTCGTTGCCCAGGTCGCCGATGGCAATGTTCAAAATGCCCATGGCCTGGGCTTTTTCGAACAGCACATCCATCTTTGCCTCCAGCTCTGTAACCTCCAGGCCGATGGCGTTATGGTATACGCCCTGTTCATTGCAGCCGGGAGCTTCAATGCTGATCACAGCGGCAGGAGGGAGGGCGCTGAGGATCTCGTCAGCCTGGGCAGGCGCCTTGGCGGCGTCCTTGGTGAAGGTGATCATGCCCATGGATACAGGAATGTCACGCAGCTCCTGCAGATCCTCACGCAAGTGCAAACCTACGCAGGCAGACATATTCTCTACGGCCTTGCGGTTCTCCTCGGGGCAGATGATCACGGGCTTCACGCCGAAGGCCTTTACAAGAGAGCGGCACAGCAGCATGGAGCTGATAATGCCGTCAGTTTCGGCCTTCTTGTAGGGGCGCAGCACAAAGCCGGTGAGAATGTATACGATGTCCCCCTCCTTCAGTGTGGCAACCAGCTTTTCCGCTGCGTTGACACAAAGGGGCTTACCGGCCAAAGGCCGGGAGCCGGCGTAGAGAATTTTGCAAACGCCGTAGCCTCTGGGGTCCAGGTTGGCCAGGTCGTCAAGGCTCTGGCCTAAGTTGAGAAGTGTAATTTCCTGTTGTGTCATCGTCTTACTCCGTTTCTGCCATGAACTCCCGCAGCACTTCGTCCTGCAGAGCCTTCAAAAGGGCGGGAGCCTTGCCACCAACAGGCTTGCCGTCAATGATATCGGCAGCCAGACACAAAGAGCCGGAGGAGGAAACGATGATCTCATCGGCGTTCATCATCTCTTCAACGGTGAAGGGTGTCTCATCCACGCCGATGCCCAGCTTCTTACAGGCCTTGATCAGGTGGGCTCTTGCAATACCGGGCAGAATCAGATGATCGGTGGGAGCAGTGACGAACACGCCATTTTTGATGATGTGGACATTGGAGTGGGCACACTCAGTAACCCGGTCACCTCTGTGTAGCACAGTCTCATCGCAGCCGTTTTCCAGGGCCTCCTGAGAAGCAATGACGGCAGGAATCAGATTCAGAGTCTTGATGTTGCAGTGGAAGAAACGGGTATCCTCCTTGGTCATAAGCTTGATCTTCTTGTATACGTCCACCAGACCCTTAGGGGAGATGGTGATCCACAGATTGGCTTTGGAGCCATCGGCAGGGAAAACGTGATTCCGACGACCGGTACCGCCACGGGTAACCTGCCAGTAGACGAAGTTATCGCCGGTGTCCATCTTAGCCACCATTTCGTTGAGGATGTCCTTCATTTCTTCCTTGGTCTGGGCAATCTCAATCCGCAGCAGTGCAGCGCTGTTGTAGATACGGTCGATATGCTCATCCAGGGCGAAGATCTTATAGTTGCGGCTGTAGGTGGCGTCGTAAACGCCGTCACCGAAGTAGCAGACACGATCTGTCATGGGGATGGACATTTCTTTCAATTCGCCAAATTTTCCGTTGTAGTATGCAAGATTTTTCATGGTTTTTTCTCCTTTTTATAAGTGCTAAAGCACCATTTTTTACTATAATATTGATTTTAGTATAATGCCGTGTTATAATCAAATACAATATTATAAATAGTACTTATAAATTTAAGTTATGGAGGTGCCGCTGATGTTTAAGCATATGGATTATGTATACGAAGTATATAAGGAACGCTCTTTTACAAAAGCCGCACAAAATCTGTATATTTCCCAGCCGGCCTTGTCCACAACCATCAAAAAGCTGGAAAAAAATTTGGGCTATCCTATTTTTGAGCGCAATGGAAAAGAGGTGAAACCTACCTATATCGGACAGATGTACATTCAGGCAGTAGAGGAAATTTTGATGATCCGTGAGAACCTGGAGTGTGAGATCGACCATTTGGTGCATCTGCGGAAGGGAAGGATCCTTTTAGGCAGCACCACCTTTATTGCGGCTAATGTGCTTCCGTCTCTATTGAAAAACTTCCGTCAGCAAAACCCGGATATTGAGGTGGAGATCCTGGTGGAGCAGTCTACCATCCTCCGGGAAAAACTGGAAAAAGGCCTGGTGGATATTGCCATTGACAACGCTCTGGGGGAGGAGCCGGAGTATTGCTATATCCCTCTGCTCCAGGAACATATTCTTTTGGGTGTGCCGGAGGAACTTCCCGTCAACAAGACTTACCGGGACTACCAAATTCCGGTCAAGACCATCCAAAAAGAGGGTTGTGATTACAGGAAACTGCCGAAGATCGATATTTCCGTGTTTCGGCAGGAGCCCTTTATCTTGCTGAAAAGCGGCAATAAAATGCGGCAGATTGCCACAAGCATCTTCGCAGAACACAGCATAAGTCCGCATATTTGCTTTGAGTTTGATCAGCTTATGACCTCCATCAGCTTTGCTGAAAGCGGTTTTGGCACATGTTTTTTGACGGATACGATCCTGCGGCATGTAGGTCCCTGTAAAAACATGGTCTACTACCAGCCCGACACCGAGTTTTCAGACAGAACCCTCTACATTATGCATAAGAAGAATAAGTACCTGCCCTTTGCCTGTCGGGAGTTCATTGACTTTTTGCAGAAGGGCTAAGAGTAGATATTGCATATATTGAAAAATTTTAAGGAGAGAAAAATATGAAGTTACATTATGACCGACAGACCGCACCGCTGATCTACCACAAGTTTTTAAAGTATTTTTCTTTGCCGCTGAGTGCCTTGTTGCTGATCCCGCAGCTTGCGGATGTAATACTGGGCCTGTCCCGCAGCAGCGATAATATTCAGATCGTTCTGTACGGCGTGGACTTTGCTTTTTTGGCGTGCCAGTTAGTATTGCTTTGCATCACACTGTACGGCTTTTACACATGGAGTTCCTGTGGCTTTTGGGGAGTACTGTCATATCATGGTGTCAATTTGACCTATGAGGTGTATTTATGTTTGATCTACTTTGTGCTTGGTTTGCCGCAAACCGTAACGGCAGTGGGGGTTGTGATCGGTAGAGTCATTGCTACCGTGATTGCGGTGATCTATTACTGCAAGCGCAGACTTTTGTTTTCAGAAGCACAACAAATACGGCAGATGGAGGAAAGCCTTTCCCAACAGACAGCTTCTTCCCAAACGGGCGCAGCGGTGCGTGTGGATGATCATTCCGGAGGAGACGCTACGGTGTGCCGCATGTGTGGATCAAAGTTAAACTTAGCCCGGAGTACCTGTATGCGCTGCGGCACGGCAGTGCCAAAGCAGGCATTTGAAAAACCGGAAGGCCTGGCGACAACGGCGCCTATCAGCACGCAGCCGCAACAGGCTCGCTATTGCCGCAAATGTGGAACAAAGCTGTTGGAAGACAGTGCGTTCTGCCACAAATGCGGAGCAGGTGTAGTTTATAAAGACTAGCAGAAATCGCCCCTGGATGCTGTTTCAGTATCCAGGGGCGATATTTATTCTGTTCTGCCGCGGTTTTCACAGAAAGCTAAGGCTGCGGAATAAAACAGGGTAGGACCGATGTTGAAGAAATGGCAGTCAAACAGGCTGCAGACCAGCAGCGCAAGAATAGAGCAGCCGATAAAGGTTTTTTCTTTGTTGTGCTTGTAAAGAATCAGATGGAAGGTTTGAACTCTGTGCAGCAAATATGCAATCAGGCCTACAAGTCCGCAGCTTGCCAGCATTTGCACGAAGGTATTGTGCCAGCGAGGCGGGAAAAAACCTGTGAAGGATTCCGTGGTGGACCAGCCCCAGGGCGAGAATTCCGTAGAGAAGAAGGATCCTCCGAATACGGGATATTTAAAGAACAGCTGCATACCCTGGCTGTATATGCTGTCACGGGAGTTGGGGTCAAAGCCGATGGCAACAAGTTTGCTGAACAGACGTATGATCTGTTGGTTGAAAAGAATGACAGTGGCGGCAGCAACGCAGATGCAGCTCAGTGCCGCAATGGTATTACCCTTACGGTTATGGGCGTAGTAGAGCATAAGGACGATACCCATAAAATAAATGGCGCTACCGGTGAGCATGGCGTTCCTGGAACAGGACAGAATTGTGCCTAACAAAAATACCGATGCGATCACAGTGCCGATCCAGCCCTTGCGGTACTTGGTGGCCAGGTAGAAGGCGAAGGGGATCATCATTGCCAGCATACCGCCCAAATTGTTGTGGATACCCCAACCGGTGTAGATTTGATCCCGGTTAATAATACCGTCTACGATTACATTGGCGGTCATATAGATCCATAGAATCTCACAAAGCAGAGCGCCGCCCATACTCAGTCCGATCCAGGCGAAATAGTCCTTACGGACCTTTTTCCAGTTGATACCGCCGGAGAAAAGTAAATAGGGAAGGCAGACGGAAGCGCCTTGCAGGAAAGCAAAGAACAGGTTCCGGGAAACATTTTCCCCGTATTCCCGGCTGCCAATGCCGCTGAGCAGATATGTGCCGGAAAGAAGGAGCATTCCGGCCAGCAGCTTATATTTTCTGCCAAAATAGTTTTTGCGGTCACGGATAACCCGGTAAATGCAGCTAATGGCGATCAGTCCGCCGAGGACGGCTATGTAGATGCCTGTGATGCCGGAGAAAACGGAACTGTCGTTCCGACCGGGGTTATTTTGAACAGAGGGAGCAATATAGCTGCACAGAACCAGTGGAATCATAGGAAGCAGATCTTGCCCCCACAGGCAGATATACACGCACAGCACAGCAAAAATCGTGTAGACCGGCAGCTCCAGACAGAACATATTGGAAAACAGGGCCAGGGCAGCTACAAGCACTACGTACTGGGGCGTTGCTAAAAAACGGTTGATCCGATCCGACAGCCGTTGCTCCCCGGAAATTTGGCAAAGGGTATCCGAAGGCATAGTATCCCTCCGATTCTTTCTCTTTATTGGAAACATTCTACCACTTGTGCCGGAAAAAAACAAGGGCTTTCTCTTTTTGTTGACGGCAGGCCTCACCCCGGCTATAATCAATCAGGAAGGAACACGGAACGAAAAGAGGGAAACTATGCAAAAAGGTCTGAATAACAATCAACTCAAGCTTCTTGCTCTGGTGACCATGACTGTGGATCATGTGGGCGTGGTGTTGTTTCCCGAGGCTGAATGGATGCGGCTGGTAGGCCGGCTGGCTTTCCCGATCTTTGCCTATATGATCGCAGAGGGCTGCCGGTATACAAGGAGCATGCCCAGATATTTTACCACACTGGCAGCTGTGGCGGCGCTATGCCAGATTGTCTACTTCTTTGCCATGGACTCTTTGTACCAAAGCATCATGGTGACATTTACACTGTCTGTTGGACTAATCTGGCTTTTAAAGCAAGGGCAGAAAACCGGGAAGGTCCATTGGTGGATTTTGGCGGCAATGGGAACCGGGGTGGCGTTTCTTGTGACGGAGCTTCTGCCCCAATGGCTGCCGGATACGGATTTTTACGTAGATTACGGCTTTTTGGGAATCATGCTGCCTGTAGGCGTTTACCTTTGCAAAGCCAAGGGGATACAGCTTTTATATACGGCACTGGTGCTGGCGCTGATGAGTCTGACCGGCTGGGTTGGACAGTGGGCATCCCTGCTGACAGTGCCGCTGTTGGCGCTGTACAACGGGCAGCGGGGGAAACGGAAACTAAAGTGGCTGTTTTACCTGTATTATCCGCTGCATCTGGTGGCAATTCAGGCAATTGCATTTTGTTTGGCACTCTGAAAAGGGTGCCAAATTTTTATTACCAAAATAATCTTCATAAAATTATGAAAAAGGTAGATTTTCGACCTTTTTCTGTTGCTTTTTTTATCGCTTTGTGATATAGTTACCATGTGTAAAAATGGGCCAATTGGACCCTTTGAAGGAGTTTAAGTATGGAGAAAATGAATATTCCTTTTTCCCCTCCGGATATATCTGAGTTAGAGATCGCAGAGGTCGCAGAGGCGCTGCGTTCCGGTTGGATCACCACGGGTCCGCGAACAAAGCAACTGGAAAAGAATATTGCTGCTTACGTGGGTGCTGCCCGGTGTGTTTGCCTGAGCTCGCAAACAGCCTGTGCGGAAATGGTGCTGCACATATTGGGCGTGGGCCCCGGTGACGAGGTGATCGTTCCTGCATATACATATACGGCATCGGCCTCGGTGGTATGCCATGTGGGGGCAAAGCCGGTGCTCATCGACTGTCAGCCCGATTCACTGGAGATGGACTACGAGGCGGTGGCAGCGGCAATTAACGAAAATACAAAGGCGATCATCCCGGTGGATCTGGCAGGTATTCCTTGTGATTATGAGAAGCTGTTTGCCATTGTGCAGGAAAAGAAAGCGCTATTCCGCCCAAACTCAGATGTCCAGCGCGCCCTGGGACGGATCGCCATCATGGCAGACACCGCCCATGCTCTTGGAGCAAAGCTGGGAGATGAAATGATCGGCAACGTTGCGGATTTTTCCTCTTTCTCTTTCCATGCGGTGAAAAACCTAACCACAGCAGAAGGCGGAGCCCTGACCTGGCGCAGCATCCCCGGTATTGACGATGAGCAGCTCTACAAAAAGCTCCAGCTTTTGAGCCTCCACGGACAGAGCAAGGATGCCCTTGCAAAAGCCCAGCTTGGTGCCTGGGAATACGATATCGTCGGCACCTGGTATAAGTGTAACATGACCGATGTTGTCGCAGCTATTGGCTTGAAGCAGCTGGAGCGGTACCCTGGCATGTTGGACCGTCGCAGACAGATCATTAAAAGCTACGATGCAGCCCTGAAGCCCCTGGGGGTGAAGGTACTTAGGCATTATACAGAGGGTTATGTGTCTTCCGGACATTTGTATTTGACCTGGGTTCCCGGGATTACGGTCCAACAGCGAAATGAGATCATTATTAAAATGGCGGAGCGGGGGATCTCCTGTAATGTACATTATAAGCCCCTGCCTATGCACACCGCATACAAAAATATGGGCTTCGACATTGCGGATTTCCCCAATGCCTATGCCCACTTTGCCAACGAGATCACTCTGCCGCTGCATACAAACCTGACAGATGAACAGGTTGCCTATGTTGCGGAAAACTACGCGGATATTGTAAAGGAATACATCAAATGATGCTATGCAAATGGGACAAACTCCCCGAACAATTGCAGACGGATGCAGTCAGACCCTACTACGAAATTCTCAAGAAAAAATGGTTCAGTCTGTTTATTAAGCGACTGTTTGATGTTGTGGTCTCTTTAACGATGCTGATCGTACTGCTGCCTGTATTTTTGGTCTTGGCAATTGCTATCAAACTAGACAGCCCGGGACCGGTATTCTACCGCCAAGTTCGGGTGACGCAGTACGGCAAGCGTTTTCGCATTTTTAAATTCCGTTCTATGGTTCAAAACGCAGACAAAGGCTCCTTGGTTACTGTGGGAGCCGACAGCCGGATTACCCGGGTAGGTAAAATTATCCGCAAATGCCGGTTGGATGAGATCTGCCAGCTGATCGACATTTTCCGGGGAACCATGACCTTTGTGGGAACGCGTCCCGAGGTTCCCAAGTATGTGGATTGCTACACCCCGGAAATGATGGCGACCCTTCTGCTGCCTGCCGGCGTGACCAGCCTTGCCAGTATTTTCTATAAAGACGAGGATATGCTGCTGGATGGGGCAGAGGATGTGGACAAGACTTACACCCAGCAGGTTCTTCCGGATAAGATGCGCTATAATCTGGAAGCAATCAAAAAATTCAGCTTCTTTGGAGATATTAAACTCATGTTTATGACGGTGTTTGCCGTCCTGGGCAAAGAGTACCAGCAGGAAGAGGAGAAGGTAGCATGATAAAAGGCCTTGTTTCCGTAATAACCCCTACATATAACTGTGGGAAATTCATAGCCGAGACAATTGCATGCATACAGGCCCAAACTTATGGGAATTGGGAAATGATCATCGTGGACGATTGCTCCACAGACGATACAAAGGCTGTTGTGGACAGCTATATGAAAAACGATCCCCGGATTCGGTACCACTGCCTGGAGACCAACTCCGGCGCTGCGGTGGCACGGACAAAGGCTATGGAACTTGCTCAGGGTGAGTATATGGCATTTTGCGACAGTGACGATCTGTGGATGCGGTCAAAGTTGGAACGGCAGTTGGCGTTTATGGAGGAAAAGGGCTATGCCTTCACCTGCACAGCTTACGAACAGATGGATGAAGCGGGCAACTCCCTTGACCGCGTGATCAAGACCGTGGACAAGACAGACTACAACCGCCTGCTGCTGGACTGCCCCGTGGGCAACTCCACCGTGATGTATAATGTGGGCGTGATGGGAAAGTTTGAGGTTCCCAATATTCGCAAGCGTAACGACGATGCCCTGTGGCTGCAGATGCTGAAAAAGGAAAAATACATCCGGGGCATGCCGGATGTGCTGATGCGCTACAGAATTCGCACCAACTCTATTTCCAGCAACAAGCTGAAGGTGATCAAGTACCATTGGATCCTCTACCGGGAAATCGAGCATCTAAACGTATTCCGCTCGGCCTTCCACATCTTCTGGTGGTGCTTCTTGAAAGTGTTTCGGATAAAGTGAGGAGAGTACAGATGGCAGGAAAGAGAAGCGCCTTTTATCATATTCGCCGGAAGGGTCAGATCGTTGCCCATCATCTAACGACGCCGGAGTTTATGTCAAAGTTATATTTCAGACATGTGCTGGGCTATGGGCTTAATCTGAAAGAGCCGAAGACTTTCAATGAGAAATTGCAGTGGCTGAAGCTTTACCACTGGGCTGAAACACCGGATGCTGTTCGCTGTGCGGACAAGTATCTTGTGCGGAAGTACATAGAGGAAGTTGGTAAAGGCGAGCTTCTGAATGAATTGTTGTTTGCCTGGGACAGTGCGGATGAGATCATTTGGGACGAACTGCCGGACCAGTTCGTTCTCAAGTGCAACCATGGCTGCGGTTATAACATCATCTGCTCCGACAAGCGTGCGCTGGATGAGAAGAAAACAAAAAAGCAGCTGCGCAAGTGGATGCGGGAGGATTTTGCTAAGTTTAACGAAGAACCCCATTATGCAAAGATTCCCAGAAAAATCATCTGCGAAAAATTCCTTGGCGGAGATATTATTAATTACAACATTTACTGCTTTAATGGAAAGGCGGTATTCTTCTCCGTGGCAGGAGGTCTGGGAGATGGCGTTGGCGAGCATTTGACCTATTACAATGCCGACGGAACAATGACTGACTTTAAAAACAGGAGCTATCCGGCTGTGGAAGGTAAGCTCTCCGCGCTTCTGCCGGAGATGATAAAAACGGCGGAATTCCTTTCCAAGGATTTTCCGATGGTCAGAGTAGACCTATTTGATGTGGAAGGAAAGCTGGTTCTGTCTGAAATGACATTCACACCCGGCGGTGCGCTGATACCTTTTGATCCTGTGGAGGCAGACCGCGCGTTGGGTGAAAAGCTGGATATTTCCCATTTGACTTCAGGTTAATGAGGGTTTTATTATGTATAATTTAGCAATAGCGGTGGTTTGCGGAGGTATCTCCACAGAAAGAGAAGTGTCTTTACGCAGTGGAACTGCCGTACATAGGGCGCTCTGCGATGCCGGCTTTCAAAATGCATATCTGTTTGATCTGCAGAAGGACAATGCAGCACAGCTTTTGTCACAAAAACCGGATATTTGCTTTTTAGCATTACATGGTACCGGTGGCGAAGACGGCTGTATTCAAGGAATGCTGGAACTGGCCGGTATTCCATACACGGGCCCCGGTGTTGCCGCCAGCGCTGTGTGTATGGATAAAATTCTGACAAAGCGGGTACTGCAAAACGCAGGCCTGCCCACGGCGGAGTTTGTGGTCTTGAGCGCCCGTGAGTGTGAAGATATTTTCAAAACTTGCAGCTTGCTGAAGGAAAGAATTGGTCTGCCGATGGTCCTGAAGTCCCCGAAGCAAGGTTCCAGCATCGGTGTGGTGATCGTAAAAAGTGAGGACATGTTGCCAGCAGCCGTTGAGGAGGTTCTGTCCTACGGTGATGCGCTGCTTGCAGAAAAGTTTTTGAAGGGTACGGAGGTCACGTTGCCGATTCTGGGCAATGAGGAACTGATGGTACTACCGGATGTAGAGATCACATCGGAGCGGGAATTTTACGATTTTACTGCAAAATATACCAACGGGCTGTGCCACCATATCATTCCTGCGAGAATCAGTCAGGACCAGCGGGAAGAGATGTGCAGGATTGGCAAGGCAGCCTATCGTGTACTGGGCTGTCGAGGCCTTTCCCGAATCGACTTTATTATTGATGAAAAGCAAGGGCCTATGATCATCGAGGTCAATACGATTCCCGGAATGACAGAAATGAGTTTGTTCCCGGATGCTGCACGGGCAGCGAATATGTCTTTTGAAGCACTGATAACAACGATAGTGAAGCTTGGCATGGAAGAAACGAAAAAGTAACACGTTGAGTAGGGAGAAATGGAAATGGAACTGGGTGTCAGAACGCAGGTTTCTGCGCAGGAAGCAAAATTGCTGAAAATATTGGAGTTGCCGAATAGATTGGCGTTTCGCAGAAAGCAAAGAAGACAGCCGGGGTTTTCTTTGAATGTCAGGCAAATGCTTCGTATTGCGGGAATGGATGAAACCCAGGTGCCGCCTGTTGTGAAGATGTTGCTAGACAGAACGGTGGTTTCTGTAAGCAGAGCCGGTTCCCGCTTTATACGGGGCTCTGTCTGTGTGCAGTTCCATGAGGACAGCGATGATGTTATGCGATGGGCCTTTGATCAAGGTGCCCTTTTATGCATAACGCGCGCACAGATCGATGACCTACCGTGTATTGTTGTGCAAGATCCTGTGGAGGTTTATTCGGCGGTTTGCCACTATTTCCGAACACTTTCCCAGGTGGAGGCAACGGCGGTTGTGGGAAGTATTGGAAAGACCACCACAAAAAGAATGTTGACGGCAGTCTATGCGGCACAGTACAATACCTATGCCGATCCCGAAAACGAGAATCAAATCGACTGCGTGGGCTATATTTGTCATCATATCCCTAAAAAGGCAGAACGGCTAGTTCAGGAAGTAAGTGAGGACACGCCCGGATGCCTGCGACTGATCTCACAGATGCTGGAGCCGAAACTGGCCGTAGTCACGGCAGTTGATAAGGCACATATTGAGGCCTTCGGCAGTGAGGAGAAAATTCTGGAAGAGATCGCGTCTGTTACACAAGGCATGCCGGAGGATGGTCAAGTCATTATCAATCTTGATGATGAGAACACCAGGAATCTGATCAAGGATCGCAAGGTGGTTACCATTTCCTGCAAGGACCGTGATGCAGATTATTATGCAGAAGATATATCGCTGCAGGAGGATGGACTGTCTTTCTCGGTAAGGGTAAAGGAAACGGGCCGGTGCTATCCGGTAAAACTAAAGACCGTATACGCCAAGCATAATGTATATGCTGCGTTATCTGCTTTTGCGGCAGGTGTTTGTACGGGTGTTGATATCAAAAATATTATAAAAGGTATTGCGGCATACCGTACTGTGGGTATACGGCAGAATGTTTATCGGGCAGGAAAAACACTGCTATATGTGGACTGTTATAACGCAGTTGCACGGTCTGTCCATTCTGCTATCACGGCAGCAGCGGAAATTCCGGTAAAAAACCAGCGTGTTGCCGTTTTGGGTGACGTGGAGGAAGCCGGTGAGTTTTCAGATGATATCCATCGGGAGATCGTGGAAGCGGTGAATGGGTCTAACTTTTCCGTGGTGCTTTTCTATGGCCCCAAGATGATCAAGGCAGCATCTGAAGTCACCACAAGAGAATCCCTACAGGTAATTTGTTGCGAAACACGGGAGAAACTGAATGCTACGGTTAAAAAATATGCAGCTGCGGGGAATTTGATCCTATTTAAGGCTAGCCGGAAGAGCCGGCTGGAGGAAGCAATTGCTGCGACTTGGCCAATTGTGTACAGAAAGAAAATGCTGAGTTATTATTGGGCAATTATTAAGTGGAGAATAAAGACGATTTGCAGTTAATACGGAAGCAGAGGAGAATTGTGTGAAGCAGAAAAGAATTGCGATAATCGGTCACTTTGGCGGAAAAGAAAATTATCTTGACGGGCAAACCGTGAAAACAAAATCTCTGTATGAAGAGCTTAGTAATTATACAGATTGGAAGATAAAGATCGCAGATACTTATTACAGGCACAAAAACCCCATTCGGTTACTGTGGCAGACGGCAAGTTGTCTGCTGACAACAAAGGATATTATTATCTTAGTGTCGGGCAATGGCATGAAGACGTATTTCCCAATTCTCTATGTAATGGCAAAAGTGTTTGGGAAACGTATTTATCACAGTGTAATTGGTGCGCATTTGGATCGTTATGTGATTAAGTATCCTGCGTTTAAAAAGTATCTGAACGCATTTGTGGTCAACTGGGTGGAGACAGCATCTATGTGTGACCGCATGGAAGCTGTGGGAGTTACCAATGCCCGGACACTTCAGAATTTTAAGCGTCTGCGCATTTTGAAGGAATTGCCGTCAGAAATGCAGAAAAAGCCTTATAAGCTGTGTACATTTTCCCGGGTCATGGAGGAAAAAGGAATTGCGGATGCGGTGGAAGCGGTCAAGGCAGCGAACGAGGCATTGGGAGAAACTGCCTACACCCTGGATATCTACGGTCCTGTTGACAGGGAACAGGAGGCTTGGTTCGCACAACTGAAAGCGCAATTCCCGGATTTTGTTGTCTATCAGGGCTCTGTACCTTACGGTGAAAGTGTTGGGGTACTGAAGAATTACTTCTGCCTACTGTTTCCTACCCGTTATTTTACTGAGGGAGTACCTGGCACAATCATAGATGGGTATGCCGCTGGTATACCGGTGATTGCATCGAAATGGGAAAGCATCACAGATGTGCTGGACGAGGGTGTCACCGGCTATGGCTATGAATTTGAAAAGGTGGAGGACCTGACGGCCCTGTTGGTGAAGTTTGCCGGAGCGCCTGAAATGATCACAGGTCTGAAACCAAATTGTATTCAAAAAGCAAAAACCTATATGCCGGAGTCGGTGTTACCTATTATGGTGGAGAAAATCGAAAAGCCCTGGTAACAGTGTTTGGTATGTGGGCGAGGAGGAAACGTATTGAAACGTCTGTTGTGCATATTGAGTTCTTTGAATGCCGGTGGTGCTGAAACTTTCTTGATGAAAATATACCGGGCGTTACCGAAAGAAGAATATCAGCTGGATTTCGTCGTTTCTGAAGAGAACGGCTGCTATACGCAGGAAGTTCTGTCCTATGGTGGAAAGATCTACTTTGTACCTATGCGGACGGAGAATCTGTTGGAAGCAGAGCGCCAGATCAGGAGAATTGTAAAGGAAAACGGATATAAGAGTGTCTTGAAGCTATCCGATATGCCGGTGGGCGTAGTCGACCTGTTGGCAGCAAAGGGGGGCGGTGCAAAAAAACTGGTGCTGCGTTCCTGCAATGCCTTAACTGGGTTAAGTACCAAACAAAAGGTCTTGCGCGGCGTGTTTCAGCCAATACTGAACTGCGTGGCAAATGTAAAGATTGCCCCGTCTGCATTGGCGGCAGAATTTACATTTGGAAAGCGCGTTGCACAAAAGAAAGTGCATTATCTGCATAATGCGGTAGATCTGGAAACCTACCGCTTTGACCAGGCGGCTGCGGAAGCGATTAGAGATGAGTTCTCTTTGAAGGACCGACTGATCGTTGGCCATGTTGGCCGGTTTAACAAGCAAAAGAATCACAAATTCCTGCTTGAGGTATTCCGGAAAATCAAGGATCGTAATCCTGATGCGGTGCTTATGCTGATAGGCAAGGGCGAACTGGAACAGCAGATCAAAGCGCAGGCAAAGGATTTGGGAATTGTTGACAGTGTTATCTTTACCGGGCAGAGATTTGATGTGCCAAAATTGTTATCGGCCATGGATGTGTTGGTGTTTCCCTCTTTCCATGAGGGAATGCCCAATGTAGTAATTGAATCCCAGGCAACGGGACTTCCTTGTGTCATTGCCGATACCATTACTCGTGAGGCAGACATTACCGGGTTGGTACAGTATTTGCCGCTGGAAAAAACCGCAGATGAATGGGCAGATGTAGCGCTGGAGGTTGCAGAACAACCCAGGCGCAACACACGGGAGGATTTTCTCCGAAATCAATATGACATTCAGAGTATAGCGGACCAGTTTGTGAAGCTTTGCTTTGAGAAATAACGGAGCAGTATATTTATGAAGGTATCCCTGAATGCTACATTAAACAAGTTAATATGGTTATTGACAATATTTTTGTTTGTCTCATTTTTGATCTTTCAAACCTATTCCTGGGGACGCTATGCATTTTTAGGTGTCAGCGCTTTCGTGATTATTCTTTCCAGCATCATCTACGATGGAAAGCTCCGGGTGCGTATGTGTCCATATTACGGGTTTATGGCGTTTTTTATTGCCTATGTTGGAGTGTCCTCTGTTTGGGCGTGGAACAGTTCGGCGGTGATTTCCAAAGCAATCACCCTGATGCAGATTCTGGGTTGTTCTGCTATGCTGTATGTCCATTATGACCGGCAGGATAATGTTCGGGAACTGTTCAGTGCCGTAAAATGGGCAGGATTTATCGTGGCGGTGTATGCCATCTTCTTCTACGGCATTGAGAATTTGGGACTGGAAGAGGGATTGCGCCTGGAAAATGAATTTGCTAACATTAATGGTATCGGCATGGCGGCAGCTTTGTCTTGTGTGCTTCAGGTGCATGAGTTCCTGAATAAGCGCTCCCGATGGCCTGCGCTTATGATGCTTCCGGCAGTGATCATGATTGCAGCTACCCAAAGCCGAAAGGCATTGGTATTCCTGGTGGTGGGTGTTCTTGGTGTATATGTACTGCACAGCCTAACGCAAAAGAGTATTTCCAAAAGGCTGTGGAGAACGATCCTTTCTGTAGCGGTGATATGTTTGGCGTTTTATTTTGTGCTGCAACTGCCGATTTTTGAAGGCATTATGTCCCGCATGGAGACCATGGTTGCGCCCGTGACCGGCCAAGGTGAGATGGATAGCTCCGCAGTGAGCCGCAGTAAAATGGTAGAACTGGGCTGGGAGTATTTTCTGAAATATCCTGTCGGCGGTTATGGATTTGGTAGTTCCGCTGTGATTACCCAGCGCAATTTGGGTTGGAGTACGTACCTGCATAACAACTATGTAGAAGTTCTAAGCGGCGGTGGCGTCATCGGTTTTGTGTTATATTATGCTGTGCATATTTATATGTTTGTTAATCTTATCAAGTACCGCAAAGCAGACCAGGAGGCCTTTTGTATTGGCTTTGTTTGGTTGGTGTTGATTTTGATTATGGATTGGGGCAGTGTATCCTATATCGAGAAAAGTCGTTGGTATTATTTGATGATTCTCTGCTTGAATATAAGTTGCATGCAAAAGAAAGGCAGGTTGGCTCTAGATGAACATAAAAAAACGGCTTAGATCAGGCGTAAAATATCTGACAGATACCGACTATCGGTTTCTAGTTAACACAAGCTTGGGACTCTACGATAAGATGCCCGACGAGCAATACCTAAAGCGGAAATTTAAGGCTTGTATGGGACGGGAGTTGGATCTGAATGATCCTAAGACCATGAATGAAAAACTCCAGTGGTTGAAGCTCTACGACCGCCGCCCGGAATATACCATGATGGCGGATAAGGTAGCTGTTCGGGACTATATTGCCGAAAAGCTGGGCGAGGAATATCTGATCCCTTGCCTTGGCGTATGGGAGGATCCTGATGACATTGACTTTGATGCTTTGCCTGATAAGTTTGTGCTGAAATGCAACCACAATTCCGGTCTTGGCATGTGCATCTGTAAGGACAAATCCAAGCTAAACATTAAAAAGGCAAAAAAAGAACTGCGCAAAGGCCTAAAACAAGACTATTACCTCACTGGCAGAGAGTGGCCCTATAAAAACATCAAGCGACGCATCATTGCGGAGAAATACATGACGGACGGTGCCGGCATTGATGAATTTACGGACTATAAATTTTACTGTTTTAACGGTTATGTGGATTGCGTTTTAGGGTGCTATGATAGAAGCTCCGGGGAACCGAAATTCTATTTCTTTGACAAGAATTGGGAATTAAAACGGTATAATAAGCGCGGCATGGCTGCACCGGAGGGATTTACTATGCCCAAACCGGAGAACATGGATAAAATGTTCGAGATTGCCGAGCAGTTATCTAAGGATGTGGGAGCGCCCTATTTACGGGTGGATCTTTATAACGCAAGCGGAAAAATCTATTTCGGCGAGCTGACCTTTTTCCCGGACAGCGGATTTGACCGCAACAGACTCCCTGAAATGGACCGTTATTTTGGTGACCTAATTACATTAAATTGAAAAAAGGATGTGTTTATATGAAAGTAGCAGTTCTTGGTGCAGGTAACGGCGGAACGGCCGTTGCAACAGACCTTGCCTACAGAGGCCATGAGGTAACACTGATCAAAACATCTAATGCGATGCACGATGATAACTACACATACCTGACCCAAAATGATGGCACTATGACTTTGGACGATTTTGGTGAGATAAAAACGGGAAAAATCGCCCAAGTAACGAGAGATCTGGAAAAAGTAAAAGGCAATGAGATCGTATTTATTTATATACAGACAAATTACCACGAGCAGTTGATTGAAAAAGTTTCCCCTTATTTGGAGGATGGACAAATTCTGCTGATCAATCCCGGCTACCTATCTGCGGCCTATGTACTCAAGCATTGCAAAAAGGACATTATTATTGTTGAGGCGCAGAGTTCTTTTATTGATTGCCGTATTAAAGAACCCGGTTTGATCAAGGTTGGATTCCGCAATGTGAGAAATCCGGTGGGCATTTACCCAAAGGCCCGTAAAGCTGAGGCAATTGAAAAACTTGATCAGTTAGGCTTTCCGCTGACCTATTTAAACAGTGTTGTAGAAGCTGCTCTTCACAATCCCAATTTAATCGTACATACAGTCGGTGCCATTATGAGCATACCAAGAATTGAGAAAACAAATGGTGACTATTGTATGTACCATGAGGTATTCACCCCTAGTGTCTGGAAGATTCTCGAGGCACTGGACGGAGAAAAGATGGAAGTTTTGGAACAGCTTGGCTTCCCTCGGATCCCGTATGTAGAAGCGTGTAAGTTCAGGAACTCTTTGGATGATCAGCGTGACGCGAAAGAGGTTTTCTTCTGGTATGCTGCAATGCCTACACGCGCAAAAGGACCGATCTGTGTTGATTCGCGGTATATTTCAGAGGATGTTCCCCAGGGCCTTGTGATGCTGGAAGCATTGGCAAAGTCACTGAATATTGCAACTCCGATTTGTACGTCACTGATCGAAATGGCGTCTGCTGCATTGGGTAGAGATATGCGCGCCGAAGGACGGACACCGGAAAAGCTGGGAATAGAAAATATTCGTAAGATTATTGATGACTGCAAATAAAAGATTTGTACACAGCAAGGGAGATGCAAAGGGATGCTACTAATCGGAGCGGATTTGGTACCTACAAAAACCAACGCACAGTTGTTTGCTGCCGGTGATGCTGAGGCGCTGGTGGGGCAGGAACTGCTGGATATTCTGAAAAGCGCAGACTACCGGGTCTTTAACCTGGAAGTCCCCCTATCAGATGAAAAGTCACCCATCGAGAAGTGCGGACCTGCTTTGGTTGCATCTACCGATTCGATTGTTGGGTACAAAGCTTTGGGTATGGATCTTCTGACCATTGCCAATAACCATATTATGGACCAGGGTGAGCAGGGGTATTTTTCCACAGTCAAATTGTTGGAAGAAAACGGAATTGCCTATGTAGGTGGCGGCTGTGATCCTGAACAAGCAGCCAGACCCTATATCGCAGAAATCAAGGGAAAGAAGATTGGCATCTATGGCTGCGCAGAGCATGAGTTTTCTATCGTTCGGGAGGACAAGCCCGGCGCAAACCCCTTTGATCCGCTGGAAAGCCCCGACCACGTGGCGGCACTGAAGTCTCAATGCGACTATGTAATTGTCCTGTACCATGGCGGCAAGGAACACTATCGGTATCCCTCTCCTGATTTGCAAAAGGTATGCCGCAAGCTGGTACAGAAGGGCGCAGACCTGGTAATCTGTCAGCATAGCCATTGCATCGGCTGTGAGGAGAAATATCTTCACGGCACCATTGTTTACGGTCAGGGCAATTTCCTTTTTGATTGCACGGAAAATGAGTA
Source organism: Faecousia sp. (assembly GCA_045537615.1). Taxonomy (GTDB): domain Bacteria; phylum Bacillota; class Clostridia; order Oscillospirales; family Oscillospiraceae; genus Faecousia. Next base: position 43,430 of record JAZSPV010000043.1, on the reverse strand, counting down.
TTGGCAGACAAGCCTGCTGATACAGTTAGCTGATGATATGAATATTTGCTATATTCCCCTGTGTAAAAATGGGAATGCAGTCCGTTTGGCGGAAGGCGAAGAAGCGAAAACGATTTTGGATCATTTCCGGGAACGAAGCCAACAAATCGCTGAATCCGGGTTCGTTCAAAAGAATTACGAGACCTTTGCCCAATCTATGCAGCAGCACTATCTGGCGATATTGGGCGGGAAAGAGAGCTTTTTATTCCGAGCAGCCAATAAGCTGGTCGGTGGCAGGCTACGCCGCCGCAGACTAACCAAGCGCTACGAAAGAAATAACCGTTTGGCAATTCAAAATGTTGTTGAATGCGAAGCGCACAGAGAGCTGCTGTTGAGGGGCATACAAGATAGTGTGAACAAAAAGGAAGTGTAAGAATGGATATGGTAACGGCGGTGATTACTACCCATAAGCGTGAGCCGGAAATTGTTGAAAGAGCAATCAAAAGTGTGCTTGCGCAGACCTATCAAAATATAGAACTGATTGTGGTGGATGATAGTCCTGCGGACTATGATTATCGGGATTTGGTTTGCAAGGTGGCGGAAGGTTACGGAGCAATCTATATTCCTCACGAAACCTGTCAGGGTGCATGTGTTGCCAGAAATACCGGTCTTTCTCGCGCAAGAGGAGAATATATTGCTTTTTTGGACGATGATGACGAGTGGAAACCCGAGAAGATCGAAAAGCAGCTGACGGCCTTTACAGATACAAATATTGCGTTGGTTTACTGTGGCAGGGAGACAAAAAACGATACAACCGGCGAAGTGATTTTGCAGGACGTAGAATTTGTAAAGGGTCGCGTCTTTGATAAATTGATCACTGTGAATTACATAGGCTCTACATCTTTTCCGTTGATGAAAACAGCTTACTTGCGGGAAATCGGAGGATTTGATCCGTTAATGAAATCGGCACAAGACTATGATGTTTGGCTTCGTTTAGCAGAAAAATATAAAACTTCCTATGTAAAGGATTCTCTGGTTGTTTACCATGTTCATGCAGGTGAGCAGATCAGTAAAAACTATGCAAGACGTGTCGGTGGATTAGAACGGCTGAATGTAAAGAATGAAGCTTACCTAAAGACCCATAGAAAAGCGTGCTGGATCCGCACGATCAAGCTTGCCCCGGAGTACGCCGGTAATAAACAATATGGCAAGGCATTTGCAACATGGCTCAAGGCTGTATTTACCTGGCCTTGGAAACCGAAAGTGAATATGAAATATCTGTACAGAATCATCAAAAATATGTAGTCCTTGAAAAAGGAGGAGGAAGACGCACATGAAGCAGGTGCTGAAGAAAATCGTATTTTTTGCGCTACGAGTAATAGGCAGAGTAAGCCCTGCCGCGGGAATTAAACTGAAATACTATTTGCTTTTTAGGAAGAGGTTGAACCTGAAGAACCCCCATACCTTTGCTGAAAAAATACAGTGGCTGAAATTGAATGACAGAGATGAAAGGATTGTTCTTTGGTCGGATAAGTACCTTGCCAGAGAGCAAATTAAAAAGACAATAGGCTCCCAATATCTCGTTCCCTTGCTTGGGGTTTGGGAAAGTGCGGAGCAGGTGGATCTAGAGGCGTTGCCTGAATCCTTTGTGCTGAAACCGAATAATTCATCAGGTAGAGTGATCATTTGTAAAAACAAGAAAGACCTGGATGCAAATGCGGTATATATGACCTTGCGAAAATGGGAAAAGGAAAATCTTACAAAAACTACCGGCGAGTGGGTATATGAGAGAATTCCGTTCAAAATTATATGTGAAGCATACTTAGAAGATGAGATTATAGATTACAAGATGTATTTTGCGGATGGTAACTTTATCTGCACCCAGGTGATTGCCGGGCGTAGCTCCGGAAATAAGGCGTTTGCGTATTTTGATGATCAATGGAATCTTCTTGATATACGCAGATGGAAAGCAACTGTTACTGCAGATAAAACCGAAAAGCCGGAAAAATATGGTGAAATGCTGGAAATAGCAAAAAAACTGGCACAAGGCTTTACCTTCGCGCGGGTAGATCTTTATATGGTAAAGAATAAGGTGTATTTTGGGGAACTGTCCTTTTATCCCAACAACGGGTTTATTGCATATGAAACGCAACAGATGGATGACTTTTTTTCTCAGAGGATTTGTCTAAAGCAAGCTAGGCTGGCAGGTGAAAATGATGGGCCACAATGACGGAGCGAAAGTTGTTGCCGGAGGCTTTTTGTGGAGATTTGGAGAAAGAATAACTGCACAGGTGGTTACGTTTATTGTTTCCACCGTGTTGGCACGCATGCTTGCGCCAGAACACTATGGTGCAATTGCAATTGTTAACGTCTTCATTACTTTAGCAAATGTTTTTGTGTCCTCTGGATTAGGAAACGCGTTGATTCAGAAAAAAGATACTGATGAGACAGATTTTTCTTCTGTGTTCTTTTTTAACGTTGGAATATCATTGATTCTATATACAATTATCTTTTTTTGCGCACCGCTGTTTTCCAGGAATAGTGATTATGCAGATCTTACGATTGTCTTTCGGGTTATGGGTTTGCGCTTAATTGTGGCAGCAGTAAATACCGTGCAACATGCGTATGTAGCAAAAAAGATGATGTTCAAACGGTTCTTCTGGTCCACATTAGGCGGAACCCTGTTTTCCGGTATTTTAGGAATTGCTGCGGCATATAAGGGATATGGTATATGGGCGCTGGCTATTCAATATATGACGAATACCACGGTTGATACTTTGGTGTTATTTTTGACGGTAAAGTGGAGACCTCGGTGGCGCTTTTCGTGGGAACGCTTGCGACCTCTTGCGTCTTACGGATGGAAGCTGCTGGTATCTGAGCTGATAAATACGGGATACATGGAGTTAAGGAACTTAGTTGTTGGTCTAAAATATAGTTCGGGAGATCTTGCCTATTATAATAGGGGAAAAAGCTTCCCACAGTTATTAGCGCAGAATATAAATCTATCCTTACAAAGCGTTTTGTTTCCGATGATGGCCAATATCCAGGAAGACAGCAAGTCATTGGGGAAAATGATGCGTCGGGTCATCCGTGTAAACAGTTTTCTTATAACACCGTTGGTTGTTGGTCTCGCTTTTGTGGCGGAACCGTTTGTGCGTGTTTTGTTGACAGAGAAATGGATAGGATGCGTACCGTATCTACAGCTCTATTGTTTGTCTTATTGCTTCATACCGATACAATCAGCTAATATTCAAGCAATTAAAGCGGTAGGCAGATCAGATATTTATTTAAAGCAAGAAATAATAAAGAAAGCACTAGGCTTGGTTTTCTTGCTGGTTTCGATCCCCTTTGGCCCGTTGACTATTGCGGTGAGTGCAGTTTTATCGAGTATTATTTCAGCTTTAATCAGCGCAATTCCTGCAAAAAAAATGCTTGGATATTCCATTTTTGAACAGTTAAAGGATCTTGCAAACGGAATTGTTCCTCTTGCGGCAATGTGTGCAGCAGTTTTAGTGATTAGTACATTACCGTTGTTGGATATTGCTTTGTTACCTCTAGAAATAGGTGCCGGAGCACTTGTATATATTTTGATAGCATTCCTGATGAAAAACGATTCTTTCTTCTATGTTTGGAATATAGTGAGGCGTATGCTCCAAAGAAAAAAAGAAAAATGAATGATGCGAAGGAAATATTAATCATGACGTTATAGAAGGACAGCGGTAGCACAGCAATTCACCGGTGTGGGTTTGTGGCTGTGAGCGACTATCTGTTGTCATGGCTTGTACATAAGCTTTACCACTTATTAACGGATTGGTTTCTTAAACGATTTGAACAGTTGAAAATGTTTAGGCAAACGGAGCCTGATTGGAGGGATATGGTGAAACATACAATTCATTTAAAAAATAAGACCGTTCTGATTACCGGTGCGGCAGGCTTCATCGGGGCCAATCTGGTGATGGAGCTGCTGAAGACAGTGGAACCCATTACTGTCATCGGACTGGATAACCTCAACGATTATTACGATGTCTCCATCAAGGAATACCGCCTTGCCCAGATCGAAAAGGTTGCGGCGGCACACCCCAATTCTTCCTGGGAGTTCGTCAAAGGCAATATTGCCGACAAGGCATTGGTTGATAGCCTTTTCGAAAAACACGGTTTTTCTGTGGTGGTCAACCTGGCTGCCCAGGCCGGTGTGCGCTACTCCATCGAGAACCCGGATGTGTATATCGAGAGTAATCTCATCGGATTTTACAACATTCTGGAGGCCTGCCGCCATAATCCTGTGGAGCACCTGGTCTATGCCAGCTCCAGCTCTGTTTACGGTAGCAATAAGAAAGTACCCTATTCCACCGAGGACAAGGTGGATAATCCGGTTTCGCTGTACGCAGCCACCAAAAAGAGCAATGAGCTCATGGCCCATGCCTACAGTAAGCTCTATAATATTCCTTCCACTGGCCTGCGGTTTTTCACAGTCTACGGACCTGCCGGCCGACCGGACATGGCCTATTTTGGTTTTACGGACAAGCTGCGCCAGGGCAAGACCATCCAGATCTTCAACTATGGCAACTGCAAACGTGACTTTACCTATGTGGACGATATTGTCGAGGGTGTCAAACGGGTCATACAGGGCGCGCCGGAGAAAAAAACCGGCGAAGACGGATTGCCGGTGCCACCCTATGCGGTGTACAACATCGGAAATTCCAGCCCGGAAAATTTGTTGGATTTCGTGGATATTCTGCAGCAGGAGCTGATCGCTGCCGGTGTGTTGCCGGAGGATTATGATTTTGATGCCCACAAGGCGTTGGTGCCTATGCAGCCCGGCGATGTGCCGGTGACCTACGCAGATACTACCGCATTGGAACGGGATTTCGGCTTTAAGCCCAATACACCCCTGCGCACCGGTTTGCGCCGGTTTGCCCAGTGGTATAAGGAGTTTTATTTAGCATAAAGGAGAATGACCATGGAGCAGAACTTTAAATCACTGTATTCTTCTGACATGAACAGATATGGAAAAGTCTCTCCAGGCAGGGGACTAAAGCGCTTTCATTATTATTTTCGCAAGGCGCAAACCTCAAGCAATAAATTGCTGCAATCGTATTATAGGTTTCGGTTTAGCAGAATCAAGGCAAAGTATCATATAGAGCTGTATGCAGGAGCAAAGGTAGGAAAAGGACTATATCTGGGGCATCCTTATGGTATTACCATTAACCCAAAAGCAGAGATCGGCGAGAATGTAAATATCCATAAGGGTGTTACCATTGGCCAGGAAAATCGTGGTATTAGAAAGGGTGTGCCGACAATTGGTAACCGGGTTTGGATCGGCATTAATGCAACGATTGTGGGAAAGATCACCATCGGTGATAATGTTTTGATTGCGCCGAATACATACGTAAATTGTGATGTGCCATCCAATAGTGTTGTATTTGGTAATCCTTGCATCGTCAAGGAGAAAGCCAATGCTACAGAGGGCTACGTTAATAATCTGGCGTAAATTTAATAGGGTGGGAGATATGTTGGTTTGAATCAGGAAAGCAAGCTGCTGATCGGTGCGCTGCGGAAAGCGGTGACCGGAAGGGAAACACAACTGAATACGGCTGTGGATCCGGCAGCTTTTTTAGCTTTGGCCCGTTCTCACAAGGTAGAAGGCCTTGCTTATGACGGCCTGAAGGGACAACCCCTCCCGGAAACTATGGAAAAGGCACTGTCTGGAGCCTATCATCTGGCCATCTTCCGGGACACACAGCTGGAGTACACCAAGTCCCGACTGGAAGAGGAACTGAAGAAGGCCGGTGTGCCTCATGTTTTTTTAAAGGGCGCCCAGCTGAAGTATGACTACCCTGTTTCGGCCCTGCGAACCATGTCCGACATGGACGTATTGGTCTACACCCGGGACTACGATCAAATCGACGCCATCAGTGCCGCCCTGGGAGGTAAACTTGTGGAAGGTGACGGTAATCACCGGAACTTCCTGTTTCCGGGTGGCGTAAAAGTGGAGTTTCACCCCAACATCCTCCACCATAGCGCCCCGGTGGGTGTGGAGGTTAACCCCGGCTGGCAGTATGTGGAAAATGGAGAAATGACCGAGGAGGGCCTTTACCTGACGGTGATGACCCATCTGGCAGACCATTTTGTTACCGGCGGTATTGGTGTCCGGTTTGTGCTGGACGTATGGGTCCTGCGGAATTTGCGGAAGAAAACCCTTGATCGCGGGTTTGTGGAGGCGGAACTGCAGCGGTTTGGCCTTTTGGACTTTGCACGGAATGTGGAAGCCCTGTCGGAGGCCTGGTTTGGTGACGGGGAAATGACACCGGTGCTGGAAGATTTGGGAGAATATATCTTTACCAGCGGCAGCCACGGCTTTGCGGACCGGGAAATTTTGAATGCAGTGGCACTGTCCGGTGGAGGAAGCCCTATCGCAGCCCTTTGGAGAAAAGCGTTCTATCCTCGAAGCGAACTTGAGGACCGTTTTCCCTGGTGCAAGGGAAGACCCCTTTTGTTGCCGGCGGCCTGGTTTCTCCGGGCATTCCGGGCGGTGACCAGACGGGGCAACCTGATCGCAAAATGGAGTAAAGATACCCGAAAGTTCTCCAAGACGGAGATCATGCAGCAAAAGGAAATGTTAGCCCGCTTTGGTATTACGAAAAAGTAGTTGAACAAGGAGTGCGCCTATGCAATGTGTGGATAAATTTACGCAGATTTATGGGAAGGACCCAGCGGATATTTCTTTCTGCCCCTACCGCATCTGCCCTCTGGGTGCCCATTCGGACCATCAGTTGGGAAAAATCACCGGCCTTGCCATTGATAAGGGTATCCATATCGCCTACAATCCCAAGCAAAACGGCGTGGTAGAACTGGTGTCCTTGCAGTTTTCCAAGCGCGCCCAGTGGCATGTCCGGTCAGTGCCGGAAAACAAGGAAAATGATTGGGCGGACTATCTGCGTGGTGCCACACAAGCCTTGGCAGCAAAGCACCCCTTGACGGTGGGTTTGTCCGGTGTCATCGAAGGCAGTTTGCCCATTGGCGGCCTGTCCTCCTCAGCGGCGGTGATTTTGGCGTTTCTGACAGCTTTGTGCAAAGTAAACGGTTTAAAGCTGTCGGGCAGTGAACTGATCGCCACAGCACTGGCGGCGGAAAATAACTATGTGGGAGTATCCTGCGGCAAGCTGGATCAGTCCTGTGAGGTCTATGCCCAAAAAGACCACCTTTTGTACCTGGACACCCGGGACGACAGCTATGAGCTGATCCCCACGGCACCCAATATGAAGCCCTACAGCATTGCCATTTTCTTCTCCGGCGTAGAGCGCAGCCTGGCAGGCTCTAAATTCAATATGCGTGTAGATGAGTGCCGCAGTGCAGCCTATGCGCTCAAGGCCTACGCGGGAATCGAGTATGGAAAATTCCAGGAAACCAACCTGCGTGACGTGCCGTACGAGGTATACCTGCAGTACAAAGACCGGCTTCCGGAGAACTTTGCCAAACGGGCGGAGCATTGGTACACGGAGTTTGACCGTGTTCAGCGGGGTGCTCAGGCCTGGCGGCAGGGGGATTTGGAAACCTTCGGCAGGCTGTCCTTTGAAAGTGGACGTTCCTCTATTTATAACTATGAAACCGGTTCTCCGGAGCTGAAAGAGCTCTATGAGATCATGCTGCGGACCGACGGCATTTACGGCGGACGTTTTTCCGGTGCAGGCTTTAAGGGCTGCTGCATGGCCCTCATTGACCCGGCCTATACGGAAAGCATCACCCGGTCAGTGACCGCTGCCTATTTAAAGACCTTCCCGGAATTGGAAGGAAAATTTTCAGTACATATCTGTCATAGTGCGGATGGAATATTGAAATTGCAGGAGCGCGCCTTATGAAATGTCTGATTTTGGCAGCCGGGTATGCCACCCGGTTGTACCCACTGACGGAAAATTTCCCCAAGCCTCTTTTGAAGGTCAGAGAAAAGACCATTCTGGACTGGCTTATCGACGATATGGCAACGGCAAACGTCGTAGACGAATACATCGTCATATCCAACCATAAGTTTGCCCATCATTTTGAAACCTGGGCAGCAGCCAGCCCCCACAATATTACAGTGCTGGATGATGGAACTACCAGCAATGAAACCCGGCTGGGTGCAGTCAAAGATATCTGGTTTGCTATAGAAAGCAGAAAACTCAACGATGATCTGTTGGTGATTGCCGGAGATAATCTGCTTACCTTCTCTTTGACCCATTTCATTCATTATGTCCGGCAGAAAAAGGCAAGCTGTACCATGCGCTATTATGAGGACAATTGGGAACGCCTGCTGAAAGCCGGCGTTGTCACGGTAGATGAAGACGACCGGATTTTGCGCATGACGGAAAAATCTCCCAACCCGGAGACCCATTGGGCCTGCCCGGCCTTTTATTACTACACCCGGCAGGATGCGGCATTGGTGGAAAAGGGCATTGCTGCCGGCTGTGGCACCGATGCACCGGGCAGTTACCTTGCCTGGTTGTCTACGCAAAGGCCGGTCTACGCCATGGAAATGCCCGGCAGCCGATACGATATCGGCAACTTGGAAACCTATGAAAAAGCCCAAACCGAGTACCGGGGAATTGAAAAATAAGAAAAGCAGGAGTGCGTGCTTTGCGCATTCCTGCTTTTATAGCAAACAACCCAGCAGGTATTAACCTGCTGGGTTGTTTCTGTATTAGTCGTTGGTGTAGTTGTCGAAATAGCCCTGGATATAGACAATGGGCGTACCCTTGTCACCGGAGCCGGAGGTCAGATCGCACAGAGAACCGATCAGATCGGTCAGACGGCGGGGAGTCGTACCCTGAGAGACCATGTTGCCCACCAGACTGGAACCGTCCTTCTCGCAGATCTTGTTCTTGATGGCATCCTGCAGTGCTTTGCCGGACAGACCTGCAAAGTCGTTGTCGGCCAGATACTTCAGCTTCAGCTCATTGGGCGTACCCTCCAGGCCGGGGGTGTAGGCAGGGGAGACCACAGGGTCGGCCAGCTCCCAAATCTTGCCTACAGGATCCTTAAAGGCACCGTCGCCGTAAACCATGACCTCAATATGCTTGCCGGTGAGTTCCAGGAGTCTTGCCTGAATGTCCAGCACCAGCTGCTGACAGTCCCGGGGGAACAGCTTGATAACATCCTCGGTGGACTTGTTAGAGCCCAGCAGACCGTACTTTTCGTTGCAGCCGCTGTTTCCAATGGGTTCACGCATGATCTCATCCATGCCGAACACACGCTCGGCGCCGGCGGCTTTGAGCAGGCGCTTGGTGCGCTCGCGGGTGTGGATATCGCAGTTCAAAACGTTCTTAGTGTAGTTCAGGATGACGCGGGGATCGTTTGCGAATACAAACTCCGCCTCGGCTCCGCTCTCACGGATCAGCTGCTCGTAGTATTCCACATAGTCCATACCGGTGAAGGGGTGCTTTTCGTAGCCGAACAGCTCCCGGTATTTCTGGATGTCCAAAACATCGCGGTAGGGGTCCACATTCATTTCATCCAGCTTGTCGGGGGTGATCAGATTGTTGCCAACCTCGTCGCCGGGGTAGCTGAGCATCATAACGACCTTCTTGCAGCCCTTGGCAATGCCACGCAGGCAGATTGAGAAACGGTTGCGGCTGAGGATGGGGAAGATCACACCCACAGTTTCACCGCCAAACTTATTGCGTACGTCGGCAGCGATATCGTCAACACTGACGTAGTTGCCCTGTACACGTGCCACAATAGATTCGGTGATGGCCACCACGTCGCGGTCACGGGGAGTCAATTCACCATTGTCCCAAGCCTGCTTCACGCAGCCTGCGACGATTTCCACCAGGTTATCACCCTCACGGATGATGGGCGCGCGGATACCCATAGAAACAGTACCTAGCATTCTGCCCATATTCAACACTCCTAATCTGACATAAAGATTGCGGCTTTCGCCGTCTGTCGATTTTACGCACCTATTATAATACAACAGATGGTGTTTGTAAAATAAAAATTTTAAATTTGCTGCTGTATTTTGTAGGATATCCAGGCAAAAATTTGTTTATTTTCCCAAATCCAGGGTTTTTTGGTAAGCAGCAATGACAGCATCCATGGCATTTGCGCGGAAACCGCCCTGCTCAAGGGCATTTACACCCATGATGGTGGTACCACCGGGAGAGCAGACGGCATCTTTCAGTTGGGCAGGATGCATACCGGTCTGCAGCAGCATGTTACCGGTGCCTGCAACGGTTTGCGCAGCATAAACCAGGGCTTTGTCACGGGGCAGGCCGCAGGCAACAGCGCCGTCAGCCAGGGCTTCTATAAACAAGCTGACAAAAGCAGGACCGCAGCCGGACAGGGCGCTGCCGGCGTCGATCAGTTTTTCCGGCAGGGGATCCACAAGGCCGGCATACTGCATGCTTTGCCGGAAAATCTCCACCGCCTCGGCAGAAACGTTGTCCGTATGATCGAACAGGATCACACCGCTGCCTGCACTGACAGGGATATTGGGCATGATGCGGATCACCGGGTAATCGGCACCGGCCATTTTCCGGATATCCCGGATCGTAACACCGGCGGCCATAGACACAAGGACAAAGCTGTCCTTACGGGCAGCCAGGGAGGGACCGATTTGGGAAAGCATAGTCCCCATGACCTGGGGCTTGACACCCAGGAAGATAAAATTACAGCTGCTTGCCAGTGCCTCTGCGGTGGCAGTTTTGCAGCCCAGTTGGGCAGCCAGAGCAGCAGCCTTCTCGGCCATTTGATCGGCCAGTGTAATATTTTCGGGTGCGATAGCCTTTGCAGCAGCGGTGGCCAGAGCGCCGCCCATGTTACCGGTACCAATAAAACCGAATGTATTCATACTGTCCTCCTTATCTTATTTGTCCGTCTCCGCGGATAACATATTTATAAGTGCAAAGCTCGTCTAGACCCATAGGTCCACGGGCGTGGAGCTTTTGGGTGGAAATCCCGATCTCGCAGCCCAAACCGAACTCACCGCCATCGGTAAACCGAGTGGAGCAATTCACATACACAGCAGCGCTGTCCACCACACGGGTGAAGCGGTCAGCCAGGTCTTTGTTTTCTGTGATGATACACTCACTGTGGCCGGTGGAGTGCAGGGCAATATGCGCCATGGCCTGCTCTGCGTTATCTACCACACCAACAGCAAGAATGTAATCCAAAAACTCTGTATCAAAATCTGCATCACCGGCTGCTGTGCCGGGGATAATGGCAGCAGCTGTAGCATCTAATCGCAACTCAACGGGATTGACCGCCCGGTCAGCAACCAGCCGCTTTTGCAGCTTGGGAAGAAATTCTTCCGCAATGTCTTTGTGCACAAGGCAGCTTTCCGCAGCATTGCACACGGAAGGACGGCTGGTTTTCGCGTTTTCAATGATATTAAGCGCCATTTGCTGATCGGCGTCCTTGTCCACAAAAATGTGGCAGATACCGGTGCCGGTCTGAATGCAGGGAACCTTTGCGCCTTCGGTGCAGGCTTTGATCAGACCTGCGCCGCCTCTTGGAATTAAAAGGTCCACATAGCCAACAGCCTCCATCAGATCCTTGACACTCTGTCTGGAGGTGTCCTGAACCAGCTGTACCAGCTTTGGTTCCAGTCCGGCGTTGGCAAGACCAGTCTGCATGGCCTTTACAATGGCGTTGGCAGATAAAAAGGCATCCTTGCCACTGCGCAAAACGCAGGCAGAGCCTGCCTTGACTGCCAGGGCGGCGGCATCGGAGGTTACATTGGGGCGGCTTTCGTAAACGATGGCTACTACACCCATGGGTACGCCCACCCGGTCAATGACGATGCCGTTGGGCCGGATGATCTGATTGCGGACGCGACCTACAGGGTCCGGAAGTGTAACCACCTGCCGGATGCCGTCGGCCATACTGCGAATCCGATCCTCCGAAAGGGCCAACCGATCCAGCATGGACTGGGACAGGTGATCTTTTGCCGCCTCCATATCTTTTGCATTTTCTGCCAAAATATCAGCACAGCCGGCCTCCAAAGCGTCCGCCATAGCCAACAGGGCCTTGTTTTTTCTTTCGGTATCAATGGCAGCCAGACTGGGTGCACATTGCTTAGCAGCGGATAAAATATCCTGGGTGGTCATATTATTCGCTCCTTCCCACAAACCGGGTGCCGATGCTCTTGCCCTCCAGCAAAGCATACAGGGCCTCGGGATCATTGCCGTTGGCGATGATCATGTCAATGCCGGCTGTGGTGGCAATTTGGGCAGCCTTCAGCTTGGTAGCCATACCGCCGGAGCCCAATGCGGAACCGGTACCGCCGGCCAGGGAGAGGATCTCGGGGGTGATGGCCTTTACCTCCGGAATCAAGGTGGCGTTGGGATCTGTTCTGGGGTCGGCGGTGTACAGACCGTCGATGTCAGAGAGCAGCACCAGCAGATCTGCCTTTACCAGCCGGGCAACAATGGCGGAAAGGCTGTCGTTTTCGCCAATGGTGGTATGAATGCCGATCTCATCAATGGCCACCGCATCATTTTCGTTGACAATGGGCAGTGCGCCCCATCCCAAAAGCTTTTCCAATGTGTCATGGACGTAACCGCTGCGGCTTTTGTCCTGAATATCGTCTGCAGTCAGCAGAATCTGGGCAACGGTGTGATTATATTCTGCAAACAGCTTATCGTATGTATACATCAGTTCGCACTGTCCCACGGCGGCAGCGGCCTGCTTTCCGGGCATGTCATCGGGTCTGCCGGGAAGACCCAGTTTACCTACGCCCATGCCGATGGCACCGGAGGACACCAAAACAACCTCGCAGCCGGCATTTATCAGATCACTGAGAACTTTGCACAAAAGTTCCACCCGGCGAATGTTCAGCCGTCCTCCCGGATGGGCCAGGGTAGAGGTGCCTACCTTTACAACGATACGCATATAAACGCCTCTTTTCTACACAAACATACTGTAATTGTACAACAAACCGAGGCTATAATCAACCCAAAAATCCCCGGATATCAAAGGAAAATCCCGGACAACTGCGGTCCGGGAGCCGATTTTATAAACTTGTCAGGTCCCGAATGACCTCCCCTGCGATGATAAGCCCTGCCACCGATGGGACAAAGGCCACACTCCCGGGCAGAGAACGGCGGCCCTCAGGCAATTCTTCCGTTGTATCTGCATCCGGGGCAGGGGGAATGGGGTCTTCCGTGGAGAACAGTACCTTCAGATGGCGAATACCCCGCTTGGCGCATTCTTTGCGCATGATTCTGGCAAGGGGGCAAACGGAGGTTTTGGAAATATCTGCAATCTGAAACCGGGTGGGATCCAGCTTATTTCCGGTACCCATGCAGCTGATAATGGGTACGCCTGCCGCCTGAGCTGCTGTGACCAGTGCCAGCTTGCCGGTAACCGTATCGATGGCATCTACCACATAGCTGTAGCCGGAAAAATCAAAAAGCGATGCTGTGTCCGGCCCAAAAAACAGTTCCCGGGCAGCAACCTGTATTTTGGGGTTAATGTCCAGGACACGTTGTTTTGCAGCTTCGGCTTTGCCCATTCCTACAGTGCTGTGGGTGGCAAAAATCTGCCGGTTTATATTGGTTAGGCTCACAGTATCGTGATCCACCAGTTCCAAAGCACCAACACCGCTGCGTGCCAAAGCCTCCACCACATAGCCGCCGACACCACCCAAACCGAATACGGCAACCTTTGCATTTTTCAGTTTTTCCATGCCTTCGCTGCCCAAAAGCAGCTGTGTACGGCCAAAGGGCTCCATGTGACCCCTCCTAAAATAATGTTGGATTCATGGTATCACGAAATAAATCTGCTGTCAATCGCACAAACCGCCTGTATAAAAAGCACTTGCCTTTTTGGCTGCAATCTTATACAATAAAAGGGTATGATATTCCCAGAAAGAGAGGGAACTGTAATGGCCAAGATCGCGTTTGACAATGATCTGTATATTCGCAGCCAGTCTGCCCATATCCGCAACCGGATCGAGCAGTTTGGCGGTAAGCTGTACCTGGAATTTGGCGGAAAGCTGTATGACGATAACCATGCTTCCCGTGTGCTCCCCGGCTTCCAGCCGGACAGCAAGCTGCGGATGCTGCTGCAGCTGAAGGACAAGGTAGAGATGGTCATTGCCATCAATGCAGCTGATATTGAGAAAAATAAGATCCGGGGTGACCTGGGAATCACCTATGACCGGGATGTGATCCGTCTCATTGGTATTTTCCGTGGCTTTGGGCTGTATGTGGGCTCTGTGGTGCTGACCCGTTACCAGGACACCGATCTGACCAGGGCGTTTCAGGCCCGGCTTGAGGGCATGGGTGTGAAGGTATATCACCACTATGATATTCCCGGCTATCCTGCCAACATTGCCCATATTGTCAGCGACAGCGGCTACGGTAAAAACGATTTTATTGAAACGGACAGAGAACTGGTGGTTGTCACCGCACCGGGTCCCGGCAGCGGTAAGCTTGCCACCTGTATGAGCCAGCTGTACCATGAGCATAAGCGTGGTGTCCAGGCCGGATACGCAAAATTTGAAACATTCCCGGTTTGGAATTTGCCGCTGAATCACCCGGTAAATCTGGCCTACGAGGCGGCTACTGCGGACCTTAGCGATGTGAATATGATCGACCCATTCCACCTGGAGGCCTACGGCAAGACCACGGTTAACTACAACCGTGATGTGGAAGCATTCCCGGTGCTGGTGGCTATGTTTGAGCGTATTTTGGGGAAATGCCCCTATAAATCTCCCACGGATATGGGCGTAAACATGGTTGGAAACTGCATTGTGGATGACGAAGCTGCCCGAGAGGCATCCTGCCAGGAGATCTTGCGGCGGTACTATGCTGCTCTGTGTGATGAAAAACAGGGAAAGGCAGGCCCCTCTCAGGTTATGAAGCTGGAGCTTCTGATGAAGAAGGTGGGGATCTGCACCCAGGACCGCCGGGTGGTCGGACCTGCCCTTGCGAAGGCAGAGCAAACCGGTAAACCCGCGGCAGCCATGGAGTTGCCGGACGGAACGATTATCACCGGTAAGACCTCCAGCTTGCTGGGAGCCTCTGCGGCGTTGCTGCTGAACGCACTGAAAGCCATGGCAGGATTGGATGACAGCCTGCATCTCATTGCACCGGAGGTCATTGACCCCATCCAGCACCTTAAGGTAGATCACCTGGGCAACCGCAACCCCCGTCTGCATACAGACGAGGTGCTGATTGCACTGTCCATCAGTGCCACAACGGACCCCACGGCAGAAAAGGCTATGGAGCAGTTGGGCAACCTTCGGGGCTGCGAGGTCCATTCCTCTGTTATATTGTCTGCGGTGGATGAAAAGGTATTCAAGCGGCTGGGCATCAATTTGACCTGCCAGCCCCAATTCAAAGGATAAAGATAAAATCAGCCGGGTTTTCCCGGCTGATTTTTGCTTTATAGAGGAACAGATCGTGTAGGGGAGGGCCTCTGTACCTCCCTTATGATCACCATAAAAACAACACTATAGTCGCACTTCTACCGGCCTGTGGATCTGTATGGTATTTTCCGTTACCAGGCAATCCATAGCAAGGACTTGCACACCAGCGTTTTTTGCCTGCCGCAGAGCTGTCCCAAAGGCCGGATCTGTTGCATCGTTAGGGTGCAAATATTGGACGCCCTCCATCTGAATCACAAACAGCACATAGGCACCAAAGCCCTCTTTTGCAGCCTCGGCAAGCCCTTGCAGATGCTTGACTCCTCTTTGGGTGGGGGCATCGGGGAAGGCACATACGCCCTGTGTTTCCAACGTGACACCTTTTACCTCCAAAAAGCACTGCTTTCCATCCAGGGTAAAGGAAAAGTCAAATCGTGAATCCCCGGAAACGGTTTCCGGGCGCAGATTTTCCACTTTTCCTAAGCCCCCTGCCAGCAGCCATTCCTTGGCGACAGCATTGGGCGCCTGAGAATCCATATTAATCATCCGATTACCTTTTTGAACGGTAATCAAGTCGAATTTTGTTTTCCGGGCAGAATTGTTTGCCGCTTGGCACCAGACCCGGGCTCCGGTCGGCAGAAGTTCCCGGCAGCGGCCTGTATTTTTCACATGGCAGATTTCTTCACGCCCGTCAATTTCAATGTGGGCGATAAACCGATTGGGTCTGGATAAAAAGATCCCCGGCACCATGTTTTCGTATTGCATGGACATCGTCTCCTTTGCTTTGTATCATAGCAGATTTTCCACCGGATGCCAAGAGAAAAGACTTGACTTTTTTTCTATGTGTGGTATAATGCATCATGCTCCACATGGAGGCTTAGCTCAGCTGGTTAGAGCGCATGCTTCACACGCATGAGGTCACAGGTTCGAGTCCCGTAGTCTCCACCAAAAGAAAACCCATCCACACGGATGGGTTTTCTTTTTGGTATGAGCATTCATACGGGACGAGAACCGTGGGTTCGATAAATGACACCCCAAGAGCACGAGGGGAACGAAGTGCGATTGGTCGGTGGAATTTATGCAGCGAGCGCAGCGAGTCGCTGTCCCGTAGTCTCCACCAAAAGAAAACCCATCCACACGGATGGGTTTTCTTTTTGGTATGAGTATTCATACGGGACGAGAACCGTGGGTTCGATAAATGACACCCCAAGAGCACGAGAGAAACGAAGTGCGATTGGTCGGTGGAATTTATGCAGCGAGCGCAGCGAGTCGCTGTCCCGTAGTCTCCACCAACAAAGAAACCTCTTTTGTCTACCAAGGGGAGAGATTTTTGTTTACTTGAACAAATTTTGCCTTTGTGGTATGATCAATTCGACAAACTTGAATTTGACGAAGGAGAGTTTATCTATGGAAAGAATACTAAGCAACATAAAGAAAATGAATTTATTTCAAAAGATTCAAATATTAAGTGCGATTATACCTTACTATTCTAGCTTGTTCGTTATTATTACAACCTATATTGTTTGTTGGAAAAAGAAATTACCTTTTATTCCCTATATTGTTTGTTCTTTTATATATTTTGCTTTGCTCTCTCTAATGATAAACTTGATTAGTGTATCGTTGTTAAAGTTTGTTGTATGTTTTTTCATATGTCTTGTTGGAAATTACTGCTTAGTTTGCATGCAAATGAAAGAAAGATAAATTCCAATTTGTCGAACAGATGCCTTACGCACCTTTTCGCTTTTCTTACCTGCATTTAAGCACCATTATACTGCTCTTTCGCAACAAAAAAGCCCCTTTTGTCTACCGGACAAAAGGGGATTTTTGCGTGATGCGTTCCTTGCGGATCAATCCAGTTCCAAAGACAGTTCGTTTGTCACGGCGTCCAGCTTGGCGTTGACCATGTCAAAGTCCGTCACTGCATCCATGATCTGCCTATAGGCCCGGTCATTTCCTGCACTTTGCAGTTGCTGCGCCAGGGCAGCCAGCTCCTGTGCATGGGCGTCGTTGTGTTTTACCATGAATTTCATCAGTGCCAGCATTTCTTCCATGGAGCCATTGTCCTGCCCATGGGTATGGTCTGCATCGCCGTGATCGTGAGAGTGGGTATGACCCCCATGGCTGTGCATTTGCCGCTTTACGCCGCTGACCTGATACATCCGGTCGTTGGAGATCATAACCTCCACCTGCAAGCAGCCGTCAAAGATTTTTTTCAGACTGTCTGCGCGCATCAGGCCGTTGGAAACCTTACTGGCAGCACCTTTGTGGTGATTGTCAATGGCCTCCCGGCTGGCACCGTGGGCAACAGTGAGGCGACCTTCCTCTTTCAAAAGACCTGCCAGCCGCCGGATCAGCCGCCGGGGATCGGGGAAATGAGGAAAGGCGTTGTATACTACGATTCTGTCGAATTTCTTACCGAAGTCCACCTCTTCCACATCACCGCAGATCACCTCCACCCGGGACACATTTGCATACTTTTGGGAAGCGATCTTCGCCATTTCCGGTGCAATGTCGATGCCGGTGACGGAGGCTGCGCCCCGCTGCAAATAGTAGTCAAACATAACGCCGGTTCCGCAGGCTACATCCAGGATATCCATCCCTTCTGCAACCTCTGCGTTATCCAGAATGCTGCCGATAATGGTGTCGCTTTTAATCATATCTGCGTCCCAGCTGGGGGCGCACCGGTCGAAGAATTCGATGATATCCTTTTTCTCCATGTACATTCCTCCGGAATTTTTGTTTATTTTATCACAGGTTGTTGTTGCTTGCAAGAAAAAGCCGCCAAAAGGCGGCTTTTTCTATTGTTTCAGCAATTATCCGAAGAAGCTCCCGGTATCTATCTTTTGATAGCCACCGAAGCTGCTGGGACAGGCGAAAATCTCATCGGCCAGCTCCTGACCCAGGAACGCCTTGGTGATCTCGTTGGTCTTGGCCGTCATATCCACATTGGCAAACTGCTCAGGATAGACGGTTTTGGCAATGAACCAGGTGTTGATCAGAGATATTTCATAGTTGGTGTAGTAGGCGTTGTAAGCCATTTCCAGGTAGACCTCACCATTTTGCCATGCTTTGCAGGTGTCGAACATGGTGGGGTCTTCTGTGTACAAGGGCTTGATGTTCTTAACAGCGGCGGCATCCATAATGATGATGTCCATACTTTCGCCCAGTTCCACAAATTTTTCTTCCTCAATGGGTCCCACACCGTCCATGCCCAGACCTTGCAGCACATTGTTTACACCGGCAATTTCAAAGGAAATGTAGTTTTCCGCAGTTACCAGATGATTGGTTGTACCCCAGTTGCCTAAGCCGCAAATATAGACATTGGGTTTTTCTTCCTGGGGAATGGTCAGGACTTTGGCTTTTATTTCGGCAGATTGGTTTGTGATAAAATCGATCAGCGCCTCGGCACGGTCCTCTTTGCCGAAAATGGTACCCAGCAGGGAAAGTGAGCCGAAGAAGTCACCGCCAAATACACCGGTGCTGTCAGTGCTTAAGGTGATTACCGGAACACCCAGTTGTTCCTGCAAGGCGTTTTCTTTTTCCACATCCTCGAATTCAGAAATGACGATATCGGGGTTACAGGAAAGAATTTTTTCTGCCTCTGCCGTTTGTGCCATAGGGCCGCCTACACCACAGGAGGGGAGGGCAGAGAAAACATCTTCATAGGCAAGCAAATAGGGCCGGGCCACACTGTCAAACATTTGGGGCCGCTGGGAAAGGGAGGTGTTATCAATGTCCTCCACGCCGCACAGCAGACTGACATCACAGATATAGGAGTACATTCTTAAAGCGCCCGCACCGATACACACCACGCGCTTGTAGCTGCCCGGGGTAACGGTGATTTCCCGACCGATCATATCCGTGACAGTGATTTCAATGGCACCGGTGGATTCGGTTTCGGGCAGAGGGGTTTCCTCAGCGCCGCAGGCTGTCAGGGAAAAAACCATCAGCACAGCCAGAGAAAATGCATATATTCTTTTCATGCTTATTTTCATCCTTTCTGCTTCGCAGGCCGGTATGCCTGCCTTTGCCTTGTATTTTACAAGATTAGCAGTGTGTTGGGAAGCCCCCTAGGGGGTTGTATCAGAAACATTTTGTCCGGAATTGTTTAAAATCACGGTCTGTCCGTCAATTTGAAGAATACGCACATCAATGTCATAGATATCCCGGATCATCTGCTGGGTGATGCCGCTTTTATCGCAGGTGTATTTGACAACGCCGTCCTTCATCAAGAAGAATCTGTCACCGAAGGATAGCGCCTGGTTTAGGTCGTGAAGGGAGCTAAGGATGCTGATATTTTTTTCCTTCGCCAAATGCTTTGCCTCCCGGATAATGAGCTGTTCGTTGGCAATATCCAGATTTCCCGTTGGCTCGTCAAAGATCATCAGTTTTGGGTCCTGGGCCATCGCCCGGGCGATGGCAATTTTTTGCTTTTCGCCGCCGGACAATGCTTCGGCGCTGCGGTTTGCAAAGCCCAAGAGCTGCATATCTTTCAAAATCTGCTCCACCGCTTCATAATCCTCCCGGCCTGCCTTCATGCCAAAATAAGAAACTCTGCCCATCAGAACGGAGTCAAACACAGTTAGGTCGCCGAAATGGATATGCTGCGGCACATAAGCAATACGCCGGGCCCGTTCTCTGCGGGGCATTTTCAGCAGATCTTCACCGTCAAAGGTGATACTGCCGTGCTTGGGTTTTTCAATACCTAAAATATTTTTGAACAGCGTGGTTTTGCCGGAGCCGTTCTTGCCCAGCAGAATACCCACCTCTCCTTGCTTCAGCTCCAGGCAGGTGCCGTTCAGCACAGGGGCGCTGTGGTGGTAATGAAAATGCAAATCCGTTATATTCAGCATCCGTGGCGCTCCTTTCTTCCAAAAATCACAAAAATGAAGAAAGGTGCGCCCAGCAAGGAGGTAATCGCACCTACAGGCAGAGCAGAGCCGTTGCCCAACGTACGTGACAGGGTATCTGCAAAAAGAAGCAGCAAGCTGCCAGTCAGGGCAGATGCCGGAATGGATACCCGGTGGTCCTGACCCAAAAGTTTTTTGACAACATGGGGGCAGATGATCCCCACAAAGCCGATCACACCCAGGAAAGAGACACATACGGCGGTAATGACCGATGCGATCAGCAGGGAGACGAAGCGCAGCGCCTCTACGTGGACACCCATGGTCTTTGCAGTTGCTCCACCGCTGAGCAGAGCATTGTACTTCCAGGACATAAGCCAGAAGAAGACAAACCCGGGCAGCACGGTACACAGCATGATCATATCGGTGCGGTAGGTTGCCCGGCCCAAATCACCAAAGCTCCATACCACAGCGGCGGAAAGGCCCACATCTGTTGCATAAAACTGTAGAACCGTAGTGGCAGCGGTCCATAATGCGCCAACGGCAATGCCCGCCAAAACCACTACGTTTGGGGAGAACCCCCGGAATGTGCACAACCCCAAAATCAGTAAAATAGATGCGGTGGAAAAAATAAATGCCAGGAGGCTGGTGGCGTAGGGGTTTGCGCCCACATCAAAGTTGGCAGCATTACCGCCGGTGGACAGAAAACCCCCGGCAAAGACGATAATAGAAAGATTGGCGCCGAAAACAGCGGCATTGGAAACACCCAACGTAGAGGGAGAGGCCATGGAATTGTTCAAGGTGGTCTGCATGATCAGACCGGACACCGCCAGTCCGGCGCCGGCAATGACTGCGGCAAAAACCCGGGGAATGCGGATGTTCCAAATAATTCGGCTATGGGCAGTGCTGCCTTTGCCAAAGAGGGCGGCAATGCCCTGGGGCAGGGACATATTGGATGCGCCCACAAACAGGCATGCCGCACCCAGTATCACCACGGTAAGAGCTATGGCAACAACGATCAAAGCGGTGCGCATTTTTCTTCTTTTAAGGGTTTCCAATGAGTTCATAGGGTGAAAAGCTCCTGTTGCAGCGTTTTTATTTTTTGCATTATACCATGCAAGGGATATCTGGGCAAGCCCCCCGGGGGGATGAAAAACGGGTGTAGGGAAGACGGCTGCCTATGAAAAAACTTCCTGTCGACTTATTGGCAGGAAAGGTGTATAATAGCTTGCAGAAAAGGGATAGGCTTTGCAGCTTACAAAAATGAGGTGTGTTATGAAAAGAAATGTTCGTTGGATCACAGAAACGGCGGTCATGCTGGCGCTGCTGATCTGCTTACAGTGGATCGGTAGTCAAATTCCGGAGCAAATGACAAAGCAACTCGTCACCGGATCTCTTGTCAACGCGGTGCTGGCAGTGACAGTGCTGATAGTAGGTTACAGCAGCGGTATCACGATTGCGCTTATTTCCCCTGTACTGGCCTTTATGCTGAAAATCGCGCCAAATCTGATCTCCGTGATACCTATTATGCTAGGTAATGTGTGCTTTGTGGTACTGCTGCGGCTGGTCTGTGGTAAAAAAGGGAAGACCATCTGGCGTCAGTCTGTGGCGCTGGTATCTGCTGCCACGGCGAAGTTTGCGGTATTGTATGGACTGGTGGTGTTGCTTGCAGGCGGCCTTTTCTACGGCCAGCTGGCAGGGCAAAAGGTGCATGAGTGGGTGCTGATGCCCCCCAATCCCGAAAAATATGAAATGCTGATGCTGATGTTCTCCTGGCCTCAGTTGGTAACAGCTTTGCTTGGCGGCACGGTGGCACTTCTCATTGTGCCGGTCCTGCGCAAAGCTTTGCACCGTTAGATTGAGACTTATCAAAACCGGAGGTTGCGGCGTTGCTGCAACCTTTTTGAATATTGTTGTAATCTGGCTGAAAAAGGTTTAAAATCCTTGTTAAAAAGCACGAAAAATGGTTGAAATCGACAAAAAACAGATGTATAATAAAAAAGTTGGGTGTGACGCTACATACGATAGGAGAGCGATTATGAGCAGACAATGGAAACTGAAAAAGATCTTTCAGCATTGGCACATTGTGGCGATTTTGTTGGCCTTATATGATATTGTGGCAGTAAATATGGCGTATTTTATGGCGCTATGGTTCCGCTTCGATTGTTCTTTTTCTGAGATGCTTACAGACGGGGCAGACTATTTAACAGTATTTCTGCAATTTATTCCCTTTTACTCTGTATTCTGTGTGGCAACCTTCTTCCTGCTGCGGTTGTACCACAGTATTTGGCGCTTTGCCAGCATCAATGAGTTGTCTCGTGTAGCAGGCGGTACTGCCATTACTACGGTGATTCAGATTGTAGGCACTGTGATCCTGACCAATTTGGGACAGCATGATGATGGAATCAGCAGAATGCCCATCCCCTATTATGTATTTGGCACGTGCCTGCAGTTTTTGCTGCTTTTGGGCATCCGGTTTTCTTATCGACTGGTACTGCTTCTGCGCAGCACAAGAAGAGGGGATCGCACAGTTGCCAAAAGGGTTATGATCATCGGTGCCGGAAATGCAGGCCAAATGATTCTCCATGATGCGGCACAGCTTGCCAAGCAGAATTTGAAGATATGCTGCCTGATCGATGATAACCGGAACAAATGGAACCGGCATGTAGAAGGAATCCCTGTGGTGGGCGGCAGATATGAGATTTTACACAATGTGGAGAAGTTTAAGATCGACAAGATCTTCGTCGCAATCCCCAGTGCTTCTGCCAAGGACAAACGGGAGATTTTGAATATCTGTAAAGAAAGTGGCTGTGAACTGAAGGACTTGCCCGGCATCGGGGAACTGGTTAACGGACAAATCTCCATCAGTGATATGAAGGACGTGGCGGTGGAGGACCTGTTGGGAAGAGAAACAATACAGGTCAACATGGAAGAAATCTACCGTTTTATCACAGACAAGACCATTTTGGTTACCGGTGGCGGTGGTTCCATCGGCAGTGAGCTGTGCCGTCAGGTTGCGAACCACAAGCCCAGGCAGCTGATTATTTTTGACATTTACGAAAATAACGCCTATGAGATCGAACAGGAACTCAGGCGGGAGCATCCGGACCTGAATTTGAGGGTCTTGATCGGTTCTGTCCGTGACAGCCGGTGCTTGGACAATGTGTTTGCGGCCTACAAGCCGGATGTGGTCTACCATGCAGCAGCCCACAAGCATGTGCCGCTGATGGAAACCAGCCCTTGTGAGGCAATTAAGAACAATGTGATCGGTACATATAAGACAGCCTATGCTGCCATGCTCCACGGCTGTAAGCGCTTTGTTTTAATTAGCACCGACAAGGCGGTGAATCCCACCAATATTATGGGTGCCAGCAAGCGCCTGTGTGAAATGGTGGTCCAGTCTTTTGATAAGGCCATTAAGGAAGGCAGTGCTGACAGTCTGCCAAGACTGTTCACCCACCACGAGGAAACGTACCAAGCCCATGCTGCGGTTAAAAATGCATGTACGGAGTATGTGGCGGTTCGCTTTGGTAACGTCTTGGGAAGCAACGGTTCTGTGATCCCCTTGTTTAAAAAGCAGATCGCCAAGGGCGGCCCGGTGACGGTGACCCATCCTGACATCATCCGTTATTTTATGACCATTCCCGAGGCGGTAGCCCTGGTGATGCAGGCCGGTACCTATGCCAAGGGCGGCGAGATCTTTGTGCTGGATATGGGCGCACCGGTAAAAATTGATGAGCTTGCCCGGAATCTGATCAAGCTGTCCGGTCTGCGCCCGGATGTGGATATTCCGGTGGTGTATACGGGCCTGCGTCCCGGTGAAAAGCTCTACGAAGAAAAGCTGATGGCGGAAGAAGGCCTTCAAAAAACCGCCAACGAGCTGATTCATATTGGAAATCCTGTGCCATTTGATACGGAGCACTTCCTGCTCCGGCTGCGCAGGCTGATGGATGCAGCCTATGAAAACGACGAGGCGATCTGCGATGCAGTGGCAGATATGGTGCCTACCTATCAGAGGCAGAACGCGGCGCGGAAGGACGCCACCTATGAAGCCCTGCGCAAGGAAATCTTGGAGACTACCAATATATAAGCAAAACGCGGTTCGGCGAAACTTTCGCCGAACCGCGTTGTTCTTTTGACGCTTAAAAGGGTAAGAAGGCAACAGCCACTGCAAAGATAATGGACGGCAGCATATTGGCCACCCGGACCTTTTTGCCCCAAACCAGATTCACACCTACGCAGAAAATCAGGATGGAGCCCACCATGGAAAGATTCGCAAGGGCCGTTTCCGTCATCAGGGGCTTGATAAGAAAGGAAAGGGCGGTTACACTGCCTTGCAGCAGCGCAACAGGAATGGCAGAAAAAGCGCAGCCTTTTCCCAAAGAGCAGGTCATGACCACAATGATAATCAGATCCAGAACCGCCTTAGTAGCCAGAATAGAGATATCGCCGTTCAGACCGTCCTCCAGCGCACCCACAATTGCCATAGCGCCGATGCACACCGTTAAGGAAGCGGTGACAAAGCCCTCAACAAAAGATTTGTCCTTTGCATTC
The DNA here is from genome assembly GCA_045537615.1 of Faecousia sp. Taxonomy (GTDB): domain Bacteria; phylum Bacillota; class Clostridia; order Oscillospirales; family Oscillospiraceae; genus Faecousia. The sequence goes on along the minus strand of JAZSPV010000043.1, from coordinate 18,704 downwards.
CCAGTTTTGACCTTCAACCAAGTTCCGAACCCCTCGAAAAGGCCTTCGATATTCAGTATTTCGCCAAGCAATGTACCCAGGGCCAGACAGATCACGCAAATCAGACCGTTTTTGCTGACCAGGGTACTGCCGTCTATTTGCAGCATCCCCTCCAGTGCGCCGCTGATGGCAATAAATAGCACGCTGATGCCGCAAACCTTGGTCAAAGCATCCTGATGCTGAGGCCGAAGGAGCTTACCGAACAAAGCACCCAGAATACCGCCCAGCACAATTGCGGCTACATTAATAAGGGTTCCCAGACCGTACATATCTGACCCTCCTTCACAGTTTCCTTAAGATATTAGCAGAAAATTCTCCGCAATACAAGCACTTTTGACGGCTGGCGACATTTTTACAGACTGACAGAGGGCAAAGGAGCCGTCAAGACAAGCAAACCGGACCCGTCAAGACAAGCAAACCGGACCCGTCGGCGTACAGGTGGTACGTTAGGGTCCGGTTTGTGCAGTAAGTCAAAATGCCTTGCGCAGCAAGGGTTGTTGGCAGATTGCAGATAGAAAATGTATTTCTTTTGTATGTGTTAAGAAAAGAAAAAGCAGCAACCGTCAAGAAGCTTCATTTTGACGGTTGGCGGCTTTTTTGACACTCTGAGGCGGCCTGCAATGCAGACCGCCTTAATTCTTGTTTTAAAGTGCCGTGACAAAGCGCAGCATTTGGTCCTTGGGAATTACAGTGGTATGCAGCTCGGGCTTATTCTGCAGCCCCTGCAGATTGCCGGGAACAGGAACATCGGTGAGCGCAGCCAGTCGATCCATCTGCTTAAACTCGTCGGCTTCGGCAGTGTCTTCCAAAGAGGACAAAACAGCCGCCGGGAACTTATAGGGAGAGGCAGTGGACAGCACCACCATGGGGCGGTGATCTCCGGTTGTTGCCACATATTCCTCTGCAACAGCCCAGCCGGCAGCGGTATGGGTGTCGCAAAGATAATTTTGCTCGCGGAAGACCTTCCCAATGGTCTTGCGGGCCAGTTCGTCGTCGCAGCAGCCTGCCCAGAAGTTGTCACCGATGGCATCCATTAAAGCAGCGGGAACGGTATAAAAACCCTGGGTATTCAGCTGCTTCATAAGGGATGCGACCAAGGTTGCATCCTCGGACAGCAGGTACAAAAGTCGCTCCAAATTGGAGGAGACCAGGATATCCATAGAGGGGGAGATGGTCTTCAGCAGGGGACGGCGGCGGTCATAAGTACCGGTTCTGATAAAATCTGTCAGCACATTGTTGGCGTTGGAGGCACAGATCAGTTTGCCAACGGGCAGCCCCAGTTTCTTGGCAAGGTAGCCCGCCAGAATATCACCAAAGTTACCGGTGGGAACAGAGAAGTTCACCTGATCGCCCATTTTGATCTGTCCGCGCTTCATAAGGTCGGCGTAGGCTTTGAAGTAATAAGTGATCTGAGGTGCCAAGCGGCCGATGTTGATGGAGTTGGCGGTGGACAACCGGTGACCCTTGCTGTTGGGCAGCACACCGTCAACAGCAGCGGCAAAAATATTCTTCACACCGGTTTGGGCATCGTCAAAATTACCCTCCACGGCGCACACATGAACGTTGTTGCCTTCCTGGGTCACCATCTGCGCCCGCTGGACCTTGGAAACACCACCATTGGGGTAGAACACGCAGATCTGCACGCCCTCCACATCTTGGAAGCCTGCCAGGGCGGCCTTGCCGGTGTCACCGGAGGTGGCAGTCAAAATCAGAATATCCTCCTGCATACCCTTGACGGACTTTGCCTTGGTCAGCAGTTGGGGCAGCATACACAGAGCCACATCCTTAAAAGCGGAGGTGGGACCCCGGAACAGCTCCAAAACCGTGAACTTGCCGGTGTCTACCGTGGGGGTCAGTTCATCGGTTTCGAACTTACCGGTATAAGCCCGCCGGACCAACAGATCCATTTCGGGAATATCCGGCAGCAGCGCTCCGATGATCCGGGTAGCCATGGCCATGGTGTCTTCTTTCAGACAGGCAGCAACGTCAATAACAGGCAGTGCATCAGGCACATACAGGCCTCCGTCCGGAGCCAGTCCGTTCAGGACGGCCTGGGCGCTGTCTACGGTATTACTGTCAGAGCGGGTGGAATGGTAAAGCATGGTAGTAACCTCTCTTCAAAATACTGCACAAAACAAAAGGGAATTCTAAGGGATACCTTGTTTTTTTGGCACTATTGCTTTTTTGTTGGGTATATGATATACTGTTTCAAATAAAAAAGCAAGTGTTTTCCCTTCGGGCATTTGTTTTTCCAAAACCAGTGTGAGTTTGGAGGAAACGGTTATGAAGATTGGTTTGTTGGGCTTTGGTGTAGTAGGTCGCGGTGTGTATGACCTGACATCGGAGCGCGAAGATATGCAGGTAGCAAAGGTGGTTTGCCTGGAAGAGGTTTCTCTTCCGGATGCAGAGGTCACCAAGGACTTTCAGTCTGTGCTGAACGACCCTGAAATTGATACAGTGGTGGAGGCCATGGGCGGTCTGCACCCTGCCTATGAGTTTGTCCGTGCCGCAATTGAAGCAGGCAAGAATATTGTCACCTCCAATAAAGCACTGGTTGCCGGCTTTTATGACGAATTAATTCCCCTGGCAAAACAGAAGGGCGTTTGCTTCCGCTGCACCGCAGCTGTGGGCGGCGGCATTGGCTGGCTGTCTGAGCTGGAGCGAGCCCGCCGTTGCCAGACCATCGAAAAGGTCGGCGGAATCATGAACGGCACCTGCAACTACATTCTCGATTCCATGACACGTTTGGGCCTTGGTTATGAGGAAGCCCTTTCACAGGCCCAGGCCCTTGGCTACGCAGAGGCCAACCCATCCACAGACGTGGATGGCATCGACACATGGAACAAGCTGATCCTGTCTTCCAATGTGGCATTTGGTGTCAGTGTGGAAGCCCAGTCTGTTCCTGCCGCAGGTATCCGGCATATCCAGGCCTGCGATGTGGCCACATTTACACAGCATGGCCTTGTCTGTAAGCTGGTGTCCACCGGAATCATGGAAGACGGCAAGCTCTCTGCCTTTGTGCAGCCCACGCTGTTTGATGCCGGAGAGCCGGAAGCAGCTGTGCCGGCCAACTATAATCTGATCACATTGGTAGGCAGTGCCTCTGGCCGTATGAGCTTCTACGGTCAGGGAGCAGGACGTTACCCCACTGCGTATAATGTGGTACAGGATTGTGCGGATGTGCTTGCAGGCCGGGGCTATTACAGTCCTTACGGTGGCAAGGTGGCAGCGGACAACAGTCTGCTTTGCAGCTACTATGTCCGGGGCCAGCAAGATCCGTGGCTGGAAGAGAACAAACAGGAGAACTGGGGCGAAGCCATTGTCACGAAGCCTGTTGAAGTAGGGTCTATGCACGCATGGCTCAAGGACCATCCTGATACATTTATTGCTGCGATGCCTGTAAAGTAAGCCCTTTTTGAAAGAAGGAAAGTAATATGCTGAAAGTAACGAAATTTGGCGGCTCGTCCATGGCAGATGCCGGGCAATACCGTAAAGTCAAAGACATTATTCTTGCAGACCGGGAGCGCCGGGTGGTCATTGTCTCCGCAGCAGGGAAGCGCTTCAGCGGCGACCATAAGCTGACAGATCTGCTGTATTTATGCTACGCCCATATCCAGTATGGTGTTGCCTGTGACCCTGTGTTTGAAATGATCACTTCCCGTTATATTGAGGTCCGGGATGAACTGGGGCTGAAGCTGGATCTGGAGAGCGAGTTTGCCCAGCTAAAGCAGCGCCTGGAGGCCAAGAGGCTTTCTCAGGATGAGTTGGTCAGCCGTGGTGAGTATTTCTCTGCCAAGCTGATGGCTGCGTATTTGGGCTTCCAGTTCCTGGACGCTTCTGAGTGGGTCAAGTTCAATTTGGACGGCTCTGTGGACCGGCAGTTATCCTATGCTGCGTTGCGGGAAAAAGCAGATCTGTCCAAGGGTGTTGTTACCCCCGGTTTTTACGGCGTGCTGGCAAACGGTACAGTAAAGACCTTCTCCCGTGGCGGCAGTGACATCACCGGCGCACTGGCAGCGGCAGCGCTGGATGCGGATGTTTATGAGAACTGGACCGACGTGTCCGGTATTCTGATGGCTGATCCCCGGATCGTGACAGATCCCCAGCCCATTCCAGAGGTTACTTATGATGAGCTCCGGGAGTTGAGTTACTCCGGTGCCCAGGTGCTCCACGAGGGGACGATCTTCCCTGTTCGGGAAAAGAATATCCCCTTGAATATCCGCAATACCAATGCGCCGGAGGACCCCGGTACAATGATCAAGGAGTCCTTTGACACGGAGTCTGATCCCAACCGTTTCATCACCGGTATCACCGGCAAAAAGGATTACACTATCATTTCTATGTCCAAGCGGGGCATGGGCAATGAGGTAGGCACCTTGCGCAAGGTGCTGTCTGTTCTGGAGCGCCACAATATTTCTGTAGACTATGTTCCCAACGGCATCGACAATGTGTCTGTCGTGGTTTCCAGTGAGTCTGTAGAGTCTTGTCTGTACAATGTACTCAGTGAAATTCAGCGTGACGCAAAGCCGGATAATCTGCAGGTCCATGACAAGATCGCTGTGGTTGCAGCAGTGGGACGCCGTATGGCCTTCCGGCCCGGTGTGTCCGGTAAAGTCTTTGCGGCCCTTGGCGAAGCGGGTATCAACATCCGTATGATCAACCAGGGACCGGATGAACTGAACATTATCTTCGGCGTGGACAACAGAGATTTTGCCGAGGCCATCCGTGTGCTGTACAACAGCTTTGTGAAATAATTACCTGGAAACCGAATTTGGAGTGATGAAAATGAAAAAGTTGTATACCGTTGCTGTCCTGGGTGCCACCGGAGCTGTGGGCCAGGAAATGATCAGCATTCTGCAGGAACGGAATTTCCCCGTTGGCAAGCTGATTCCCTTGGCCAGTGCCCGCAGTGCAGGCAAGACCCTGAAATTCAAGGGGGAGGATGTGGTCATTCAGGAGGCCTGTGACGAGGCCTTCCAGGGCGTAGACATTGTGCTGGGTGCAGCAGAAAATGACATCGCCAAGAAATTTGCACCTGCCATTGTGGCAGCCGGTGCTGTGTTTGTGGATAATTCCTCAGCCTTCCGTATGGACCCCAAGGTGCCGCTGATCGTGCCGGAGGTTAACCCCGAGGATGTGGCATGGCATAACGGCATCATTTCCAACCCCAACTGCTCCACCATCATCACCATTACTGCGGTGAATGCGCTGAATCAGCTTTCTCCCATTCGCTCTATGGTGGCATCTACTTACCAGGCCGTCTCCGGCGCAGGCGCCGGCGGCCCCATCGAACTGATGAACGAGGTAGAAGCGCTTTCCAAGGGCGAGACCTATGAACCCAAAGTATTTCCTTATCAGATTGCTTATAATTTGATCCCCCAGATCGGTGGCGAACAGTTTGAGGGCTACACCAGTGAGGAAATGAAGATGCAGAACGAAGGCCGCAAGATCATGCACCTGCCGGAGCTGAAGGTTGCTTGTACCTGTATCCGTGTGCCTGTGGTTCGCAGCCACTCTATTTCCGTTAGCTGCCGCTTTGACCGCCATGTTACTGTGGAGGAGGTCAAAGAGGTGATCGCCAAGGCCCCCGGCTGCAAGCTGGTGGACGACCTGGCCAATAAGCAGTACCCCATGCCCCTGGACACCAGCGGACAGGATATCGTCTATGTGGGCCGGATCCGTCCCGACCTGACCGACGACAATGCCATTGCCCTGTGGTGCTGCGGTGACCAGGTCCGTAAGGGCGCTGCAACCAACTGCATTCAAATCGCAGAACTGCTCATAAAATAAAGCAACATCCCGAAATGCGAATGCATTTCGGGATGTTTTTTTATTTTAAGAATTTTGAATTAGAAGCGGCACTTTTCTTCGATATATGCCTTCAGCTCGGAAATGGGGATGCGGACCTGCTCCATAGTATCGCGATCACGGACGGTGACACAATTATCAGCCTCGGTAGTCTCGTCACCTACAGTCTGGAAGTCTACAGTGATGCACAAGGGAGTACCGATCTCGTCCTCACGGCGGTAGCGCTTACCAATAGAACCGGAATCGTCAAAGTCCACCATGAAGTCCTTGCGCAGCTCGGCGTAGATCTCCTCGGCCTTGGGGCTCAGCTTCTTGCTAAGAGGCAGCACGGCGGCCTTGAAAGGAGCCAGGGCGGGATGCAGATGCAGGACAGTACGCACATCGTCGTTACCGTTCTTGTCCTGACCCACAACTTCCTCGTCATAAGCCTCACACAGGAAAGCCAGGGCCACACGGTCACAGCCCAAGGAGGGCTCGATGACGTAGGGGATATAGTGCTCGTTGGCTTCCTGATCGTAGTAATCCAGTGCCTTGCCGGAGGCCTCCTGATGGCGACCCAAATCGTAGTTGGTACGGTCGGCAATGCCCCACAGCTCACCCCAGCCGGAGCCGAAGGGGAACTGGTATTCGATATCGGTAGTGGCACGGGAGTAGAAAGCCAGCTCTGCAGGCTCGTGGTCACGCAGACGCAGGGAATCTTCCTTGATACCCAGGCTGATGAGCCAGTTCTTGCAGTAGTCCTTGCAGTAGGCGAACCACTCCAGGTCGGTACCGGGCTTGCAGAAGAATTCGCACTCCATCTGCTCAAATTCACGGGTACGGAAGGTGAAGTTACCGGGGGTGATCTCGTTACGGAAAGCCTTACCTACCTGGCAGACACCGAAGGGCAGCTTTTTACGGGTGGTGCGCTGAATGTTGGCAAAGTTAACGAAAATGCCCTGTGCCGTTTCCGGACGCAGATAGCAGGTGGAGGAGGAGTCCTCGGTAACACCAATCTTGGTCTGGAACATCAGGTTAAAGTTCCGGATGGAGGTGAAGTGGTGCTTGCCGCAGTTGGGGCAAACCACATCCTCGTGCTCGGTAATAAAGTCATTCATTTCGGCCGGGGTCATGGCGTCCACATTGACATCCTTGCCGGACTGGGCTTCTTCGATGAGCTTGTCTGCACGGTGCCGTGCGCCGCAGCCTTTGCAGTCCACCAAAGGATCGGAGAAGGAGCCGACGTGACCGGTGGTGATCCAGGTTTGGGGGTTCATGAGGATGGCGGCATCCAGACCTACGTTATAGGGGGATTCCTGGACAAACTTTTTCAGCCATGCTTTCTTAACATTGTTCTTGAATTCCACACCCAGAGGGCCGTAGTCCCAGGAGTTTGCCAGACCACCGTAAATTTCGGAGCCGGCATAGACAAAACCTCTGTTTTTACAGAGATTTACAATCATATCCAAAGTCTTTTCACTGTTTTTCATGTTATTTCCTCCAAAATTGGGTTATTGTACCTATTATAGCGGTAACGGCAATATAAATCAAGTGCGGATTTGGGTTTGCGAACCGGAATTACAGGGTATTATTCTACCTCAGGAAGGACCAAATCAGGCCCCAGATCCCGGGCCATCATAGCATGGACCTGGCTGGCAATATCCACTGCGGTGCGGCCTTGCAGATCTTCTGCCGGAATCACACCCAAAAGATGCAGATGTACATGGGTAGGCGTCAGGGTCTTCATGTTTTTGTAGATATCAAATGTGTTTTGCAGTGTGCAGACCACGATGGGTACATTGGCTTTTTGCGCAATCTTGAACACGCCGCTACGGAAGGGGTGTAAAAGCCTGTCTACACTGACATAGCCCTCGGGGAAGACGCCGATGGAAACCGTATCTTCTTTGATAAGCTGAATGCATTTGAGAATGGTTTTTAGTGCCTCCCGGTCGTTTTCCCGGTTTATGGGCTGACACAAAAGCTTGCGAAGGAAGGGGCCGATGAGGGGCTTCTCGTCGTTTTCCCGTTTGGAGATAAACGCCAGCTGACTGTGGCGGAAGGCCCATAAAAGCACAACCGGGTCTGTGTCGTGGAGGTGGTTGCAAACCAGCAGGAAGCGGCCATCCTTGGGAGTCTGCTCCAATCCCCGGGTGTGGATGCGGATACGCAGCAGCACCACCAAAGCATCAATTGTCAGTTCAATGACCTTACGGAAGAAAGGACTGTCCTTCTCCTGTTCCTTTTCCATGTCTACGGATCTTGCCATGAAGCGCAGCAGTAAATACCAAAGGCCGGAAAACAGCGCCAGAAAGCCGATCAAACAAACCGGCAGCAGCCACAGCCAGGAAAGTGTGTCAAAGGCACCGGACAACGCGCAAATAAGCACCGCAAGGGAAAAGGAAAGGGTGGCTACAATCCCAATGAGCATAGTAAGATCTCCTTTTCAATCTATTTTTCTACATTATACTCATACTTCTTCCCGGAAACAAGCCTAATTTTACCAAAAAGACTGGAAATCGTGAGTATACGTTGTTATAATAATAGTATCTATGCACTTTGGGAGAACCATTCTATGAAACTGAAACCGAAATATCTTCCCTATATTGCCTTGGGCGCAGGAATCCCGGCACTGCTTTTCCGTGTTTGGCTGTTTGCCACAGGCGTTGATGTAAAGGGCCTTGTAGTGGCAGGCCATCCGGCGAATGCTTTGAGCTACATCATGGTTGCCCTGGGCTTACTGGCACTGTTGTGGACTGTGTACCCTTATAATGAGAAGATTCGGGGCAGTAGGCTGTTTCGCCCCAGTATTCCGGCCTGTGTAGGTTCCGGGGCAGCTGCCTTGGGCGTTGTCTATACCGCTGTTTCCGAGTTCGTTCAGAACCCGGGTGGAATTGGGGTTCTTTCCTGTGTTCTTGGTATTTTTGCGGCGATGGGTATTTTGCTTGCCGGTATTCTTCGTTTGAAGCGGCGCTGCCAATATCTGCTGCATGCAGTTTTGACTGCCTATCTGATTTTGCATATCCTTACCCAGTACCGTGTTTGGAATAGTGAGCCGCAGCTGCAAAACTATTTCCCCCAACTGCTGGCAGCCGTGTTCTTGATGATTACAGCCTATTACCGCACCACATTGGATGCAGGCACCGGCAACCTCCGCAGTTTTCTGTTTTTTAATTATGGCGCAATGCTTTTTAGCTGCATTTCCATAAAAGGAGAGGCGCCTGTGTTTTATCTTGCCATGGCACTGTGGACCGCCACGGTGGACTGCAGCTTCCGGAAACCGGAACCTGCGCCGGCCCCCATGATCCTTCCGGAGGAAGTGCTGTATTGCCTGCAAACATTGAAAAAGGGCGGTCACAGCGCCTACGTGGTTGGCGGCTGTGTCCGGGATCACCTTTTGGGCATGACACCCCAGGACTACGATTTGTGTACCAGCGCCAGACCCGAGGAGATCTGCGCCCTGTTTGAAGGTCATACACTGGTCCGCGCCGGTGAAAAGCACGGCACCATCGGCGTGGTGATAGGGGATAACGTCTATGAAATCACCACCTACCGGACCGAGGGCGCTTATACAGACAACCGACATCCGGACCAAGTCGCCTTTGTTTCTTCTATTCAGGAGGATTTGTCCCGGCGGGACTTTACCGTCAATGCCATGGCCTATTGCCCCGATGGCGGCTATGTAGATCCCTTTGGAGGACAGCAGGATCTAAAGAATCAAGTGCTGCGAGCAGTAGGAGATCCGGAAACACGTTTTCAGGAGGATGCCCTGCGTATTCTTCGGGGCGTGCGGTTTGCTGTCCGTTTCCGCTTGGAGCCGGAGGAGAACACCATGCTGGCAATGCTGGGCTGCATCCATCTGACGGACAGCCTTGCCCGGGAACGTATTTTTGCGGAGCTGTGCGGCCTGCTGCCTTTTGTTAGCGCCCAGGATCTGATTCGCTACAGCCCTGTTCTTTCCTATGTGATCCCGGAGTTGGCACCTGCCGTTGGTTTTGACCAGCACAGCCCCTACCATACCTATGATGTCTATACCCATATAGCCCACACAGTGGCCTCTGTTCCGGCAGAGCCGACCCTGCGGTTTGCGGCACTGCTGCATGATATTGGCAAACCCGCCTGCTTTGCAGAAGATTCGGAAGGCGTTGGCCATTTTTACGGTCATGCAAAAGTCAGCGCCCAAATGGCAGATGAGATACTGCGACGCTTCAGAGCCCCCAACGCCCTGCGGGAACGGGTGGTTTTCCTGGTGGAAAATCATATGACCTTGCTGGAACCGGACAGGAAACTGCTGCGCCGCCGGATCGGTAAATTCGGTCAGGAAGCCACCTTGCAGCTGTTGGCACTGCAAAAAGCAGATCTGGCAGCCACAGGAAAGGCAACTCAGGACGCAATGGCAGTCTATGCGCACTTGGAAGAATTGGTTTGTCAGATTTGCGATGAAGAAAGCTGCCTCCATGTGAAGGACCTGGCTGTCAACGGCTCGGATCTGATCGAGCTGGGCTTCCAGCCCGGGCCGGAGATTGGCCGGTGTTTGGAGGAACTGCTGATAGCAGTTATGGAAGAAACACTTCCCAATGAGAAAGAGCAGCTAATGCGTGCAGCCAGAGATTATTTACAGCAGTAAATGACGGCGTAGCATATCACCGCCTGCTGGAAACACAAAAGGCAAAGGAGGATATCCGTGGACAGGCAGACAATAAAACAATATTGCAGTGTTGGTCTGCTCGCCCATGTGGATGCAGGAAAGACCACCCTTTCCGAAGCCCTTTTGTACCGCGGCGGAGCACTGCGCAGCTTGGGCCGGGTGGATCACCGGGATGCCTTTCTGGATACCCACAGCATTGAGCGGCAACGGGGAATCACCATTTTCTCCAAGCAGGCACTGCTTGCAACGCCCCGTCTGGAAGTGACCCTTGTGGATACCCCGGGCCATACGGATTTCGGAACGGAGGCAGAACGGGTCATGCCTGTTTTGGATTGTGCTATCTTGGTTATCAGCAGTACTGATGGGGTACAGGCCCATACACTGACGCTATGGCAGCTATTAAAACAGTACGGTGTGCCGGTATTCCTGTTCATTAATAAAATGGACCTTCCGGGGCTGTCGAGGCAGGCTCTCATGGCCCAGCTGCGGCAAAAGCTGGATGCCGGATGTATAGACTTTCAAACAGAGCCGGAGCAACTGGCAGAAAGCGCTGCCATGTGTGATGAGAGGGCTTTGGAAAGCTATTTGGAAAAAGGGGAGATTTCCCGGGAGCAGCTGTCCGGCCTGATTGCCGGACGAAAGGTGTTTCCCTGCTGCTTTGGCTCTGCCCTGAAGCTGGAGGGAGTGGATACCCTGTTGCAGCTGCTGGATACCTATGCACCCTGCCTGACGCCTGCAAAGGATTTCGGTGCAAGGGTCTATAAGATATCCCGGGACACGCAGGGAAATCGGCTGACCTGGCTGAAGATCACAGGCGGTTGCTTGCAGGTACGCACGCCGCTGACTTATCTGACGGTCAAAGGTGAGGAGTTGACAGAAAAGGCGGTGCAGCTGCGGCTGTACTCCGGTGAGAAGTTTACGGTAGCAGACACTGCCTATCCCGGACAGCTGTGCGCGGTTACAGGCCTCAGCGCCACTTATGTTGGGCAGGGTTTGGGAATAGAAAGCGCAGCAAGTAAGCCCCTTTTGGAACCGGTGATGACCTACCGAATCAACCTGCCCAAACAGGCCGACCCTGTCCTGACACTGCAGAAGCTGCGCCAATTGGAGGAGGAAGATCCCCAACTGCGAATCCTTTGGGATGGACAGTCAAAGCAAATTCACATGCAGATCATGGGTAAGGTCCAACTGGAGGTCCTTCGCAGCCTGATTGCAGAGCGCTTTGGGCTTGATGTCACATTGGATGACGGCAGAATCTTCTACAAGGAAACCATCTCCGCCCCGGTGGAGGGCGTAGGACATTTTGAACCCTTGCGGCACTATGCTGAGGTCCACCTGCTTTTAGAACCCTTGTCCCAGGGAAGCGGACTGGTATTTGATACAGTTTGTCCCACCGATGTGCTGGATGGCAATTTCCAACGGCTGATTTTAAGTCATTTGGAGGAAAAGACCCATTTGGGCGTGCTTACCGGCGCACCGATCACAGATATGAAGCTGACCCTTTTGGTGGGCAAGGCCCATGTAAAGCATACGGAGGGCGGCGACTTCCGGCAGGCCACCTACCGGGCAGTGCGCCAGGGTCTTATGCAGGCCCAGTCGGTGCTTCTAGAGCCATGGTACAGCTTCACATTGACGGTTCCCACGGCACAAATCGGACGGGCGATCACCGATATCCGGGCTATGAGCGGTACATTTGAAGCACCGGAAAATGAAGGAGAATATTCCACGCTGACGGGACTTGTGCCGGCGGCAGAGCTGAAGGATTATGCAGATCAGTTGGCAGCCTATACCCAGGGTATGGGGCAGCTGCAGGTGACGCTGCACGGATATGCACCCTGTCACAATGCCGAAGAAGTGATCGAAGCTATCAGCTATGATCCGGAGGCAGATTTGGAAAACACGCCGGACAGCGTGTTCTGTGACCATGGAGCAGGTGTTACGGTCAAATGGAACAGGGTCACAGAGTTTATGCATCTGGATAGCGGCCGAAAGGAGGACCGGCAGGAAGCACCTACATTGATCACCCGGAATTTGCGCATGGACGATAAGGAACTGGAGGCCATCATGGAGCGGGAGTTCGGTCCTGTGAAGCGGCCTGCGTACCGGGCTCCGGAGAACCGTCCTGCCAGTGAACAGCTGACCATCCGTCCGCCGAAGGACAGTGCGCTGATCGTAGATGGCTACAATATGATTTTTGCATGGGATGCCCTTGCACAGACCGCCAAGGACGACCTGGAGGCGGCCCGTCGGCGGTTGTGTGACCTGCTCTCCAGTTATGCCGGGTTTAAAAAGTGCAGGACCGTCGTGGTGTTTGATGGCTATAAGGTAAAGGGTAACTCCGGGGAAAAACAGCCGTTTCATAACATTCAGGTGGTATACACCAAGGAAAACGAAACAGCAGATGCCTATATAGAGGCTTTGGTGGCGCAAATCGGTAAAAATTACGCCGTCCGGGTGGCAACCTCGGATTCTCTTGTGCAGCTGAGCAGTTTTCGCAGCGGTGTCCTTCGGATGTCTGCAAGAGAATTGGAGCAGGAACTGCTGCAGAGCCAAAGGGAAATGTCGCTGTATTACAAAAAGTAAGAAACTGCGCTGACTGTAGTCAGCGCAGTTTTCATTAAGCGGTTTTGATATTCTTTTTGTTCTTGAAATGCCGGTAAATATCCGGCGTGTAAATGATCAGAAGATAGGTGACCAAAATAGGAATTACCAGGTACATATACCAGTAGGGAACAGGGATGATGCTGTAAAACAGGTCTACCAAAGGATTGGACGGGTGCTGGGAGAACATGTAGTTGGCTACATAGGGCTCTGCACCGTAGCAGATGTTGGCTGCCTTGGCGTAGCTGGTGATGAGCAGGTTCAGGAAATGCACCACTGTGTAGATGCCCATGGAGATTCCTATGGTGGAGGCAATGCATTTAGGGTCTTTCTTGACATGCCCCAGCATCACCAGTAAAACCGGAATACCAAATTCTACCACATGGGGGAAGTAATAGAAGAAGACATTCCAGCTGAACAGCGGCTGATAGGTCATATCGTAATTCAAAACCAGGGCTGCCAACGCACCCAGACACCAAACCAGCAGCAGATTTCCCAGTGTTTTGTTTTTGCTAAAGACTACCACCGGCAAAAGCATAGCGTTAATGGAACACAGATGCAGCGGCAGATTTGCCAGAGGTGCTCCCTTGGCGGTAAATTCATAGATGATGGCGGCAATTCCCAGGAAGGACAACGCGCCCAACACCCCAGTCTGGGTTTTCCGGGATTTGCCCCGCAGCAGAAAATACAGACCTGCCAGCATACCTGCAGCCAGAACGAGTGTAATAAAATGGGTAAGGGTAAAGGTTCCCCAAAGCATTTTCATCACTCCTTTTTTCTCTTCCAGTCCTTTATAACCCAATTTATTCCCGGTGTCAACACTTTATTGAAATGTAATATGTTGGTTGGGAACGATGTCCATATTTGGAAGTTGACTTCCCCCTTTATTCTGTGGTATACTAAACGAAATTTTCAGGAGGTATGGGTATGAACAAAGTAATACTTCCCAAAGGCTATCGACCTGTTTTGAATAGCTATGACCTGCAGCGGGCCATTGCGCTTACAAAAGATATTTTCCAAAGTGAGTTTGTGGAGACCCTGCATCTGCAGCGTGTGTCTGCGCCTCTGTTTGTTAAGTCTACATCCGGTCTGAACGACGACCTGAGCGGCACGGAACGGGCAGTTTCCTTTGACGTGCCTGCCATCGGGGACGATGCCCAGGTGGTCCACTCTCTGGCAAAGTGGAAGCGGCTGGCACTAAAGAAGTACGGCTTCAGCAGCCATGAGGGCCTGTATACGGATATGAACGCCATCCGCCGGGATGAGGATCTGGACAACATCCACTCCATCTATGTGGATCAGTGGGACTGGGAGCGGATCATTGAAAAGGAAGACCGGACACCGGAATATCTGAAAGCTACTGTCCAGTCCATTGTGAATGTGATCTGTGATGCCAGCGAAGCGCTGAAAAAGGAATTTCCCCAAATCGGTGTAGAGCTACGCCGGGAGGTCAGCTTTATCACCTCTCAGGAGCTGGAGGACCTTTACCTGGATAACACCCCGGAGGAACGGGAGCAGTTGTACTTAAAAGAGCATAAGACGGCCTTCATCCTGGGTATCGGCGAAAAGCTTCGCTCCGGAAAGCCCCATGGAAACCGGGCACCGGACTATGATGATTGGTCCTTGAACGGTGACATTCTCTTCTGGAACGATGTGCTGGGCATTGCCTTTGAGATATCCTCTATGGGTATCCGTGTGGATCCGGCGGCGCTGGATTATCAGCTGCACAAAGCCGGCTGTGACCATCGCCGGGAACTTCCGTTTCACAAGATGCTCTTAAACGGAGAACTGCCCCTGACCATAGGTGGCGGTATCGGACAGTCCAGACTGTGCATGCTGCTCCTTGGCTGCGCACACATTGGTGAGGTTCAGACCAGTCTGTGGGACGAGGAAACCATCCGCATTTGTAATGAAAACAATATCCCCTTGCTGTAATATAGTAAAATCCGCCTGCGAAAACGCAGGCGGATTTTTATGTAGATAGGTCAATCGTTTGTGATATTTCCGTTTCCGGTGATGGGGATTGGATCACCAAGGAGGGCGGGTTTGGGCTTGAAAATTCCGGTTCCGAAATCCTTGACCCGGGCCAAAACTTCCCGGATTTCCCGTGTCCATTGCCCGTAATAGGCGCGGTAGTCTGCGGCAACACCGTAAGCCTCCATCCCCAGAGCATCGGCAATGTGCAGCGCCCGGTAAAGGTGATATTTCTGCGTGACAATCAGGATCTTGTCAACACCAAACACTACCTTGGCGCGGTAAAGGCTTTCGTAAGTGGAAAAACCAGCGTGGTCCATGAAAATATCTTCCGAGGGAACACCAGAATCCATGGCATACTGCTTCATAGCACCGACCTCGTTGTAGCCCTCCTGCCCGTGGTCGCCGCTCATCAAAAGTTTTGGCGCGGCTTCCAGGGCATAGAGGGCCACACCCTGTTTCAGTCTGTCTTCCAGCATGTGGCTGGGCGTTCCGTCATCATGGACCTGACAGCCTAAAACAAGAATACAATCTACATCGGCCACCCGGGCGGCGTCTTCTTCTAAGAGAATGCGCCGGGAACCTGCGGCGCAAATGCCCGTGTTAATAGCCGCTATACACAGACAGCCGGCCAGGAACAGACCCAATACAGCCACGGCTGCGATTTGTATGATTCTTTTTCTCATGGCAATTTATTACGGCCTGTTGACGATGCCGGTGAAAAGGGGAAGCCCATCCCGACTCTCGATATAAAACAGGAAAGGACGGTTCAGCACAAAGTCGATCTGCTCCTCCGGCGGCATACCGGCACCGCAGCGGTCGATAACCGTAAAGGCGGCGGCAGTAACACCCTTCTCATCAATGCTGACCCGGGCGGCATGCTTTACCTGGTCGATATAACCGCCGTCCTCCTGGGGCAGAATGGGGGAGAAGTCTGCCTTGCCTGCCTGGAATACATCGGCAACGCCCAATTTTTGCAGTTTTTCCACCAGGTCCATATCAGAAGCTACGTCAAACTTGGGCAATGAAAGATTGATAATCATGTGCTTTTGGTTTTTATATTCGCTGTCATATGCGTAGGGGTTCTGTGCGAAAAAGGCACCGGCCTCCGGCAGAATATCCTCCGGTGCAACACCTTCGTCCGGCAGTAGCAGCCACATCCGGCTACCGTCCTCCAGCTGCAAATACACAGCGCCGAAATTTTCGCTCCAATAGTAAGGCCCGTAGGGTAGCTGCCGGTTCATAAAGGTTTCTTCTGTGTCTGTATCTGTGCCGTGGAAAGTGCCTTGGGTGTTGCCCTGTTCCCGGAATTCATCCAACCACTGGACTTGGTAGAGAACCGTGGTGGCCAGGGCCAGATTGCTGTTTGGTGCAAGCTTTACATTTTGAGCCTGCTCCTGTAGGAGGCCGCCGGTCTGTTCGTTGAGCCAGGACTGTAGCGCGGTGTTCATTGCATCCGTTCCCAGCTGACCCCGGAATACAGAAGCGTAGTAGTGTTCTGCAAGGGCGTTCACAGTGCTTTCGTTATAAGCTATATCTTCGTGGAGCCACAGAGAGGAACCCAGCACAGATGTGGAAAGACCATCGTCATTATAATGTGCTTTCCAAACTTGCCCTGCCTGGGTGCGTAGTGCTTCCATGCTGTCAGCTTTCAGAAGATCCAAAATCTGTTGGCGGCTCTCACCGTCGGTAGTCTCAGCCAGCATGGCAAGGGCCATATAGATGTTGACCGGTGAACAGACAACGTTCTGTCCGTCGCTTCCGGTTAACATTTCGGGAATAATATGTGAAAAATAAGTCTGTAAATTGTCTGCGTAGCCGTCGGGCTGATTGTGAATGGCACGTTGGTCCTGCTTCCATGCGTCATAGTTTCCTTCCTCATACTGGACCGGATAGGCAGCCATTTTTGGATAGGCCGGTGCTGCTACCAGGTAGTCAAGGTGCTGCTTGTTAAGTGTTACATGCTCCACAGGTGGCTGGGTGCTGAGATGAGGTTGCTCCGGATACGGCAAATCCTCTGCCTGGCCTGGGAGAAATCGATAGCTGATACCCACAAGAACAGCCACTGCAAGCACCGCGGCAATGGCGCCCAGCCAGGGGAACGGCTTTTTCTTTTTGCTTTGTGCGGCTTCGGTGATATAGGTGTCGCTGATTCCATCCAGCGCCTCAGACAGTTTTTCATGCTTCATTCCAAAAGCCCTCCTTACTTAAATGGTCTTTGAGCTTGCTGCGGATGCGGTGCAGACGCACAGACAGAACATTTTCCGATACGCCCATTGACCGGCTCAGATCCCGGATGCTGTCACCGAACCAGTAGCGCCGTACAAAAAGCTGCCGGCTGTGGACATCCAGGGTTCCCAAAAACAAATCAATCTGTTGCCCCAAAGCCCTGGCGTCCAGGGTTTCTTCTATGGATTGTCCGGGTAAAATGCCGGACAGTTCATCCAGGCACAGGTCATAACTGCTGTCCCTTTTCTGCGCGGTGCGGCAACGCAGGTGCTTCAGCGCGGTGTTTTTGCCTACCCGATAAACAAAAGCGCTCAATGGGTTAGGCTTGGCAGGCGGAATGGCATCCCACAGGGCCAGGTATGTGTCGTTGACTGCTTCCTCCGCATCCTCGGGAACTGATAGGATATTCAAGGCGGTCCGATAAAGCCGCTTGCCAAATTTTGCGGCCAATGCTGCCACTGCATTTTCGCTGCGCGCCCACAAAAGCTGCAGAATTTGTATGTCCTCCATGCTGCTGCACCTCCTTTACTTATGTACTACCGTTTATATACCATAATCTTACAAAAAAATTCCTAAAAAAGCTATGTATATTTTTTCCATACACAGGCAACAATGCTATGGCGGAGGGATGTTATGAAAGTGAGCGACATTATGACCAAGCCGGCGATCCACATCAGCCCGGAGGAGACTGTGGAGGTGGCGGCCAGAACCCTGACACATTATAATATAGGGATTCTACCGGTCTGTGGAAGCGATGGAAAAGTTTGCGGCCTTGTGACGGATCGGGACCTGGTAATTCGCTGTATGGCAGCAGGGAAAGCGCCGGCAAAAACCACGGTGCGACAGGTCATGACAAATCGGATCACATCGGTACAACCGCAGATGGAGGCTGGGGCAGCAGCGCAACTGATGGGGCAGCAGCAGGTCAGGCGGCTTCCGGTGGTGGAAAATGGTAAGCTGTGTGGTATGGTCACACTGGGAGACTTGGCAAAAAGACAGGAAAGCTCTCAGGATGCGGCGGCAGCGCTAACAGACATTACCCATAATGTATCGGGGGATATCGGTTAGTTATTTTGCACAGAAACACAGCATCCAGTTTGTCGAAACTGCATGATTCTACAATGCCAAAAAAATGCTAAAATTTTTGAAAAAAAGTATTGACAAACAAAGCGCAAAATGGTATCATATGCAAGCTGTCCGATGAACGGCCTGTGCCTGGAGGATGGCAAAACCTGTACCTTGTAAATTGAATAACGCAAAGACGAACAAGTAACACCTTGGACAATTATATGGATTGTTTAAGAAATTCGTGTACGAATGAAATAACAGCCAACGAAAATTCTTGAGTAAATTTGCTAGACAAATTATTCAAAAAAGATTTTAGAACCTACGGGTTTTAAGATACCATTTTTTGAGAGTTTGATCCTGG
>JAZSPV010000027.1:0-19777 GCA_045537615.1 Faecousia sp. | reverse complement strand
TTCATAATGCAAAATGCATAATGCAGAATTATTTTACCAAAATATGTGGCATTTCCGATAATAACCACATTATGCATTATGAATTATGCATTAAGCATTATTTCAATTTATCGTTCCGTTGGAACGATAAATTGAAATTTACTTTAATCCAGCCCTCTTAAGTACAGGCCTCTTGTACAGCCGCCGGGGTCAAAGGCAATGGGGTCTCGGTAGGCGCTGAGGATCCGGTCCACTTCTTTTGCGTTTTCTGTGGTAAAGAACAGACGGGCTGCCCAAATGCCCAGCTTGCTCAGATCCTGCTGGCGGTCCAGCAGATACAGCTTTTTGCCGTTGAGCAGGATGCTGCGGCAGGAATTTCCGTCTTTGATCACCGGGAATTCTGCACCGGTCTTGTCCATCAGCCGGGGCAGTCCCAAATGGCAGGTACACTGGCCGGTGCGGCCCTTGATCAGACAGTTTTCAGTCACCATCAGGGGCATCCGACCGTAGCACAGCAGCTCACAGGGAACGGCTTTACTAACATCACGGATTTGGGGCAGGGTCATTTCTGTGCTCAGTGTGGCGGAGCGCAGCTCCATAGACCGGGCCACCAGCATAGCGGTGGAGTTATACAGGTTCAAGCCGAAGTCACCCCGGACGGCCATACGGCATTCCCGGGCAAGGGGCAAGAGCCCTAAATTGCCGGCAAGGACCTCCTCCACACCCAAACTGCGTAGGGTGTGCATATCCCGTTGCAGCTGGGCTGCTTCGCCGTCATGGACGATACGGGGCAGTACGGCGCAGACGTTGGCGCTGTGGGCAAGCTGACGGGTAAAGACCGGGTCCTCCACCAGAATATGAATGGGAACGTACAAAACAGCAGGTGCCATTTTTAAGAGCTTGGGGGTGATTTGCTCCCGGGCGGTAACTTGGACAGTCAGCACCGGGTGCCGGGGGCCGGTGTATTTCCGGACAGGCCCGGGGCGGCCCAGCCGGGGTTCCGGGTGACGGGCCCGCTGGGCAGTCAGCATATTCAGCACATCCCGGCGCAGGGCGTTGATAGCCGCAGCGGAAAGAGCAACGCCGGGGGTGATAGTTACTTGAATATCGGTGCAGTAATAAGGGGTGCCGCCGGTTTTCTGCAACCGGGCGATCAGCTGTTCATCGGTCAACGCAGCGGTGCGGGCTTCCTCGGGAGGTTGTCCTTCCAGTGTGCAGCTGCGTCCTTCCGGGTCTGTCACTGTCAGACTGAAGCGGCCTGCGGTGACGGCTGCCCGGAAAGTGATGGGCACCAGTGGGTTTTCACCGATCTCGTAGGTTTGGCGCATTTCTTTACACCAACGGACATCCTCAGGGGTATCCTCCCGAACGCCGAACATGGTGCTGCCGGTTTTTCCGGTATAGTAGCCGTCGGTAAAGCCCTGACGGTTAAAGGCGGTGTACAGGGTATCCAGCATTTGCCGGGTGACAGTTCTCTCGTCCAGGGCCTTGCGGTAGACCCCGGTAACGGCGGCAACGTACTCCGGCCGCTTCATACGGCCCTCCAGCTTGATGCTGGCAACGCCCATGCTTTCCAGCTCCTGCAGATAATGGATAAGGCAGTTGTCCTTCAGACTCAGAGGATGCTGGTCCTGCCAGCGGCCGTAGCCATAGCTTTGGCGACAGGGCTGAGCGCAGCGGCCCCGGTTTCCGGACCGGCCGCCGATGGCGGCAGATAAGTAGCACTGGCCGGAGTAGCACATACACAATGCACCGTGGGCAAAGACCTCCACCTCGATGGGGCTGTTTTGGCAGATATAGCGAATTTCGTCCCGGTTCAGCTCCCGGCTCAGAACCACCCGGGAAATGCCCCAGGCGGCGCAAAGCTGTACGCCGGACAGGGAGTGGACGGTCATTTGGGTAGAGCCGTGGATGGCAACGCTGGGTGCGATCTGACGGCACATCTGCACCACACCCAGGTCCTGCACGATAAAGGCATCCACGCCGCTTCTGGCAGCATGGCGAATCAGCTCCTGCAATTGGGGGGCTTCCCGGTCGGAAACCAAGGTGTTCAGCGTCAGATGGACGGCAACACCGCGAATATGGCAGTATTTGACTGCCTCGGTCAGTGTCTGGGGGGTAAAGTTCTTTGCGCTCTGACGGGCGTTAAAGATACCACAGCCCAAATATACGGCGTTGGCGCCGTTTTGAACAGCCGCCCGAAGGGCCTCCATTGACCCGGCAGGTGCCAAAAGTTCCAGCATAATCTTATCTCTCCGCACATATAGTTATACTTAGTCTACATTATAGCACAAATCCTGTTTCCGTGCTACCCCTGCAATAAAAAATTCATAAAAAAATAACAGGAAAAACCCGGGCCGTTACGGCCCGGGTATCTGTCAGCAGTAAAAGTCTTTGATTTTCTTGGCACGGCTGGGGTGGCGGAGTTTGCGGATGGCCTTGTTTTCGATCTGGCGGATACGCTCACGAGTAACGCCAAAAATCTGGCCCACCTCTTCCAGGGTGTGGGTCCGTCCGTCGTACATGCCGAAACGCATACGCAGCACGTCTGCCTCCCGTTCGGTCAGGGTGTCCAAAATTTCCTTCAGGGCTTCGGCAAGCAAGGCGTTGGAGGTGGCATCGGCAGGACCGGGGGTCCGCTCATCTTCTACGAAAGAGCCGATGGAGGTATCTTCTTCGTCACCTACGGGGGTGTCCAGGGAAAGGGTGTCGGCAGCCGTACGGTTTGCCTCGATGATCTTTTCCACAGGCAGACCCAGTTCGGCGGGGATCTCATCCACCGTAGGCTCACGGCCCAGCTCCTGGACCAGCTTGCGGTTACAACGGGTGGCCTTGTTGATGACCTCTACCATATGCACAGGTACCCGAATGGTACGGGCCTGGTCAGCAATGGCACGGGTAATGGCCTGCCGAATCCACCAGGTGGCATATGTAGAGAATTTGTTTCCCTTTGTCCAGTCAAATTTGTCCACAGCACGGATCAGACCTGTGTTGCCTTCCTGAATCAGATCCAGAATGTGCAGACCTCGGCCGCTGTACTTTTTGGCAATGGAGACCACCAGTCGCAGGTTGGCCTCTGTCAGCTTGTTTTTGGCAGCCTGGTCTCCTTCGGAGACCCGCTTGGCAAGCTCCACTTCCTCCTCGGCAGACAGAAGCTTGATCTGACCGATTTCCTTCAGATACATCCGTACAGGATCGTCCAGGTTGTACTCTGCAGACAGCTCCACAGGGTCAACTAGCTCTTCGTCCTCCACATTGGACAAGTCAATATCGTCGCCCAGGTCCTCCGGCAACAGAGCGTCCAGATCATCCCCCAGTTCTAGGTCCAGATCATTGCTGACGACCTGAATATTCATGGCCTCCATACGGTCATAGATATCCTCGATCTTTTCCGGGGTCATGTCCATTTTCTCCAAAATGGCGTTCAGATCGCTGGAGCGGATCATGCCGTCCTTGCGGCCCATGGCGATCAAGCTCTGCAGAGCGGCCTGCAGATCTTCTGTAGATTTAGTGTTTTTCTTTCCGGTACTCATAGTTTTGATTCCTCTCTGTACTATGTAACATTTCCTTGTGCTGATAGCACTATAGCCCTCTTTTCCGGTTTCGACAAGGGGTATTTACAAAAAATTTTCAAAAAAAGCAGGTTTTTGTCGCTACAGGCATCAGTATTCCCGAAATTCCGCAAAAACATACAGTTTACAATTTGCAAAATCTTCGTTATAATACTAAAATCAAGAAGTATAAGCAAATTCCAATTTATCGTGCTGCTGCACGATAAATAATTCATAATGCAAAATGCATAATGCAGAATTATTTTACCGAAATATGTGGCATTTTCCGATGATAACCACATTATGCATTATGAATTATGCATTAAGCATTATTCCAATTTATCGTTCCGTTGGAACGATAAATTGAAATTTAAAAAGGAGTCAAGGATGACGGAGCTAAATAGAATTCGGAACTTTTCCATCATTGCCCATATTGACCACGGTAAATCCACATTGGCAGACCGGCTTTTGGAGGAATGTAACGCGGTAGACAACCGGCAGAAAAGCGAGCAGATTTTGGATTCCATGGAGCTGGAGCAGGAACGGGGAATCACGATTAAGGCCACGGCCGTCCAGCTGAGTTATACAGCCGATGACGGAGAAACCTATGCCCTGAACCTGATTGACACCCCGGGCCACGTGGACTTTAACTACGAGGTCAGCCGCTCTCTGGCGGCCTGCGAGGGTGCAGTGCTGGTGGTGGACGCCTCCCAGGGCGTAGAGGCACAGACCCTGGCCAACACCTACCTTGCCATTGACGCAGGGCTGGAGGTGCTACCGGTGATCAACAAGATCGATCTGCCTTCTGCCCGTCCGGCAGAGGTGAAGGCGGAGGTAGAGGACATCATCGGCATTCCCGCGGAGGATTCCCCGGAGATTTCCGCCAAAAACGGCATTAACATCCACAGTGTTTTGGAAATGATCGTCAAGGACGTGCCTGCCCCCACCGGTGACAGGGAAGCACCGCTGCAGGCGTTGATCTTTGACAGCCAGTACGATTCCTACCGTGGTGTTATCGTCTACACCCGGATCAAGGAAGGCACGGTCCGTGCCGGCATGGATATTAAAATGATGGCCACCGGCGCGGTATATAAGGTGGTGGAGGTAGGCACCATGAGCCCCGGCGGCCTGATCCCCCGGGACAGCCTGGGTGCAGGTGAGGTAGGCTACATCACCGCCTCTATCAAGACCGTTGCCGACACCCAGGTGGGAGATACCATCACCGCCGCAGACAATCCTGCAGAAAGGCCCTTGCCCGGCTACCGCCCGGTGCAGCCCATGGTATACTCCGGTGTGTATCCGGCCGACGGCGCAAAATATCAAGACCTGCGGGAAGCCCTGGAAAAGCTGAAGCTCAACGATGCTTCCATGTCCTATGAGCTGGAAAGCTCCATTGCCCTGGGATTTGGATTCCGCTGCGGCTTTTTGGGCCTTTTGCACATGGAGATCATTCAGGAGCGGCTGGAAAGAGAGTACAACCTGGATCTGATCACCACTGCCCCCAACGTTGTCTACCGGATCACCAAGACAAGCGGCGAAGTCCTGATGGTGGACAATCCCCTGGACTACCCCGATCCTATGGAGATCGAACTTGCCGAAGAGCCTTATGTGAAGATCAGCCTCATCGCGCCCCAGGAATATGTGGGTAATATTATGGACCTGGCAACCTCCCGGCGGGGCGAATTTAAAGACATGGTCTATCTGGATGCAAACCGGGTAGAATTGCATTATGAAATGCCCCTGAATGAAATTATCTATGACTTTTTCGACGCCCTGAAATCCAGGACCCGTGGCTACGGCAGCCTGGACTATGAGCTGATCGGCTACCGGCCCAGCCGTCTGGTGAAGCTGGACATCCTCCTCAACGGAGATGTGGTGGACGCCTTGAGCTTTATCCTGTTTGCCGACAACGCCTATCCCCGGGCAAGAAAGATCTGCGAAAAGCTCAAGGACAACATTCCCAGAGCCCAGTTTGAAATTCCGGTGCAGGCGGCCATTGGCGGCAAGATCATTGCCCGTGAGACCATCAAGGCCCTGCGTAAGGACGTGTTGGCCAAGTGCTACGGCGGCGACATTACCCGAAAGAAGAAGCTGCTGGAAAAGCAGAAGGAAGGCAAGAAACGGATGCGTACCTTTGGTACGGTATCTGTCCCCTCCGAGGCATTTATGGCTGTGCTGAAGCTGGATGAAGACTAACCTGTCAACTTAGGAGAAAATCATGCCCTTTATGACACGCAACAATAAAATACCCCTGGGCATTTATGTCCACATTCCTTTCTGCCGCAGCAAGTGCCAGTATTGCGATTTTTACTCTGTGACCACCAAGGAAACCCGGGTGCTGGACGGCTATCTGGATGCGCTGTGCCGCCATATTAAGGAGGCAGGTGCTTTGGCGCCGGGCTATCTTGTGGATACGGTGTACTTTGGCGGCGGCACGCCCAGCCTGTTTGGTCCGGACGCACTGGCCCAAATTCTCAGTGTGATCCGCAAAAGCTTTGATGTGGCAAATTCCGCAGAGATCACCTTTGAGGCCAACCCGGACTCGGTGTCTGACCGGCTTTTGAAGCGGCTGCGCAGCGAGGGGTTTAACCGGGTGAGTTTGGGAATCCAGTGTGATGACGATGAGATTCTGAAAAAGCTGGGAAGACCCCACAGCTATGAGCAGGCGGTCCATGCAGTGCAGCGGATTCGCAAGGCAGGCTTTAAAAATCTGTCGGTGGATCTGATGTACGGGCTGCCGGGACAGAGCCTGGAGGATTGGGAACAGACCCTGGAAAATGTGCTGTCCTTAGGACCGGAGCATATCAGCTGCTACGGACTGAAGGTAGAGGAAGGCACACCCCTATATGACTACAAAGACTACTGCAACCTGGCAGACGACGATACCCAGGCGGACATGTACCTGTCTGCGGTACAGATTTTGCGCAGCCGGGGCTACCGGCAGTATGAGATCTCCAATTTCTGCCGCAAGGGACACGTTTCCCGGCACAATTTGAAATACTGGACCGGGGGCGAGTATTTGGGTTTCGGCCCGGATGCCAGCTCGGATTTTGCAGGACGGCGGTTCCGTGTTATAAGGAGCCTGCGCAGCTATGTGGAAGGCATTCGGGAAGGGGGACAGGTGTTGGAGGATGTGCAGCCGATCCCCAACCGGGAACGGGCCGGTGAGTACCTGATGATGCGTCTGCGGACGGTATCGGGACTGGATCCCCGGGAATACGAAAAGCTGTTTCTGCTGCCCTTTGCCCCCTTGGAAAAGGCGCTGCAGGAATTTAAGGACCGGGCTTGGGCCCAAAAGACCTATGATGGCCGCTGGCACCTGACACCGGAGGGCTTTTTGGTCAGCAATTCCATTATCTCGGACCTTCTGCTGATTCAGGAAAAGACCCAGCCTATGGCCAGAAGAAGAAAATAAGAAAAAGCCCCTTGACACACCACGGTGCCAAGGGGCTTTTTGTCTTTATGTATTGTATAGCGGTTCCGGAGGGTCGAATTGCTGGGGCCGGTATGTAACAGAGCTTATGGGCTTTCCGGAAACGCCGTATTTGGGATTAAAGCCGAATAGGTTAACATAACACGAAAGATCATTTCGTTCCAGTTCCATGGCTTTCATAACGGCAACCGTTGCGATCACATCGTCCACAGCCCGGTGGGAGTTCACCACCTGTCCCGAAAGGCCGTACCGCTCAATGGCGTTGCACAGCTTGTGGGGATAATTGTGGCGGTCCTTATATACGGTCAAAAGATCCAGCTTGTCTTTGCCTTTCAGAATCATGGGATCGCCGTTGCGCAGCAGCATGTAAAACAGAAAACTCAGGTCGAAATGGGCGTTATATGCCAGCAGCAGGGTGTTGCCGCTGATCATTTGCGCAATATCCCGGCAGACCCGGCTTTTGGGAATCCCCCGGTTAAGGATATCCTCGTTGCGGATGCCGGTGAGCGCCTCAATCTCCGGGGGAACAAACATCCCAGGACTTAAGGTGATCAGCTCGTCATATTCCCGGACGATTTGGGCCTTGCCGCCAGAGTTTTCCACAACCACAGCAGCAAATTCGATGATCTCATCCCGGTCAAAATGCAGACCGGTGGTTTCGGTGTCAAAAATCACCAGCCGGTCATATTTTTCAAATAAAGAAGCAAATTCAGTCATAATACACTCCTTACAATTGGGCGGCCAGCTTTTGGGCTCTGCGGAATTTGCTTTCCGTTTCCCGCTCCAGACCAAAAGCAAGGGAAAGCTGCATGGCATAGGCAAGGGCGGCCTCCCGGCTGCCTTCCTTCAGCTCCACTTCCACCTCACACAGGGGCTCTTCCCGGCCGCCGCCGGTGAGGACGCCTTGGTCCAGGGCCAGTTCCACAGTGCAGTCGGGAAGGGTCACAGTTTTGGCGATCCGGGTAAACCGGGCGCCGCAGATGGGAACAACGCCGTCAGCCAGCAGAGTGGGCAGCGTGTCAAGATTGCTTAGTTTACATAACGCAGGGATTGCAGCTTCGATGGTGTTTGCCTCCACCTCAAACTCCTGTCTGCCAAAGCCGGCAGCCGGGGTTTTCAGGGTGCAGACGGATTGTGCGTTTTCCATCCGGCGCCGCAGGGTGTAGCGCCGTGCGGAAAGAGCACCGGCAGGGGTGTCGTAATATGTGGTTTGCATGCGGTATTCGGTTTCCTGCCCAGGGGTTTTCTGTCGGATTGCGTCCAACGTTTCCGGAGTCGCCCGGAATTTTACTTCAAATTCTATGCCCATATCCTCACCTCATCTCCTGCAGCCTTTCATTTTCTCCATTATACACCGCCGCCGCCCCCAACGCAAGATAAACAATGCAGAATGCAAAATGCATAATGCAGAATTATTTTACCGAAATATGTGACATTTTCCGATGATAACCACATGATGCATTATGAATTATGCATTAAGCAATATTTCAATTTGTCGTTCCGTTTAAAATAAAATCTACCCGTTTCCATGTGATGAAAGAGCACAAATTTCCCACACAGAACGCACCGGGCAAACAAGAAAATGCGTGTTTGCACTCACGAAAGTGCGCGCCTGGTGGGGTCTTGGGGAGGTGGCTTGCATTGCGGGAGCAATGCACGCAAACCCTCCCCAAGCCGCCTCTTTGGGTACTTTCTTGGCGGAACAAGAAAGTACCGCCGCCGGGGAGCGATGCGACCGCCGCCGGTGGCGGAGTAAGGGAGCTGAGCGAGTGGCAGCGGTCGATAAAATCGAGGTAAGCGTAAGCCCGAAGATTTTATCGGGCACCGCAACAGTATGGCATGACACGCCATCGATGTCTGCCTTGCTACCAATATAACAGCATTGTTTTATGAGATTGCCACGGGCGTAAACGCCCTCGCAATGACAATTGGTGCGGTTATCATCGGAACGATAAATTGAAATTTGCTTCCTCTACGGCATACGACAAAATAATCGGACATTTTGTGGTAGCATGGTGACACGAAAGGACGTGTTTACATATGATGACCACTTTGCAGTCCTATGTGCGGCGCTCTCAGCGCAGTGTTTTGGGCTTTTTACGGGATCCCGGGGTGCAAACCTATGTCCGGGCGGCGGCCTATGTTTTGGCAGGCTTTTGTCTGAGCGCTGCCAGTGTTGCCAACGGTGCGTTACCCCTGGCTTTGGCGTTGGTGTGCGCCTGCAGCGGATGGTCAGCGGTGCTGTGTGCCGCCGGTGGCGCCGCCGGCTACTTGCTGTTTTGGGGCGCAGCAGGCTATCAGGGCCTTGTGTGGCTGTTGGGTGGTTTGTTGGCGGTACTGCTCTTTGGTGACCGCAAAGTACGCCGGGAAACACCGCTGATAATACCGGCTCTGGCAGGACTGGTGGTTTCGGCGGTGGGGGTGCTGTTTCAGACGTGCTTACAGGATACCACCCCTGTAGGGCTATACGTATTGCGTGTCTGCCTTGCCATGGCCGGCACACTGCTGTTTACCCAGGTGCTTCGGGGACGCAATCCCTTTTTGGACTGGATCGCCTGCGGCTTTGCCGTTTTGGCACTGGCACAGATCGTGCCGTTGCCCTATGTAAGCCTGGGCTTTGTGGCAGGCGGCGCACTAACGGTAATGGGAGCCTTTCCGGCAGCGGCACTGGCAGGGGTTGCCCTGGACGTGGCCCAGGTGACGCCGGTATCTATGACCGCCGTGCTGTGCGGAAGCTACCTGCTTCGGTTTTTGCCAAAGTATCCCAAATGGATGTTGGTTTTAGCCCCCACACTGGGATATCTGTCGCTGATGTCCCTGAAAGGTGTTCTTGACCCCGCGCCGATTCCCGGCTTGCTGCTGGGAGGTATTTTGGGAACGATCCTGCCTGTAGCGGCAAAGGTGCCTGCCCGACGGGGAGAGACCGGCGTGGCCCAGGTACGGTTGGAAATGGCGGCAGGTGCGTTGCTGCAGACCCAGCAGCTGCTGTTGGAAGCACAGGAGGTACCGGTGGATGAGGATGCCTTGGTTGCACGGGCGGCAGAGGCTGCCTGCAGCGGCTGTCCCTGTCGCAAAAATTGTAAGGATAGCCGCAAGCTGGCCCAGTTGCCCACGGCGATTTTACACAAAAGCCTTGTTTCGGTGGAGGAGCTGCCTGTTGTTTGTCGGAAAAGCGGACGCTATCTTGCCCAGCTTCACCGCTTTCAGGAGCAGCTGCGCTCCATTCGGGCAGATCGGGAGCGGCAGCAGGAGTATCGGGCGGCAGTGGTACAGCAGTACCGGTTTTTGGCCCAGTATTTACAGGACCTGTCAGACAGGCTGGCGCAAAAGAGCGATACTGCCACAGCGCTGTACACCCCTAAGGTGGAGATATTCGGAAATCGCCCGGAGGCCGATAACGGAGACCGGGTTTTGGCCTTCGCCGGTGTGGGGACCAGTTATTATGTGATTTTGTGTGACGGTATGGGTACCGGCATGGGCGCTGTGCAGGAGGCCCGGATCGCCCAGAGCCTTTTGCATCGGCTTTTGTCCGCCGGATACCCTGCGGCCCACGCCCTGCAAAGTCTCAACAGCATTTGCGCTCTGCGCAGCCGAGCCGGTGCAGTGACGGTGGATCTTTTAGAGCTGCAACTGGATACGGGCAAGGGACGGCTGTATAAGTGGGGTGCAGTCCCCAGCTATCTTATCAGCAAGCCGGGCACAGAAAAAATAGGGACAGCCGGACCGCCTCCCGGCCTGTCCGTAGAGGATCGCCGGGATACGGCGTATGGGCTGTCCCTGCGCCGGGGAGAAACGTTGGTGCTGGTCAGCGACGGTGTAGGGGAAGAGGAAGCCCTGCACTGCTGTCTGAACATGGAAGGCTCATCGCCCGGGGAACTGGCAAGGAGCTTGCTGACCTGCAGCCAATACAGCGGAGAGGATGACGCAACGGTGGTTTTGGTACACCTGGACCCCGGGTACGCATCCGCATAATACCACAGTTTTCTTGCGAAGTTTGTCGAAACACAAGATGTTGGCTAATTTTTTGTGGGAAATTACAACATATTGGAAAAGAACCTGTTTTAAGCGCAAAAAAGCTGTGCCGAAACCCGGCACAGCTTATCGTAAATAAGTTTTACTTTACAGGGGATTTTGTTTGATTTTGGAGTATCTTCTGGGATACTGGGCTGGGGTGGGCTTGACTTTCCGCAGCACGATCACCCCATGGGCCGTGTCGTCTATGGGAAACTCCACTACATTTTCCAGCTTCAGCCCCAGGGCGGAAATGGCTTTTTTTGCTTCCTCCAGCTCCTCCCGGGCGGCGGCACCCTTCATAGCCAGCACATAGCCGCCTACCTTTACATAAGGGGCAGTCAGCTCCAAAAGGATATTTAGCCGTGCAACGGCCCGGCTTGTGGCAACGTCATATTGCTCCCGGCAGGCAGCCACCGCTTCTTCTGCCCGGGCGGTCACACACCGGGCTTCTACCCCCAGGGCAGGCAAAATCGTCTCCAGCCAGTGCATGCGCTTGCCCAGAGAATCCAGCAGTGTCAGTTCCACTTCCGGACAGGCAATCTTCACCGGCACACCGGGAAAGCCTGCGCCGCAGCCCACATCGATCAGTTTTTTGCCCCGCAGATCCTGTAGCGTCAGCAGGGACAGGCTGTCCAGCAGGTGCAGCTTTGCCACCTGGGCAGGGTCGGTGATGGCGGTCAGATTCATGACCTTATTCTGTTCGATCACCGCTTCACCAAAGGCACATAAGGCGTCTTGGGTCTGGGCAGTCAGCTCCAGCCCCAGTTGGGGCAGCCCCTCACAGAGGGCCTTTTGCATCTGTGTCATGCGGCGGCTTCCGTTGTAGAGGTGGTCAGATCCACCTGGGTGGGGTCCTTGGGGTTAAAGGGCGCTTCCTCCTCCCGGTGGGTAGGCAGGATATATTCCTGAATGTACCAGCTGGCCAGAAGGTCGGTTACGCTGGAGTATTCGGAGAATGTCACGACGCTTTCTTCTGTGGTCACCGGTGCGTCTGAGGTGAGGACCTTGTCACTTGCTTTGGTTTTCCCGTAGAACTTGTCACAGTCTGCAAGGTCATTGCGCAGCAGCTGATTTACGCCGCTGTGGGTCTGCTCGGCACAGGCCTTTGCGGTGGTGGTGGGGATGGAAGAAAGAGCCTCGTAGCAGTAATGGTAGGCCATCACATAGGCGGAATACTGAAATGCCGGGGATTCGTTATTGACGCCGGCCAAAAAAGCGGTGAAGGTTGCGTCTGCATCGGAGTAGATGCACATCCGGTGGGCCATTTCCTTGGAGATGGCAAAGGGCATGCTTACCTCCGGAACACGGGGATTGACTGCAGCTTCGCCGGTCAGAGGAACGGTGATGCCGGAGTTGCCCTTGACGGCAAAGAAAAATTGTTTCTTCACAGGCACCGTGGAGCCGGAAAAGACGGGAATTGCCTTTTCATAGGTCAGGTTGTCAAAGCCGTTGCCGGCTTGCTGTGCCATTTCTTCAAAGGTGCCGAATTCCGGATTGCCCTTGCCATCACGGGATACCTCCAGGGCCAGAGCATTAGCCTTGTCCCGAAAATAAACAGCGGCTTCATTCAGCTCGGAAACGGTGTAATCTGTGACCTGCAGGTGCATGTCATCTGCCAGGGGGCTGCAATAGGCATTCAGCCCGTACAAACCGGTGTGGAGCATAACCAGGCAGCTGATGGCGGCTGCGACCCAGCCAAACCACTGGATGGGATTCCAACGCAGGAAGAGCATCAGAACAATGCTTGCAATAAACAAAAGCACCATAATGACCAGGGCAATTTGCCAGACACAACTGCCGCCGGCATTCATCTGCGTCAGAGAGGTGATGACCAGCCGGCTCACATAGGGGTAGATCATGTCCACCAGTACAGGATAGGTCTTTGCAAAAGTGGTCATGGCAATAGAAATTGCAGCAAAAATTGCGGCAACCAGATAACCGCGCCAATATTTCAAAGGAAACGCCTCCTTTTTGCGTGATGTAAACAGGGTGTTTATAAAATGTCTATCATATCACATTATAGTATAGCACACTTTTCCGAAAATGTCTGCCCCCAATTTTCTTATTTTTTCAAAAGAGAAAAATAGCACCAGCGGTCAGCCCTTTGTAATCAGCTGACCTTTTACGCCGTCCCGGAAAAGCTCTGTGACGGTAACGGTGCAGAGGGTGTTGTGCAGATGTTCGCCGGTAACGTAGACCTTTACATAGTTGGGGGCGTGACCGGTAAAATATTCGCCCTCGGCTTCTTCAAAAAGAACCTCCAGGGGCTTGCCGATCAAAGCTTGCCGGTAGTTTTCCGACATGGTCTGGGCCACAGCAATGGCAGCACGGCTGCGTTGTTCTTTTACAGCATTGGTGTGCTGTCCGGGCATTTTGTCTGCCGGTGTGCCGGGCCGCCGGGAGTAGGGGAAAATGTGCATATCCGCAAAGCCGCAGCGCTGAATAAAGGCAAGGCTTTCGGCAAATTCCTCCTGGGTTTCTCCCGGGAAGGCTACGATCATATCCGTGGTGACGGCACAGCCGGGGAAAGCGGTTTTTAAAAGGGAAACGCTTTGCAAATACCGGGCGGTGTCGTATTTTCTGTGCATCCGGGCCAGAACACTGTCGGAACCGGATTGCAGGGACAGGTGGAACTGGGGACACAGGTTGGGAATGCTTCTCAGTTCCCTGCAAAATTCTTCTGTCACGATCCGGGGCACCAGAGAGCCCAGCCGCACCCGCATTTCTGGCACAGCCCGGCAAAGGGCTGTTACAAGGGCCGTCAGCGGCGGTTTCCCCGGCAGATCCACGCCCCAGGAGGCGATTTCAATGCCGGTGATCACCAGCTCCCGGTAGCCCTGGGCGGCCAATGTAAGGGCTTGCTCCACCGCCAGATCCAGGGGCGCAGAGCGGACAGGCCCTCTTGTATAGGGTATGATACAGTAGGTGCAGAAATTCACGCAGCCGTCCTGGACCTTCAGCATAGCCCGGGTGCGTCCTTCCAAACCGCCTGGGGGCAGAATTTCAAATTCCCGGCGCTTTAGGGCCTGGTCCAGAGCTTGACGGGGCTGACGGTCCTCCATGCAGGCCAGCATTTGGGCGAGGAACTGCTCTCTTTGGGCGCTGCCGCCCAGCACATCGGCTCCCAATGCTTTCACAGCGGCACTGTCGTGCTGACTGTAGCAGCCGCACACACCGATCACCGCCTGGGGGTGTTCCCGGCGGCAGCGGCGAATGATAGCCCGGTTTTTCTTATCTGCCACAGCCGTGACAGAGCAGGTGTTGATGATATAGCCGTCGCAGTTTTCCGTAAAGCTGCCGACGGTGTGGCCCATAGCGGTGAGCAGCTGCTCCATGGCCTGGGTCTCATATTGATTGACTTTGCAGCCTAATGTGTAAAAACCAAATTTCATAGTTATTTTTACCAAAAAATCATGTGTAATTTTGTATAAATCGTCGAAATGATGCCTTGTATATTTTCGGTCTTTTGCTATAATAAGGTCTGCACGCAATTTTGTACTGTTACTTTCTTCTACAGGAGAACGAAGATGCATCATTTTAATATCCATATCTGTTCCCGGTCCCAGGTTCAGGCCTTTGTGGCGCTGGCCATGGTCCAGCCCTTTGAGGTGCTGGTGGGAAACGAAAAGCAGCAGATCAACGGAAAGAGTTTCATGGGCATGTTCAGCCTGGACTATCATAGACCGGTTCGGGTCAGTGTCAAATGCTCCGAGGAGGAGTTCAGCCGATTCAAACAAGCGGCTGCAATCGCCCTTGGCTGATACAAAACAGAAGACGGGTCGTCTCGCTTTTTGGCGGGACGACCCGTTTTGCGGTTTGGCGGATCAGTCCTTGCTTTTTGCGGACTGGTTGGGCTTGCGGCGGCGGTATCTGGGTCTGCGCCCTGATTTTTTTGGCTTTTCGCCGCCCTCAGCAGGCTTCTCGGCGGCAGGCTGCTCCTGCTTTTGGACAGCAGGTGCATTTCCACCGGAGGGGGCATTGGCAGCAGAGACATCCTTGGGCTTGCCTCTGCGACGGTTGCGGCGATTACGGTTGGAGGAAGGCTCCTTAGGCTGGGATGCTTCTTCAGCCGGGGCCGCCTCCGCAATTGCCTGCTCCTCGGCAATGGTCTCCGTGCTGTAACGGAAACGGATGGAGTCAAGGGTCATGGGGGAATCCTCTTCTGCCTCCTTTTTTCTGCGTCTGCCGGCACCGGAAATGGGAGCCAGATCAGCAGGAATGGGAGGATCGGTCTTTTTGGCCTTGCCGTTGCGCAAAACAGCAATGTCGGTGTTGGCGTAAGTACCGATGACCTCAGGGCGGTCCTCCATTCGTACTTTTACCCGTTGGCGCAACAGATCCAACTCCACCACCGTGCCTCTGCCGTCGGGGGTGTCCACAAAGGATTCTGCCTTAGGACTGGTGCGGATCAGATCCTCATAGGCATCCTGCTCATATTTCAGGCAGCACATCAGTCTGCCGCAGGTGCCGGAAATTTTGGTAGGGCTCAGACTGAGGTTCTGGGTTTTGGCCATTTTGATGGAAACGGGCAGAAAATCGTCCAGGAAGCTGGTGCAGCAGAAGGGTCTGCCGCAAATGCCCAAACCACCTACCATTTTTGCCTTATCCCGGACACCGATCTGCCGCAGCTCGATACGGGTGTGGAACATGGAGGCAAGGTCCTTGACCAATTCCCGGAAATCCACGCGCTCGTCAGCGGTAAAGAAAAACAGGACCTTGTTGCCGTCGAAGGTACATTCTGCACTGACGAGCTGCATATCCAGCTTGTGTTCTTGGATTTTTCGGGCGCAGGCCTCAAAGGCCTTGCGCTCTTTGGCATGATTTTCTGCGGCAACTTTTTCGTCCTGCTCCGTAGCCAACCGCAGCACCGGACGCAGAGGTGCTACTACATCCTTTTGGGGGATGCGGTGATTGCCTGCGGTGCAGTAGCCGTACTCGGGACCCCGGGCAGTATCAATAATCACGTGGTCACCGGGCTTGCAGGTCAATCCTGCCGGATCAAAGTAATAGACTTTCTGTCCGGGACGGAATTGGATATCCACCACTTCCGCATAAGCCGGATTTTTGTTCTGGTCTTCCATTGGTAATAATCTCCTTGTTTTCGCACTTACCGCAAAGCCCACTCCAGAAAACCGCAGATAGCGGCAGGGGAGACGTTGCCGTGGGTATCGTCGATTGCTTTTTGAATATGACGGAGGGCCTCCAACAGCTCCGAGGAGCTGCGCTGGGCGCCTAACTGCCGGGCCCCCTCGCTGAGGACTTGCACACCGCTGCGGCACATCAGAGCCTGCTGCAAAAGGGCAGCCCAACGTTGCAGCACAGGCAAAAGCTGGTTGCGCTTGTACTTTTCCATAGGCACCAGCACCTGCAGAAGCCCCAGGGTGTCATGCTGGGCAAAGCTTTTTACAAAAGCCTCGGTCTGGGCGTCTGTAGCGGAACCGTCCTCCAGCAGCGCCAATGCCTGACCCAAGTAACCGCCGCTGCGGTCTATGGCGGCATGTAAGGTGGCATCGTCCAGGTCGGGATAGGATGCCAACAAAGTTTTACGCAGCAGTTCCTCAGGCAATGCCTGCAGGACCAGCTCCGTACACCGGGAGCGGACCGTGGGCAACAGCTTTTCCGGATTGTCCGTCAGCAGCAGGAAAACACCGTAGCTGGGTGGTTCCTCCAAAACCTTTAGAAGGGCGTTCTGTCCTTCAATTCCCAGATCCTGGGGAAACAGATAGATCTTCCTGTCAGCCTCATTGGGCCGGATAAACATATCGTCCCGGTACTGTCTTACCAGCTTTACCGCAACATTTTTATGATCCGGGTCTGTGACTGTGATGAAGTCCGGATGGGTATCTGCCATGACCTTGCGGCAGGCAGGACAGGAAAGACAGGGCTTGTCCGCGCTTTTGCATACGGCAGCAGCACCCAGCAGCCGGGCAAGTGTCCGTTTACCGGAGCCGGCAGGGCCGCAGATCAGGTAGAAGTGGGAAAGCTTTCCCCGGCCGACACTGTTTTTTAAATTTTCTTTCAGCCGCTGGTTTCCCAGAAGTCCTTCAAAGCCCATACTGACCTCCCTTGGTTATTGTGCCGAAACAGTTTTCTGTTTGGTTACAATAATACAGAATAATTATATCCGAAAAGAAGAAAAATAGCAAGTAAAATTCCACGTTGCCGGTTTTCGACAACGTGGAATAATGGACAATTGATTATTGAGAATGAATGGGTTGCCAAAGGCGGC
Source organism: Faecousia sp. (assembly GCA_045537615.1). GTDB lineage: Bacteria > Bacillota > Clostridia > Oscillospirales > Oscillospiraceae > Faecousia. The sequence goes on along the minus strand of JAZSPV010000027.1, from coordinate 2,571 downwards.
GCTTCCTGGCTTAACCCCACAGAGCAGACAGCATGGGAATGACCTGCTTTTTCCGGCTCATAACCTGGGGCAGGAACACGGTGTTGTCCTTAGGCTGAACGTTAAATGCCTGCTGGATCGTTTCATCGCTGCCGATATAGATTAGCTGTGTACCCTCCAACAACACGTCAGTGAGCATGAGAATGACCATAGAGAAGGACTTCTCCTTGGCAATCTTTTTCATAAGCTCCAGGAATTCTTCCTTGCGCTCCAGCATCCGGGGGCTGTCCACACAGGTGATCTGGGTAACGGCCAGATCGTGACCGGCGATATGGAACTCCTTGTAGTCCGAAAGCAGAAGGTCTTCGGCAGACTTGTTTTCGGCAGATGCGGAGAAGATCTCCCGGCCCAACTCCTCCAAAGAGATGTTGGCGATTCGGGCCATGCGCTCTGCGGTACGGATGTCCCGATCCGTGCAGGTGGGGGATTTAAACATAACGGTGTCCGACAAAATGGCGGCAGCCATCATACCGGCCATGTTGGCAGAGGGCATTAGGCCCCTGTCCTGGAACATGCTGGCGATAATGGTGTTGGTAGAGCCCACAGGCTCGTTGCGCACATAGATGGGGTTGTTTGTCTGGATATCTGCCAGCCGGTGGTGGTCGATAATCTCCAAAATATCCGCTTCCTCCAAACCGGGAACAGACTGGGAGATCTCGTTGTGATCCACCAGAACCACCCGTTTGCGACGGGGTCGCAGCAGGTGATACCGGGTCAGCACGCCTACGACCTTTTCTTCTTCATCCAAAATGGGGTAGCAGGGATCGCGGAATTGCAGCACACGCTCCCGAACCTCGTCCACCCGGTCGTCCAAATGGAAGCAGACCAGGTCCTTGGTGCGGCAAATGCTGTTGATAGGCACAGATTGGAAGATCAGACGGGATGCCCGGTAAGCGTCATAGGGGGTTGCGATGATGCAGGTTTTTGTGGGGAGGCTGCGGAGCTCATCGGAAAGCTCTGCCTGGCACAGCACCAGGCAATTGACGTTCATTTCCAATGCCCGGCGAATCATCTCCGGCTGGTCGCCGCAGATGATAATGGAGTCAGGGGCATTGAACAGCAGATTTTCCTGGGCCTGGGGCAGGGCGATGATCACTTCGCCGCTGATCACATCCGTATTGTCTCCGGCTTCGTTGAGAAGCTTTCCGTCCAGCACAGACAGGACGTTAAACAAAGGTGCCGATTCCAGTGCCGCAGAGCCGACAAGGGCCATGTTATAGCTAGCCACATTCTCACGGGAAAGCATGCCGAACAGTGTGCCGTCCTCGTTGGCAACAGGGACAGCGGATATATTTTTTTGATCCAGCAAAATCTTCCAGCCATGACCTACAGTCACAGCTGCGCTCAGTAACGGAGGGGTGTCAAAATCCAGGTCACGCACCTGGGTGAACATATCGTAGATGCGCTTGGGGGGCTGAAAACCAAAGCGGTCCAGCACGATCTGGGTCTCATCGGAAACGTGGCCCAGGCAAGCGGCTTCATATTCCCGATCGCCTACGGCATTGCGCAGGGCGGCATAGGCCATGGCACCAACGATGGAGTCGGTGTCCGGGTTTCGGTGACCGGTAACATAAATAGGATCCATAAATGCGCCTCCTGTTCACAGTGTTTGCAATTATTATATCCCCTGAGGAAGAAAATAGCAAGGGGAAATACGGAAACAGCCGCCGTCAGATTTCCCGTTGACAAGGAAAACCCGCCATGGTAAAATAACCCCAATGCGGATGTGGTGGAACTGGCAGACACGTATGATTTAGGCTCATATGTCGTGAGACATGCAGGTTCAAGTCCTGTCATCCGCACCAGAAAAGAACCCACATTTGTCTACGACAAGTGTGGGTTCTTTTCAATGAAATAAATCCCTTGCGGGATTTGTGAAATAACGCTTCGCGTTATGAAATAGCTGACGCTATGAAATACGCTGCGGCGTATGAGGGATTTATTTTATTTCACATTTTGCCGATAAAGCAAAATATTTCATAATCCGCAGGATTATTTCATATTGCGTAGCAATATTTCATTAATTGTGTTATAATATCCGCATAGGTGAGGATTATGAAATAAAAAACTGCCTTGATAAATGATTTATTTGATGTAAAATGAAATATCCCCATGCTAACACTTTAGAAGTGAGCATGGGGATTGTTGCTTATTTAATCTTTTTAAAGACAGGGATAATATCAATCGGTGCTTGAGTTGTGATTGTTTGTTTGCCGTCAAAGATTTCGTCTGTATGGATATTCCGCCATTTACCTTCGGGAAGGTAAACCTGACGCTCGGTCATACCCTCATAAAGAACAGGAGCGACGAGATAATCACTTCCGAACATATACTGTTCATTCCATTCCCAGCAGTTTTCGTCGTCGGGGAATTCATAGAACATTGTGCGGATAACAGGTGAGCCGTTTTCACTTGCTTCGTCCATGACGGATTTGATGTAATCTTTCATTTCAACACGAATGAAGAGATATTTTTTGAGAATTTCATAAACCTCTTCACCGTAGCTCCACAGCTCGTTGTCCTGACCTGTTT
>JAZSPV010000046.1:0-59480 GCA_045537615.1 Faecousia sp. | reverse complement strand
CACGAGGGCGATGAGCTGTCCCTGGACGGCTCCACCGGTAACATCTACGCCGGCCTCATTGCTACCAAGGATGCTGGGATCGCCGGTGAGTTCGGCCGCATCATGGCTTGGGCCGACCAGTACCGCACTTTGAAGGTCCGCACCAATGCTGACTCCCCCCGTGATGCCAAGAAGGCTCGCGAGCTGGGCGCTGAGGGCATCGGCCTGTGCCGTACCGAGCATATGTTCTTCGAGGAAGGCCGTATCGGACCCTTCCGTGAGATGATCTGCGCTGACACTGTTGCAGAGCGCGAGGCTGCTCTGGAGAAGATCCTGCCCATGCAGCAGGCTGACTTCGAGGGCCTGTACGAGGCTATGGAAGGCATGCCCGTGTGCATCCGCTTCCTGGATCCCCCGCTCCACGAGTTCGTTCCCACCACTGAGGAAGATATCGCTGCACTGGCTGCTACCCAGGGCAAGACCGTTCAGAGAATTAAGGAGATCATCTCCTCTCTCCACGAGTTTAACCCCATGATGGGTCACCGTGGCTGCCGTCTGAGCGTCACCTATCCTGAAATCGCTAAGATGCAGACCAAGGCTGTTATCCGTGCTGCTCTGAATGTGAAGAAGGCCCATCCCGATTGGGCAATGGTCCCCGAGATCATGATCCCCCTGACCGGCGAGAGCAAGGAGCTGAAGTTCGTTAAGGATATTGTTGTGGAGACCGCCAATGCTGAAATCGCTGCCGCCGGCATCGAGCTGCACTACGAGGTTGGTACCATGGTGGAGATCCCCAGAGCTTGTCTGGTGGCTGAGGAAATGGCTAAGGAAGCTGAGTTCTTCTGCTTCGGCACCAATGACCTGACCCAGATGACCTTCGGCTTCTCCCGTGACGACGCAGGCAAGTTCCTGAACGCCTACTACGAAGCCAAGATCTACGAAAACGATCCCTTCGCTAAGCTGGACCAGAACGGTGTCGGCAAGCTGATGGAAATGGCTGCTACCAATGGTAAGAAGGCTCGTCCCTCCCTGCACTGCGGTATCTGCGGTGAGCACGGCGGCGACCCCATGAGCGTGGAGTTCTGCCACAAGATCGGCCTGGACTACGTGTCCTGCAGCCCCTTCCGTGTTCCCATCGCCCGTCTGGCTGCCGCCCAGGCTGCCATCAAGGGCTAATATCTAACCCAAATAATGAATCCCCTCGGATTGCTCCGAGGGGATTTTTGTGTATCTATTGCAAAGAGGTATTGTTTTTGCTACAATTATTTTAAAGGTGATAAATATGAAAAAAGCAATCATAATTTCTGGCAGCATAATCCTTGCCGTTCTTGTTGTATTTTTCTCGTTATATTTTATTTCAACCGCACCCAAAGATACGGGTGATTTTTCTGTTGATGAATTTGCGGAATATATTCAAAACGAGCATTTTCAAACAGATAAAAATTACGGAGAGATTACCGCCTTTAATTCTGCTGCCAAAGCAGGAAAGACAGCCATTGCCGAACGCTTTGAAAACTCCGACGGCAGTATTTTTGAATGGATGGGCTGTAGCGTTCAATACGACAAAGCCAACGATGTATACTATGTGCGTACATATCACATTGCTCCCTTTGTGATGGGCGGCGCATATGATGTAATCATTCAATCTAATGGAACAGTCCTCGCAATATGGGGCGAAAAGTAACGACCAATTTTCCCTCTTTTGCTCATAGCACCACAGGCTGCCATCAAGGGCTAATATTTCCATATAACGAATCCCCTCGGAGCAATCCGAGGGGATTTTTCTTTGCAAAGTCCTTTTTATCGGACAGATTGTGCAGTATATTACAATCAGGAGGTGTCAAGAAAATGAATAAGCAGACCATTGTATCAATATTGGCGATATGTATCGTCCTTTCTTTAGCAGTAGTGGCAATGTTTATCGTTTCAAGGCGTACATCTTATGATTGCGGCTGCGGCTGTGATCACTGTGAATGTGGCCAGGCGCACACACAGTGGGACCGTTCAGATGATCTGCGTGAATATGAAGGTTGGCGGGATTAACAAGACAAAGGACGGTTCTCTGTCCTTTGTCTTGTTTTAACAGAGTGCCCATAAACGCTTGATTTCCTCTTTCAGGCATGATACACTTTTGTTAAAGGAGTTGATTTTATGAAAAAAATCTTTTGTTTATTGTTATCTGTGATTATGATGATCAGCCTTTGCGGTTGCTTTGGGGCTCATACAAAGGACGATACCCTCGGCGAGATTATCCGCGAGAATATCGCCCAAAATACCGTCCCAGAAGAAAAAGCGCCGGAATTTTCCTTCGGTAAAACAGTAAATAATACATATAACAATGATTTTTTGGGGATCAGCTGCACCTTGCCTGCCGAATGGGTATTCTATACAGATGAACAGATCATGCAACGAAACAACCTTGTTGGAGATTATCTTGATGAGGATGTTGCACAGTGGCTTGAAAATGCAACCATTATTTATGATATGTTTGCCACAGATGATACATCCGGTAACAATATAAATATTAATATTGAGAAGTTAAGTGTGTTTCAGCTGGCTAATCTTGACATTCAGCAGTCACTAGAAGCGCAATTTGATGCCATCAAGTCAGCTTATCAAAATATGGGCTACACCGATGTAGATGTAAAATATCAAAAAGTAGTGGTTGACGACAAGGAATTTGACGGCGTAAAACTTACTGCAAAAATTCAGGGTGTTGCTTTTTACGGAACCATTTTCACCTTTAGAAAGGATAATTATTTGGCAAACGTCACTGTTTGTACTGTGCGGACAGATAGCTCTGCTGATATTTTGCGTTATTTTACTGTTAAATAATCCTCCTTTTTGCGGATCGCAGCACACGGCAACCAGCTGATTATGATGTACTTTGATTGCGTTTGAAAATACATATATAAATATAATCTTGGACGGGTGAATGATTATGTACATGAAATTAAAAGACGGCAAATCAAAGGTGCTCACATTGAGTTACGACGATGGCGTTGTGCAAGATATTCGGTTGATTGAAATTCTGAATAAATATGGAATCAAAGCAACATTCAACATAAATACAGGGATGTATCTGCCGGAAGAAGTAACACGTGAGGAGTTTTCCGGTAGAATGAAGTTGTCCGAAGCAACGAAGTTGTATATAAATTCAGATCATGAAGTAGCGGTGCATGCTTTGACCCATCCATTTTTAGAAAAATTAAAGACTGCGGAAATTTTTACGGAAATTCTGGAAGACAGAAGAAACATTGAACAACAGTATGGTACGTTAGCAAAGGGAATGGCATATCCTTTTGGTACATATAACGATGAAGTGGTAAGTGCCTTGGAAAAATGTGGGATCTGCTATTCAAGGACAACCAATACAACCGAAAGTTTCAGATTTCCTGAAAATTGGCTGACACTTCACCCAACTTGTCATCATAACAATCCAAAACTTATGGAACTGGCCAAAAAATTTATTGAAGAAAAAAGTCGGTATTATTGCGACAACTGGTTGTTTTATGTATGGGGCCACAGCTATGAGTTTGACAATAACGATAATTGGGAAGTTATTGAAACATTTGCCGAGTATGTTGGTGGTCGAGAAGATGTTTGGTATGCTACTAACATAGAGATATTTGATTATGTAAAAGCATATGAGCGTCTTGAAATCAGCGTTGATAAACACATGGTCCATAATCCTTCTTCGATTGATGTCTGGTTTCGCGAACAGGGTAAAACATATTGTGTAAAAGGTGGCCAAACTCTGTACATCTAATTATTTCCCTGTTTTGCGTATTGCGGGCGGCAGTCGGCTCGCTCCCCGTCAAGGGCCAATCTAAGAAATTCGGTTTATAAAGCAAAATTATCGCCCTGCCCATTTCTCGGCAGGGCGATTTTTATGGAAAACACTTTCTATCTGATTCGCAATATGGTATAATAAATCAAACATAACAATTAATAAGAGTTTTAAGGATAAACCATATGAAGACCAACAACGTTGCAACCATATATGCAATCCTTGCGGCTGTACTATATGCTATAAATGTTCCTTTTTCAAAAATGCTGTTAAACCAAGTTGAACCAACTATGATGGCATCATTTTTGTATCTGGGCGCTGGCTTGGGTATGTTTGTTTATAGTATTGCTTCAAAGGCAACCGGAAAAACAACCCCCTCTGAACCGCTGACAAAAAAGGAGTTGCCCTACACCATTGCAATGGTAGTTCTGGATATTATTGCCCCAATTCTACTAATGTTCGGCATTAAGGCCTCTCACGCAGCAAACGTTTCCTTGATTAACAATTTTGAAATTGTGGCAACCTCTGTAATTGCGTTGTTCGTTTTCAAAGAGGTTATTTCCAAAAGATTGTGGATTGCCATTTCTTTGGTAACAGTCGCAAGTGTTATCCTGTCCTTTGAAGGAGCAGGCTCATTTGATTTTAACATCGGTTCTCTGTTTGTATTCGGTGCGTGTCTGTGCTGGGGTATTGAAAATAACTGCACCAGAATGATTAGCAACAAGAGTTCTATTGAAATCGTTGTTATTAAAGGTACTTTCTCTGGACTTGGCAGTTTGATTGTTGCTTTGGCAATTGGAGAAAGCATCCCGTCTATTCTTTGGATGATGTGCGTATTGCTACTTGGCTTTGTTTCCTATGGTTTGAGCATCTATTTTTATGTCATGGCTCAGAAAGATTTGGGTGCAGCCAAGACAAGCGCCTACTATTCCATTGCTCCATTTTTAGGTGTTGCTTTCGGTATGCTGTTTTTGGGAGAAAGACCTGAAATCCAGTTCTACGTTGCCTTGGCAGTCATGATAATCAGCACATATTTTATGATTAAGGACACAATTGCGTTGCAGCACACCCACGAGCATAATCACACGCACACCCACGAACACAGCCACGGAGATACCGTTCATTCCCACGAACATACGCACACCCATACTCATATCCATGTTCATGGTACGGACAGCAATGATCACGAGCATAATCATCAAACAATGTCCCATGAGCATTTGCACACAGTCTAAGCAATTCCGATGTGTCGAACAGCTGATAATTTCCCTCTTTTGTGCATAGCAGGTCAGGCTTAATATCTCCTAAGGAAATCCTACCAATTCGTGAACAGCCCCAATTTGTGCGTACAACGCAAATTGGAGCTGTTCACTTTTTTGAATGGGTTTCCTATAAGGCTCAATCCGCAAAAGCAGATGGCATCGCTCTTTTTTGTCCACACCCCTCTATCTATATGGAAATTGGGAGCATAAATGTCGTTGCATTTTTTCTTTTTTGTTTTATAATGTTGTTATAAAAAGATTGGAGGCATATTTATGAAAAATGCATTCTCCCGGATTTTAGCACTGTTCCTTGTTTTAGCAATGCTTTTCAGCCTTGCCGGATGTGCTGGCGGAAAGGCAACCCTCAACGGTACTCCTATCAATAAATACACCATTGTCTATGACGAAACTCAGCCAGACTACAATCTTCGGGCCGCTGAGTACATTCAATCTGAGATTCTAGCCCGCACCGGCAATGAGCTTCCCGTCTGCACCGCATCCTCCGGTACATACGACCACGAGATTCTCGTTGGCAAGACTGATCGCGCTCTGTCAGAGGCGTTGGTCAATGATTCCCTGCAAATGGAGTTTTATTTTAAGTCAGATGGCAATCATATTGCCATGTATGGCGATTATTTTATTATTGCCGCTGCTGCCTACTATTTTGTGCAGACCTATATCACCGGAAAGAGCTTCAGCAGCACCATCCCCGCCAATGAACTCATTGTTGCGCAACCCATTACAGAAAAAGCCAACAACTTCATTTTCCTGATTGGTGACGGCATGGGATTCAATCAGACCCTGCTGTTTGACCACATGGAATCTTATTTCATAGAAGAATACCACGATGGTGAGGATATTTTCTACGGTTACTATCTCCCTTATCAGGGTCAATCTCGTACCAATTCCCTCTCCGGCGTCACCGACAGTGCTGCCGGCGGCACTGCTTTGGCCTGTGGCTATAAGACCAAAAACGGGTTTGTGGGCAGAGATCAGAATCTAAACGAAATTCAGAATCTAACCGAGCTTGCTGCTTCCTTGGGAAAGGCCACTGCTGTGATGTCCACCGATCTGCAGACTGGTGCCACCCCTGCCAGTTTTTCTGCTCATGTCAATGACCGGGGCGACAGTACGGATATTGTCAACTGGCAGAGCATAATGACACAGACTTATAACACAGTGATTTGCTGTAACCTTGATACTACGCGTAATTATCAAGACGAAATCACCAGAGTTCTGGATGAAATGGATCTTTCGGAAAACGGATTTTTCCTAATGTATGAAGAAGGCTACATTGACAAACACTGTCACAGCAACAATGCAGTCAGTACCTTTAACTGCGTTATCCGGTTTAATCAAGCCATTGGCCTGTTTATGGAATATGCGTTCTACAACCCTGATACCTTTGTGATCATCACCGCTGACCATGAAACCGGCGGCCTGCAGTATAATTCCCATGGCTTGGTCCAGTACACTTCTGCCGACCACACCGGTGTAGACGTGCCTGTTTTCGCTTACGGTCAAGGTGCGGAAAAATTCGACGGCTTCAACGACGAAAATGTTGAAATCCCCAAGACCATTGCCGCCTTGTGGGGCGTTTCCAATTTCGGTAACTAATGTAAAAAGCACCTTTTCTTATGGGGCCCCTTTTTGCACATGCTGTTCGGCTTTTGGTTATAAGAAATGGTGCATTAATATAGAGGATACACAATGAGAACGATTAAAAAAGTAGAGCAATCTCTTACGGAGCAGCAGTATTTGATTTGTCCTGCCCATATCAACCATTACGGAAGACTTTTCGGCGGACAACTGCTGAAGTGGATCGATGAACTGGCCGGTATTGTAGCCATCCGGCATTGCGGCAGTACCGTCACCACTGCAGCCATCGACAATCTGCAATTCCGTGGGCCGGCTTACTCCGGTGATATGATCGTGCTCCGGGGGTGGGTAACCTGTGTGGGCAGAACCTCCATGGAGATTCGGGTGGATACCTACCGGGAACAGCTTAACGGGCAGCGGGAGCTGATCAACGTGGCCTATATCGACATGGTTGCCATTGACTGCAAGGGCTATCCAATTGCGGTTCCTGAGATTGCCATTGAAACCCAGGAGCAGCGTCAGGAATGGGAGGCCGCCCAAAAACGCCGCCAGGCGCGAAAGCAGCGTCGCATTTAATCTACAGGGGGGACAGTTTTCTGTCTCCCTTTTTTCATGCTGCCCAATAGAGTTTATAGGCAACCCGGAGCCTTTCGTCGGCATTCCCGGAACGCAGTGTTTGACAAACTCTGTTTATTCGTTATAATGTTTAGGAGTGTTTTATTCGGCAATTTGGAGGTAGCGTTTCTGTGAAGGAAAAGAATACAAAATTTAGTCGGTGGGGCTTTATACTGTCGGCTGTTGGCTCTGCTGTGGGCATGGCAAACGTCTGGGGCTTCCCGGCTAAAATGGGAGCAAACGGCGGCGGTGCTTTTCTCTTGGCTTACTTAATTTTTGTGGCACTGTTCAGCATCGTAGGCTTGTCCGCAGAATACGCCATTGGGCGCCACTGCCGTACCGGCACACTGGGCTCCTACCGGAAGGCATGGGAATCCCGCAGTCCAAAGCTGGGCCGGGTAGGTGGCCTTGTGGGATGGCTTCCCCTGGCAGGCTCTATGTGCATCGCCATCGGTTACGCCGTAATTATCTCCTATGTTCTGAAGGCGCTGTTTCATTCTGTTACCGGTGAGCTGCTGCGGGTAGATACAAGCGCATGGTTTGAGGCCCTCTCCACCACCGAATATTCTGTCGTGCCTTTCCATGTGGTCGTGGTAGCCGTTACCTTGCTGACCCTGCTTTTGGGAGCCAAAAGCATTGAAAACAGCAACAAGGTCATGATGCCGGTGTTCTTTTTGGTTTTTGTTGTCCTTGCCATTCGGGTGGCTTTCCTGCCCGGGGCGGCTGCCGGCTATCGGTTTATGTTTACCTTCGATTGGGCAAAGCTAAAAGACCCCATGACTTGGATCTGGGCCATGGGTCAGGCATTCTTCTCTCTGTCTATTACCGGAAGCGGCATGATCGTATACGGCGCCTATCTGGAGGACAAGGAAGATGTGGTTCATTTAGCTGTCCGTACTGCCGTTCTTGATACCATCGCAGCTTTGGTTGCCACACTGGTGATTATCCCTGCCTGCTTTGCCTATGGCTTGGATGTTGGGGCCGGTCCTTCTTTGCTGTTTGTTACGTTGCCCCACATTTTACAGGACATTCCCGCTGGCCGGCTGTTTGCTGTGATTTTATATACCGCCATGGTCTTTGCCGGAATCAGCTCCCTGCAAAATATGTTTGAAGCGGTGGGAGAGTCCCTGCAAAACCGCTTTTCTAAGCTTAACCGGGGCTGGACGCTGGTGATATTAGCCATTGTCTGCTTAGGCTTCGGCTTGCCGATGGAACCCATTTTCCGTTGGGGCCCCTGGATGGATATTGTTTCCATTTACATCATCCCCATTGGCGCCATGCTGGGCGCGGTATCCTGGTTCTGGGTTATGCGCAAAAAGGATCTGCTGGGGGAAGTCAACAAAGGCGTGGCCAAGGCCCACGGCACGCTCTGGTACAGCACCGGACGTTTTGTATATGTATTTTGCGCCTTGCTCCTTTGTATGGTAGCCCTATTTATGAAGGTAGCCTTCTAATTGGATAAAAATCCCCGGGTTGTACAGACAGTACAACCCGGGGATTTTATTATCTTTTTGCCGGTTTCTTTGCGTATTCCTGGTAGTATTTATAGTATTTTTTGCTGTACTTTCTGGCGTACTTCTTTTTGTTTTCCTCCGAATCCCGGTAGAGAAATCCCAAAATCTGCACGTCCACCATGTTCAGCTGCCGCAGGGCTTCTGCAAGCATCTGCCTGTCAGACACACCGGAGCGAACCACCAGTAAAACACCATCCAGATATTTGGAGATAGCCAGTGTATCGGAAACCACCGTCACAGGAGGCAGGTCCACAATAATGTAATCATAGTTCTGCTTTAACTCCTCCAGCAGCCGTTCCGTCCGGCTGGCACTCAACAGTTCCGAGGGGTTGGGCGGAATGTCACCGCTGGTGATCACATCCATGGTAGGGCTCATATCACAATGCTGGATCAGTTCCCGGTAATCGCCCTTGCTGACCAGCAGATTGGTAAGACCGGGGGTCCTTGCCAGGCCCAGCTTAGACGACAGCGTGGGTCTGCGCAGGTCTGCCTCAAGCAAAATCACTTTAGCGCCGGATTCCGCCAGCGCATAGGCCGTATTACAGGCTGTGGAGGATTTGCCCTCGTTCTGAATGGAGCTTGTGATGCCGACGACCCGTCCGGTGGCCTCTTCCGGAAAGGAGAATATAATATTGGTGCGCAGCAGCTTGTATGCCTCTGTGGTGGCAAAGTCCATATTGGGGCCAAACATGGTGCGGATATTCCACTTTTCCGCACTGGCCCTTTTCTTGCGATCGAAAAGGCTCATTTCTTTGCACCCCCGCTCTTTTTCGTCGGTGTTTGCTTCTTGTCGGACTCATAAGAACCCCTATAATAGCTGCTCTTACTGCTCTTTGCTCCGGGAATCACAGCAAGCAGCGGATACTCCTTATAAACATGGGTCAGATATTCCTCAGAATTAATGGTGGTGTCTATGATTTCCAGCACAGCAATAATGCCCACCACCAGCACTGCGCCGACTACGGCACCGATGAGGGTGTATTTTTTATAACTTGGGCCAACGGGGTTTCTATTTTCTACCGCATAGTCCACAACCTCAGCATCGCTTGCCTTGACGATCTCTTTGATCTTGCCGGGCAGGACTTTTGCCATTGCGTTGGCAATGATCTCTGCATGAGCAGGATCCTCACAGGTGACAGTCACCTGAAAAACTTCCGTTTCCTGGACTGCAGAAGCAGAAATCATGCTTTTAAGCTGTGAATATGTATAGCCCAGGTTTGCTTCCTTTGCCACCTCATCAAGGACATTGCGGCTGCGCATAATCACCATATAGGTATCTGCCAGCTGCTGGGACGCCGTCAACTGGGAAGAAGAAAATCCGGGACTGTTTTCATAATTGTTGTTAACATACAGCTGTATGCTGGAAGAATAGGTGGGTGTAATAAAAAACCAGGCGTAGCCAAATCCGATCGAAGCCGTCAGGATTGCAACCAAAAGTATGATCCAGGACCGGTGCCACAGCACCAGCAGAATTCTTCTCAGATCAATCTCAATGTTTTCGCGGGTTTCGTTCATGTATAACCTCTCCTCTCTGCGGGAGCATATTTTCACCCTATTATTATACCTGTGCGGACCCCTGTTGTCAATTACCAAGAATTTGCTATATTTTTTCGTTTTTTACAAAAAAGGACGTGCTGTACCAAATACAGCACGTCCTTTGTTTGTTATTTCAGGAATTTTGAGTAGCCTTTCCCGTACTGAACACATTGAGAAACACGGCTTAAGGTTGCAGAGGAGATGTCCGTCTGGGCGATCACCTGGTTATAGGTTTTCCCCTGGAGCAGAAGCTTTGCAGCATATACACGCTCCGCCATTTTTTCCAGTTCCTTCCGGGTACACATATCCTGAAACAGGGCCCGGCAGTCTTCCACGTTGTCCAGCCTCAAAATCAGCTCATAGAGCGCCTCCAGCTTCTCGTCACAATGTTCCATAGTCACACTCCTGTCAGAACTTTTCCTGGGCGCCGTGAAGGAACGCCCGGGTTTTCTCGCTTTGGGGGTGGTCAAAGACCTGCTCCGGTGTTCCTATTTCCTCAATCACACCGTCGGCCATATAGATTACAATATCCGCTACGCTGCGGGCAAACTCCATCTCATGGGTTACCACGATCATGGTGCTGTCCTCGCCTTTTAGTCCGCGAATCACTCGCAGGACCTCACCGGTCAGCTCCGGATCCAATGCGGAGGTGGGCTCGTCAAAGCACAAAACCTCCGGCTGCAGTGCCAGTGCTCGGGCAATGGCAACACGCTGCTGCTGACCACCGGACAGCTGATAGGGGTAGCTGCTGACCTTGTCAGACAGACCCACCTGCTCCAAAAGCTGCAGTGCGTGGTCTTCCAGCTCTTTTGAGGACCCTTTTTTCAAAAGGGAAGGTGCCAGTGTCACATTTTTCAGCACGTTGTACTGGGGAAACAGATTGAAATTTTGGAAAACAAGGCCAAAATGAAGCCGGTTTTCCCGAATCTGCCGTTCGCTGATGGGGGCGTTTCCATCCAGCAGCACCTTGTCATTGACAAGGATCTGACCGGCATCCGGGGTTTCCAGGAAATTCAAACACCGCAAAAGGGTAGTCTTTCCGCTGCCGGAGGAGCCGATAATGGCCAAGACCTGGCCTTTCTCCAGAGAAAAGCTGATATCCTTTAACACTTTTGTTTTGCCGAAGGACTTTTGAATATTTTTTACTTCCAATAATGCCATAGCTTAACTCCTGAAATAGTTGAGTTTTTTCTCGATAGCGCCCAACACGACAGTCAAAATTCCAACGAACAGCAAATAGAACACACCGGTGTAAAACAGCGGCCAAACCAACGCCTCATTGGCTGCCAGCTCCTTGGCCTGCTTAATGATCTCACTGACCATGATACAGTTGGCAAGGGCAGTGTCCTTGATCAGGGTGATGATCTCATTGGACATAGGGGGCACAATGCGCTTGATAACCTGCTTCAGAACGATGTGCCGGAAAATCTGGGGCTTGGTCAGGCCCAGCACATAGCCGGCCTCATACTGGCCTCGGGAAATGCTTTCGATACCGCCGCGGTAGATTTCCGAAAAATAGCAGGCATAGTTCAAGGAGAATGCGATCAGCACGGCCGTAATACGGCCCACATCCTGAATATGGTAGTTCAGCATCACATGCTTGTCGATCAGCGCAAATACCGGCGTGTCAAACAGAAGGCCAGGAACATAATAGATAATAAATATCTGCAGCATCAGCGGCACGCCTCTGACCACCCAAACGATCACCTTTGATATACTCTTTACAACCTTGAAACGGCTCATGGAGCAAAAGGCGATGGGCAGGCCCAGGGGTACACCGCAGATCAGGGTCACAGCAAAGATCAGCAGTGAGATCCAGAAGCCATCCAGCAAAAAGGTTGTTACTTCCAAAAATGACATATTTATCTCCAAACATCACGGCAAAGGGGCTATCGTTTTCGGTAGCCCCTTTGCGGATTTGATTACTTTTTTACTTCTGATCGGAAAAATCAGTGATGGCGGTGTTGGCTACATCGTACTTCTCAGCCAGTGCTGCAATGGTGCCGTCAGCGGCCAGTGCTTCCAGCTGGGCGTTGACCTGTGCAGTCAAGTCGCTTCCCTTCTTGAAGCCGATTGCGTAATACTCAACGTCGCTGGACAGTGCATCGATGATCTCAATGTCGGCATAGTCGCCCTGACCGGCATAAGCCTTGGCCAGCTGTGCGTCCAGAACTGCAAAGTCAGCAGCGCCACTGTTGATCTCCATCAGGCAATCTGTCTGCTTCAGGCAGCCCTTAACGGTGACGCCCTCCAGTTCGGCTGCATAAGCCTCACCGGCGGAGCCGCTCTCCACGGAAGCCAGCTTACCGGCCAGATCGGCAGCAGCAGCAATGCCGGAGTCCTTCTTGGCAACGATGACCTGTCGGTTTTCCATGTAGTTGTAGGAGAAGTCTACCTTGTCGGCACGGGCAACGCCGTCGTCGTCAGCGGTGTTGGCGGTGAAACCGTTCCACACGCAGTCGATGGTACCGGAGTTCAGGTCTGTGTACTTGGCGCTCCACTCGATCTCCTGGAAGAAGACCTCGTAGCCCAAGGCCTGGAACACAGCCTCAGCCAGCTCGGTGTCAAAGCCGATGAGCTTGCCCTGCTCATCTTTGTAGTTCATGGGCTCGTAAATGGTGTAGCCCACGGTGATGATGCCCTTGGCAGCATCGGTGGAAGCTGCGGTATCATTGGTGGTTTCAGGGGCGTCCGTCTGGCTGGCGCCGCAGGCGACCATGGCAACGGCCATTGCAAGGACCAGCATTAAAGCAATCAGTTTTTTCATAATTTTCATTTCCTTTCCTTGTTCCGGTTGACCGGAGGTTTTTGTTGATGAACGCATTATACTTCATCAAACTAAAGTTGTAAAGCCCCTTTTTGCACTTTTGGAGATATTCACAACCCCGCCACCTCTTTGCCGCTTTAGTTTGGTAAAGTAGCACAACTTTTTCCATATCATTCCTTTTCATATACAAAAAAGACCGGCTTAGCCGGTCTTTTTGATTGGTTCGGTTGCTTATTTACACAGCTCCTCTGCCAGGGCCCGGATCTGTGCCTTGTTTTCTTCCGTCATGGCAGACAGGATCTTTACATTATTCTCAGTAAAGGTCAGATTTTTTGCGCCCTCCAGCATCTTTGTCATGACCTTAACTGCCGTAGGCATCCAGGAGCCGTTTTCGATCATGGCCACAGTGCGGTTCTGGTAGCTCCGCTCTGTCAGGTGGTGGATAAACTCACGCATAAAGGGGAAAATATCTCCATTATAAGTAGTGGTTGCCAAAACAAGCTTGCCGTAGCGGAAGGCGTCTTCCACCGCCTCTGCCATGTCACAGCGAGCCAGGTCGTTGACCACCACCTTGGGGCAGCCCTTTTCTTCCAACTCTTTCGCCAACAGCTCCACCGCTGCTTTGGTATGGCCGTAAACAGAGGTGTAGGCAATGACTACGCCTTGGCTCTCCACCTGATAGGACGACCAGATATCATACAAATTGAGATAGTAGCCCAGGTTCTCTGTCAGCACCGGTCCGTGGAGGGGGCAAATTACGGCAATATCCAGGGCAGCAGCCTTTTTCAGCAGTGATTGCACCGGTGCACCGTACTTGCCCACAATACCGATGTAATAGCGCCTTGCCTCGCAAGCCCAGTCCTCCTGGACATCCAGCGCGCCAAACTTTCCAAAGCCGTCGGCAGAGAACAGGACCTTATCATAGGAATCGTATGTCACGATAACCTCAGGCCAATGGACCATGGGTGCCGTCACAAAGGTCAGGGTGTGCTTACCCAAAGACAGGGTATCCCCCTCGCCCACCACGATCCGGCGGTCTGCATAATCATCGCCGAAAAAGTTCTTCATCATCGCAAAGGCCTTGGCTGAGGACACCACGATGGCCTCCGGGTAGGCAGCCAGGAATGTGGCAATGTTGGCAGAATGGTCCGGCTCCATGTGCTGAACGATCAAATAGTCGGGCTTTCGGCCATCCAGGGCTTCCGACAGGTTGGTAAGCCACTGCTGGGTGAAGTTCTGATCCACCGTGTCCATAACGGCTACCTTCTCATCCAAAATCACGTAGGAATTGTAGGCCATGCCGTTGGGTACCACATACTGACCCTCAAAGAGGTCCACCTGATGGTCGTTGACACCTATGTAACGAATATCCTTGGTAATATTCATAAAGCTCTCTCCTTATTTATGTTGTTCCTATTATACACATTTTTTATAGTGACGTAAAGTGACTTTATCACGGACAATCAAAAAAATAATATTTATAATGAAGCAAAACCTACAAAAAGGAGGTCGTTCCTATGAAATTTAAGGAAAAAGTAGCAATCATTACCGGCGGTAGCCGGGGTATCGGCTTTGCCACCGCTGAGGCCTTTGTAAAAGAAGGTGCCACGGTGGTCATCACCGCCAGCACCCCGGAAAACGCAGCTCGGGCAGCACAAGCCCTGCAACAAAAATATCCCAACGCCACGGTTGCAGGTATCAGCCCGGATGTTACAGATCCGGAAGCCCTCCGGGAGGCCTTTGCCCTGGTGGTACAGAAGTATGGCTCTTTGGACATATTGGTGAATAACGCCGGTATTTCCGAACGCACGCCTTTGGCCGACTACACACAGGATCTGTTTGACAAAGTCATGGATCTGAATGTGAAGGGTGTTTGGGCAGCATCTCAGGCAGCGGCGGCAATTATGGAAAAACAGGGCGGCGGTGTAATTTTAAACACCTCCTCCATGGTCAGCCTTTACGGACAGTCTGCAGGCGTTGCTTATCCTGCTTCCAAGTTTGCCGTTAACGGAATTACCCTGTCCCTGGCCCGGGAGCTGGGTCCCAAGGGGATCCGGGTCAACGCCGTGGCACCGGGTATTACGGAAACGGACATGATGAAAGCCGTGCCAAAGCAGACCCTCGAGCCTCTGATCCGGCAAATTCCCTTGGGACGGCTGGGACAGCCCGAGGACATTGCCAATGCCTTTGTATTCCTGGCCTCTGACCAGGCCAGCTATATCACCGGCGTTGTGCTGCAGGTGGACGGCCTGGCAAGAAGCTGAGAAAACACCTCCGCCCCAGACAGATTGTAGTCTGGGGCGGAGGTGGAATGCTTTATTCCCCTGTTTTTTGCAGTCCTTCCATATCTGTCAGCTCCACCGTTCCCCGGGTCAGCCTTACCATTCCCTCACTTTGGAAATAGCGCAGCATCCGGGTCACTACCTCACGGGCAGTGCCCATGTGGTTGGCAATTTTCTCGTGGGTAAGTTTCAGCTCCCTAGATCCCTCCACAGCGCTTTCCTCCAGTAAAAACTGTGCCAGGCGCTTGTCAAAGCTTTTCCACATGATCTGCTCCATAAGCCACATCAGCTCAGAAAAATGATTGGAGATCAGATCCCGGGAATAGTTGGACAGGGCGATGGACTCGTTCATGAGATTTTGGTACAGGCAGGCAGGAATCACCCAAACCTCCGAATCCTTTTCTGCCTCGATCATTACTTCAAACTGCATGCTGGGCATCACACAAGCGGCAGAAAACAGGCAAATATCCATCTCAAAAAATCTGCCGATGGTAACTTCCCGCCCTTCCTCGGACAGCATATAGGCCCGGAGCTGTCCGCTGCGCACCAACACAAGGCCCAGACAGTTAGGACCGCCGTCATGGAGCACTGTGCCGGCTTTGACCTGTCGGAAATCTGCAAGCTCTGTAATTCGCTGCTGATGCTCCGGCGATAGCTTTCGCCAAATGGGGAAGTAATTTTCTATGCCCATGCTCTCACCCCTTTCTTATGGAATTACTATACCGAAAACATCGCCGGTTGTCAAAATTATTTTTTTGTGAGAAAGTCACTGACTTTTTAGAATTCTGTGTTATACTAGGCCCATAACAAAAATCATTGGAGGTAAACATTATGAAATATGTATGCGACATCTGCGGCTGGGAATACGACGAGGAGCAGGGCTACCCCGAAGGCGGCATTGCCCCCGGCACCAAGTGGGAAGATGTTCCCGAAGATTTTGTCTGCCCCCTGTGCAGTGTGGACAAGGACAACTTCAGCGCCGAATAACCGCAAAACCAAAGGAGGCATCACCCGTTGGGTGGTGCCTCCTGTCTTTATTGCTGGCGAAATGTAACCGTTCCGGCTTCGGCATCCATGGCATCCACAATGGCAATGGACTCCAAATGATAGCCCAGGTTGCGAATGCGCCAGCCGCCGTCCTGGAATCCCTTTTCAATGGCAATTCCCAGGCCCACCACCGTTGCTTCGGCGCTGTCCACAATGGATACCAGCCCTTGCAGGGCGCAGCCGTTGGCCAAAAAATCGTCAATGATCAGCACCCGGTCATCGGGGCTGAGAAATTTCTTGGAGACTACCACCATGTTGGTGTTCTTATGGGTGAAGGATTCCACCTCTGCTACATACATTTCTCCGTCCAGATTGATGGACTTGGACTTTTTGGCAAACACCAGCGGCACACCAAATGCCTTTGCTACCGGATAGGCAATGGCAATACCCGATGCCTCAATGGTCAGCACCTTGGTGATCTTTTCACCGGCAAACCGGCGCTTAAATTCCTGTCCGATCTGTTCCAAAAGCTCGATGTCCATCTGGTGATTCAAAAAGCTGTCCACCTTCAAAACATTGCCGGGCTTCACAACACCGTCCCGCAGAATCCGCTCCTCTAAAAAATTCATACCCTTTCCCCCTCTTTTCTACCAATATATCACAATCAACACAAATTGTCACCTGTTTCGTCAAAAGAAATGGTTTTTTTCTTTGCGTCTACAAATTCCAGGCTGTTATCGAAAGGAAAAAAGCCGCCAACCGTCAAAATGAAGCTTCTTGACGGTTGGCGGCTTTTTTAATGCTCTGAATTAGTTGCTTTCCAGCCGGGCCTTTTCCAAGGTCCTGCCCAGCGAGTAATAAAATACATTATCCCGGGACGGGGTCAGGTCCGTCAGCAGGCCACGGGTGGCATACACTGCATAGCTGCTGAACAAAATGGGACACAGCCGCCCGTCGTCCATCACATTCTGATGCAGGGTATAGAAGTTACCGTGGTTGGCCAAAGACTCCATGCACAGTGTATACAGTGTCACAGAATCCAAGCTGCCATAGCTTAGGGCCCCGCTGCTGGAGAAAAAGGCAGACAGGTCCATGTTGGGAGAAAGCCGGGTCTGCCCCAGATAAAGGTCATACCAGCCCATACGCAGATAATACCTGTACTCCTCCGCCCCCAGGCTGATCAGCTCCACTGTCATGCCGCAGCTGCGCAGGGCGGTTGCCACATCCCGGGCAATCCGGGCCCGCATGCTGTCGTCACTGTTGACCAGGAGCTTCACCACCGTGTCTGCCGGCAGTTGCGCGTCGGCATAGGCCTGGGTCAGCGCCGCACCGCCATCATAGCCGTAACGGGAAGCAAGGGTTTTATTATAATAAGGAGAAAGGGGAGAAGCCGGCAGCGTAGCACTGCGGGCGAAGCCCCGGTAATTATCCTCGGCAATGGCATCCCTGTCAATGGCACCGGTCAGGGCTCTGCGGACCTCCGGAACAGAGAACACCGAACTGTACATATTACATGCCAGGTACAGGAAAATGCCGTTTTCACAGTCCCACAGCTCATAGTCGCAGCGATAGTCGGTATAGCGATCTGAGCCGGGATCCGCATATACAAGATCCAAATCATCAAACTCAAAGGCATCCCGGATCTGGGTGGCGGATTCCGCCGGCAACAACGTGATGATCGGCGCCGTCACCGCCATGGTGGCCTTGCACCACCAATCGGTGCGCTTCCGCAGAACCGCTGTTGCGCCGGTACCTTCCATGCGGTAAGGACCGGTTCCCAGCGGCAAGGCCTCTGCCACCTGATCGCTTCTCAGAATGGGAAAATCCAACAGCAGCGGTAAGTTCTCATATGCGGTACTCAATGTCACCGTAACACCGCCGTCCTGGTCTGCCGTGATGCTCTGCACATTGGTTAGTCTGCCGCCGTACACCACGCTGTCCTTGGCAGCCTGGATGCTGGCTGCCACATCAGCGGCAGTCAACACTGTTCCGTCGGAGAAGGTGGCGCTTTCCGGATAGAAGGTGTAGGTCTTCATGTCCTCGGAAACTTTATAGTTCTTGCAGAGCATCGGCTCTACATCATAACTCCGGTTTACACAGAAAAGGCCCTGATACAAAAGGGAAAACAACGCCTGGTTGGTAAAGTCCGTGGTGCTGTAAGGATTCATGGACCGGTCCGGATACCAAGTCAGCGTCAGCTTCTGATCCTGCCCGGTCTGGGGTGCTGTATAGATAGGGCCGGTGTAATCCTCGTCCCATGTCAGTCCGTCACCAGTGGGAACATAGGCATCACTTTTGTTTCCGCAGCCCCCCAGCAAGCCTGCGCAAAGACACAAACACAGGCACATGGCAAATATGCGTTTCACAGGCTTCCCTCCTTACAAACAATGATCGCGCCCTGGCTGCCCCGGGTCGATCCCACCCTGCGGTGTGACCAAAACCGGTCCGGTTCGCAGGCTGTGCACAGCCCGGATATTTCGATGGATCTGACTCCCACCTGCTTCAGCGACAGGGCGTTGATCTCTTTTAGGTTTACATAATATTTCTCGCCAGCATTGCGGATAAAAGGCTCAGCAGCGATGCCGTAACGGGCCAGCATAGCCTCCGGCACATCTGCATCTGTTTCAAAGCAGCACGGGCCGATATTGGGTCCGATGGCTGCCCGGATATTTTCCGCCTTGGCCCCAAACTCCCGGACCATGGCCTCCACCGCCTTTGCACCGATGGCTGCCGCTGTGCCCCGCCAGCCGGCATGGACAGCGCCCACAGCCCCGGTCACCGGGTCATAGAGCAAAATCGGCGTGCAGTCCGCTGAAAACACCACCAGTCCCACGCCGGGCTCGTTGGTGATCAGGCCGTCACACGGAGGCATTTCCGGCGCAAACAGGCCTGCGCCCTGCGCCTCCTTTCCCACCCGGAAAACCTTATCCGTGTGGGTCTGCTTGGTATGGACCAGCTGCTCCGGAGAAAAGCCCAGGGCATTGCCCAAAATGCGGTAATTTTCCAACACATTTTCCCTTGTATCACCCCGGCGTGTTCCAATATTCATGGAGGCAAGGTGATCCTTGCTCACACCACCCAGCCGGGTGGTGAAGCAGTGGGGTACAGCAATATTATCCGCAACCAGGTACTCCAGAGAACCATTTTTAATCGTTTTTATCATAAAACCCTCGTCGGTTTGTCGCGCCGTTGGCGAATTAACAATTAAGAATTATGAATTAAAAATTGTGGTATTTTCCTTCGGAAACTGATTTACATAGTCGCCAAAGGCGACACCTCAATTCTTAATTTTTAACTTTTAATTCTTAATTATTTAGTGATCGTCAGATCACTAAATTGGAACTTACATGTTCTCCGCTTTGTCCTTCTGCATACAGCATTTTTTATACTTTTTGCCGCTGTTACAGGGGCAGGGATCGTTGGGTCCTACTTTTTCTGTACCCTTGCGGACAGGCTGCTTTTTCAAGCTGCCGTCAGCCGTACCGGTGGCACTGGTCTCCTTTGCCACCTTTTCCCGCTTGATCTCCTGATTGGTGCGCAGCTGCGCCAGGAACATACGGCGAACCGTTTCCTCACGGATAGCCGTGATCATGGCCTGGAACATCTCATAGCCTTCCTCTTTATAGGCGATGACCGGGTCATGCTGACCGTAAGCCCGGAGGCCGATGCCCTGTTTCAGATCGTCCATGGCGTCGATGTTGTCCATCCAGTACTCGTCCACCACCCGGAGCATGACCACACGCTCCAGTTCCCGCATGAGCTCCGGTGTATAGGCTGCTTCCTTGGCCTCATAGCTCTGCAAGGCCAGGTCGTAGATCTTGTCGGACAGGACCTGAGCAGAATCGCCCTGACCCTCTGCCAAAGCGCCTCTGGGGAAATAGACACCCTGGAACTTTGCCAAAAGCTGCCGGAAGGTATCCTCATCGGCTACGCCGCCGGATTGGCTCAGCACATCGGACACCGTGCTGTCCACCACCTCCCGGAGCATACTGACCATGTTGTCCCGCAGGTCTTCTCCGTCCAGCACCTTCTGCCGCTGGGCATAGATCACCTCACGCTGGGTGTTCATAACGTTATCGAATTCCAAGACATTCTTTCTGGCCCGGAAGTTCCGGCTTTCCACGGTTTTCTGGGCATTTTCCACTGCGTTGGACAGAATCTTGGCATCAATAGGGGTGTCCTCGTCCAGGCCCAGGGTATTCATCATGCCCATGATCCGCTCACTGGAGAACAGACGCATCAGATCGTCCTCCATACTCAGGTAGAACCGGCTCTCGCCGGGATCTCCCTGACGGCCGGAACGGCCACGAAGCTGATTGTCGATGCGTCGGGATTCGTGGCGTTCTGTGCCGATAATGAACAGCCCGCCAGCCTCCCGGACCGCTTCGGCCTCGTCTGCAATTTCTGCCTTATACTTGGCAAGCAGCTCCTTATACCGGGCGCGCAGCTCCAGGATCTGAGGATCGTCGGTCTCGGAGTAGGCGTTGGCCTCTGCCAGCAGCTCCTCCGGAAGCTCGGACTTGCGCAGCTCGGTCATAGCCATGTGCTCTGCGTTGCCGCCCAGCACAATATCCGTACCACGGCCTGCCATGTTGGTGGCGATGGTAACGGCACCGTATTTGCCTGCCTGGGCAACGATCTGTGCCTCCTGCTCATGGAATTTGGCATTAAGGACATTGTGGGGAATCTTTTCCTTTTTCAAAAGCTTGCTGATCAGTTCACTGCGCTCCACAGAAACCGTACCCACCACCACCGGCTGGCCCTTTGCATGGCATTCCTTGACCTGCCCCACAATGGCACGGAATTTGCCTGCCTCGGTCTTATAGACTGCATCAGGCCGATCCTGCCGGGCAACAGGACGGTTGGTGGGAATCTCCACCACGTCCAGCGCATAGATGGCAGCAAATTCGTCAGCCTCGGTCATAGCTGTACCGGTCATGCCGGACAGCTTGTTGTACAGGCGGAAGAAGTTTTGGAAGGTGATGGTGGCCAGGGTCTTGCTTTCGCTGGCCACAGTGACCCGCTCCTTGGCCTCGATCGCCTGGTGCAGGCCTTCATTATAGCGTCTGCCGTACATAGGTCGGCCTGTAAATTCGTCGATGATGATGACCTGGCCGTTTTCGATCATGTAGTCCGTATCCCGCTTCATCAGACCCCGGGCCTTCATGGCCTGGTTCAAATGGTGGGAAAGGGTGGCGTTTTCCGGGTCTGCCAGATTTTCCACATGGAAATGCTTTTCTGCCTTTTCGATGCCGGCGGCGGTCAAAGATACCGTCCGGGCCTTTTCGTCTACGAAATAATCGCAGTCATAATGGTCCTGGACTTCCTTATCCTCGGTTTTGGCAAAGACCTGTTTTTTCAGGGTGGATACGAAGTAGTCCGCCATCTCATACAGCTTGGAGGAGTCCTCACCCTTACCGGAGATGATCAGGGGCGTACGGGCTTCGTCGATCAAAATGGAGTCCACCTCGTCCACAATGGCAAAGGCATGACCCCGCTGAACAAGCTCGGTCTTGTAAATGGCCATGTTGTCCCGGAGGTAGTCAAAGCCCAGCTCATTGTTGGTGCAGTAGGTAATATCCGCAGCATAGGCCTTCCGGCGCTCAGCACCGTTCATGCCCGGGATAATAAGACCTACGCTCAAGCCCATGTAGCGGTGGACCTTGCCCATCCACTCGGAGTCACGCTTGGCAAGATAATCGTTGACAGTGACCACATGGACGCCCTCACCGGTCAGCGCATTGAGATAGCAGGGCAAAATTGCTACCAGTGTCTTACCTTCACCGGTTTTCATTTCTGCGATTCGGCCCTGGTGCAGGACGATACCGCCGATGAGCTGCACAGGGTAGGGGCGCATGCCCAACACCCGGTCCGCCGCCTCCCGAATGGCTGCAAAGGCCTCGGGCAGCAAATCGTCCAAAGTCTCACCCTGTGCAAGGCGGCCTTTAAATTCCGCCGTTTTTCCCCGCAGGGCTTCCTCGGAAAGGTTTTTATATTCCTCCTCCAATGATAAAATCTTATCCACCATTGGCTGAATCTTTTTAATTTCACGCCCAGACCGGGTGCCAAAGAGCTTCGATATCAGTCCCATGCTAAACAATCTCCTCCGTACAGGGTATAATTTTAACCATTATAGCACACCCGAAAGGAAAATAACAGAATTTTTTGTGAATTTAATAAGAAAACTGCCCGGGCGCCCCAAAAGCACCCGGACAGCAACTGTGCTACCGTTAAAAACCATATTATGAAAAGGAATACCCTGCATCCATCAGGCGGTTTAAGGCATTGTTGGCTTCCTCATCGGAAAACAGCCCGGTATACTGCTTTTTCACCGCCAGGGCCTCCAACGTCAAGTCCAGGCGATTTTTTCCGGAAAGCTGCCAAAAGCCGTCACTCTCCCGATGCCCGGAAAGGCACCGATGGGCCCCTGCCATATCTCCTATGGGCCGGATTCTCACACCCAGCTTCTCTGCCTGGGCCCGGGCATTTGCCAGGGCTTCCAAAAACTTTTCTTCCATAATTCACCCAATAGATCTTAGTTTATCGTACCAATAACAGCACCAATTGTCATTCCGAGGGCCGAAGGCCCGTGGGAATCTCATATAGCTTCCGAAGTTTTCGAGGGATTGCCACGGCTGCTATGCAGCCTCGCAATGACAACGAAGAAGGACCGTCTCGATAAATTATATTACTTTTCCAAAATAATGGGGCCTGCATTGGCTAGACCTGCCTGGATATGGGCCGCTGCCTGCTCAGGTGACAGCTTCACCTGCTCACCGGTGCGCATGTCCTTGACAGAGCATACGCCCTCAGCGATCTCATCCTCGCCCAGCAGCACCGCAAAGGGTACCCCCAGCTTATCAGCATAGCTCATCTTCTGCTTAAACTTCTTCTGCTCGCCGTAGAGCTGTACCCGAACACCGGCACAGCGCAGCGTCTCTGCCAGGGCAACCGCCGGGGCAGGATCTTCTGTCATGGGCAGCACCAGGGCATCTGCCGGTGCGCTGGGCAAATCGGGATTCAGAAGGCCCTGCTCGTCCAGTACATAGAACAGCCGGGTCAGGCCGATGGAAATGCCCACACCGGGCAGCTGCTTTTCGGTGTAATAACCGGCCAGATCATCATAACGGCCGCCGGAACAGACAGAGCCGATCTCCGGGTGATCCAAAAGTGTTGTTTCATAAACTGTGCCGGTGTAATAGTCCAATCCTCTTGCAATGGTCAGATCCACCGCAAAATTCTCCTCCGGTACACCGAAAGCAGCCAAATTGGCAGTCACCGCCTTCAGTTCCTCCAGACCCTTGTCAAAGATCTCGTTGCGCCCTGCATAGCCCTCCAGGGCTGCCAGCACTTGTCCATTGGTGCCGGTAATGGCAATAAATTTCAAAATCTCGTCAGCCTGGGCCTCCGTCAGTGCGCAGTCCTCCACCAGAACGGTGCGGACTTTCTCTGCGCCGATCTTGTCCAGCTTGTCCACGGTGCGCATGATGTCGCCGCTCTTTTCAGACAACTCCTGCATGGCATAAAAGCCGTTGAGGATCTTACGGTTATTGACCCGGATCTGAAAACGGCTCAGACCAAAGCCCCGGAACACCCGGTAAATAATGGCCGGAATTTCTGCCTCGTTGAGAATGTCCAGCTTGCCGTCACCGATGATGTCGATGTCCGCCTGGTAAAACTCCCGGAAGCGACCCCGCTGGGCCCGCTCACCACGGTAGACCTTGCTGATCTGATAGCGGCGGAAGGGGAATGCCAAATCGTTGTAGTGCAGCGCCACATACTTAGCCAGGGGCACTGTCAGATCAAAGCGCAATGCCAGATCGCTGTCACCCTTTTGGAAGCGGTAGATCTGTTTTTCCGTCTCACCGCCACCCTTGGCTAAAAGAATCTGGGCATCCTCGATGGCCGGGGTATCCAAAGGCGCAAAGCCGTAAAGGGCATAGGTGTTACGCAGAATTTCCATCATCTGCTCCAGCTTCTGCTGCTTGCCCGGCAGCAGCTCCATAAAGCCGGACAGAGTACGGGGCTTGATTCGTTCCATAGTAAACTCCTCCAAACGAAACGCCGCCCGCCGGATGGCTGGGCGGCTGGATGTTAAAATCTGGGCTTGCTGTGCATCATTTCACGCCAATCCAGATCGCCCCGCTGCAGGCCCATAATGGCGATCTCCGCGCTGGCGATATTGGTAGCAACCGGCACATTTTGCTTGTCGCAATGGCGAATGGTCTCGATCATCTGGGTGTCGTCCCAGTTATCGGTGGTGTTGGGGTCGGTAAACATCAGCACCAGGTCGATCTCGTTATAGGCGATCCGGGCGTTGATCTGCTGATGACCGCCCTGCTTATGAGAAAGCAGCAACGTGATAGGCAGCCCCGTATGGTCGGCGATAAGCCGTCCGGTGGTGGCAGTGGCGAACAGAGAATGCTTGGCAAGAATACTCTTGTAAGCCGTGCAGAACTGGACCATCAGTTCTTTCTTTTTATCATGGGCCAAAAATGCAATATTCATGACGCACACGCCTCCTTTTATTTAACAGGGATGCTCACAGTCAGTCCCTGAATCCGTTTCGCGATTCTGCGGCAGGCAGCTGCAGCTCCCTTTTTCGTATACCCCAGCAAGGGCCGGTGGAAAGCAGCTGCCAAAACTACGTTTTCATCCTCCGGTACAACGCCCAGCAACGGCAGACCTGCCTGATCCATCACATCGTCTACTGTCAGCTTCAGCGCCGCAGCCATTTTCTTGCTGATGCGGTTGACAACAAGACGGACATTCTTCTTGCCCATCAGCTCCAGGACCTCTCCGGCCCGTCCGGCATCCCGGATCGCAGCAGGGTCCGGACCGGTGACCAGCATGATCCGGTCTGCAAACTTGGCAGCCAGGATAAAGCCTGCCTCTATACCGGCAGGGGCATCCAGAAAAATATAGTGGAACCGACTGCGGGCCGTTTCCAGCATGGCCGCAAAGGCCGGCATATCCACAGCATCGGCTGTGCAGTTCATTGGCGCTGTCAAAAAGGACAGGTTGGGAAACGCCGGATGCTGTGCCGCCTGGTCCAGACTGTAGCTTCCCTGGCACACATCCGTAAAGGAAAGGGCCCCAAGCTCGCTGATTCCCAGGGCGATATCCAGGTTCCGGAGGCCCACATCACAGTCGATGCACAGGACCTTTTCGCCCATTTGGGCCAAGGCCGCAGCAACCCCGGCACAGACAGAAGTTTTACCGGTTCCGCCCTTTCCGGACAGAACAGCGATCAATTCGCCCACCGTCATCGCCTCCTAACCCCAATGTAGCATTATTATAAAGGAATATCGCACAAAAATCAAGAGAAAAACGCAGTGTTTCCAAAGGTTTTTTAGGATAAATGACAAATTTGTTGCCCTTTCCTTTTTCCCCGGATGAACTTACCATTTTTGCATCATCCGGTGCTCTGCCTGGTATTTGGCGCCTATGGTGGTTGTTTTTGGGGTGCGTTTACAAAAAATTTATGAAAAAAGTGCAAATAGTGCTTGATTTTTCCTGCGTAGTGGGGTAATATATAGCCGTTAGCACTCAGAACAAAAGAGTGCTAACGGCTATGTAGATATATGCAGCCTTCTGCTGCAGTCTAAAATATTCGTTTAGGAGGAACTACCATGAAACTGAAACCCACAGCCGATAATCTGGTTCTGAAGGCTACCGAAGCCCAGGAGTCCACTGCTTCCGGCATTATTTTGGCTACCACCAACAAGGAAAAGCCCGCAATTTTTGAGGTCGTATCCGCCGGCCCTGAGGTCAAGGGCATTGCCGCAGGCGATAAGGTCA
Organism: Faecousia sp.; assembly: GCA_045537615.1. Classification (GTDB taxonomy): domain Bacteria; phylum Bacillota; class Clostridia; order Oscillospirales; family Oscillospiraceae; genus Faecousia. The sequence continues at coordinate 33,348 of JAZSPV010000046.1, read as the reverse complement.
TTGTTGGCCAGTTTGTCGGCAGCGAGTTTAAGCTGGACGGCGTTGAGTACAAGTTTGTAAAGCAGGAAGATGTTCTTGCTACCGTTACTGACTAATCAGGAGGAATTACTATTATGGCAAAAATGATTGTTTACGGCGAAGAAGCCCGCAAAAAGCTGCAGTCCGGTATCGACCAGCTGGCAGATACCGTTAAGGTCACCATCGGCCCCAAGGGTCGCAATGTAGTGCTGGGCCGCAAGTTCGGCGCTCCGCTGATCACCAACGACGGTGTCACCATCGCCAAGGAAGTAGAGCTGGAAGACCCCTTTGAGAACATGGGCGCACAGCTGATCCGCGAGGTCGCTACCAAGACCAACGATGTTGCCGGTGACGGTACCACCACCGCTACTTTGCTTGCTCAGGCCATCACCCGTGAGGGTCTGAAGAACCTGGCCTCCGGCGCTAACCCCATGGTTATGCGCAAGGGCATTGAGAAGGCCGTTGAAGCTGCCGTTGCTTCCATCCAGGAGCATTCCGTTCCTGTTAACGGCTCTGAGGATATTGCCCGGGTTGGTACCGTTTCCTCCGGCGATCCTGCCATCGGCCAGCTGATCGCTGAGGCTATGGAGAAAGTTGGCACCGAGGGTGTCATCACCATTGAGGAATCCAAGACCGCTGAGACCGGTCTGGATGTTGTGGAAGGTATGCAGTTCGACCGGGGCTACATCTCCCCCTATATGGTCACCGATACCGACAAGATGGAGGCCGTTCTGGACGACGCTCTCATCCTGATCACCGATAAGAAGATCTCCTCCATTCAGGAGATTCTGCCCATCCTGGAGCCTGTTGTCAAGACCGGCAAGAAGATGATGATTATCGCCGAGGATGTGGAAGGTGACGCACTGGCAACATTGCTTGTGAACCGTCTGCGGGGTAACTTCAACTGCGTCTGTGTCAAGGCTCCCGGCTTTGGCGACCGCCGCAAGGAAATGCTGCAGGATATTGCCATTCTCACCGGCGGCACTGTGATCTCCAGCCAGCTGAATATGGAACTGACCGAGGCTACTATGGAGGATCTGGGTCGGGCCCGTCAGGTCGTGGTTACCAAGGACAACACCACCATCGTCGACGGCGCAGGCAACGGCGAGGCTATCAAGGCCCGTGCGCAGCAGATTCGCGCTTCCATTGCTACCACCACCTCTGACTATGACCGTGAAAAGCTCCAGGAGCGCCTGGCAAAGCTGGCCGGCGGCGTAGCTGTCATTAAGGTCGGCGCACAGACCGAGGTTGCCATGAAGGAGCAGAAGCTGCGGGTTGAGGATGCACTGAATGCAACCCGGGCTGCCGTTGAAGAAGGCATTGTTGCCGGCGGCGGTACTGCCCAGGTCAACGCCATCGCTGCTGTTGAAAAGCTGATCGCTAAGCTCCAGGGCGACGAGAAGACCGGTGCCAAGATCATTGCCACCGCGCTACAGGCTCCCATCCGTCAGATCGCGGAGAACGCCGGCGTAGACGGCAGCGTTGTCTATGAGAAGATCCACTCCTCCAAGAAGATCGGCTACGGCTACAACGCCTACACCGAGCAGTATGTGGATATGATCTCCGCCGGTATCGTGGATCCCACCAAGGTGACCCGTACCTCTTTGGAGAATGCTGCATCCATCGCTTCCTGCGTGCTGACTACCGAATCTCTGGTAGCCGATAAGCCCGCTCCCGAAGCAGATGCTGCTGCCATGGCTGCTGCAGCCCAGGCTGGCGGTATGTACTAAACCAAAACACATCAAAAGGGGTCAGGCTTCTCGCCTGACCCCTTTTATCATATTTTTATCGCTTGATCATACTGTGGATCATCCCCATCAGCCTTTCCAGCGGCAGCTTCCGGGCTCTGTCCTCCATAGCCGCCACCGTCTGCCGCAGCAGTCTGCACCATTGCAAGGCTGTCATTGGGCCCGCCGGTGTGCCGGTGATATAGGGGCAGGCACCAATCCGGATGCCCTTAAACCGCTTGGCAAAAACCCGATCCTCCCCCAGGGCCATCGCATACGGTGCCATGCGGAAAAAGTAGTCCGGATCTGTTTCGCAGCGCTGCCGCAGCTGGGCCGTGTCGGCGCTGAACAGATACCACCGCAGACCGGCAATTTCCCCGATTGTTTGCTTGCCCAGGGAGGTACGCAGGCCGCCGATACGCAACAGCAGACCGGCTGTCAAAAGACCTCCCACCATCCAAAGGCCAAAGGTAAATTCCCCTACACTCAGAGCCAACAGCAGCCACAGGGCGCTAAGGACCAGCCCCACTACCAAAGAATCCTTTCTGCGCAGCAGCACACCGGATGCCCAGGGCTGGATAAACCAACCGCTGACCGCGCCCAGTACGCCCCACACAACCACCAGCAAAACCTGCAAAAAGGCACCGCTGCTCATAACCAGGCCAATTCCGGCACCGCCAAACAAGCCTATTCCGCTTGCCAGCAGCCGGAATACCATAGCATTTCCGCTGCGGCGGCGCACAAGCTCCTGAATGCGGACCGGCTGGGCTGCCAGAGACCGGGTCAGCATGGCGTAGCTGTAAGAACCGGTATCCACGGTCTGCTTGGTGCCGAAGAGCTTTTTAAACCAGCGCTGTTCCTGCTCGCACCGCTCATTGCCCATTTCCATGCGCTTTTGCAAAAGAACCCGGCCGCCTCTTTCGCGGCGGAGGGTAATGTAGCCCAGCTGTGCCCATGTAAGGACCGTCATGCTCAGGTCCAACCCCTGCATACCGGTGATACAGCCCAGCGCCCCGGCATCAAAGCCCTCCGGCGGCTCATTGGTTCTGCGAAACCGCAGAGGCAGGTAGCGCAGAAACAGTAGCCAGTAAAGCAGTGCCAGTCCGCCGCAAATGCCCATGGCAACGGCCATAGAGCCAACACTTTGGGTCTGAACAATAGACAGAGGGAACAGCTCCTCAGACACAGGCACCGTCATGGTCAGTGTTTCATGATCCTTCAGGGCTCGTAGAGAAGTTCCGGTCACGGTCATGCCGTCCACCGTACAGTCCAGGTCCGCTTCAATGCTGGACTGGTGATAGCCGCTGACAAAGGCAGGCTTTGCCTCCACCGGACCGGGAAACGTCACTGTAAAGGACATGGCTTCAATGGTATAGGGGAAGCCGCTTAGCAATGGCAGCTCCAGCTGCTGGGTTCTGCCTTCGGTGGGGTGGATCACATCCCGAAGACTGTACTGAATGTTGAAGGAGAAATCACCGGTGGCATTGCCTGTCACCCGGGAAAGATTGACCTTGCGGATCTGACCGGATTTGGCCGCACTGACCCGGGAACCGTTGAGCCGCACTCCGGTGGCCTTAGCAGGTACAGGGAAGTACAGCTTATCCCCCGGTGTGTCCAAATGCACCGTCAGCACAAGGTTCACCTGGCAGCCGCCGTCGGTAGCCACCGCGGCATTGCACTGGGCAGAAGTGGCACTGTTGGCTGCACTGACGCTGACGCAAGTCCATACCGTCAGCAGCAAAGCCAGTATGCATATTCTGATGTTTCGCATTCCGGCACACTCCTTTCCCTCGCCCGACAAAATCCGGCAGTTTTCACCAAGCCGATGAAAACAGTTTACCATATCCCCCTATAAAATGCAAGAAAAAGCCGCCGGGGGCGGTGCGCCACAGGGAGAAATCGTCTATAAAAGGCGTTTATTCCTGTGGCGCACCGCCCTTTGGGCAGCTTTTTCTTCTGTTTGGTTTGTCAGTCCTTCAAATCCTTAAGCATTTTCACATAGGTTTCTGCCACAGCCTCCGCCGTACCGGGCGCATAAATGGTTACGTGGGTCTCATAGCCTCCCACCCGGAATCCCGTTTCCGTAGGCAGGTAGCCCTGGTGATCCTCGCTGCAGGAAACCACAAAGGTCATGGCATAGGGGCTGTTTTCCTTGATGTATTTGCCGCTTTCGCTGAACATCTCGTAGGGCGCAAAGACGAAGGCTATATCACCCAGGGACATAACGTTGAGGGTCATGGTCTGGGTGTCCTCCCGGGTGGAACGGGCCAAAATTTCTGTGGCCTGGTAAATGCTGCCGAAGCCATACTGGGCCACTGCCGCCTTGGTTTCCACTGCGCCGATTCCGTGCTGTCCGGCAATCACCTGCACCTTTTTGGCATCCTCCAGCCGCTCCAGCCCATCCTTGGCAGTATTGCCGGTAAAGCGCCGGGTGTCAAGCTCCGGTGCGCCGCCGGCATAGGCCGTGAGCTGAGGCAGCAGATCCACCACATATTTGCCCATGCGCTGGCCGTAGGCTATGTAATCTGCCGCGCTTTCCTCGGCAGGGATTTGGCTGAAGGGTTCCTGGTCACCGGCAGCACCGATAAAGTAGGCGACATGGACATCGGCCTCCTGCTCCACGTAGTCACGGGTGGAGGCGGCAATGTCCCCGGAAAGCAGTTCCGGCTCGATGGTGCTGACTGCCGTTGTGTGGGCAGGGTTGCTGATCAGCACAACATCCTTTTTACCCTCAGCCTCCCGGACAAAGCGCACCACCTGCACCTGGGTATCGCCCTGGTAGGCATGATCCTGAATGGTGCCGGCAAAGCTGCCGTAGTTGGTGCCGGCAAAGCTGCCGTTGTCCATCTGATAATGCCGGACAAAAATCAAACCCTCTGTTTCCACGGCACCGCCGTAAACCTGGGCCGGGGACATGTCCGCAATGGCATCCTGGGCAGCCTTTAGCGCTGCCGCGTTGAAGGTTTCCCGGTAGGGGTCCATGGTGTCATCGTCGGAATCAATGGCCGGCCCGGAGTGGGTATGGGTGGCATTCATCAAAATCCGGTCTGCCGGAATGCCGGTAACCTCAGTGATCTGCTTTTCAGCAGGCTCTGTATAATCATCACAAACTGTTAGGTAGTCCATGGTATACACGAGGAAAATATCCTCACCAACGCCCAGAGCCACACAGCTCACCGTTATGGCGTCTCCACAGCTGGAGGCAACGGTGGTTACGCTGTCACCGGCGGAAACCGGAACCGGGTCCTCCGGCGTGACATCTACCCGGGCAAAGCCTACCTGCAGATCCCCCTTCTCGGCACCGCAGGCACACAGGGCCAGAAGGATCGTAACTGCCAAAAGCAAGCAAATGATCTTTTTCATGGTATTTCTCCTTTTCAGGGAACATTAACGGCTAAAAAACCTGTTTCTCTATGGTAAAATTTGCCAGCTCTTATAGTAACATATCCTTGCCCGTAAAGCAAACCCTTTTCTATCCGGCTGTGCCGTGGGCCAGATCCAGAATTGCCTGTCCCAATATTTCTGCCGCCGCCAGCGCCTCACTGCGGGTGTTGCCTGCAGCCCCCACCTCTACGATCAGCGCCCCCGGCGAAAGGTCCTGATTAAACCGTTGTGAACGAAAACTGATGGGCCGGCAAATTCCCGGCACCCGCTTTTCCAGCTGGGCATGGAGCTTCACCGCCAGGGACATGTTCTGCGGCCACTGGGAATGCTGCAGTCCGCTGGCATCGGTGCCCACCACCAGCATAAGCTGTGCTGCCTGGCTGCCGCCATGTTCCACCGCAAAGCGCATCTGATCCCCGTCGGAATCCGTCACCGCATCCCGGTGGATGTCCAGCACCAGCTTTATGGTGGGATACTGGTCCAAATACTGCCGCACGCTCTGCCGGGAATTGTTATAAGAATCGCTGTAGGAAGGGCTGTCATGGAGCTGCCGGTCATGGACAGCATGAATGCCGCCAGCCTCCAGCACCTGTACCAGCCGATCTCCGACAGATATCACATTATACGCCGGATCCTTAGTCCGGTAATAAGAAGATGCCGCATAGTTTTCCGTATTCTCGTAGCTTTCCGTAGCATGGGAGTGAACGATCAGCACCGTAGGTCCTTGGGTCGTCAGATCCCAGGAAAGGGTTTGGGTCAAGCCTGCTTCCACATTGGGCTCATAGCCGCAAACATTGTTCACCTCCACCAAAGCCGCATCATCCCTGCTGAAAACCGCCACTGCCTGCTCCTGAGGCGGTGAGGTGGTTTCCTCCGGCAAGGTCTGTGGGGGCTGGGTCTGCTGGGGTAATGTGGTCTCCTCCGGCAATGTCTGTGCAGCTACATCCCGGACCACCCGTCCTGTTTCCAGAAACAGCAGCACCGCAACGGCCTCCGGGGAGGTTATGGTCTGCAGCAGCTTGCCCGGTACACCACCGAGAAAAAGCCGCAGCGCCACCGCACAGCCAATGGCTACCGCCCCGATCTTTAAACTTTTTCCCTGCCAGTCCATAAGATCTCCTCCCGTGATGTAATCAGTTAAATCCCAACTTATCGCGCGGTGCGTAAATGCATAATGCAGAATGCATAATGCATAATTGTCGTATTTCCTCCGGAAATGATTTCAATAAGTGGCCGAAGGCCACACATTCATTTTGCATTATGCATTATGAATTATGAATTATTTATCGTGCAGCAGCACGATAAATATGAATTTGCGCAAAAAAAGCGGTGCCGAAGCACCGCTTTTCTGTTTTTCTATTCCGGTTTCTTCCGCCACTTTGGCCGCGTCCGTAATTCCATGCGCAGATTTTGAAAAAATTCCGACAGCAGTGCCGCACATTCTTCCTCCCGTACGCCCTTTTCCACTGTTGGGTGGTGATTGAATGCCATGGAAAACAGGTCGCACACAGAACCGCAGGCGCCGCACTTTCCGTCTGACGCACCGTAGACCACCCGGGGAATCCGGGCGTTTACAATGGCCCCGGCACACATGGGACAGGGCTCCAGCGTTACATACAGGGTACACTCCCACAGCCGCCAGCCGCCCAAGGTCCTGCAGGCCTCATCTATGGCCTCGATCTCCCCGTGGGCCAATGCGCTTTTGCCTGTTTCCCGGCGGTTTCGGCCTCTGCCAACGATCTGTCCGTTGCAGACGATCACACAGCCCACAGGCACCTCTCCCTCAGCGGCTGCTTCCCGGGCAAGGGCCAACGCCTTATCCATATAATAAAGATCATCCATAGCCTTCACATCCTTTCCTATATCATACTGGAAAGGATACCGCTGCGTCAAGTGTCATGGCCATTTCTTCCGCCTCAAAAGGATACCACAACCCTGATGCAAACGAAAGGGAAATCTGTTTGGGGAAAACTTGCATTGGGGAATATTTAATGGTATAATAGCAAAAATCTTGTGCTATTTCAGGAGATCGCCATGAAAACCCTGCTGCATATTTGCTGCGCCCCCTGCGCCAACCAGTGCATTGAGGTGCTCCGCGGTGACAAATTTGAAGTCACCGGCTTCTGGTATAACCCCAACATCCACCCCTTTACAGAATACAGAGCCCGACGCAACTGCCTCCGGGACTACGCCCCCACCATCGACCTGCCGCTGATCGAACAAAACGATTATGCTTTGCGCCCCTTTGTGCGCACTGTGGCAGAGGATATCGAAAACCGCTGCGGCAAGTGCTATGAAATGCGCCTGTTTGAAACAGCCCGGCAGGCAAAAGAAGGGGGCTTTGACAGCTTTACTTCCTCTTTGTTTATCAGCCCCTACCAGAACCACGAGCTGATGCAGGAAACCGCCCAGCGGGCTGCGCAGCAGTACGGTGTGGAATTTCTGTACCGGGATTTTCGTCCCTATTTTAAGGCTGGCCAGGAAAAAGCCCGGGAGCTGGGCTTTTATATGCAGAAATACTGCGGCTGCGTTTTTTCCGAGGAAGAGCGCTACCTGAAGAAAAATAAAATCATTCCATAATTCCCGGCTTGCGGAGGAACCTATATGAACTTACAATATGTTGCACCCTGCCTGTTTGGTCTTGAGGGCCTTGCCGGTGATGAGCTCAGAAGAATGGATATGGAAAACGTCCGTGTGGAGGACAGACGGGTCTTCTTCACCGGTGATGCTGCCGCCTTAGCCAAGGCCAATATCGGTCTGCGTACCGCAGAACGGGTCATGGTGGTGCTATCACAGTTTGAAGCCACCACCTTTGAGGAGCTGTTTCAGGGTGTGCTGCACACCAATCTGGAGGACTTCATCGGAAAAGAAGATCAGTTCCCTGTGAAGGGCCACTGCCTAAACAGTCAGCTCATGAGCGTATCGGACTGTCAGGCCATCATTAAAAAAGCCGCATCCCGCCGTCTGGGTGAAAAGTACGGCATTAGCTGGCTGCCAGAGACCGGTATCAAATACCAGCTGCATTTTACCATCCTTAACAATCAAGTCACCTTATCCCTGGACACCTCCGGTCAAGGTCTGCATAAGCGGGGCTACCGGGCCATCGGCAACGACGCCCCGCTCCACGAAACACTGGCCGCCGGCATGATTCAGCTGACCCGTTACCGGGGCAGAGAATTTCTGTGGGACCCCTTCTGCGGCTCCGGCACCATTCCCATTGAGGCGGCCCTGATCGCCAAAAACAGAGCCCCGGGCCTTTCCCGGCACTTTGCCGCCGAGGAATATCCCTGGATTTCCAAGGAGGTTTGGGGCAATGCCAAAGACGAGGCCCGGGACAAGGAATTTCACGGCAGCTACCGCATTCTCGGTTCCGACAGTGACCCCCAATGCGTATCGTTGAGCTTTGCCAACGCAAAAAAGGCCGGTGTTTCCGACTGCGTCACCTTTCAGGACGGAGATGCCACCAAAATGAACCTTCCTGCCCAAAGCGGCATTTTGATCTGCAATCCGCCCTACGGCGAACGAATGATGGAGCAGCACAGCGCCCAGCGGCTCTACAGCGCCCTTGGGCGGCATCTGAAGTTCGCCAACGAATGGAAGCAGTTTGTCATTACCTCAGAGCCGGAGTTTGAGCATTGGTTCGGCAGAAGGGCCGACAAAAAGCGCAAATTCTACAACGGCAAGATCAAGTGCGACTACTATATGTTTACCGATAACGCCAGAAGAAAGAAATAACAAACTATGACACATGTTTTTATTATCAACCCGGCTGCAGGAAGCCGGGACCGGACTAAGGACTATACCCAAACCATTAACGCCCTTTGCGGTGGAAAGGCGCTGGACTATCGCATTGAAGTGTCTGCCTGTCCCGGTGACTGCACCCGAATCGCCCGGGAAGCCGTCCAAACCGGCCAGCCGGTTCGTCTGTATGCCTGCGGCGGTGACGGCACCCTTAACGAGGTGGTCGCCGGCGCTGCCGGCTTCCCCAATGCATCGGTGACGGTCTTCTCCGGCGGCAGCGGCAACGATTTTACAAAACTGTTTAGTGAGCCGGAGGCCTTTTTCGACCTGGAAAGGCTTTTGGATTGTGAGGAAACGCTGTTTGATCTCATCGTCTGTAACGGCCGGCACTGTCTGAATATTTGCTCTTTGGGACTGGATGCCCGAATCGGTACCGATGTATCCCACTACAAACGTATCCCTCTGCTCAGCGGCTTCCGGGCCTATGCCGTTTCCACGGTGATCAACGTGCTCCGGGGCGTAGGGGAGCATTATGTGGTGGAGCTGGACGGACAGGTGCTGGACGGGGCCTACACCCTGGTCTGTGCCTGCAACGGGCGATACTACGGCGGCGGCTTTAACCCGGTGCCGGATGCCGACCCTGTCGACGGGCTCATGGACATTCTGTTGGTTAAAAAGGTGTCCCGACTGAAGGTAGCACAGGTGATTGGTAAGTATAAGGACGGAAAATTCCGGCAGCTGCCGGAGCTGATCCGCCACTTCCGTACCAACAAAATCACCATCCACTGCGACAAGCCTTCCCCCATCAATCTGGATGGGGAACTTCTGACAGCCCAGACAGCCCAGATTTCCATTGCCAAAGAAAAGCTGCGCTTCTTCTACCCCAAGGGTCTTACCTGGGCCATCAAAGAACCATCGACCGTACAATAAAACACGGGCGTGTTCAAAAAGAACACGCCCGTTTCTTTATTTTGTTGTCAGCTTTTGCATCCATGTACCGCTGCGCATAAGGAAAAATCCGATGGCAGATTTGATTACATCCACACCGGTGACAATTGCATAGATGGTAAACACATGGAGGCTGCTGTACCGGCTCAATATAAACGCCAGTGGCAAGCTGATCAGCCAGATAGAACCGCAGTCAAACAGGAAGGTGGTCAAGGTTCTGCCCCCTGCCCGGAGGGTAAAATACACCGGGAAAATATACGACTGCAGCAACACATCGCAAGCCGCTATCAAAATCAGCCCCGATGCAATATATCGGGCGGAATCCTTAATCTCATACAGCCCCGGGAACCAGCCGCTGAGGGCTGCCATCAATCCGCCAAAGAGAATACCGGAGCCAATGCTCATCAGTGTCATCCTGACATTGGCGCTGCGCAGCTCCTCCTTGGAGACATCCGCGCCCAGCATTTGCCCTGTAATGATTCCCACCGTGACACCCAGGCCCTTAAAAACGACGGATGCCATATTGAACATAATGGACGAAACGCTCAACGCCGCATTCACATCCTGTCCCCACACGCTGTAGCATTGGTTCAAAAACGCCATACCGAAAGCCCACATAGCCTCGTTGACCAGCAGAATCATCCCCTTGCGCAGGATGGCCTTCAGCAGGGAAAGAGGAATCCGGAGGGATCGGTACAGACCCTTGACATAGGGCAGTTTTTTGGTGTTGCAGTGGGTCCAGATCACCAAAATGCCAAGCTCCACATATCGGGACAACACCGTTGCGACGGCGGCGCCTTCCACACCCATGGCAGGGGCGCCCAGGTTGCCGAAAATCAAAATCCAGTTGCCCACAAGGTTCGTTACCGTAGCGCCAACACTGGCCACCAAGGCAATTGTGGGGCTGCCGCAGACCTTCAGTGTCCCTGCATAGGCATTGGTCACTGCAAAGGGAACCAGCCCCCACAGCATAATTTTCAGATACCTGCCGGCGTAATGCAGGGTTTGGCTTGCCAACTCCGGATCGCCGTCGGCCTGGAGGTACAGCCCGATGAGCTTGTCACCCCACAGCAGAAAAACACCGATGCCCAGGACTGTCAGGAGCCCGGATAGATATAACTTGAAACGAAAGGTGTGGCGTACTCCGGCATAATCTCCGGAGCCGTAAAACTGGGTGGTAAAAATGCCTGCACCGGCAGCCGCACCAAACAGGCACAGGTTAAAAATAAAGATCAGATTATTGTTAATAATGGCAACACCGGCGATTCCGGCATCGGAAAGCTGTCCCACCATCAAATTGTCCACCATGGACACCAGCATGGTAACGGCATTCTGCCCGATCATCGGAAGTGCCGTTGCCAAAACCCGCATATAGAACGCCCGGTTATGCCCGGTTTGCAGACGCAAAAACATCATCCCCTCTTCTGGTTCCAATATAGCCGATCCCGCAAAAGCCGCCGGGATCATTCACGACGCTCTGAAAAAGCCCCCGGCAAAGCCGGGGGCTTTCCTATACCGCAGGGCAGGGATTACAGGAACTTCTTTACTTCCTCGGAAGCACCGGCAGGATCATCAGAGACCGTGACGGTAATGTTCATGTTGTTGGCATCAGCAAACTGGGCACACCACAGGATGAAAGCCTCACCCGCTGCCCGATCGTTGCCGATGGTCTTGTAAAGATTGTCGATGTACACATTGGTAATATCAAAGTTACCGGCATGCAGGCCGCTGAGGAAGCCCTTCAGCATATCCAGATTGTTAATACCGTACTCCTTGGAATCAACCAGGCGGACACGATAGTTGACATCATAGGTCAGCTTCTTGCCATACTCGATGCAAACCACATCGCCCTGAGCGCTGGCCACTGCCTCGTTGATAGAATCGATCAGCTTTTTGGTTTTACCGGAGCCCTTCAGGCCCATAATAATATTGATCATAGGAAAACTCCTCCTTTGCTGTGTAGGTGGTTGCTATACAATAATTCTACCAGTAAACAGCCAATTTTGCAACACCTAATTCATAAAAAATAACGGAAATTTTCAAAGAGAAAAAGAGAGAACAACAAAGTCTTCCAATTTCAATTTTACGCTCTGTTCAAACACAAGCATAATCCGGTTGTCATTCCGAGCCAGTGCGCCACAGCGACGCGCTAAGAGCCGCCTTCGGCGGTTGCGCTTTGCACGCGCCTGCGGGCGCAGTGGCGTGGGAATCTCAAGAAGAAATCAGCATTTTTACAGAAGATTGCCACGGGCGTAAACGCCCTCGCAATGACAATTGATGTGGTTGTCATCGGAGCGATAAACTGGAATTTGCTGTGCTTTCAAAAAACCGAACCCGGGATGGGTTCGGTTTTTTCGTTTATCAGAGCTCGTAGCCGGGCTTGCCCAACAGCTGGAACATATTGCGCTTGTAGAACTCCACACCGGGCTGGTTAAAGGGGTTGACATCCAGCATATAAGCGGAAACGCCGCAGGCCAGCTCAAAGAAGTAGAACATCTCGCCCAGCTTCTCATTGGTCAGCTGGCCCATATCCATGGTGATTACCGGCACGCCGCCGTCCACATGGGCTGCCAAAGTGCCTAAATATGCCTTCTCGTCCACAAAGTCCAGGGTCTTGCGCTCCAGATAGTTCAGCGCGTCCAGGTTTTTGTGGTCAGCGCCAATGGTCAGCTTCTTTTCAGGGGCATCAAAGCGGATCATGGTCTCAAAGATATTGCGCTCGCCCTGCTGAATCATCTGACCCAGAGAGTGCAGATCCGGGGTAAACTCGGCGGTTACCGGGAAAATACCCTTGCCGTCCTTGCCCTCAGACTCGCCGAACAGCTGCTGCCACCAGCCGCCCATCATCTTAAAGCCGGGCTCAAAGGATTCCAGAATTTCAATGCACTTGCCGTTTCTGTACAGCAGGTTCCGAATGGCGGCATACAGCCATACGGGGTTTTCAAAGGAACGGATGTCATAGTCCTTCTTTGCCTGTGCTGCACCGCGCATGACCTCCATGGGGTCAATGCCTGCAACGGCCATAGGCAGCAGACCAACCGCTGTCAGTACACTGTAACGGCCGCCCACATTGGGGGGAATCACAAAGGTCTCCCAGCCTTCCTCGGTAGCCATCTGACGCAGTGCGCCCTTGACCGGGTCGGTAATGGCATAGGTACGGGCCTTGGCGCCCTCGGTGCCGTACTTGCGCTCCAGCATCCAGCGCAGCGCACGGGTGGCAATGGCCGGCTCTGTGGTGGTGCCGGACTTGGAGATAATGGCAATGGAGAAATCCTTGCCCTCCAGCAGGCGGCACAGCTCATTCCAGTGCCGGGTGGACAGGGTGTTGCCTGCGTAATAGATCTGGGGATTGCCCTTACCCTTGCCGATGTTGTGGTTGGGGCCCTGCATCAGCTCAATGGCTGCACGGGGACCCAGGTAGCTGCCGCCGATGCCAATGACCACAAACACATCGGAGCTTTCCCGGATGCGCTTGGCAGCAGCACGGATCCGACGAATTTCTTCGGTCTCGGTCTCTGTGGGCAGGTCCAGCCATCCAATGAAGTCACTTCCCTCACCGCAGCCCTGGGTCAGGGTCTGGTGGGCCTCAAAGACCTCTTTCTCACAGGCCAGCAGGTCCGGCAGAGACAGCCGGCCCCATACATTGGAAACGTCAACAGTAATCATAACAATTATCATCCTTTCGTGATTGCATAGTGATATGTTACCGCAAAAAAGCCAGAAACGCAAGAGAAAAAAGTGGAAAGAACAATTCCAGTTTATCGCGCTGTCTATCGTTCTAAAATGTAGGGGAGGGCCTCTGCGCCCTCCCAACGCCTCGCTGTGAGGGGCGGAGCGACGTGCAATCCTGTTGTTGTGTGCAACACAAGGAGCCGGGCAGATATCGATGGCGTGGCATGCCATACTGTTGCGGTGCCCGATAAAATCTTCGGGCTTACGCTTTCCCTCGATTTTATCGACCGCTGCCACTCGCTCAGCTCCCTTGCTCCGCCACCGGCGGCGGTCGCATCGCTCCCAGCGGCGGTACTTTCTTGTTTCGCCAAGAAAGTACCCAAAGAGGCGCCTTGGGGAGGGTTTGAGTGAATTGCTCCCGCAATTCAAGCCACCTCCCCAAGACCCCTCCAGGCGCGCCCTTTCGTTTTTGCAGGTATTCCTTTCTGCTGTTTTAGATGTGCTTGCCTCTTAAGAATTGCATACGCTTTTAACAACTTAGAAACGGAAAGACTGTTAAGAGAATTCGCCGACAAATTGGAATCATTGTCAATTGTACATTGTCCATTATTTCCATTCATGCAAAGTCCCGGGTAGCAACCCGGGACTTTGTATCATGTGCGGTTTTCCAGATATCGGCAAACGTCACCCACGGTTTCAAACTGTACAAACTCCGTGAACCGGAAGCCGAAAGCATCCTCGATCTCCATGGACAGCATCATCAGCGCCAAGGAATCAAAGCCCAGGTCCTCCACCAGCTTTGTCTGCAGGCTCACCTGTGACATGTCTACCTCCGGCAGGACCTTGCCCAGAAGGGTTTTTAACTGTTCCAGCATAGCTTATTCTCCTATTTCCTTTATGTATGCGCGTCTGCGCTTATGCTGACGGGCAGAAAAATACTTCCACTGAGACTGCACCGCCGTATTGGTCTCCAAATTCAGATTGGTCTCACACTTTTCAACCTCTCCGCGCTCCAACACATCCAGAAGATCGTTCAGGATCACGGCGTTGATGCCGGTGTTTTGATACTCGGGACGGACCGCCACCAGACCCAAATCAATGGTCTTGGGCTTGCGGACCAGCCGCAGCAGCTTCCAAAGGGCAAAGGGCGTCAGTCTGCCGCCGCTCTTTTTCAGCGCCTCACCGATACTGGGGAAGCACAGGCCAAAGGCCACCACCCGTTCTTCCTCGTCGCAAATAAACACCAGATACTCCTTGTTGATCAGCAGCATAAACTGATCCACCAGCTCGTTCTGGGCCTGCCGGGTGATGGGGACGGTGCCGTAGAGCTTACTGTAGCACTCATCCAGGCATTCAAAGAAGCTGTCCCGGTACTTGGCAATATAGGCGCGCTTGGACATATCGGTGCTTGCCACATGGAGCTTGTGCATCTGCAATGTGCGCTGGGCCACGCGGCCAAGCATCTCGTTGCGCTTTTCCGGCTTACGCAGCTCAGACTCGACCCAGTCCACATCCTTGCGCAGACCCACGCTCTCCACAAGTCGGCCGTAGTAGGGGAAATTATACTGCTCTTCAAAGGTGGACATTTCTTCAAAACCCTCTACCAGCAGGCCTTCCCGGTCCATATCGCTGAAGCCCAAGGGGCCGCAAAGGGTGTCCATGCCCTTTTCCTTGCCCCAGTTTTCCACTGCGGTAAACAAAGCCTGTGCCACCGCCTCATCGTCGATGGCGTCAAACCGGGTAAACCGGACCTGGGCTGTGCCGTGGATCTGGTTATATTGCTTTTGGACAATGCCGTGGATTCTGCCTACTGTCTTTCCGTCCTTTTCCGCAAGGAAGAAAACGGACTCGGCGATCTCACTGTTGCCGCCGGATTTTAGCAGCTTCTTTTCATCACTGTACAGCGGCGGCACGAACCAGGGACACTTTTTATACAACCGCAAGGGAAATTCAATAAACTCCCGGATATCCCGGGCTGTTGCAACCTGTCTGACCGTTACCATGCTCAACCCTCCAGGGGTTCATCCTCACGGCGCAGGAAGGCCACGCCGTAGCCAGCCAGCCAGGGTCCGTTGTGAGCGCCGCTGACCGGGGACATGATCACCGCTTCGTGGTTGGTCTCGATGCCGTATTTTCCCTCGATCTGCTTCAACGTCTCCAGCAGGGAAGGGCCGGTGTATATATGCCACAGCAGGTAATCTGCCGGGTCACGGTCTGCCAGGATCTCCTTCAGCAGCTCACAGGTCCGGACCAACGCCTTTTTCTGGGTGCGGACACTTTCCAGGGCCACGATCTCGCCTTCCTTGGAGAAGTGGACCACGGGGCAAATGTTAAGCATCTGGCCCATAAAGGCCTTGCCGCCCTTGAGCCGTCCGTTGTAGATCAGATAATCCAGCTTGCCGTCTACGCCGATAAAGACCTGGCGCTCCATCATCCAGTGGATCTCCTTAAGAATTTCCTCGCTGGACATGCCGGCATCGGCAAACTGGGCCGCCTTGACAGCCAAAAGACCTTCTCCGAAACAGGTGATCTTGGTATCGATCACATGGATCTTCAGCTTGTCCTCATATTCCTTGGCAATGAGGCAGATCTTGTTATAGGTGCCGCCCAGGGCAGAGGACAGCACAAACACCATGGCCTCTTCATAGCCCTCGCTGATGGCCTTTTCAAAGCTGGCCCGGATATCCTCGGTATCCGGCATTCCGGTATAAGGCAGGTGGTTTTTGGGATCCTCCAAAGTCTCCAATTGCTGATAAAAATCCACCGGATCCAGGTCAAGACCTTCCTTATATTCCTTGCCGTTAAAGAACACGTGGATACGGATGATCTCGATTCCCAGTTCTCTGTAGCGCTGGGGCGCATATTCGATGCAGCCGGTAGAGGTACACATAATCTTGATTTTAGACATAAGATTTTCTCTCCTTTAGATCTTGTTTCTTGCTTTATCAAAGACCGCTTCATTCCGGGCCATATTCAAAAGCATTTCCGCTGTGCTCACAACAGTCTTTTCGCTGGCGCTGCCCCGGAGCTTGATGATGGGCTTTTCCGCACCCAGGATGTTGCCGCCGCCCAGGGCGCTGATATCATAAACCCCCATCAGGTGTCCTGCCAGGGTCATGATCTCCTGACTGCCGGTCCGCTTGGCATATTTGACAATGTCGGTGATGATCCGGGTGGCGGTGCCCTCCGTGACCTTCAGCACCTGGTTTCCGGCAAAGCCGTCGCACACCAGTACGTCGCAGACACCGGAAAGAGCGTTGCTGCCCTCCACATTTCCGATAAAATTCAAACTCTCGTCGGCAGCCAGCAGAGGGTGGGTCTCCTTCACCATCTTATTGCCCTTGGTGGGCTCAGCGCCGTTGGAAAGCAGACCCACCTTGGGTGCTTCAATGCCGTACATATCCTTCATAAAGGCAGAGCCCAGCCGTGCAAAGTGGTGCAGCATCGCCGGGGTGCAGTCAATGGTAGCACCGGTATCCACCACACAGGTAAAGCTTCCGTCTTGGGCAGGCAGCACCGCCGCCAGAACGGGGCGCACCCGTTCCTTGCCGGACAGATACCGCATAGCGCCGGTCAGCAAAACCGCCGTATTTCCGGCGGAAAGCATGCCGAACAGCTCCTGCCGCTGCGAAAGGGCCTGCAAGCTCTGAAGCATGGAAGAACCGGTCTTGTGATACAGGGCCTCGGCAGGATTATCAAAGTTTGTAATCTCCTCAGGTGCATCCAGGATCTCTACCCGATCCATGGGCATATTCCGTTCCATACAGATCTTTTGCACCTCATCAGCATTGCCCACCAGCAAAACACCCAGATCTGGGAATTTTTCCAAGGCCAGGGCCGCCCCTGCAATCAATGCCTCCGGGCCGGCGTCTGCGCCTTTTGTGTCGATGACAATGGTTGTCAACTTTTCCATGGTTTCCTCCTATTCTACAGCCAACAGGTAGTCGTAGACCTCCTGTCCGCCCTCGTAGACCTGAATCTCACATTCGTCATAAATTTCTTTCATCTGCTCCGTCAGAGCCACCCGCTTATCTGCCGTCACATCCTTGCCCACAAACAAGGTGATGATCTCGCACAGGTCGATATCTGCCGTTTCCAGCATTTTCACCACCGCCTGCTCCGGGTCCTGGGCTACCGCCACGATTTTTCCTTCGCTGATGGCAATATAGTCGCCGGTACAGATGGTTTGTCCGTCCATGGATGCATCTCTGACCGCCCGGGTGATCTCTGCGTCGGTTACACTGCCGGCTGCCCGTTGTGCGCTGCTCAGCAGCGCCTGAATATCTGTAATGCCGGGGGTGATGACAGACAGAGCGCCATAGCCCTGCATCAGATTTTTGGTCTCCACTACATGTACTTTTGCATCGGTGTACACTTCCGCTGCCTGTCTGGCAGCAAGGAGGATATTTTTGTTGTTGGGAAGGACGATAATATCCTCGGTATCGCAGGTTTTGAAGGCTTCCACAAACTCCTCGATGGAGGGGTTTGCGGTCTGTCCCCCGGAGATGATACAATCGGCACCCATCTGGGAGAACAATGCGCTGAGTCCGTCCCCGGAAGCCACCGCTACCACAGAGAACTTCTTGCCGTTTCCGGGCTTTTTCTTCTTTTCCTCCGGCTCTGTATGTCCCAGGGACATGTTCTCGACCTTCACCGTCAAAAACTCGCCAAAAGCCTGCATCCGTGCCAGAATGTCACCGGGACGGAAGGTATGTACATGGACCTTTAAAATATCCTCTTGCTTGTAGGCAACGATGCTTTCGCCCCCAAGCTCGGTCAGCACCGCCAACGCGGTGTTAATATCGAAGCTGTCCGGGTCCACCTTGGCGGTGGTCAGCCGCAGCAGAAATTCCGTACAATAGCCAAACTCCAGCACACTGTCCCGGGTAAACCGGTCGATGTCTACCGCTTCTTTTTCCTTTTCCGGTGCCAGGGTGAAATTCACCGGCTCTCCCCGCAGAGCGCTGTACATGCCCTCAGCAATGCACAGATAGCCTGCGCCGCCGGAATCCACCACATCCGCCTCTGCCAGCACCGGCAGCAGCTCCTTAGTGTGGGCCAGGGAACGCCTTGCCTCATCAATATGCAGCCGGAAGAAATCCTCCACAGAGGAATCCGCCTGCAAATTAGCGGCAGCATATTCCGTACTCTCCCGGAAAACCGTAAGAATGGTTCCCTCCGTTGGGTTCTGTACCGCTGCATAGGACTTTTCAATGCCGTTGCGATAGGCTTGGGCCAATTCCCTGGCATTTACCCGCTCCCGCTGGGCAAGGCCTTCGTGAATGCCTGCAAAGATCTGGGATAAGATCACGCCGGAGTTGCCTCTTGCCGACAGGAAAATACCCCGGGCAAAAAATTCGGACAATTCCCCAATGCCCATTTCCATTTCACTGTCCACCCGGGAAAGACCCCCCTGGATGGTTCTGAACATATTGGTGCCCGTATCACCGTCGCATACGGGAAATACATTCAGGGCATTCAGTTCTTCTGTATGGGCAGCAAGGGTCGACGCACCGCCCAGCAGCATCCGGGCATAGCACTTGCCGTCAATCGTCTGTGTACTCATTTTCTCTTTACCACCGTTCATTTTTCTGTATAAATCCGCTTAGTCCGGTTCGGTTCCCTTCTCCAGAATTGCCAGGTACTTAGCAAAGGCATAGGTTTTGTTTCTGCTTCTGCCGGGGCTGCGATCCTCCAAAATCCCCAATTGACAGAATGTGTCGATGATGCTGCCCGCTGTGGGATTGGATACATCCAGCAGCTGGGCCACATACTGCCGCTTGATAAAGGGCTGCTCAAACAGATAACTGAGCAGCTTTTGGTAATTGGCATTTCCGTTGTCCTTTTCCCGGAGCTTCCGGGTCAGGTCCTCCCTGAGCTGCAGGATGGCGGCGGCAGAGTTGGCAGCCTCATCGGCAACCTCTGCCACACCCTTCAGGAAGAACTTCAGCCAGCCTGTCCAGTCATCTTGCTTGCGGACCGCCGCCAGCCGTGCGTAATATTCCGCCCTGTTCTTTTTGAAATAATAGCTCAGATACAAAAGGGGCTTGGAAAGCACCTGCTTCTGCCGCAGCCAAAGGGAGATCATCATTCTGCCCATTCTGCCACTGCCTCTGCGCCTGGTTTCCAGCTCCGCGTGGAGCAGTCCGATCTTAATCAGAGCCGGCATGGTGTCGTCCTGGACAAAATAGCCGTCCATGACCTCCAGCGCCGCCTCCATATCCGCTGCAAACTGCACAGGTGTGCTATCCTCCGGGTCGGGCATCTTCAGCCTTCTTCTGATTTTTCCCGGCTTTTTGGGCAGTTCCCGGTTTCCTGGGAAAATTCTGGACTGGATGCTGCGAACCAACCGTCCGCTCAGCGGCACCTTCTCCAACTGTGCCAGCCCCCAGCTCACTGCTTTTTCGTAGCGCATCACCCAGCCAACATTCTCCTCCTGCTCCTGGCCTTGCTCATATTCCGCGCTGAGAACATCATCCAAAGAGGCTTGGCTGCCGTCCAGCTGCGAGCTCAAAACTGCCTCTTTTTTTACATACATAGCTGCGAGAACTTCTGCGTTGGGCAAAAACTGGGTGATTCCGTCCAGCCGTCCCAGTTTCCGGTCCGCCAGAGAAAGCAGGGATTGCAGCTCTGCGTCATATTCAATGGATGGCGCAGTCATGCTTTTGGTCGGATTTATGTTGCCAAATCTTCCGCGCATAGAATACCTCCTTCTACCTGCCCGCCTTTGGGATGTAGCCCTTGACAGAACGCCTTTCAGTTGACATAACTCCTCTGTCTGACCCATAACTTTCTTTTAATTAAAATTATTATAGCATTATTTAAATTACAGTCAAGAAATATTAGGCTTTTTTGTGGAAATTTGTCGTTTTTCGTGTGCTTGGTCTCCGACGAAAGGGCCTGTGTGGGGTTTGGGTTTGACAACCGTTCCCCAGGCTAGTATAATAATAAAAAAATCATAAGGAGTGTTTTTATGCATATCCATCCTGACCATACCCGTGGCGAACATGCCCACAGCCACGAGCATACCCATACCCACGAACACACCCATGACTGCGGCGGCAGCTGCGGCAGCTGTGGCGGCTGTCAGCACACCCCTATGGAAGAGCTGATGGCTCTGATGCAGTATATGGCCAACCACAACGCCGCCCACGCCAAGGAACTGGCAGATCTGGCTGTGCAGCTGGATCAGGCCGGCAATCATGCCGCCTTTGAGCAGGTTATGGCCGCCGTGTCCGACTTTGAAAAGGGCAATCTGCGGCTGTCCGCTGTATTGGCAAGTCTGAAGTAAGGAGTTTGCTATGTGTCTTTCTACTGTATATAAAAATGAGATGACCGAAACGGCCATCGTCATGAAAAACGTAATGCGCATTGACTGCCGGGACGGCATGGTGATCCTGACGGATCTGATGGACCGCACCGTGGAGATCCAGGGCGCTTTGCAGCAAGCCAACCTGGTGGACGGCTTTGTGATCGTAAAGGAAACTGCATAATCCAATATACAAACAGCCGGGGTGATCATCACAGATCACCCCGGCTGCTTCTTTATTCTTTTTTCTGACCCGCGCAGCCGCTGCAGTTGCCGCCACAGCTGCCACTGTGGGGACAACCGATACATTTTTTACCGCTTTTCTTGGCCTTGACGATGGCAAACACCGCACCGCCGGCAACGGCTAAGAGCACAGCAAGGATCCCATAATCCACAGGGTTCATAATATCACTTCTTTCCGCTGAGGGCATACTCTGCCTTGACCATCTTGTCGGAACGGGCGCACAGGAACACCACAACCGCAGCCATACACAAAACGGCAATTCCGCCACCGATGGCAGCGCCAATGTGCAGTGTTGCCGGTGAAGTAATCAATGTGCCCACGGTGTAGACCAGGTAGCCCAGGGTGTAGCCCACACCCAACTGCAGTGCGATGCCGCCCCACAGCCACTTTTTCTGCTTGATCTCACTGTTCATCGCGCCCATAGCAGCAAAGCAGGGAGGGGAGAACAGGTTGAACATCAAATATGCCAACGCCGCTACCGCAGTCATTTGCGGTACGACACCGCCGCCGAAGGTCTGGGCGATTTCCGCGGCATGGCCGGCTTCCACTTCAAAGGTCTCAGGGTTAATCAGATTGGAGATGCCAAAGCAAACTGCCAGTGTGCCTACTACATTTTCCTTGGCAATAAAACCGGTAACAGCAGCCGCTGCCAGCTCCCAGCACTTATAGCCAATAACAGGCATCAGTACCACAGCAATGGGCTTAGCGATAGTTGCCAGAATAGAGGTGTTTTCCGCACCTTCCTCCACCAGCCGGAGATTCCAGCCGAAGGACTGCATGATAAACACAGCAGCATTACACAGCAGGATAATCGTGCCGGCCTTCACGATGTAGGCCCAACCCCGGCTGCACATATCCAAAAATGCCCGCTTCATACTGGGAGCTTTATACTCGGGCAGTTCAATGATGAAGAAGGACTTTCTTGCTTTGTGACCTGCAATTTTATTGACCAGCAGCGCACCCAGCAGAATCACTGCGATGCCCACGAAATACATCAGTGTACCCACCCAGGCAGCATCCTTGAAGAACACGCCGGCAAACAGGGCGATCACCGGCAGCTTTGCGCCGCAGGGCATAAAGGGTGTCAGCATGGCGGTGGCGTTGCGCTCCCGCTCGTTGCGAATGGTGCGGGCGGCCATAACGCCGGGGATGGCACAGCCGGTGCCGATAATAAAGGGGATCACAGACTTACCGGAAAGCCCCACCTTCTTGAAAATGGGATCCAGCACCACCGTGGCACGGGCCATATAACCGCAGTCCTCCAGCAGAGAAATCAAAAAGTACATGACCATAACCAGGGGCAGGAATCCCACAACAGCGCTGACGCCGCCGATAATACCTTCGGTCAGCAGGGCTGTCAAAAATGCATTGGCATTAGCGCCTTCCAGAATGCCGGTGACCCAGTCCTTAAACAGGTCGATCCAGGAAACCAGGCCGGGCAGCAGTGCCACGCCCTCTTCATTGACAAAGGTATTGGCATACCAACCCCACTTGCTAAGCCAGCCGGCAAGTCCGCCGTCGGCAACGTTGCCCAGCTCCATACCTTCCGCCAGCCAGGGGCCGACCCAGGCCTGGGAGATCTGGAATACCAGGAACATAACCGCTGCAAAGATCACAAGACCGCCAACAGGGTTTGTCAAAACTGCGTCAATCTTGTCCTGGAAATTCTTATCCTTGGTCAGAACCTTCCGCTTTTCCACTTTGGCAACAATGTTGTTGACGAAGGCAAAGCGCTTCCGGTCTGCCTCCACCACGGCCTGCTTGTTGGACAGGTCCATATCCCCCTGGGTGTAGGGAGCCGTCTGGGTCTTGCCTGCTCGCCCTGTCGCCGCCTTGACCAGGTCCTTCAGACCTTCGGCGCTGGTGGAAACCGTTTCGACCACAGGGCAGCCCAGCTTGGAAGACAAGCTTGCCACATCGATCTCGTTATGCTTCTTTTCGTTGATATCCGATTTATTCAGCGCAACCACCATGGGGATGCCCAATTCCAGCAGCTGTGTGGTAAAGAACAGGCTGCGGCTCAGATTGGTGGAGTCCACGATGTTGATAATTACATCGGGCTTTTCGTTTTTCACATAAGCGCTGGTGATACTCTCCTCCGAAGTAAAGGGGGACATGGAGTAAGCACCGGGCAGGTCCACGGCAATCAGCTCTGCGTCGCCTGCGTACTGGCGCTTGATCGGTGCTTCCTTTTTATCAACGGTGACACCGGCCCAGTTGCCTACCTTTTCGTTGCGTCCGGTCAGGGCGTTATACATGGTGGTCTTGCCGCTGTTGGGATTACCGGCAAAAGCAATTCTCATGGTTTCTCCTCCTGGATTTCTGATAGAAAATGTATGGTTCTATAAGTTAGCTGCCGCTAACTGTACAGACAAAAAATAGGGTCGCCCCCTTGGGGGCGGTTAGAAAACGCCGCTGTTTATTCCGCCACCACAATGGCTTGTGCCAGCTGGCTGTCAATATTGTATCTGCCGTCTTTAATGGCCACGGTGCAGCTACCCCGGCGATGGGACACCACCGTGATGGGCTCACCGCTATAACAGCCCAGGGAAAACAGAAATGCATTCAGTTCCTCATCGTCAGTGTCGATGCGCTGGATTATGTATTCTTTTCCTTCCTGTGCCTTCGCTAAATTCATATTCCTCACCTGACTAAGAAATTCATATTCTCCGGCAATTCCACAGGAGTTAGCCTATGCTAATTCCACCGCCGGAAAGAAGATTAGCCGCTGCTAACCTCATATATAATACCTTCCAAATATTGGTTTGTCAAGAGAAAAAGAAAGAAATTTCATTCTGGCAGACAGGCGTTACCATGCTGTGCAACACCTACAACCAAACCCCTGTTTGACAGAATCGTATCAAGCAGAGCTGATTACATCCTGTGAGCATGGGGATATAGGTTGTTCTATCAAGCCATTGTCAGGCTATTCTCGCCCTTTTCTTCTGGTTTGTCCTGCAAAAGCTTTTCCTTTATCTGCAGTATTTCATCGGGCGCGGCATCCGGTATGAAACGCTCCTGTAAGACACGCAGGATCTCTAAAATAGCATACGAATAATTTGCGTAATTTTCTTCCCGCAAACAGTAAGTCAGCATTTCTTCCAGTTCTTCATCTGACCGCCTTCTCAAATAACCCCCGAGAGAATGATCATGCATCACACCACCTCATAATACAAACGCAATTTCATAGCAACAACATATATTTTAGGACTTATTGTCCAAAATGTCAATAGGACGATATGTCCTGCTGTATGCTTATGTGGGTGATGTATATGAACTTGCGTATTCGTGATCTGCGGGAAGACAACGACCTAAAGCAAAAGGACATCGCAGAATATTTAATGTGTGACCAATCTTTATACTCCAAGTACGAACGGGGCGAACGCCCTCTACCGTTGGAATATGCAGAAAAACTGGCTGACTATTACGGGGTCAGTGTAGATTATCTGCTGGGCAGAACCAACCTGAAAACCCCCTACCCCAAGAAATAAACGTAGGAAACAAACAAAAAAAGCAGCGCACTTACAAGAGTGCGCTGCTTTTTTTGTTTATCGGCTAGGCATACCGTGGACATACTTCTGGTCCCAGTCATCATCGAAAATCCGCATCAGCTGCTTGCCCTGGGCCAGATCCTCTGCCAGCTCGCTGAGGATCTGCACCGGCTCCAAAGAATCCAGGTAAAAGGCGGGCAACGCCTCGGCGCCCAGCTTTGCGCCTAAGATTGCGCCGGTCAGGGCGGCAACTGCGCTGCTGCGCCCGGAGTGATTGACGGCAGCAATCATGCCCTCGTCATAGTTTGCCGGGTGGATCACCGCAGAATACACAGCTCCGGCAAGGCACTCTGCCGCCGTTGTACAGCCCAGTATCGACAGCGATGCCAAAGGTGTCAGCTCCGGATCCTTTGCCAGGTCGAGGGCTCTTTCCACCAGCTGTACCACCTCTTCCGTTTCCTTCCAGGTCTCCCCAAACTGCTGTCTTACCGCGTCCGTGGCCTGCAAAAACTGGTCCTGCAGTTTATCCTCCGGTGCGTGGAGAATGCCGGCAATGGCGTAAGCAAGCACAGAGCCTGCCAGGAACGCCGTGGGATCACCGTGGGTGAAAGCTACGGCCTCTGCACCCAAACGTCCCAGGGTGCTGTGGGGCATGTTCTCCGGGTCGAACAGAAGCCCTACCGCCACAGCAGCCGTCAAAGCTCCGGGGGTATCGGACCGGATCACAGGCTTTTCCGGTGTACCCAGGGTTTCCCTGGTCAAGGCATCCAGCATCCGGGTGTCCATACAGTGGCGGCGGCGCATTTCCGGCACCTGGGCCAGCCAGCAGTAGGTTTTTTCTGCTGTGCCGCGGAACTGCTGGCTTTTCCCCCATTCCCGCAGGCTCATGGCAAGATACCGGGAAAGCCGGTCATATTTCCCCCGGGAGGTGGCCAGCAAAAGTCCGTTGGCGGCAAAGGCCGCCAATTGGGTGTAGGAGGTAATGTCTGCAGAGCCGTTGGCAAGGTCATAGCCCAACAGGCCGTTGGGGCCGTAGTCCTCGCTGATCTCGCTCCAGCTCTTTTTGTCCACGGGATAGCCCATGGCATCTCCCACAGCCAATCCCAAAAGACAGCCGCGAACAGCCGTTGCTCTGTGCTCCATACACGCACCTTCTCTCTGTGTTTTTCCTTATTATAATATTAATATGGCCCAATAGCAAGAATTTTTCCGCAGAAAACCCAAAAACCGCCACAAAATCCCCTCTGATTGGACTTGCTGCTCATGTCCTGTATCGCCGGGAAGCGGTCTTGTCTGCCGTTTTTTTAAAGAAATTTCCAATAAATATTGGGAATTACAGAAAAAACACTTGCAAAAACTTAATAAGGGTGCTATAATGCAGGTAATCCAAAGTACACTTTACGAAAGAGAGGAGCGGCCGCTCCTCTCTTTTTTGTGAAGCACTTACGAAAGAAGGTGCAAAATGAAGGTTACAGAGCTGGTCACATCCTTTGCCCAACCCATCGTGGAAAGCTTCGGCTGCACACTGTGGGATGTGGAATATGTCCGGGAGGGCTCCGAGCGCTTTCTGCGGCTGTACATTGACAAAGACGGCGGTGTGGATATTGACGATTGCGAAAAGATCCACCGTGCCGTGGATCCGGTGCTGGATGAAAAAGACCCTATCGCGGAAAGCTATCACTTTGAGGTCTGCTCCGCGGGTCTGGAACGGGCGCTGAAACGCCCCAGTGATTTTGTTCAGTTTATGGACAGCCCCATCACCGTGAAGCTTTACCGCCCCCGGAACGGTCTGAAAGAGATTCCCGCCGTTCTGCGTGGCTATGAAGATGGCCGCATCACCGTTGAGGCTGGAAGGCAGACCCTGACATTGGAAAAATCCGAGGTTGCCCTGGTGCGCCTGCGGGTCGAGTTTTAAACACCTATACTATATAAATAATAAGCCTGTTTCGCTTGCACCCTCTTTGGGGCAGGCAAAACACGCGAAGGAGGATACTATGGCAAGAGCAAAGAAAACCGCAGCGCCTAAGGTAGATATCGGCGCAGAAATCTTCGCTTCCCTGCGTGATCTGGAAAAGCTCAAGGGCATTCCCGTAGATTACATGGTGGAGCGACTGAAGCAGGCACTGACCAATGCCTACCGGAAGGACCGGGAGGATCATCGGGATATTCCTGCGGAAAACGTAGTGGTGGACCTGTCTGAAAAGGGCCTTTCCATGCGTCTGCTGAAGACCGCCGTGGAAGAGGTGGAGGATACCGCCATCGAAATGCATATTGATGCCGCCCGGAAGATCGACCCCAATGTGCAGGTGGGCGATACCGTTTCCGTGGATGTGGACATTCAGAAATTTGGCCGCATTGCCGACCAGACCGCCAAGCAGGTGGTGATTCAGGGCATCCGTGAGGCAGAGCGCGGCGCCATTTACGAAAGCTACTCCTCTAAGGCCCAGGAGATGCTGACCGGTACGGTTCTGCGTGTAGATCCCTCCGGTGACATTTTTGTCCGAATCGGCCAGGGCAACGAGCAGAACGATGCTGTTCTGCGGGCCAGCGAGCAGATCCCCGGCGAAAGCTACGGTCCCAATGACCTGATCCGTGTTTACGTGCTGGAGGTCCACCGTGCCAACCGCGGTCCTCTGGTCCATGTTTCCCGAACCCATCCCAATCTGGTCCGCCGCCTGTTCGAGCTGGAGATCCCTGAGATTGCCGACGGCCAGGTGGAGATCCGCAACATCGCCCGTGAGCCCGGCAGCCGCAGCAAGGTGGCTGTTCGTGCTGCTGTGGAGGATCTGGATCCCGTGGGTGCCTGTGTCGGTCCCCGGGGCGGCCGTGTGGGTGCTGTGGTGGAAGAGCTCCACGGTGAGAAGATCGACATCGTGGTATGGAGCGAAGATCCCTGTGAATATGTCCGTGCTGCCCTGAGCCCTGCTGAAGTCATCAGCGTGACCCCCGTAGCAGGTCAGAAGGCCTGCTGTGTGGTGGTTCCGGACAACCAGCTGAGCCTTGCCATCGGCAAGGAAGGCCAGAACGCCCGTCTGGCTGCCCGGCTCACCGGCTACAAGATCGACATTAAACCCGAAAGCCAGGCAGAGGTGTAATAGACAATTAATAATTAATAATTAAGAATTAAAAATTAAAAAGGTGCAGAATTGGGAAGAAAATGCTTAATTCTTAACTCTTAATTCTTAATTTGGTTCGAGGTGGTCCTTATGCAAAAGAAAATTCCTCAGCGGCAGTGTATGGGCTGCCGGGAACGCAAAGCAAAAAAAGAAATGATCCGCGTGGTCCGCGGCACCGACGGTACTGTCAGCCTGGACTTCAGCGGTAAGCTGAACGGACGGGGTGCTTACATCTGCCCCCATCCGGATTGCCTAAAAAAAGCCCGGAAGGCCAAAAGCCTGGACCGGAGCCTGGAAGTGCCCATTCCCGAGGAGGTCTATGACCGGCTGGAAAAGGAAATGGAGGGCGGTATCCATGGATAAAGCCCTGAATTACCTGAGCCTTGCCCGAAAGGCAGGACGCATCGAGCTTGGTGAAGAGCCTGTGGGCGGTGCGGCACGTGCCCAGAAAGCCCGGCTTGTGCTGGTTGCAAGCGACGCCGGGGACCACACCTGGCGCAGAGCCAAAAGCTTTGTGGCCGGCACCCAGCAGCAATGCGTAAAAGTGCCCTTTACCAAGGACGAATTGGGTATGGCTGTGGGCAGGACCAGCCTGGCCATTGCCGCCTTTACTGACCCGGCCATGGCTCTGGCATTTTTAAAGGCCTTGGGCAATCCCGATGCCTATGCCGATGCCATGGAGAACCTACAGGAGCGCACCCGGCGCATCCGGCAGCGCCAGACAGAGGAAATGGCACATCAGCGCAACAAGCGTTTTGGTCGTACCAAGCGGAACTAATCACAGGAGGTGCTTGTATGAGTATTAAGTATCGTTTGAAGGAGGTCGCGGCTGACTTCGGTAAGACCCCGAAGGAGATCAGCGCGATCATGGAGAAGTTTTTTGAAAAGCCCAAGTCCAACACCCAGGTGCTGACGGACGACGAGCTGAATGTGATTTTTGATTATATCACCCAGACGAACCAGATCGAATCCATCGAGGTCGTCTTTGCCATGGCGGCGGCTGCGCCCAAGAAGGAAGCGCCTGTAGCAGAAGCAAAGCCTGCCAAGGCACCGGCAACAGAACCTGCCGGTGAGAAAAAGCCTGCCGCCCAAAAGACGGAGGAAAAGCCTGCTGCAGAAAAGAAGCCCGAAAAACCTGCAAAGCCTGCCGAGCCTGAGCGCAAGCGTGAGCGCCGGGTGGTGGACACCTCTGCGGTGCAGGTGAATACCCGTCGCTTTGACGATGTGGATAACCTGGTTTCCGAGCGGGTCCAAAATTACCAGGGCGGCAAGCAGAAATTCGGCAAGAAGGGCCAGCAGCAGAACAAGAAGGACAACAAGTTCAAGGGCAACAAGGCCCGTAACGAGGAGCAGGAGAAGCTGCGCCGTCTGCAGATGGAAGTGGCCCGGAAAGCCCCCGTTACCGTCAAGATTCCCGACGAGATCACCGTCGGCGAGCTGGCTTCCCGGATGAAGAAGACTGCCGGTGATGTCATCAAGTGTCTGATGAAGAACGGCGTTATGGCCGGCATCAACCAGTCCATCGACTTTGACACCGCTGAGTTTGTGGCGGTGGAGCTGGGCTGTAAGGTGGAGCGGGAGATCACCGTTACCATTGAAGAAAAGATCATCGACGACCATGTGGATACTGCCGAAGAGCTGGTCACCCGGGCCCCTGTTGTGGTGGTCATGGGTCACGTTGACCACGGCAAGACCTCTACTCTGGATGCCATCCGTAAAACCTCTGTCACCGCAGGGGAGGCCGGCGGCATCACCCAGCACATCGGTGCCTACACCGTAGATGTGAACGGCAACATGGTCACCTTCCTGGACACCCCCGGTCACGCCGCCTTTACCTCCATGCGTGCCCGTGGTGCAAAGTCTACCGATATTGCCATTCTGGTGGTGGCTGCCGACGACGGCATCATGCCCCAGACCATTGAATCCATTAACCACGCCAAGGCCGCCCAGGTCCCCATCATCGTTGCCATCAACAAAATGGATAAGCCCGAGGCCAACCCCGACCGGATCAAGCAGCAGCTGACCGAGCATGAGCTGATTCCCGAGGAGTGGGGCGGCGATACGGTGATTGTTCCCATCTCTGCCAAGACAGGCCAAGGTCTGGATGAGCTGCTGGAAATGGTCATTCTCACCGCCGAGGTCCAGGAGCTGAAGGCCAACCCCAACCGCCGGGCCAAGGGTACGGTTATCGAGGCCCGTTTGGACAAGAACCGGGGCCCCATTGCCACCTTGCTGGTGCAAAACGGCACCTTGAATCAGGGTGATATCGTCATTGCCGGCACTGCTGTGGGCCGTGTCCGTGTGATGACAAATGATAAGGGCCGCACCGTGAAAACCGCAGGACCTTCTGTACCTGTGGAAATCACCGGTCTTGCGGAAGTTCCTGCCCCCGGTGACGAGTTCAACGCCGTTACCGACGAGCGTATGGCCCGTGAGCTGGTGGAGCAGCGGAAGCAGAAGATGAAGGACGAGGCCGCCAACGCCATGCAGAAGGTCACCCTGGATAACCTGTTTGCCAAGATGCAGGAAGGCGAAATGAAGGAGCTGCCTCTGATCGTCAAGGCTGACGTACAGGGCTCTGCTGAGGCCGTCAAGGCATCGCTGGAGAAGATTTCCAACGAGGAAGTCCGTGTCCGGGTGATTCATACCGGCGTGGGTGCCATCAACGAAAGTGATATATTGCTGGCTTCTACTGCCGGTGCTATCATCGTGGGCTTCAACGTCCGTCCCGATGCCGGCGCCCAGGCCAGCGCCCAGCGCACCGCCGTGGATATGCGGTTCTACCGGGTGATCTACGACGCCATCAACGAGATCGAAGCTGCCATGAAGGGTATGCTGGCTCCCACCTTCCAGGAGGTGGTCATCGGCCACGCCGAGGTCCGCATGACCTACAAGGTCTCTGCTGTGGGTACTATCGCCGGCTGTATGGTGAAAGACGGCAAGGTCACCCGCGCCGCCCAGGTCCGTGTGCTTCGTGACAACATCGTGATCCACGAAGGCGAGGTGGGCTCTTTGCAGCGCTTTAAGGACGCTGCCAAGGAAGTCACCTCCGGCTACGAGTGCGGCATGAGCATTCTGAACTTCAACGATATCAAAGAAGGCGACGTCTTCGAATGCTTCGTCATGGAAGAGGTCAAAAGATAAAGCACCTGCCGTGCCGCGTCCCGGCACGGCAGCTTTGTCAACCCATTATACGACGAAGGAGTGTATCCTATGGCATCCAACCGAATTGGAAGAATTAACGAGGAAATTCAGAAGGAACTGTCCTCCCTGATCCGCAACCTGAAAGACCCCAGAGTCCAGGACACCATGATCTCCATTACCCATGTAGAAGCCACCCCGGACCTGCGCTATGCCAAGATCTATGTGAGCTTTTTGCAGGCCGACCGGGCAGCCGACGCCCTGAAGGGTCTGAAATCCGCCGGCGGCTACCTGCGCCGGGAGCTGGGCCGCAGCCTGCAGCTGCGCTATACTCCGGAGCTGGTGTGGGAATTGGACGATTCCATCACCTACGGTGCCAAAATGCTGGCGCTTATCAATTCATTAGAGGTAAAGAACGATGAGGAGTCTGACGATTGCTGATACCGCTGCCTATTTTCTTGCACGCAACAGCTTTACCATTGTGACCCACCGCCGTCCCGACGGCGATACTCTGGGCAGTGCCGCAGCTTTGTGCCGGGGCCTGCGCAGCATTGGCAAATCCGCCTTTATCCTATACAATCCGGAGGTCACGGAAAAGTACGCCCACCTGTTGGAGGGGCTTTCCAAGCCGGCTGTTCAGCCCGGGGATGTGGTGGTTTCTGTGGATGTAGCATCTGCCGGCATGCTGCCCGAGGCCTTTTCCCATCTGCTGGGGCATATCGACCTGCGTATCGACCACCACCATTCCAGCGAGAGCTTCACCGCCTTTGAACTGGTGATTCCCACCGCTGCGGCCTGCGGCCAGATCATCTACGACGTGATGATGGAAATGGGTGTTCACCTGGATACGCCCATGGCCAACGCCCTGTACACCGCCATTTCCACAGACACCGGCTGCTTCCGCTATGCCAATACCCAAAGCCACACCTTTGAAGTAGCTGCGGCCTGTGCCGCTGTCAGCAAGGACCTTCCTGTGCTGAATCAGGTGTTGTTTGAGACCAATTCTCTGAAGCGGCTGAAACTCCAGGGCTGGATCATCGAGCATCTGCAGTTTTTGGCAGACGGAAAAATCGCCATCTGCGCCCTGCCCCTGTCTGTGGAAAAGGAACTGGGCCTGACCGAGGACGATATGGAGAATATCTCCGGCTTCCCCCGGTCCATTGAGGGCGTAAAGATCGCTGCCACCTTGCGTCAGCAGGAGGACGGCATTATCAAGGTATCCGTCCGGGCCTTGCCGGAATACGATGCCAGCGCCGTCTGCGCCCAATTTGGGGGCGGCGGACACCGGGGTGCCGCAGGTGCCAGCATGGACATGACCATGGACGAGGCAGTGGCGGCCATCATTGGCGCAATGCCCACATTATAAATTCCAATTTATCGGGCTGTTGCACGACAAATAATTCATAATGCAAAATGCATAATGCAGAATTATTTTACCAAAATATGTGGCATTTCCCGATAATAACCACATTATGCATTATGAATTATGCATTAAGCATTATTCCAATTTATCGTTCCGTTGGAACGATAAATTGGAATTTGAGGGATGTTTTTTATGAACGGAATCGTAATTATTGACAAGCCGGAGGGCTGGACCAGCCAGGACGTGGTCAGTAAGCTCCGGGGTGTGCTGCATACCAAGCGCATCGGTCACGGCGGCACTTTGGACCCTATGGCCACCGGCGTGCTGCCGGTGTTTGTGGGCCGGGCCACCCGGGGTGTGGAATTTTTTGAACATGCAGAAAAAACCTACGAGACTGTTTTGCGTCTGGGTATCACCACCGACACCGAGGATATCACCGGAACTGTGCTGACCGAAGCCCCTGTGAACCTCTCCCGGGTGGCTCTGGAACAGACTTTGGATGGGTTTCGGGGCGATATTCAGCAAATTCCGCCGATGTATTCTGCCATTAAGATAAACGGCCAAAAGCTCTGCGACCTGGCCCGAAAGGGCAGGGAAGTGGAGCGCAAGCCCCGGAATGTGACGATCCACGAGCTGACCCTTTTGGAATTTTCCGGTAACACGGCCCGGCTTCGGGTCCATTGCTCCAAAGGCACCTATATCCGCACCCTTTGCAAGGACATCGGTGAAAAACTGGGCTGCGGCGGCTGTATGGAAAGCTTGCGCCGGGTGGCTGCCGGCAGCTACACCATTGAAAACGCGATTCCTCTGGCCCGGCTGGTGGACCACCCGGATCCGGAAAGCGTCCTTTTGCCTGTGGACACCATGTTTACGGCATATCCGGCTGTCACATTGACGGAAAAACAAACCCTGCGCTGCCGTAACGGAAATTCCTTTTCCATCGACCTTGCCGACGGTACATACCGGGCCTACAGCGAAAACGGCGAATTTCTCATGCTGGCAAAAGTCGATGGCGGCGTTATGTCAACCATAAAGAGTTTTTTTGAAGTGGAATAAATTTCAATTTATCGTTCCAACGGAACGATAAATTGAAATAATGCTTAATGCATAATTCATAATGCATAATGTGGTTATTATCGGAAATGCCACATATTTTGGTAAAATAATTCTGCATTATGCATTTTGCATTATGAA
>JAZSPV010000036.1:0-11245 GCA_045537615.1 Faecousia sp. | reverse complement strand
GAGGGCGTTTACGCCCGTGGCAATCTCATAAATAAGCGGTAGCAGGGCAGACATCGATGGCGTGTCATGCCTGCGGGCGGCGGTACTTTCTTGTTCCGCCAAGAAAGTACCCAAAGAGGCGGCTTGGGGAGGGTTTGAGTGCATTGCTCCCGCAATGCAAGCCACCTCCCCAAGACCCCACCAGGCGCGCACTTTCGTTGGTGCAAACACGCGTTTTCTTGTTTGCCCGGTGCGTTCCATGTGGGAAATTTGTGCGGTTTCATCACATGGAAACGGGTAGATTTTATTTTAAACGGAACGATAAATATGAATTTATAAAAATACAGCCGGGGTGCTTCTTTTGAAGCAGCCCGGCTGAAACTTATTCTCCATAGCCCATGGGGTTATTTTTCTGCCAATTCCAGGAATCCCGGCACATGTCTGCCAGGGTTTTTTCTGCCTTCCAGCCCAGCACCTGGGCGCTTTTGGAAGGATCGGCATAGCAGGTGGCGATATCACCGGGACGGCGCTCTACGATCTGATAGGGCAGAGCCACGTTGTTCACATCCCGGAAGGTCTTTACCATATCCAGCACACTGTAGCCGGTGCCGGTGCCCAGATTGAACACGTCACAGCCTGTGTGGTTTGCCACATAGTCCACAGCAGCCACATGGCCCTTTGCCAGATCGACCACATGGATATAATCCCGGACACCGGTGCCGTCGTGGGTGTCGTAATCATTGCCGTAGACGCTGAGTTGCTCCCGGCGGCCCACCGCCACCTGGGTGATGTAGGGCATCAGGTTGTTGGGAATGCCCCGGGGGTCCTCGCCGATGCGGCCGCTTTCGTGGGCGCCGATGGGGTTAAAATAGCGCAAAAGGCAGACGCTCCATTGGGGATCGGCCTTAGAAATGCCGGAAAGAATTTGCTCCGTCATATACTTGGTCCAGCCATAGGGGTTGGTGCAGTGACCGGTGCGGCTTTCTTCGTTCAGGGGCATTTCGTTGTCTGCGGTATAGACGGTGGCAGAGGAGGAGAAGATCAGCCTTTTCATGCCGGCTTTTTCCATAACCTTAGTCAACACCAGTGTGGAGTTTAGGTTATTGTCATAATATTTCCAGGGAAGGCTGACACTTTCACCCACAGCCTTCAGACCTGCAAAATGGATCACGCAGTCGATTTGGTTCTCAGTAAAAATCTTTTCCAGCAGCGCCTCGTCCCGGACATCACCCTCATAGAATTTGACTTCCTTTCCGGTCAGTTCCTGCACCCGGCGCAGGGATGTGGGATTGGAATTGCACAGGTTGTCGATCACCACGACACCGTAGCCTTTGTTCAGCAGCTCCACACAGGTGTGGGAGCCGATATAACCGGCACCGCCGGTGACCAAAACATTCATAAAGATTTCCTCCTAGGTGCGTTTTTTTCTATTGTACAGCGACTGGAACAAAATGTCAAACAAAGCGCAGTAAAAATGCTGCACCCAATGGGTGCAGCATTGACAGCTTGCTGTTTAGTAGATAGGGGCTGCGGCGGCTCCGGCCACGCCGGCGGCGTCGACCATGGAACCGAAGCTCACACCCGAAAGAAGCGCCAAAAGAAAAATTCCCGCAATGAAAAGTACGGCAAAGACCGCCAGCACCAACAGTGCGCACCAGTAGGATCTGGTGAAGTTGCGGCGGCTCATGTTGCCCTTGCTGAAGGTGAAGATGATCATGAAAACAAGACCTACAATGGGAACTGTGTACAAAACTTGCAGGCCCAGGAAGCCCCAAGGGCTCATGGGTTGGTATGCATCGGGAATCACTTCTTTCACAACTTCTTTTACGATGGGGGCCGGTGCAGGAGCTGGGGCGGGTGCAGGAGCAGGCGCAGGTGCAGGAGCCGGTTCCGGAGCGGTTTCCGGCTGGGGCTGGGCAACGGCGGTGCCGCAGCTGCAGCAGAATTTTGCGTTTTCTTCCATTTCTACGCCACAGTTGGTACAATTCATAATAGCAACTCCTTTTTCTGAATTAATGGGATCATACCAACATTATATATACAGAAAAATGATTTTTCAATATTTTTCTGCAAAAAATTCCCTATAGCTCCTATTTATGCTGTAAAAGTAAAAAATCATTTCACAGAAAATCTTTCCGCGGACTGCACAAGAAAATAGTCATAGGCGGGATATAACATATTGACAGTTATGGATCCGTCGGAAGCTGTGCTGACAGAAACGTTTTCACTGCCATACCAGGCACAGTCTCCTTTGCTGTTTAGGGTTATGAGGCCCAGTGTAGGTGAGCCGTTGTCATTTCCGGCTATAAGAAAGGACTGTCGCGAGTTGCCCGAAGAAGTCCAACCGTTAAATTTAGTTTGTAGTGTAAAGCTTGAGCGACCAAAAATCTGCACCGATGTGATATACGCACCGTTAATGCCGCCGTTGACATTCAGATCCTTGTAGACCCGCAGACTGGCGAAGGCTTTGTTGCTTTCCTCGTCCTTTGGTGCAGCCTGCTTTTTAGGCTGTTGCTGGGCAGCAAGCTGCAGTGCAACCTGCTGTTCAACCTGCTGGGGAAACTGCTGCAAAGTCAGCGCCAGCTGACGCAGATAGCTGACGATCTGGGCAATCTGGGCCTTTTCTGTTTTTCCGGTAATGTAGGGCAGACGAATATTCACTGCAAATCACTTCCTTTCTCAATGACCTTGGTCATGGAATAGATTTTGCCGTTCCCAGTCCCCTCAATTTTTAACTGCATGTGGTCGCACTGCTTGGGACGGATGGGAACGGTAAAGCTGTGCAGGTCCGTGCCGTTGAGGGTGAACAGATGCTCCCAGCCGGGGTTGTGGTCATAGCGCACATAGAAGGATGCGGTGGAGCCGATGTCAAGCTGTAGCCGTACCGTCAGCCGGGAAATATATTTCATCTCCGCCAGGGATAGACCGATATCGCCGGTCTGCACCATCCATTTTACCGGTGCGCTGTCTTG
This sequence comes from Faecousia sp., assembly GCA_045537615.1. GTDB lineage: Bacteria > Bacillota > Clostridia > Oscillospirales > Oscillospiraceae > Faecousia. The sequence continues at coordinate 8,294 of JAZSPV010000036.1, read as the reverse complement.
CTGTCCGGAGCCGTGAAGTGTCAAAATCCGGTCACGTCCCTGGGGAATGCAGTAAAGTTCATTTTGGTAAGCGCAAAACTGCAAGGCATGCAAATCGTCTTCTTTGTGCCAAAGACCCTTATCTGTGTCATAGACAAACAGGCTCCATGTTTTTTCCTGTTCCTCCTGCATGCTGATATAATACTTACCGGCGCAGCCGCCGGCAACGGCATGGCCATAGTGTTTGTCCCCGAAAATCTGTCCGATCTGCACCGGCAGAGAACCGTCAAAGGCACAAATACCCCGGCGGGACTTGTAATACAGGGTGTTATTGACGATGACAAGACTGTTTTCGCACCCCTCCTGCACACCGTCACAGGGCGTGATCTGGACCTGAAAGTTGGCTGGGTAATTTCCCAGCAGTTCAATCATGCAATTTTCTTTAAAGAAGATGGGTCTGCCCTGATAGCTGATAGCACCGGTAAAAGAACCGTCCACGCCAATGGACGCCACATAGCTGTCGGTGGAAACACCCCGGAACTGCTGATAGTTTTTGAAATCTCCCAGGGCAGAGGCATAGATCTCGTTAACAAAGCCTTCCTCCGCATCACCGTAGCGACAGCCCCACATCCGGTTTCCGCAGGAAACCATGTGATCCATGGTGGGCATGTATCGCCGGATTCGGGCAGAGCTGGGAACATCTGTCTTCTGTAATACCAGGCCGGTAATGATGATGCAGTCTTCTTTTTTGTTGACTACATAGGGGTTCTCAGGCAGTTCCAGCAGGGAAGTGTCTACCTCTGTGATCTGCAACCCGTCGCCAATATCGAAGCAACGGTCAATGCCCGGGGCTGTCAATTTGGCATAAAAGGCAGTTTCCACAACCCAGGTTCCCTGTTCTTCAGACCATACCTTGATCACCGGGGGAAGAAGGGAACAGTCCCGCCAAAGCTGTCCATACTCCGGCTCTTCAGGCTTTTCTGTGGGGATTTCCCCGATTTCACATTCTGAGCCATCCGGTTTACAGGCAGACACGGAAAAAGGGGTTTCCCATACTGCGTCGATATCCCCAAACAGATCCTCCTGGGCGGGCTCTGCAGGCCAAGGACCCTCCCATTGGGCACTTTTTGCGGTGTTGATCCATTTTCTGTCCGGCAGGATGATCAGATAAGCGCCCATGGTCAGCAGCGTTTTCTCGCTGTCCGTCAGCCCCATATCCACCGCCCGATAAGTGCCGTCCTCTTTGTAAAGCAACACCTGTGTGCCGGAAATATGACACAGACCGTTGCTGAGGTAAAGTCCGTTGATGGGGGCACCGGTATTTTCCAAAATGCCCCGGCTGCCTCGGGGAGACAGCACCGGAAAAAAGTCGGAGGTCATATTTTGCATCTCATAGAACTCCCCATCGCCGATGCGCAAATTGTGGTTATAGCCGCCGAACACATCCACCGTCTGCCGGGAAAGGGCTGTGGATCGCAATTTAGGTAATTTCATAGCACCTCTCCTTACAAAAACTGCGTGCCGGCGCACAGGGGTTTGTGGGACCGGTGATAGTCTTCGGCGTAGCTGCCGTAGGCGGTGTTAAACAGCATCATAGCGTTGTTATAGCGGCTGTATTCACCGTTGTAGTAATCAATTTTGGACTCCAGCCAGTGCAGATACAACCCGTCATAGGGTGCCGGCACCAATAACTGGGTGTCATCCGGCGTGTCGATGTCATAACCGGTAAAGATCACCTGACTGCCCCCTTCGTGGGTGTCAAGGATCTTCTGCTTGACGATGCCGTCCAGCTCGGACAGCCAGGCAAGCTTCTCTTCTTTGTCATAGGTGTTGTGTTTGAGTTTGTCAATTTTTGTGATGGCTTCGATCAGCTTCATGCAGCTGCCTCCTTTCTTTGCTGCCGGGGAAATCCGGTTGTTACTTGCTCAGCAGCTTGTCCTTGCGTCTGTCCATGCGCTCCTGGGCCTTCAGGGAGCGGTGATATTCCGCAGCAACCGGTGCAGGAACAGAAGATTCCTTGCCTCTGGGCAGAAGGTAGTTCACGCCGTTGACGCTGATAAAGAAATTGGGGTCTTCGTTGCTTGCCCCTCTGGGGATGTACAGCTTTTCACGTTTTGCTTTTTCCTTTTCCATAGGTCATTGCTCCTTTTTTAACAGAATATTGTGGGAGGGGCAAAAGCCCCTCCTGTTTAGTTCTCTTCGTCGGTGGAAGAGAAGCTGGAACAGCTCATCAGACGCAGGATGCGCTCAGGATACAGCACGGTAGCACCGTTGGTTTCCAGCTTGTAGCCGATGGTGGAAAACTGATTCAGAGGACCGCCGATCTGGCTCTTATCCTTGATAATCATCTCCAGAGCACCGCCCTCGGGGTCAATGATGCCAAAGGCATCCTTGCCGAAAATATAGGTGGCATAGGTCACACCGCCGGCAGCGTTGGCATATTCTTCACCCAGCACAGGGGCAAACACGTTTTCCACAAAGCGGCAGCCGTGGAGTTCACCGATCTCACCATTGTAGATCTCGCCGGGAGCGGCGTACTTGTGAGCCTCGATCCATTCCTTGCTCTTGCGCAGGTCGTAGGCCACAGAGGGGTGGATCACAGCGCAGTACTTACCGCCGATGGTGGGAACCTTGTCCTTCTTCAGCTTGGTTACAGCCTTGGCCACCATGTCGGGGGTCAGTACGCTCATAACGCCGTCGGCAGCGGCCATGGAAGCGGCCTCGGTGGGGGTGTCCACAAACTCACCGGTGGCTACATTGATATTGTCGCAGTACATGACGTTGGTGTTCTCCAGCAGGGCGTCCCGGATCAGGGTCTCCTGGGTCTCGGCGGCAGAAGCGCCCATCTCCTCTGTGGCACCCAAAATGGTGTCGTCATACGCCCGCAGCTCCAGCTTGTCGGAAATGGCGGCGTAGGTGCCGTACTGGTTGATGGTGCCGGTCTTGGAGCTCATGCCGAACTTCTGACCGTCGGGAATCACGCCTTCCACCAGCTCGTCGGCCTTCTGGAAAGTGTTCCACTTACGCCACTCTACGGTAGTGCCATGGTTGGCAGGCAGGGTCTGGCGCTTGGCAAACTGGGCGTACAGCATTTCAGTCCGCGCGTTTTCCAGCAGCTCGGTGTCGTAAAAGGCCTTCAGCTCACCGGACATAGCCTCGGTGGTGGTAGCATCACCGGTGTTTGCGTTTACGTTGCCGGTGGTGGTGTTGACCACGTTGCCTGCCTGGGCAAACAGCTGCAGGCTCATGGTAATGTTCATAGTTTCCATAGTTGTCTCCTCCTTGAATCCATTGATAAATGTGTCATTTTCAGATACTCCCCGGGTAGATCTTTTCTCCCCGGGCTCCGGCCTGGCGGATACGCGTTTTCAGCGCTTCTCGCTGGGACCGGCTGGCGTTTCGGTAATCAAAGGCTGTGACAGAAGGGGCAGAACCGCTGGTACCGTTTTCTACGGGCCGGGCGCTTCCGGAACGGATCGCATTGGAGATCTGCTGGGCAGCCTTCTGCGCTGCTACCTGCATGGCTGCCGCCTCGATTTCCTTGCGATGGACGGTATAGTACGCGTCCTCTACGCTGATACCCACATTGGGGGCAGTCAGTCGTACAAAGGCCGGGTTTTTCAGTTCCTGCTGCAATTGAAAGCCGGGATACTTCTGCTGCAGATGCTGAGCCTGCTGCAAAAGGGAGGTGTAGTGCTGCTGCATGGTCTGCTCCTGTCGGAGCTGCTTGGCCAGAGCCGTGTTCTGCCGGGCAGTAAGGGCCTGGGCAAGGGCACCATAATCCAGATTTTCTCCATCCAATCCGCAGCTTTTGGCCAGACGCTGCAGCGCCGGGTTTAAGGCAGCAAGATCTGCTTCGGCCTGCTTGGCATTTTTCAGCCGGGCGCGAACCATATTTTGCAGCTGGGCGCTGTACTCCGGGTCGGATTTGATCTCCTCCCAGGTCATGCGTCTGCTGCTCCCCTCTTGGGCAGCGGCGTCCTGCCTCACCGCCTGCTGCGGTCCTTTCGCCCGAGTTGTCAGCGTTTCCCCAGGAACGCCAGGCTCCTGTTGGTTGTGCCCGGCGGCGGCACCTGTTTCGCCCGTGTTCGATGCCCCGGCTTCTGCCGCGTTGCCACCGTCAGCAAACAGCTGCAAGAGCATCCATGGTGTGTTTAGCATAAGATTTCCTCCTTATTCTGCTGCGTATGGTGCAGCGACCCCCTATATCAAGCCCGAAGGCTCATATACAAGCTGATTACTGCTTTACGCAGTAACGGATATTTTCCGGATACAGTGTTTCCAGCAGTTCAAAGCCGGCACAGACTGTGTCAAAGATCAATGTGACCACGGCCTGCATTTTGGGCATGGGCACACAACTGATCCAGGCATCTCCCTCCTGCACCCGCAGGATGTGCCGGCGCACCTGATCATCGGTGGCAAGGCTTGCCACATTGGCAGCCAATGTAAGGACCAGGGCCGAAACGGAAGCACAGACCAGGTCGTGGCCCTTCTTGCCGCTGCAGGCGTGGCCGGTGGCAGTCAGCCGGTGGCGTCTGCGGTGATAGGTAACTTCAATCATTGGGATTTCCTTCCTTTCTTATAGAGTGGATACGGCGTTACTGTCTGGGCTGGGGCGCATTCAACGCACCGGCTCTTGCGGTTTCGACACGGGAATGCTCCTTCTGCTGCAGACCGGCAATGCTGTCGGCTTGGGGCAGGGAGATAGCACCGGTATTGGCCGGCAAAGAGCCGCCGTTTAACAGCAGCAGCTCCTGCTGAATCTGCTGTTGCTGCATGGGATCCGGTGTAAGCTGCAGTGCCAAAAGCATATATTTTTCCAACTGCTTTTGCAGGGTGCTGCTGTCGGAGATTCGCTGGGCAATGGCATCTTTTCCTTCAAAATCCATCATTTCCAGACACATAAGTGCCTGCTGTGTCAGCTGTGGATGGAAGAAGCCCAGCTTGAAAAATTGCAGCGCCAGCTCGTTTTGACTGACCTTGGTGTACACGTTTTTCTTTTGTGCAGACACCTTAATGTCAAACAGGGGCAGTCTGAGAAGCTCTGCTTGTCCGAAACCGGACTGCTGCTGCAGCTGTAGGTTCCGGTTGGTGTAGGTGATGTACTCCTGGGCACCGTATTGACCCAAAATCCGGAACTGCCGGGGCATATCGTAGAACTGGCGGATCAGCTCAATGGACATTTCCACCAGCCGGGAAAAAGCACGGTAGGAGGCCAGGGTAGAGTCCCGGCTGCCCTTTCCCGAGGCCTCCTGCAGCGCGGCAATGGCAGATGCCGCTGTCACGCCGGAGGGGGCTGCCCCGGTGCTGGCCTCGGTGTTGCCGCTGGTTTGCCGCAGTTCATCAATGGTGCGGTCCAACATGGCAATATAGTTGCCGTCCAGGGAGTTGTGCTCAATCTTTCGCAGTGTGGCTTCATCTACGTTACCGCTGACTTTTACCAAAGCCTGATCCAGGTCCAAAAACTGCTCCTCGTTTACGTTGCCGTCGATCCGGGAGAAGTACCGGGGTACAGCGCCCACCCGGGCGTTTTTTACAAAGGCGGTTTTAAGAATGTCGATCTCTGTCTGAGGATTGCGGCACAAGTCCACAAAGCCGTAACCGCAGGGGCTTCCCTCAATGGGGTACAGGGCGTCGAATATGTAAGGGAACAGACCGTGGTCATAAAGACCGGCCTGAGCCGGTGCCGGTTTGGGATTTCCCAAAAGGTCTGTACCGGGCTGGGTGTCATTTTCTGTGGCATAGAGAACCTCGTCCTCCACAAACTTGCAGTAATGCAGCACCCGTCTGCCGCCTACGGATTTGTGATAGTAAACATCGATGACGGTTGCTTTGTCGGTATCGTTGACCGGATCGTCATACAGGAATTTGGTGTCCAGGAAACCGGAGCTTTTCAGCTTTCCTGCAAGCTGGGGATACTGCTGCTGCAAAAGCTCCTTATCCTGCAGCTCTGTGTGGAACAGAAAGCGGCTTTTCTGGATATCTGTGATTCCCGGCTGCCAGTACAGGTTCAGCAGGTTCACTCTGCTGATGCCGATGTCTCCCAGGCCTCCGTGGCGGCTGCTGTCCCAGAAGATTTTGTAAACGCCGGTACCGGTTTTCAGCTTTTGCCACATCACATCGGAGTAGGTCTGCTCGAAATGGTTTTGCTCCAGGACGCAGGGGACGATGGCAGAAAGCATTTTTGCCTCTGCCTTGTCCGCTTCCTCCCGGGGCAGAATGTTGGGCTCGGGATAGGCTTCAATGGCATCGGCGTGTTTGCTGACAATAACATTGTGCAGCCAGCCGGAGCGGCTGATAAAGCCGTTGACGGCAGTGCCGTTGGGTTGGTCGGTCTGACTGTTGCGCAGCTTCCACCAGTTCTCACTGGATAAAATGCGTTGCTCCGTATGGACCTTTCCTGCTTTGTAAGTCTGCAGCGTTTTCATAAACTGCTGCAGCTGGGCCGGACCGATAGGCAGCGCCTGGGGCTCGGCCATTTCTGTATATTCCATAATTTCCTCCATAGTAATTTCCTTCCTTCATTTTTATGTAAGCTGGTTCAGCGGATCGCTGAGGATAGTTTTTTGTGGGATTTCCCGGAGGGGCTGTATGGGCCTTGCCATACACAAATACCGCCATTCGTCAGCAATGTGATCTTCGCCCGTGGTGTCCAAATCCTCCGGCTTGTGTTCATCGAACAAAAGCTGGGGGATGGTGCGGATAAAGCCCTTGCAGTTTTCAAAAATATAGCAACGGGCGTAACCGTTTTCGTCAAACTGGAGCCGGTAATGGCACTGCATCCAGCCTGGGATCCGCTGATGATCGCCAGGGGTAAAGTAGATACCGTAACGGATGGCGGTATCGGCAATGCTTTCGCCCCGGGACACGTCCCAAATCGCCGGGTCCGCTACCCCCAGGATTTGCCTTCCTTTCAGCCAGGGATGCTCCCGTTCTACCCGGGCAATTTCCTCAAATTGCCTGTCCGGTGTCCACTTGACGCCCTCGTTGGGGGTTTGGGTACAGCCGTAAAGCTCCATAATGCGGTAGATGGTGCCGTCGTGGTCTACTGCCCACCAGGCGCAGGAAAAGGGCTTGGCATAACCAAAGTCATAGGACCTGTAAATTGTCCAGCTGCGCCGGTCACCGGTGTTCAGGTCAAAGGCAGGGATCACGTGGGTCCAGCGACCCTGGGCCCGGGCCTGTTCCGTAGTGATTCCGGCCTCGGCGCATTTGGCTGCATCCGGCTCCAGCCGAAATTCTTCAAAAAACTGGCCTTCAAAAATATCCCAGCGGCCATATAGCCATGCTTCCCGAAGCTTTGGAGGCAGGGACTCCAGCTGCTTGATGTAGTCAGGCTGCATTTTCATAAGGGCCTGGTTGTCAGTAACCAGACTTTGGATAAAGGTATAATCTGCGGCGTCCTCTCCGTCCCGGTATTTTTTGTCAATGAAGATTCTCTTGATGTACTGATGTCCCTGACCGCCGGGGTTACAGGTGTAGTACACCCTTTTGGGAAAGCCGTTAACACCTCTCAGACAGGCCGTCACTGTCTTCATTTGGTATTCAGACAGCTGAGTGGCCTCGTCAAGGAAGATCACGTCGTATTCCACACCCTGCATTCTGTCAAGATCGGCATCGCAGGCACAGTAGGTAAAGTTTATTGTGGAGCCTCCGGGAAATTTAAGCACCTTGTCTTTATCAACGTATTTTGCCACTCCCGTAAGCTCACGGCGCAGGATGTTTATGTGATTGTTTATCAGCTCCGGATAACTGCGTCTTACGATAAGTATTCTTATTCCGGGATATTTTATCGCCAGCAGCTTTGCTTTCGTTCTTACCGCCCAAGATTTTCCTCCGCCTCTTGCACCTCCGAATGCAATGTGCTTTGCCCTTGCCAGGAGAAATTGCTTTTGTTTGTCACTTGGGGAATCGATCTTCAGTTTTTTCATTTTTCTCCCGGAGCATTATTGAGCAAACGTTGCCGCTTCCTCTGCAATAAAGACAGCCAGCCCCTCTTCGTCACTCTTTTCCTCTTCTGCCTTTTTGTGTAAAAGCACTATTTCCGCCAGCTGCTTTTCCTTTTCAAGAGGAGACAGGACTCCCTGTATCTCTTTAACCTCTTTCAGAAGAGCGGATAGCTGCTTCAGCGTGTTTTTGTCGGGTACAGCTCCGTCCGTCAGGCATTCATCTATGGCGTTTTCGATAACGCACAGCAGCTTGTCTGATACGTCCAGCAGCCGCCTTGAGCGTTTTGCTTCTCCGGGTATACTCAGCCCTCCTTTCCTTTTTCTTTTCTTGCTTTCGGTGTCCATTTTTTTCTTCTCTCCCTTCCG
>JAZSPV010000051.1:0-36954 GCA_045537615.1 Faecousia sp. | reverse complement strand
GAGCGCGGCCAGGTTCTGTGCAAGCCCGGTTCCATCAACCCCCTGACTAAGTTCGTTGGCCAGGTTTACGTCCTGTCCAAGGAAGAAGGCGGCCGTCATACTCCCTTCTTCAACAACTACCGTCCTCAGTTCTACTTCCGTACCACTGACGTGACCGGTATCATCTCCCTGCCCGAGGGCGTTGAGATGTGCATGCCTGGCGATAACATCGACATGAAGGTCGAGCTGATCACCCCCATCGCTATCGAGAAGGGCCTGCGTTTCGCTATCCGTGAGGGTGGCCGTACTGTTGGTTCCGGTGTTGTCACCGAGATCTTCGAGTAATCCACAATCCTATATAGCAACAAGATCCCCCGGTCATTTGACCGGGGGATTTTTGTACCATTCATAAAGAACGAATGCGCTGTTTTGTTGTTACTGTGCAAACATAGGTGTGGACAAATACCTGTCACCTGTGTCGGGCAAAAGGACTACAATATTTTTTTTGGCATTTTCCGGGCGCTTTGCAACCTGAATAGCCGCATACAGGGCAGCACCGGAGGAAATACCTGCAAGAATACCTTCCCGTTGCCCCAGCAGACGCCCGGTTGTGTAAGCCTCCTCCTCTGTTACAGGAATAACCTGATCATAGATCGCTGTGTTTAATACTGAAGGAATAAAGTTTGCACCAATGCCCTGCAAACCGTGAGGACCTGCCTTGCCGCCGGAGAGCAGGGCAGAGCCGGCAGGCTCGACAGCTACAATCTGAATATTAGGGTTCTTTTCTTTCAGATATGTGCCTACACCGGTTAGTGTGCCGCCGGTTCCTACACCGGCCACAAAGATATCAACTTCACCGTCTGTATCGTTCCAAATTTCCGGACCGGTTGTGGCGATGTGGGCTGCAGGATTGGCAGGATTATCAAACTGTCCGGGAATGAAACTGCCGGGAATCGTGGCAGCTAACTGGCGTGCCTTTTCAATGGCACCCTGCATACCAAGGGCCCCATCTGTCAGCTCAAGTTGGGCGCCATAGGCAGCCATAAGAATTCTGCGCTCCATACTCATGGTGTCGGGCATAACGATGATGACATGGTAGCCCCTGCCGGTGGCAATGGCTGCAAGGCCAATACCGGTATTGCCCGAGGTGGGCTCGATGATGGTAGCACCGGGCTGTAAAAGCCCCTTTTCCTCGGCATCCAAGATCATATTCAGGGCCACCCGGTCCTTAACAGAGCCTGCAGGATTGAAATATTCCAGTTTGGCAAGGAGTCTTGCCTTCAGATCAAATTCCTTCTCAATGCCGCATAGCTCCAGCAGGGGCGTATTTCCCACAAGCTGATCAATAGAAGTATAAATTTTCGACATATACATAACCTCCGGGAACTGTTGATAGCATTATAAATCCGCATTTACGGCTTGTCAACCGTTGACTTTGGGTGTTGGTTGTGGTATAAAAACAAAAAAGCAGAAGGGAAGGGAAGCTATGTCAATTCAGCGGGAAATTGAAAATGTGGTAGACACTATTTTAGAGGACTACCGCAGTGACCGTGATATCGACCGTATGGAGGTTTTTCGCCAGCCGGATAAAGATGTGATCATCGATATTATTGAGAAGCTACGCCGGATTGTATATCCCGGCTACTTTCGGGATAAGACATACCGGATGTATAACGCAAAACACAATCTGTCCATGCTTATTGAGGATGTGATGTGCAACCTCAGCGAGCAGATCAGTTTGGTTTTACAGGACACGCAAGAGCCGGAGGAAGATGCAAGACAGATTTGCCTGACATTTTTGGGCAGGATTCCCCAGGTTCGTGACATGGTACAGACGGACCTGCAGGCAGCCTACGACGGAGACCCTGCGGCCACAGGCATGGCAGAGGTGATTTTTTCCTACCCCGGTCTGTTTGCCATTACCGTTTACCGCCTTGCCCACGAGCTTTATATTCTTAAAGTTCCCATGATTCCCAGAATTATGACAGAGTATGCCCATAGTATCACAGGCATTGATATCCACCCAGGTGCTACCATAGGCAAGTACTTTTTTATTGACCACGGAACCGGCATTGTCATCGGCGAGACCACGGTGATCGGCGAAAATGTGAAGATCTATCAGGGTGTGACCTTAGGCGGTTTGTCGACCCGGGGCGGTCAAAGCCTGCGTGGCAAGCGCCGCCATCCTACTATTGAGGACAATGTGACTATCTACGCAAATGCTTCTATTTTGGGCGGCGAAACCGTAGTAGGTCAGGGCTGTGTGATCGGTGCCAGTGCCTTTATTACCAAATCCGTACCCCCCTGTACCACAGTCAGTCTGAAAAGCCAGGAACTGCAAATGAAGCCCCACGGTAACTGTGCAGCTTGCAAAGAAGCATTCTGGCCGGAAAATAAAGAATAAAAAAACAAGAGGCTGTACAGCCTCTTGTTTTTTATCATAGGAGTTATGCAAGGTAAATGGCTTTGCAAGCCAGCATCGTCATATAGCAGTCAAACTTGGATACCAGTTCTACAGGGGCATGCATGCACAGCACAGGTACGCCTGCGTCCACAGTGACAATGTTTCTGTTTGCCATATAAGCAGCGACTGTGCCGCCGCCGCCCTGGTCAACCTTGCCCAAGGTTGCGGTTTGCCAGCGGACACCGGCTTTGTCCAGGGTTGTGCGCACATGACGCATGGCCTCTGCAGAGGCATCGCTGGCACCGCCCTTGCCCCGGGAGCCGGTGTACTTGCAGACAGCAACACCATAGTTAAGCTGACTGTTGTTGCGCTTATCGCAGGTTTCAGCAAAGTTGGGGTCGAAGGCGTTGGATACGTCAGCAGACAGGCAGAAGGAATTTTCAAAGCAGCGGTTCAGGTTGGCGCCGGTGGCGTCACACAGATCCTGCATAAAGGTGTCAAATGCCTGGCTCTTCATGCCGGAGATGCCTACAGAGCCGATTTCTTCTTTGTCAGCAAAGATACAAACAGCAGTGTGCTTAGGTGTGCCCATATCCAGCATGGGTTCCAGTTCGGCGTAAACGCATACCCGGTCATCATGACCGTATGCGCCGAGAAGGCTGCGGTCCAACCCCACCTCACGGCACTTGCCGGCAGGTACGATTGTCAGCTCGGCAGAGAGGAAATCCTCTTCCACAATGCCGTACTTTTCGTTGAGAAGCTTCATTACATGGAGCTTCACAAGATCACTGCCCTCGCCATCCAAAGGCTCAGTGCCAAGGATCACATTCAGTTGTTCACCCACGATACCCTCTGCCAGAGTCTTCTTCATCTGATCGGCAGACAGGTGGATCAAAAGGTCGGACACCATCAGTACGGGGTCTGTTTCATCCTCGCCGATGGTGACGGTGACGCGGCTGCCGTCGGCACGGCAAACAACGCCATGGAGTGCCAGCGGCACAGTGGGCCACTGATACTTCTTGATGCCACCGTAGTAGTGGGTCTTGAAATAGGCAATTTCAGAATCCTCATACAGAGGGTTGGGCTTCAAATCCATTCTGGGGGAGTCCATGTGAGCAGCGCAGATATTAGCGCCTTCGTTCAAGGATTCGCTGCCAATGACGGCCAGCATAATGGCCTTATCACGGTTATTTTTGTATACCTTGTCACCGGGCTTCAGCGTCATGCCGGGGACCAGGGGCTTGAAACCGTTTTTCTCAGCAATCTCAATTGCCCATGCAGTGGCTTCCCGTTCTGTCTTGCAGGCGTCCAGGAAAGCTACGTACCGCTTGCAGTAGGCTTCCATCTCACAGCGCTGCTGGGCAGTCAGTGTGCTGTAGCCGTTCTTTGGCGTCATCAGCAGGGACTCGCGCAACTGTTCAGTATTCATATATCACAGTCTCCTTTGATCAAATTACTCTTTCATTATACCCAATTGTGTTAAAAAGGCAAGGCATTTCTCACGGAAGGCCTCCTGAGAACCGTCGTTGACCAGGGAATAATCACACAGAGTCTGAAATTCCTCCTGAGGCCGCTGGGCGGCAATCCGGGACCGGGCATATTCTTCTGAGATACCCTCCCGAAGGACCAGTCTGGCTACACGGGATTCCTCTGGGGCGATCACCGCCACAGTCACATCACACAGCAGGTCCAGCTTGCCTTCAAAAAGACCGATGGCGTCAATGGCGACCAAGGGACCGGCAGTTTCTAACTTCTGCCAAATCGCAGCATAGACAAATTTGTGAGCGATCTGGTTCAGGTCTTCTAAAGCGGACTTATCCGCAAACACAATGGCACCCAGTTTTTTTCTTTGAAGGCAGCCTTCTGCTACACAGCCGGGAAAACGTGCTTCGATGGCTGCCAGCAGGTCTGTATTTGTTTCTAAAAGTTCATGATAGATGGCATCGCAGTCGAACACGCTGCCGCCCAATTCCGCGATCACATTCAGAAGGGTGGTCTTGCCGCAACCTGTACCGCCGGTAATTCCGATAATCATAGCATTTCCTCCGGTTCAATAATCTGAAATGCAGCAGCCTTTTTTAAGCGGTTCTGCACTGCATAAGCCACACCGCCGCCAACAGGACAACGGGCAAAGACCCGCTGTACTGCAGGGTCATCCAGTATCCGCAGGGCGGCAAATAGACCGGCAGACAAGGTGGATACATCGGATTCCTTTCCGTAGGCCAGAGGGTCACAGCCGTCGTACAGAGGGAGTTCCTCCTCGAAGCACAGCACCCGATCTCCCGGGTTAAAATGGTTGTGGATGTATCGGGCGGCAGCCTCCCGGCTTCCAGACACAATCAGCACCTGACAATCCGGTGCATAGTGACGGTACTTCATTCCCGGTGCTTTGACCACAGCATCATGGTCGACCTGTGCAGTAACAGCCTTATCTACCACCAAATCCCCCAACACCTGCTTCAGTTGTTCCGGGGTAATGCCACCGGGACGTAAAAGCCGGGGAGGGGTCTCTGTCAGATCCACAATGGTGGATTCCACACCTACACGGCAGGGACCGCCATCCACAATCAGCTCCAGTTTGCCGTCATGGTCATGGAGTACATGCTCTGCTGTGGTTGTGGAAGGCTTGCCGGAAATGTTTGCTGAGGGCGCGGCAATAGGCACACCGGACAGACGGATAATCTCCCTGGTAGCCGCATTATCAGGACACCGGACAGCCACCGTAGGCAGTCCGGCAGTGGTGCACTTGGGAACAATGTCCTTTGCGGGCAGCACCATAGTCAGTGGGCCGGGCCAAAACAGTTCAGCCAGCCGGTAAGCGGCAGGAGGAATGTCATGGCACAGCTTGTCCAAAGCCCCTACATCGGCAACGTGAAGAATCAAGGGGTTGTCCTGAGGGCGGCCCTTGGCTTCAAAGATTTTGGCCACGGCATCGGGGTTCAGTCCGTCTGCACCAAGACCGTAAACAGTTTCTGTGGGAAGCGCCACCAAACCGCCATTCTTTATGATAAAAGCTGCCGTCTGCGCACACTCTGGTGCCTGCGCAGCTAAAATTTCGGTTTTCATAGGACACCTCCGTTTACTGACAATCGTAATCAGGCTGGAACTTGAATTATAATTGTAAAAGGGCAGCTGCCGGAAAAGCAGCTGCCCCAATTGGGTAATTTTACACGGTGGGCTGGTTGGCAGCTTCGATGATCTGCACGAACTTCTCGGGAACCAGGGAAGCGCCGCCGATGAGACCGCCGTCGATGTCAGGCTGTGCCATCAGCTCATAGGCGTTCTTCTCGTTCATGGAGCCGCCGTACAGAATAGAAATTGCACGAGCATGCTTGGAAGAGTACAGCTTGCGAACTACGCCACGAATGCTCTCGCAGACTTCCTCAGCCTGCTCGGGAGTGGCGGTCATGCCGGTGCCAATGGCCCAAATGGGCTCGTAAGCGATGACGACCTTACGGATCTTATCTTCGGAAACACCCTTCAGGCCCAGCTTGATCTGCATAGCGATCCACTCGGAGGTGATATCAGCCTGACGCTGCTCCAGGCTCTCGCCGCAGCACATAATGGGGGTCAGTCCGGCGTCCAGAGCAGCCAGAACCTTGGCGTTGACATCGGCATCGGTCTCACCCATTGCACGGCGCTCGGAGTGACCGATGATCACGTACTTGCAGCCAGCGTCTACCAGCATGTTGGTAGCAATCTCACCGGTGTAAGCACCGGAGGCGTTGGCGTTGCAGTTTTCTGCACCGATACCTACCCGGGTCTCACGCATCGCGCGGACAGCGGCGGGAATACATACAGCAGGTACACACAGTGCAATATCACACCAGCGGCCCTTGGGCATGATGTTCTTTAGCTGAGTCATGAACTCCTTGGTCTCGGTGGGAGTTTTGTTCATTTTCCAGTTGCCTGCGATAACGGTCTTACGGTATTTTCTATTCATTTTCCATTCTCTCCTTATATGTACGCATCGCTTAGCGATGTGATTTACAAAGTGATTAAATTAAACTTTCGAATTGTTGGGGATGGGGGACGAGGTTCGTCCCCCTGTAATATGCAAAGGTTTTGTTATTTATCCTGCAGGCAGGCAATACCGGGAAGCTCCAGTCCCTCCAGGAACTCCAGAGAAGCGCCACCACCGGTGGAAATATGGGTGATGCGATCAGCAAAGCCCAGCTGCTCACAGGCAGCAGCACTGTCACCACCGCCGACGATGGTTACAGCATCGGAATCAGCCAAAGCCTGTGCAACGGCAATCGTGCCCTTTGCCAGGGTGGGGTTCTCGAACACGCCCATGGGGCCGTTCCAAACCACGGTCTTGGCGTTCTTGGCAGCATCGGCAGACAGCTCCATGGTCTTGGGGCCGATATCCAGGCCCATCTTATCCTCGGGAATAGAATCGGAGGAAACATATTCCACAGAGATCTCTGCGTCGATGGGGTTGGGGAAGGAATCGGCAACGGCAGTGTCCACAGGCAGCAGCAGCTTTACGCCCTTAGCCTCGGCCTTAGCCATCATTTCCTTGCAGTAGTCGATCTTCTCGGCATCCAGAAGGCTGGTGCCAATGCTGTAGCCCTTGGCAGCCAGGAAGGTGTAGGCCATGCCGCCGCCGATGATCAGAGTGTCTACCTTTTCCAGAAGGTTATTGATGACGTTGAGCTTGTCGGATACCTTAGCGCCACCCAGGATGGCAACGAAGGGACGCTCGGGGTTAGCCAGGGCCTTACCCATGATGGAAACTTCCTTCTGTACCAGGTAGCCGGAAACAGCAGGCAGATAGTCAGCTACACCGGCAGTAGAGGAGTGGGCGCGGTGTGCAGTACCGAATGCATCATTAACAAATACATCGGCCAGATCTGCCAGAGCTTTGCTCAGTTCGGGATCGTTCTTGGTCTCACCCTTGATGTAACGGGTGTTTTCCAGCAACAACACGTCACCGGGCTTCATGGCAGCAGCCTTTGCCTTGGAGTCCTCGCCAGCTACGTCGGCAGCCATGATGACTTCCTTGCCCAGAAGCTGGCTGATACGTTCAGCAACGACCTTCAGGCTCAGTTCAGGCTTCCATTCGCCCTTGGGCTTACCCATGTGGGAGCACAGGATGACCTTAGCGCCCTTATTTACCAAATATTCAATGGTGGGCATAGCAGCCACAATCCGCTTGTCGGAAGTGATCTTGCCGTCCTTGGTGGGCACATTGAAGTCGCAACGGCACAGCACGCGCTTGCCGGCTACATCAATGTCTTCAATGGACTTCTTGTTGTAGTTCATATTTCATTCTCCTCCATATTTTCAGGGGTATGCTCCCCCATACTTCCGTATTCCTTCAATCCCGGAAAATCCAGTTGGCGCAAGGCCTCATATACTGTTATGGCAACACTGTTGCTCAGGTTCAGGCTTCGTGCCTCTTCCCGCATAGGCAGCTTAATGCAGCTTTCCCGGTGTGCTTCCAAGAAATCCTCCGGCAGGCCCTTGGTCTCCTTGCCGAAAAACAGGTAACACTCATCTTCAAAGTTGGCTTGTGTGTAGCTTTTAGGTGCTTTTGTGGAAAGACACCACATCTGCTTTACATCGTTGCATGCAAAAAACTCGGCCAGGTTTTCATAGTCCCGAACTTCGACCAGGTGCCAGTAGTCCAGGCCTGCCCGCTTAACGGCTTTATCGGAGATGTCAAAACCCAGAGGGCGAATCAGATGAAGCCGTGCACCGGTGGCGGCACAGGTACGGGCAATGTTGCCGCAGTTCTGCGGAATCTCCGGTTCGACCAGAACGATATTCAGCATAAAAGCACCTCCGGCAAAGGGAATACTCCCACAATGCACTCACTTGCTTATTGTATGACAAAAGCCCTGTAAAATCAATCCATAAATCATAAAATTTTAAATTTTCCATAGTATCCACATAAAAAAAGTTAGAAGAGGAACAAAATTGTGAATTTTGTGTGAAATGTGCTTAATAGAAAGATATGACTGGAAAAATAAGAGGAAATGTGTTATAATACCTCGGCTATGATTTTTGTTCATTATCCGGGAGGCGACAACCTTGAACACGGACGTAAAAAGGAAAATTAGGAATGCTGTGATAGCTTGTATTATTGCACTTGCAGCCAACTTGCTGCTGTTTCTGACCCAATGGCTGGCAAGCAGATATGACAGGGTATCCTTTGAACAGATTCTTTACCAAATGCAGACCTCTATTTCAGGTACCAGCAAAAAGCTGACATCCAGTGCGGCGTTGCGGGTCGGTGGTTTTGGTGTGCTGATGACCATTGCGCAGGTAGGGCTTTACATATTTTTGTCCGGAAGGCTGCGTAGGGAGCTGGGCAGATGGAGACCGTACATGTCCTATTGCTCTTGCGGTGTCTGCCGGTTTTTCTCAAAGCAGTTGATCCCTCTGTCATTGGCGCTGCTGCTTCTCTCTGTATCAGTGTTTGCGGTTCGGCTGGAGGTGTTTTCCTATGCGGGAAAGAGCGTGACAGAGTCGGACTTCATTGAGGAACACTATGTAGACCCCAACTCGGTGCAGCTTACATTTCCACAGGAAAAACGGAATCTGATCTACATCTTCCTGGAATCTATGGAGAACACCTTTACAGATCCCACATCCTGCGATACGGTAGCAGATAACTACATCCCCGAGCTGACAAAGCTGGCCCGGGAAAATGTGAGCTTTTCCCACAATGAAGGGATGGGCGGTGCCCAATCTCTGGAAGGCACCACTTGGACAGCGGCAGCCATGGTAGCCCAAACCTCCGGTGTTACCGTTAAAGTGCCGCTGATCGGAGACGATTACGGAGAAGAGGAGTATTATATGCCCGGCATTACGGCCTTGGGAGATATCCTGGAAGAGGAGGGCTACCGCCAGGTGCTGCTTCTGGGCTCCAAGGGCGAGTTTGCAAACCGGGATGCCTATTTTTCCGATCACGGCCATTATGACATGGTGGACTTGGTAGCGCTGAAACAGGAAGGTCGTCTGGACGAGGATTATTATGAATGGTGGGGCTATGAGGATGAGAAGCTCTTTGCCTACGCAAAGGAGGAGCTGACGGAACTGGCCGCCGGAGGAGAGCCCTTTAATTTCACCATGCTGACAGCCGACACCCATTTTCCGGACGGTTATGTCTGCCGCCTGTGTGAAAATACCTATGAAGAGCAGTACGGCAATGTGATGATCTGCTCAGATACGCAACTGCGTGAATTTATTACATGGATCCAACAGCAGCCCTTTTACGAGAAAACCACCATCGTTCTCAGTGGCGATCATCTGACCATGGATCCGGAATTTTTGGCAGATATTGATGAAAGCTATATCAGAACAAGTTATAACTGCATCATCAATGCCCCGGTGACACCGGTGCAGGAAACAAACCGACAGTTCGGCACCATTGACCTGTTCCCTACTACACTTGCGGCTATGGGCGTACAGATCGAGGGTGACCGTCTGGGACTGGGTACCAATCTGTTTTCTGAGAAAAAGACTCTGTCTGAGGAATTTGGACATACGGCCCTGGATGAGGAGCTGCAAAAGGATTCGCCGTTTTATTTTGATAAATTCTTTGAATTGCCCCCGGAAGCAACGGACGGTAATTGACTTTTTATCGAATTTATGAGAAAATAGACCGACTAATTATACGGAAACGAGGATATGTAATATGTTTCAATCCCGAACCAATACCTGTGGTGAGCTGCGCCTTGCAGACGCAGGCAAGCAGGTGACCCTGGCCGGCTGGCTGGAGAATGTCCGCGAGGTAGGTGCCAACTTTGCCTTTCTGGTGCTGCGTGACTACTACGGCACCACCCAGATCGTGGTGGAAACCGAGGAAATGATGCGCATCATCAAGGGAATCAATAAGGAGACCACCATTCAGGTCACCGGCACGGTCCGTGAGCGGGAGAGCAAGAACCCCAAGCTGCCTACCGGTGAGATCGAGGTGGTTCCCAGTCAGATCAAGATCCTGGGCAAGTGCCGCCACAATCAGCTTCCCTTTGAAATCAACAAGTCCAAAGATGCAGATGAGAATACCCGATTGAAATACCGCTACCTTGACCTGCGGAATCCTGCGGTCAAGCAGAACATTATTCTGCGCTGTCAAGTAGTGGCTGCCATTCGTGCTGCCATGACCCAGCGGGGTTTCCTGGAGATCACCACACCGATTCTGACGGCTTCTTCCCCGGAAGGCGCTCGTGATTACCTGGTACCTGCCCGGAACCACCCCGGCAAGTTCTATGCACTGCCCCAGGCACCCCAGCAGTTCAAGCAGCTGTTGATGACCTCGGGTTTTGACCGTTATTTCCAGATCGCCCCCTGCTTCCGGGATGAGGATGCCCGTGCAGACCGGACGCCCGGCGAATTCTATCAGCTGGATATGGAAATGGCTTTCGCGTCCCAGGACGATGTGCTGGCAACCTTGGAGGATGTGCTGCAGCCCATCTTCTGCCAGTTTGGTAAGTACAAGAGAGTTTCCCAGGCGCCTTTCCATCGTATCCCCTTCAATGAGGCTATGGAGCGCTACGGCTCCGATAAGCCCGATCTGCGTATCGACTTGGAGGTGCAGGATATTACCGATGCTGTGGCCGGCTGTGAATTCGGCCCCTTCCAAAACGCCACCGTCAAGGCGGTTGCCGTGGACAACTTTGCAGAGGGCCGTAAGTGGATCGATAAGCTTCTGAACGATGTGGAAGTGCAGACCGGTAACAAGTGCTGCTGGTTTAAGGTGGACGAGAACGGTGAACTGACCGGCGGTATTTCCAAGTTCCTGATGGAGCATAAGGCAGCGTTGACTGAAAAGCTGAACCTGAAGCCCGGCAGCTTTGTCTGTATGGCGGCTGGCAAGAAGACAGCAGCTCAGAAAACCGCAGGTGTGATCCGCACCATGATGGGCCGCCGGATCCCCGGCCACTTCGATGAAGAACAGTATGCTATGTGCTGGATCGTGGACTTCCCCATGTACGAAATGGGTGAGGAGTCCGGCGAACTGGAATTCTGTCACAACCCCTTCTCCATGCCCCAGGGCGGTATGCAGACCCTTTTGGATGCTGAAGGCGATATGGAAAAACTGCTGGCTATCAATGCCGACCAGTATGACCTGGTGGTCAACGGCTATGAGTCTGCCTCCGGCGCTGTCCGTAACCACGATCCTGAGATCATGGTCAAGGCCTTCCAGATGGTGGGTCTGGGCGAAGAGGATGTAAAGGCCAAGTTCCCGGCTATGTATAATGCCTTTACCTACGGCGCACCGCCTCATGCCGGCGCAGCCCCCGGTATCGACCGGATCGTGATGCTGCTGTGCGGCGAGGAGTCCATCCGTGAGGTCATTACCTTCCCCATGAACAAAACGGCACAGGACCTGATGATGGATGCGCCTACCACGGTTTCTCAGAAGCAGCTGGGTGATGTGCATATTCTCATCAACGAATCCCACCTGAATTAAGTGGTGATGTAGAAAAAAGGAACTCCGATTGGAGTTCCTTTTTTTGCATTACATAGAGGAAAGTAGCTGGATGATCAGTGTGATCAGGCGGATAAAGATCGGCGCCACGCGAATAATAAAAAACACCGTCAGTGCGGCGGTGGCGATGATGAGTCCCCGTACACAGTAAATTTTTGATAACACTTTTCCGGCAAATTTCAGACCAAACAGCCAATATAGGTTCAGCAGTACAAATGACACCACAAGCACGATAGTCAAAATAAATAAAAACGCGTTATGGTGGAATGCTTCTATAATTTGACCGCTTAGTAATGCCTTAACGAAATGTGTGCCGCCACAGGCAACACATTTTCCGCCAAAGCGCAGAAGCAGACATTCAGAGGAGGTGGTCAGCATAAGAGTACTAAGCCATTTGCACAGAAGGAGAAATGGCACCAGCAGGACGTCCATGGACAGTACTAAAAATTTTTTGCTTTTAAAAAGTTTTTTCATAAGAACCAATCAGATAAAAGATGTGTATTCCTTGGAAAATTCCGTTCCGGCAAAAACCGGAACGGAATAACACGAACAGTGAATTAGTAGTAGCTGTATGCATTTGCGGATTCTGCGGCGGCACCCAGTATACCGATACCACCGATCAGAGCAATCACCGCCAGTGCAATAGCAGCAACGATAATCAAAACAACGTAGATAATGCCAAGGATGAGGCCGGCGGTGGCCATGCCGTTTTTGCAGCCTGCGGAACGGGATTTACTCTTTCCGACGATACCGAAAATAATTGCCAGCAAGGCGCAGGGGAGGCTCAGAAAAGAGATCACCCAGCCCACGTAGGGAATGCAGCTAAAGCAGGGCAGCAGGGCAGCAACGATGCCGAGGATCATACTGGCAGCGCCAAAACCCTTGCCGGGATTATAGGGCTGTACATTGTAGTAATTAACGGTTTGGTGGGAAACCTGCTGTGCCGGAATGGCACTTTGGGATGCGCCGCAGTTGTCACAAAAGGCAGTGCCTTCCGGAAGTGTTTTACCACAGTTATTGCAGAACATGAGAATTACCTCCACTTTCAGTATAGACAGAGTATAACACAGGGGATTTTGTTTTGCAACAATATTCGGCAAAGTTGTATAAATTTACACAGCAACAGCACCGGCTGAGCAAAGCAAAAACAAAAAGCTGCCCTTGGGCAGCTTTTTTGTAGATATGATATGAAATCAATTAATAGGAAGAGGCGGAGCCGAGCACGCCGATGATAACGCCTGCGAAGATGGAAAGCACAAAGACGGCGATGCCGCAGAAGGACAGAATAACACCGACCAGTGCCAGGGTGTTCTTAGCGCCGGCAGCCTTGGACTTGCTCATGCCGATGAAGCCGAACACAAGACCCAGGACAATGGGGATGAAAGCAATGTAGCTAAGGCAGGGGATACAGGGAAGTACCGCGCCGGCAATACCGCAGATCAGAGCGACAATGCCAAAAGCCTTGCCGGGGTTGGTGGTAGCTTCGGGTGCAGCTTCAGCAACGACCTCAGCCTCAGCGACTACGACTTCTTCAACCTCTACGGCAGTGCCGCAGTTTTCGCAGAACTGATTGCCCTCGGCAATTTCGTTGCCACAGTTTTTACAGATCATATCAATTACCTCCAGTTTTTAGGATATAACCCAGTATAACACACAATATTTTGTTTTGCAACAGCTATCGACAGTTTTTTGATAAGAATAAGGAAGGAAAATAGACTGTAAAAGACCCCCTCTTTGGGGGGCTTTTACAGTCTATTCGGGCAAATGGACGGATATGCCGTTTCTTACCTGCATGAACAGTTCTTCCATAAGCCGTGTGGTGGAACGGGGGAGCGCCACATAGCCGCTGCCACGGTCCAGTGTTTCCTCACTGGGATAGGACACAGGGTCGTTTACCACCTCAGGGTCCATATATTCCTTGGCGGCACTCAGAGGTGTGCCGTAGCAGACCCAGTCCATATTGCCGCCTGCGATCTCCGGATCGCACAGGAAGTTGATAAAGGTTTCTGCCTCTTCCTTGTTTTCTGCGCAGCTGGGGATGCACATGGCGTCGATAAACAGGTTAAAGCCCTGATCCTCCGGCAGATAGAAGCAAAGGTTTTCATTTTCATCTGCCATAGTCAGATAATCGCCTGCGTAGTACGGGGCGATCCAGGCCTCTTCGTTTTCCATCAAGTCAAAGACTTGATCCATAATATACTGTTGCACTACAGGTCGCTGCTGGACCAGTTTTTCAGCACAAATCTTTAATTCCTCGGGATCTGTGGTGTTGATACTGTAGCCCAGCATGCACTGGGTGATACCGAAGGCATCCCGGGAGTTATCAAACATCAGGATCTTATCGGCATATTTTTCATTCCAAAGCAGTTCCCAGCCGGTAACATCCGCTTCGTCCACGTATTTGGCGTTGTAAATAATGCCCACAGTACCCCAGGAATAGGGGACGGAGTATTTATTCTCCGGATCGTAGTCGGTGTTGCGGAAGCGCTCGTCGATATACTGATAGTTGGGGATGTTATCGAAGTTTAATTCCAGAAGCATATCTTCTTCAATGAGCCGCCCTACCATATAGTCCGACGGAATGATCACATCTACCGTGATACCGCCGCCTGCCATTTTGGTGTACATGGTCTCATTGGAATCGAAGGTGACGTAGTTGACCCGGATGTTGGGGTAGCGCTCTTCAAACAGTGCGATTACGTCAATACAGCCGTCATCGCCTTCGGAAATATATTGTCCCCAGTTATAGACATTGATCGTAACACGCTCGTCTGCCTTTGTACAGCCGCAGCAGACCAGGAGCATAACGCAGGCCAGGAGAATACAAAACTGTCTTTTCATAACCTACCTCCCTTGTGCGTCTGCTTTTTATCCTGTCGCAGCTGCAGTAGGTTCATAATCACCATAAGCACAAAAATCAACAGGAACAGCATGGTGAACATTGCGTAGATCTTGGGCTGAATTTGCTTTTTGGTATAGTTGTAGATCTCCACCGGCAGGGTAATGAAGTCCAGTCCGGTGACAAAGTAGCTGATGACAAAATCGTCCAAACTCATGGTAAAAGCCATGATACAACCGGAAATGATACCAGGCATGATCTCGGGCAAGGTGATTCGGAAAAAGGATTTCAGCGGGGTACAGCCAAGATCCATGGCAGCCTCTACCAAAGACCGATCCATTTGCTGCAGTTTGGGCATCACATTCAACACTACATAGGGTAGATTAAAAGTGATGTGCGCGATCAGCAGCGTCCAGAAGTTCAGACTGTTGCGCTGCTGCAGCATTTTGGAGCCCAGAAACACAAACAGCAGGGAAAGGGAAATACCGGTAACAATATCGGGGTTGGTCATGGGGATGTTGGTAAGACTCATAACGGTCTTACGCATCCGGGGCTTCAAGCCCTGGATGCCTACGGCGGCAACGGTACCGAAAACCGTAGCAATACCACTGGCCAGGATAGAGATAATAAGGGAGTTGCACAGCAGCCGCAGCAGATCTCTGTCCTTAAAAACAGCCACATACTGCATCAGTGTAAAGCCCTCAAAATCAGTGATATCCTTGCCTGTGTTGAAGGATGCTACGATCAGCACGACCATAGGGGCATACAGAAAGGCGAAGATTAAAAGTGTGATAATGCGGTTGACTCGTTTCATACCAGCACACCGCCTTCCTCGTCGGAACCAAAGCGGTTCATGATACCGGTGCACACGAAGACCAGGACCATCAGCAGCAGGCTTAGTGCAGCGCCCATATTGGCGTTATCACCCTGTTTGAACTGCCGCTCAATGATATCACCGATCAGGACAATGTCGGTACTGCCCAATTTGTTGGAGATATAGAAAGTGGAAACGGCAGGTACGAACACCATGGTCATGCCGGAGAGAATACCGGGCATGGAAAGAGGGAGCACCACCCGGGCAAAAACCTGAGCGGAATTGCAGCCCAGATCCTCTGCGGCCTCGATAAGCCGCCGGTCAATTTTGATAATGATGGAGTACAGAGGCAGAATCATGTAGGGCAGGTAGTTATAAACCATGCCCAGAATCACAGCACCCGGTGTTCGGATCAGCGGCAGCCGGGGAAGACCCACAGATGCCAGAAAATTGTTGATAATACCGGTATCCTGCAGCAGACCTACCCAGGCAAGGGTACGAAGCAAAAAGCTCATGCACATGGGCAGCATCACCAGCATGTAAAGGAAACGCTGGGCTGTGGGCTTGCAGTGCGCCATGTAATAGGCCACCGGGTAGCCGATGACCAGGCAAATCAAGGCAGACGCAATGGAGTACAGAATACTGCGCCAGAATGCAGGCAGGTACAGAATGAGGTTTTGCATATTCCCCAGGGAGAATGCACCGGTCTCCACATCTGTCAATGCGTAGTAGCACACCACACCCAGCGGAATCAGTGTAAACACCACCATCCAAAGGATATAAGGAGTGCTCAGCAGCAGAGAATTATTCTTCTTCATCTGCCCCGTCCTCCGTCAGCTCGTCATACTCGGCAGAGTAGGAGCTGTAGTCACCAAACATGCCGGAGTACTCACTCTTATGCATCACGTGGATATCCTCCGGGTTCAGCCGAATGCCGACGGTTGCGCCTTCCGGCTGGTGATCCGTTGTTTGAATCAGCCACTTAAAGCCCTTGAAATCCACGATAATATCGTAGTTCAGACCCTTGAATGTCACACTGGTAACGGTACCGGTCAGATGCCCTTCCTCCGGGGGGACAAAATCAATGTCCTCCGGACGGATGACAACATCCACGGGCTCGTTGGGCTCAAAGCCGGCATCCAGACACTTAAAGGTGCGTCCGAAGAACTTTACCTTATAGTCTGAAAGCATGATGCCGTCCAGAATGTTACTTTCACCGATAAAGTCGGCAACGAATGCGTTCTTGGGCTCGTTATAGATATCCTCAGGCTTGCCGATCTGCTGGATGCGGCCTTTATCCATAACCACCACAGTATCAGACATGGAAAGGGCTTCCTCCTGATCGTGGGTCACGTAGATAAAGGTAATGCCCATGGCCTGCTGGATCCGCTTGAGTTCATTCTGCATATCCTTGCGCAGGCGCAGGTCCAAAGCGGCCAAAGGCTCATCAAGCAGCAACACCTTAGGCCGGTTTACCAGCGCCCGGGCGATGGCAACACGCTGTTGCTGACCGCCGGACAGATTATCAATCAGGCGGTGTTCAAAGCCTTGCAGACCCACTACCTCCAGCATTTCCTGGACACGGGCATGAATCTCGGCTTTGGGAAGCTTTGCTACTTTCAGACCAAAGGCGATGTTGTCATACACGTTCAGGTGGGGAAACAGCGCATAGCGCTGAAACACCGTGTTGATTTGCCGCTTATAAGGAGGCACATTGTTAATGCATTTGCCGTCAAAAAGCACCCTGCCGGATGTGGGGTTTAAGAAACCGCCAATAATACGCAGAGTGGTTGTTTTGCCGCAGCCGGAGGGGCCAAGCAGCGTGAGGAATTCATGGTCATTAAAATAGAGGTTGATACCATCAAGTACCCGTTCCCCGTCGAACTCCATAACCAGGTCCTGGAGTCTGATGAGTTCTTTGGACATTATCCTCCCCCGTTTCTTTCTCAGAATACAATTCGAAAAATGCGTCGAATTTCACAACTATACATATACATTAAAATCCCCCCTTTGTCAATGAAATTTTCATTCCACAGAATGAAACATAAAAACCAAAATTAATTTTTCAAAAAATGGTTTATTTTCCTGAAATCTGGAAATACTGGACATCGGAGGTGCTTGAAATGAGCAAAAATAAATTTAGCGGCAGCTTCAGCGGTAAGGGCTACTACATAGCCCTGATTCTGAGTGCAGTCGCCATTGGAATCACCGGCTATTTGTATTACCGAAATACAGACGATCAACCCCAGCAGCTGCAAAACCCAACGGTTTCGGCAGATGCCACCACACCGGGACAGGATGTGCAGGTGGTAGCGCCCCAGGATGACGGCACAACGGATACCACCCAGTCTACCCAGCCCCCTGTGACCGGGACCAAACCCGGCAAGACAGCGAAACCTGTTTCCGGAGAAACTGTGGCGGAGTATTCCATGGATGCGCTAAACTATAATCAAACCACACGGGATTGGCGCGTTCATGACGGCATGGATATTGCGGCCGAAGCAGGTACAGAAGTTACTGCTGCTGCCGACGGTACGGTCTATACGGTCTACGAGGATGAGACCATGGGTATGACTGTGGTAATTTCCCATGACGGCGGCTATACTACCAAATATGCAAGCCTTGCCGAAAATGTGGCAGTTGCAGCAGGTGACACAGTCAAAGCAGGTCAGACCATTGGTTATGTGGGCAATACGGCACTACTGGAAACCGCCATTGGTGACCATGTCCATTTCAGTGTCAGCTGTGCAGGCACACTGGTGGATCCGGAAGATTTTCTGAAATAAGACAATTTTCATTTTCTTTCCTCTTTATCAGCCGGGAGTTGCTCCCGGCACCGGGCATCATTTTGATGCCCGGTTTTTATAATATAAAGCGGCAGCCAAGGCTGCCGCTTCAGAGAGTTGTGTGTTATGGTTCTTTCAAATATCGGTTCAAATAATTCAGCACCCGTTTTTTATCGGCGGACCACAAAGGCGCTACTAAGTCCCGCTTTGCCCCGTCACCGGTGATCCGGTGTACCACTGTTTTCGGTGGCAAAACCGAAAGACATGCTTTTAACGTAGCGGCATATTCTTCCAACTCCAGACACCGAAATTTGCCGGCTACATAATCCTTTTCCAGATCCGTCCCCTTTAGCACATGGAGCAGATGGAACTTCACACCGTCTGTTCCGGCTGTAACGGCGGTCCGGGTGGTCTGCACGGCCATATCGGTGTTTTCTCCGGGCAGGCCGATGATAATATGGGTTACAACATGGATACCTGCGGCCTTCAGCCGGGCTACAGCATCCAGATACACGCTGTTTTCATAGCCCCTGCGGATGTAACGGGCAGTTTCTTCATTGGCGGTTTGAAAGCCCAGTTCTACCATGACAGGCTTTACTTTGTTCAGCTGCGCCAAAAGTGCCACCACGTCCGCAGGCAGGCAGTCCGGTCTTGTGCCGATAGTAAGTCCTACGATTTCCTCCGGCGCCATGGCCTGGGCATACAGCTCCTGCAGGACCGCCACAGGTCCATAGGTGTTGGAGAAGGATTGGAAGTAGGCAATGAATTTTCCGTTTCTGAGCTTGCTGCTGACCTGTTGCTTTGCCTTTTTTAGTTGGGTGACGATATCCCCACACTGTCCTTCGGCAAACTCACCACCGCCGTAGGCGGAGCAGAAAATGCAGCCCCGGGTGTCCAGTGTTCCGTCCCGGTTAGGACAGGTAAAGCCGGCATCCAGCGACAGCTTATACACCTTGCAGCCAAATTGTTCTTTGCAGTAATCGTTGAAACTTTTGTACACAGCCTCACCTCCAAAACCATTATAACCGCCGGAACAGGGGATTGCAACCGACGGTTTTTTATGCTAAATTATAGAAAAGGAGTGAATGCTATGAAAGAATATATCGACACCATGCCGGTGCATGAGGCCTATGAAGCGGCTGACGAGTGTCCCTTTTGCTGGCTGGAACGACGTGTGGAACAAAAGGCCATTCGCTATGTGATCGGTCCAGGTGCCAGTTATATGGAGCCGGAGGTCAGGGGTGCGACCGATTACCAGGGTTTTTGCCGCAGCCATTATAAGAAGATGTTTGACTACGGTAATTCTCTTGGAAATGCGCTGATTATGCAGACATATATGATCGGCCTGCGTAAGGAACTGGATGCCCAGCTGGATGCCTTTACACCTCCTGCAAAAAAAGGATTGTTTTCCAAAAAACAGGGGGAAGATATTCCTCTGCTGCAGTGGCTTCGCCGGAAGAACAGTACCTGCTATCTGTGCAATAAGATTGATTATAATATGAACCGGTACTATGCAACCTTTTTCCACCTGATTAAAGAGCCGGAATTCCGCGCCAAGGTGGAGAGGAGCAAGGGATTCTGTATGCACCATCTTGAAAAGTTGCTGGAGGCTTCCCAGGAACATCTTCCCAACGGTCAGAGGGAGTGGTTTTGCAATACGGTAACAGAACTGATGCATACCAACATGGGAAGAATGCAGGAGGATCTGGACTGGTTTGTTGAAAAATTTGACTACCGAAATGCTTCTGCGGATTGGAAAAATTCCAAAGATGCGGTGTCCCGTTCTATGCAAAAGCTCAAAGGTGGCTATCCTGCTGACCGGATCTATAAGCAGGACTGACCGATGAAAGCTATATCAATAACGCCGTGCTGTACAGCACGGCGTTATTTTTATGGTTTCCAACAATGACAGTTAAACGTGCAAGGTTATTTTTCTTCGGTAGGACACCTTAAATATCGGGAGAAAATCATACGCAGAAGGAGCAGAAGGCCCCGGACACACAGCTCTACAGCCATAGCAATCCACATTCCGTGAATACCCAAAGGACCAACCAAAGCCAAAGCCAGTCCAAGGCGGACAACCCAAAGGCTAAAAAGGTTCAAAAGGCTGGGAATCAGGGTGTCCTCCGCGCCCCGCAGTGCGCCGGAGGCAACAATGGATACGCCGTACAGCGGTTCAGCCAAAAGGCCGATCCGAAGGATTTGGGCGGCAACAGTTCGGACATTCTCATCTGGTGTGAGGAACCGAAAAACCAGGGGACAGCCAATAAACATGACGATGCCGGTCAGCGTCATCATGGCACACCCAAGACCGGTGGTAATATAGGCGTAACGCCGTGCAAGGGGGTACTCTTTTGCACCAATCCGCTGACCCACCAGGGTGGTTGCAGCGGCACCAATGCCATAACCTGGCATATAGCAAAGGCTCTCTGCCGTAATGGCAAAGGAATTTGCGGCAATGGCAATGGGACCAAGGGGAGCGCTGATCTTGGTGGTCATCACCATAGCACCGCACATGGCTGCCTGCTCTGCGCCAATGGGGGTTCCAATTCGAATGGCGCGCAGCAAAATGGCGAAGCTGAATCGGAAGGGTTCTTTTCTGCGCAGATGCAGGCTGTCCGAACGGACACAGCAGAACCAAAGCATAATGAATGATACAACAGCTGTTGCAAGACCGGTTCCAATCGCGGCACCAAGAACACCGTAGACAGGAATAAAAATGGCGTTCAAGATCACATCCAGGGCGCACATAACGGCATTCAGAATGCTGGGCACGACCATATTTCCACTGCATTGCAAAAAAGCAGCTGCCATATGGTTGGTGATCGAAAAGGGGAGGGCAAGGGAGAAAACCAGGAAATAAGCATGGGCATCTCCCCACAGAGCCTTGTCGCTGCCTAACCACCGGGGCAGCGGACCGCTGACGGTAGATCCGATCATCAGCAAAATAAGGGCAAAGAGGAAAGCAGATGCAAAACCATGTTTGACTACGCGTCGTGCTTCCTTGGCATCATCTGCGCCGATATATTGGGCAACCTGCACGGAGAAGCCTGTACAGATTGCGGTGCCAAGTCCATTCATCAGCCAAGTGCTGGAGGCGACCAGACCGATGGCAGCAGATGCGTTTGCACCCAGCTTGCCAACCATAGCTGAGTCGATATACTGCATAGCAATGGTTGTGATTTGCGTTAGAATTGCCGGAACACTCAGCTGCCAAACCCGGCGAATCTGTTGCGACAGTTCCGTATTGGCGGTTAATAAACGACCATGCATAACCTGCGATCTCACTCCTTTCCCCAAGGCTGCTTGTTTATAAAAGCGCGTTGCTACTATTATACATGCTTTTTCAGTGATAGCAAGCCAAAAGGAAAAAATCAATAAGTCTGCAAACTTTATATATGGATAGTGCATCATACCAAAAAAAGAAGATTGCTGAAACCCTGCCGATGCAAAACGCCTCGGCCAGTACGCACGAAGCGGGGGTCAGTCAATCTTCTAATATGAAAGTACCACAACCCGAAACAGTTGTCAAGCAAAACTCTGCGACTGATTCTGACAGTGATAACTCCGGTGTCAGATATTCTGCCGGCGCCAAGACCGACAAGGCGGCACAGAAGACAGGGGACGGTTCTGTGTCTTGCTGCGCAGCTATGCTGGGGACGGTTCTAAGACAGGGGACGGTTCTGTGTCTTGCTGCGCAGCTATGCTGTGGGTACACCGGAAGGGACTCGTTTGCATTTTCGCCATAAGCGAAAATAGATGTTCGCCTCCGTCGAGCCGTCGGCGGCAACAGTCCACCGGACCGGGGCACCATCGATAGCTACAAGGATGCAACGCCGGACAGCGTCGAGGGCAGACTGATCCGTCAGCTGGAGGATATCTATTCCCAACTGCAGGAGGCTTTTGCAGAGGGTGTCTACGATGCCGGGGAAACCTTCCGACAAACAGAAAACACCACCGGTGAGGGTGGTGTGAGGTATAAAGTTTTGAATGGTGTGGCTGGTACGAATGGCAGAGTATATGAGAAGGTTGTTCAGCCGGGAACTGTTGTGTTTGAGAATCTGAAGCGAAACCGAGATAGATATATAGCCCATTTGCGCAAAAAGATTTTTAACAGAAAGATTTCCGTAACAGATAAATATGGGAATACCATTTTTGTGGAATTCGCTAAATCTGATGAAACTGTACAGAAAGACGGAGCAAAGCAACCTCATGAAGTTTTAGGGATGCTAGAAAGGACTAGCGACAATCTCACAAAAATTGCCATTCTTAATGTTAAAGAGCTGCTTCAAAATTCTGTTGCAGAACCGCCAAGTGCCGAGAATTCGCACGGATGGTTAGATAAATTCGGTTGGCAAGAAAGAAAAGCCATGATGCTCTACAATGATATCTTGTATCCAGTAATATTTCATATTGCCAATGCTGAAGATGGTCGATACATTTTATATGAAATTTCAGTATTAAAATAAGAAGAACAAGGTATGACACGTTACGCCAAGGCTCCTACCGCAAAAACTGCGAGAGCTCCTGATGCTACAGATGAGCACAGGCCGGCTGTCAAAAATCCTGTTCTTCTTGATGAGAGATTATCACAAGATGAAGCTGTTGTCAACCCCAATTCCACGTCCGATTCTGACAGTGATAACTCCGGTGTCAGATATTCTGCCGGCGCCAAGAAGACAGGGGAAGACAGGGGAGAAGACAGGGGACGGTTCTGTGTCTTGCGGCGCAGCTATGCTGTGGGTACGCCGAAAGGGACTCGTTTGCATTTTCGCCATAAGCGAAAATAGATGTTCCGCTGCGTCTAGCCGCAGCGGGCAACGCTCGTCCGCGTTGTATTTAAATTATTCGAGTCCCACGGTGTATACAAAAATATGGGGATGGTTTTTGACATCCCCATATTTTTGCATTTTGGCGTATATTTTGATAGAAGCCCCAGCTGGGGGTTCACCTTAAAATGAAGCCTCATAATAATAGAAATTTCCACAGATATGCTCTGTATAATATCGATTATCCCTGCTCTTCCACAAAAATCCGTCTTCGGAAGGTATCAACGCGCTGGCAGATGAGGGTGCGCACCACACGGCTGCCATATCATTTTCCGGGGTGTAATAGAAACCTACGTAAGACGTCCCTGAACCTACTCCGGCACCACCACAGGAAAAGTCAACAACCGTTTCATCTGCATCTATGTCTTTAATGAAACCTTGATTTTCAAATGCGGAATAATCTCCGCATTCAATTGCCTTCAGCAGTTCTTCTTCGTTCTCACTCACGAAATCAAAAACCTCGTCTTTATCGGCGCTATCATCCCCTGTTGCGACAAGGAAAAGGAAAAAAGCACCACCCAAGATATCCGAGCAACCGGACAGAGAAAACATCATGATTACCGCCAAAAGCAGGATCAATCCCTTTTTAAGCATATTCTCACTCCCGTCCTAACAGCAGTGCATATTGGTTAGACAAAACTTTTGACAAAACGCAGAACACGGCAGACAGCACCACACCACACCAAACCAGCGGCGAAGACATCACAATCCCGCCTGCGTAGTGGATTGTTGCCCAAACATATCCCAACAGCGTAATGGTCAACGTTGCAATACAAGATCCGTAAGAGAATAATTTTCTACTTTTATAAACCCGGACAAAAAACCAATTTGCAAGGGACAACAGGTATCCAGTTGCAGGAACGATCAACGCCACCGCCCACAATCCATTGGTTTTTCCAGTTGGGGTGCTGCCTTCTAAAATCACGCCTAATGTAATAATGGCAAAGGAAACAAATAGCATCACGGATTGTAGCAGAGATGCTTTCCAATCACTCACACGATGCAGCTTCACAGAATTTGGTTTTTCTTCATAGGTCTGGCATGTCTCACGCATTTGATCATATACTTTGCGGCAGCTCTCACATGCGTCAAGATGCTCGGCAACAAGTTTTGCGCTTTCTTCCGAACAACATTCATCCACATATAGTGGCAGCAGATCCTTTATTACATTGCAGTCCATATTATCGACCCAATCCTTCCATAATTTTTTGCTTGGCACGGTAGTAAGTAACACGAGCCCAGCTTTCGCTTTTTCCAAACATCGCACTAATATCTTTCAACGATAGGCCGCCAAAAACAGAAAGCATAAATACCTCTTTGTACGGCTCTTCCAAGGCGTGCAGGACGGAAAAGGCTCTGCCGGCAAGTTCCTTTTCCTCAAAAAGCTCGGCGATGTCAGGTGTGCTGTCCGTAGGTGTTAGTTGCAAAATTTGTTGTTTTCTCTTCTGTTCGTTAAACCAAGCGAAGTATGTATTTTTTGCAATTTGGCACAGCCATATAGCTACTTTTTCTTCGTTTTGCAGTGCTGACATATTCATATACGCACGAAAAAAAGTTTCTTGTGTCAGTTCTTCTGCTAATGATACATCACCGCACAGTTTCATCAAAAAACGAAAAACAAACTGATTGTTCTCTCGAAACACCATTTCAAAATCCAGCACACCATCACCACCTTTCACTTATTAGATTGTGAAATAACACAAACGTTACAATTATTATACAAAAAATCGCAGCTATTTCAAATACATACAAGAAGACAGGGGAAGACAGGGGAGGGGAAGACAGGAAGACAGGGGACGGTTCTGTGTCTTGCGGCGCAGCTATGCTGTGGGTACGCCGAAAGGGACTCGTTTGCATTTTCGCTATAAGCGAAAATAGATGTTCCGCTGCGTCTAGCCGCAGCGGGCAACGCTCGTCCGCGTTGTATTTAAATTATTCGAGTCCCACGGTGTATACAAAAATATGGGGATGGCAAAAGCCATCCCCATATTTTTGGTACGCCGGAAGGAAACTGAACTCTTGTTGTCACACCTTCCTGGTTAATATCGATATCCCCGTTGGGATCTGCATCTAAAAGGGTCCATATTGTAATTGCTTCTTTGGTAACCTCAACCCTGTAAACAACGGAAAGAAGAAAGTTTTTGTCAGATGTAGCGTTATTTACAACCGTATTGAATATTTCGCGTAGCCGCACTTCGGATATTGCGGATGCGTCCACTGATGCTCTGAGCGCCAGCAGGTCGCGCTCTACGGTTGCCTTTTCTGTCTCCAGGTCTGTTATTCTCTTTTTGATTGCCGGGCTGCTAAGGCCGTTCAGTACAGCGTCGACAGCATTATCAAGTTTCGCGTTGATTTCCTTTTCACGCTCCAACAGCACATTCAACCTAGCGACTGCCCCGCCCTGGATCCTGTCTGCCTGATCGCGTAAAATTTTGATCAATCCGTCTGTATGCTCTTTGCTTCCCAACAAACCTTTTACCACATCTGCGACTACAGATT
This sequence comes from Faecousia sp., assembly GCA_045537615.1. Classification (GTDB taxonomy): domain Bacteria; phylum Bacillota; class Clostridia; order Oscillospirales; family Oscillospiraceae; genus Faecousia. The sequence continues at coordinate 11,359 of JAZSPV010000051.1, read as the reverse complement.
CCAACTCATCGACAGAGATTGGCGCCGCATCACAGTTGTGCAGGCGCTTCTTTCCTGTACACCGGTAATAATCATACTTCTGCTGGCTGGTAGAAACCGTCATAGCGGATTTACAGTATCCGCAGAACACTTTCCCCTTCAGCGGATAATCTCGATGCTTGGGCGGTCTGCCTCCCTGTAAGCGCTTGTTCTTTGTCATTCTCTTTTGCACCACCTCAAACAGGTCCTTTTCGATGATAGTCGGTATTGCATCTTCGATGCGGATCACATCTTTTCCATCTCTGCTGTGGGTGTCCCTGGTCCCGTCTTCACGGTAGGGCATAGCACCGTAGGTAAGGACACCGATATACTTTTCGTTGTGCAGCATATCATGGAGACTGTTCGAGCCGAAGGCATTTCCGCGCTTGGTCTTGATTCCCTCAGCATTCAAATCGTCAATGATCTGTCTATAAGACTTCCCCTCTGCATACTCCCGGAATATCCGGCGAACAACCACGGCTTCTTCTTCGCAAATTGCGAGGCGCCCATCTTTTACCATGTAGCCCAGTGCGGGCTTGCCTCCGGTATGCAGGCCATTACGGGCCATAAAGCGCATCTTCTCCATAGTCTTCTGCCGGCTCTGCAACGCCCAGATCTGATTGAACAGGGCCATGCTGCCCTCAGTTAAGAAATTGGTAGGATCTTTCAGATCCCGGCCAATCATCGGCTGTGTAACAGACACCACGCGAACACCCATGTGCTCCAGCTCGTCCCGGAAATTAAACCAAGCCGTCATCTTCCGGAACATACGAGATTGATCATAAATCACGACCACATCCGCCATGCCTGCACGGAGATCACGCATCATGCGCTCATAATTCGGCCTGGTATCCTTCATGCCGGATGTAGCTTCGTCCGCATACACCCCCAGCACAGGCATATCGTTTTTCTTGCACCACTCTGTGCATTTTTCCACTTGCACTTCGATGCTGTCTGGATTCTGATTATCGGTTGAATAACGTGCGTTAATAAATGCGCCGTGAATTCGTTTCGCCATATTTTTCTTGCCTTTCCGGGTCGAATGTGATACCCTAAAAGGGTAGATTGCCCCTATCTTTGCTGGTATGGTTTTCTACACGCCCTTCTGGAGCTGCAACTCCGGGAGGGTTTTTTATTTTCCGCTGCGGAGTAGGAGAGCCGGAGCGTTTTTATAATCTTATCCTGGGCATATTATACGTGCCAACGATGACCACAGTTTTGGCATACGCCATATGTGACTGTCTCGGTCTTCTTTTGCAAAAGCAGTGGAATCAGAATGAGCCAGCCCAAAACAGAAATAGCCAAAATGATATACAAAAATACCTTGAAACATCCGGTTTTTCTTGATTCAGTAACGGTTTGGAATTGGACATTCAAACTATCACATTTTGGACACGGTCTGCTTCCCTTAGGAGGTACCGGCTTTGTTGCTTGTGCAGGTTTAACTTGCGCATTCGCATCGCCAGATAATTTTGATCCGCATTTACCGCAAAACATGGATCCGTCCGAAATCTCCTTGCCACAATTTCTACAATACATATAAATTCCTTCTTTCGCATAGCGCATAGTATGTGTCCGGCATGGCCGGAGGTTTATGAATTGAAATCTATACCCCTATGTTCTGTCCAGTAGGACAGGGCATTTTTTATGTCTTGTTCCGGTAAGTCAAAGTATTCGGCCAATTGCCAAAGCTCTGTATAACCGGCTGCAAATGCCTCACGGAAGTCATCTGCCGTTATGAAATGCTCAGCCACCCAGCGGTTGGCTCGGTATTCAGAACGCTCTATGGTCTCGTATGGACTATATACTTGGTGCAGGGCTCCAGTGCTGGCGTGGCCTAGTTCATGGCAGCAGATCCCTTTTAACAGCCGGGTGGACTTAATTTTGGTGAAGTCCAGAAAGATAGCATAGTCTCCACCGATCCGCATTGTTATTCCCTCTGCCGGCATTTCACTGAAGGGGATAATATCTACATTATTCTGTTGGCAGTAGTCGAAAAAACGTGAAAGCTCAAACACGGTTATTTCTCCTGATTTTCCTTTGCTCGCCGTTCTCTCATAACGCGAGCCATAGTCCTAAGTGTTTCCTTGTCATCTTCTGACAGCACTTTATAGTCACCATAGAAGGCGATATCGATTTCGTCGAGAATATCGCGCTCACCGGCTTCGGTGGGCGCTTTTTTGCTTTCCTCACCAAGTAGGATGTAGGTATGCGAAACTGAGAGGTATTCTGCGATTTCCAATAGCCTATCAGACGGAAAGACACCTTTTCGGAGCTGGCCAATATAGCCATTGGCATAACCCAAATCCCTTTCGAGTTTAGAAATAGGTATCTTTCGTTCCTTGCAAATTGCTTTTACGCGATCAACGCCGTTCATAGAGAACCCCCTAAAAGTTTTTAGAGAAAAACATAATTTCCCTATTGACATTTTAGAGAACTGCCTATATAATGACGTTGGGCATAGAGAAAAGCCGAAATTTTATAGAGGCAATTCCTAAATATGTATGTGGTAATTCATATTTTAGACTATTCTCTATTAAATGTCAAGTTATTTCTCTAAATTTATGAAAGGAGGAAAATCATGCTTCTTGAAAACATCAGACGGCTGTGCAGCAAGAAGCCGGTATCCATTGCAAAGCTTGAACGGGCGACGGGTATCAGCAACGGCACGATCAGCAGATGGGATACTTCTTCGCCTACGGTGGAGAACCTGAAGAAGGTTGCCGACTATTTCGGCGTGACAATCGATGAACTACTGGCTCCTGATGCACCCGCAGATTAACACGTTAATTGTACAACGAAACGGATACAAAAACAAAAAACCGATAGGAGCATCATTCCCATCGGTCTTTGTCCAAATTTGTTTACCCTATGTACTTTGCAGGTTTTCACCGTCTGCAATGATGCTACAAACTTCTTGAAGCACCATGTCACTTTCGCGGTTTTGGTTCCGCAAATGCCGTAACGCTGACAAGCTACAAGGAGTACTTGATACAGTGGGGTGTATTTCGGCACACCAGCCATGCGTTTTTACCTCTTCTCTGAGCACTCCGCGGTATCAGTTGCTACATTTTGCGCCAGTTTGTAGGTGCTTTGGCAGCCACCATTGCGACCTTGCAGTAAGGGAGCAGGCAAAATCAAAAACTGGGACACTAAGCACCAGCTCCTTTCTCTGCCTTGCGGCATACACGCATTGTAGCACAATAGAGAAAAATCTACAAGATATTAACGAGTAAATAAATTGTGAAAAGATCAGGAGTTTAGGAGGTAGAAATTTGAAAAAGGAAAAGAACCTTTTTTGGAATCTCGACCGCCAGTGCGATAAATCTTTACATAAGGGGTAGGGAGGAGGTGAAATAAAGATGAATGCAAAATTCAGAATGGTCAGTAACGGCACAGCGACCTGTATGGAGCTGGGCGGTAAAACTATCGGTACTGGGGTTGAAGCAGTAAAGTTCTATCAGAACGACTACGGCGGAGGCAGACTGGAAATATCCATAGACTTGGAGAATTTTTCTTTTATGCCGGATGGTCACTTCGATAAATTCGAGAAAGCGATAGCAAAAGAAAGTCCGCCCGAAGATCAGCTCAACGGACGGACAGGATGAGTTACTTCTTGGCTTCGGCGTAACCGAACTCGGTCAGTTTTATAGTGCCAACAATATCGTTCTGCTTGACAATACAGCCATCATTGACCAATTCACCAATTACAGTGTCTGGAAAACCAATGTAAAATGTGATATCAAAGTCATTTTTCTTGTTGTCGTCATACGCGGAAGCCAATTTAATAAGTAGCTCTTTTGCCCTTTCCGTCACGGCGTTTTCTCCCTTCTTGTGTACTCGGCTGCTGCAACAGCCTATGAACCTATTATAGGGAGGAAAAGAGTGAATAGCAAGAGACGTCAACCACAACTCATCACAATTCTTTGAAAGGATCACCAATTATGAAAAAAGCTACACCGATCATTACGCACGTCGAGATCCTCAGCAGAGCGATCCGCAGTATTGAGGATGAGATCCGCAGCCAAGAGGAAGTTATGGGAGATAACCCGAAATTCGGCGATATGCTGAAAGCCTACATTGCTGAGCGTGCGCCAAAACTGGAGGCACTCAAGGAAATGTATCGCATTGAAACCGGCACAAACTATTGATTGAGGAGGTCACAAATGCCAATTGTCGTTAACCGCACCACTGGGGAAGTAATACGCCCCTCTATCAGCCCAACCCAGCAGGAACAGCTGCTTGGAGCAATCATCAAAGCGTACACAGATAAGCATCCGGAAGTCTTTTCAGAAAATCGTACAAGTCAGATGGAGGTAAAAGCATGAATCAACCTACTACTTTGGATCTCACCGGTGGGTGGGAAAACATCGTAAACAATGTAGAACGGCACAATGCCCGGGCGCGTCGGGAGGCTAAAAGGGAAGCCCGGCGAACGGATAAGATGAAGCAGGTAATTATCAACCTTTCCCTGGGGGCGGTGTTAGTCGTAGCTCTGGCGTTTGCAGGATTGGTTGCGCCCTGGGTGGCAGGTGGCATAGCGGTGGTGCTGGTGTGCATGGCAAGTGCTATTGCCGGCCGAGTTTGGGAGAGGAGGCGGTAAGAGAATGGCCCTTTTTACGCCGGAGGAACTGGAGGAGCTGCGGCGGGCAGATGAGGAGTTAGAAGCTGAGTTTGTGCAGTCCCAGGAGGAGATCGAGGCCAGCCGGAATAGAGACCGGGAGGCAAAGTTGGATGGGCTGGATAATCGGCAAAGAAAGATCGCTGACTACCGGAACAACAACCGGGATGCGTACAATGCCTATATGCGCGAGTATATGCGCAAAAGGCGGCAGAGAAAAAAGGAAGTTTGTGGTGCAGTATAAAAAAGCCGCCTCGGTTGGATCAGAACCGAAACGGCGCGCAGGAGTGTTCCCACGCTCCTAAGATAACAAATTTAGGAGGAAATGTCAATGAGTTCAGGTTATGAATTTGTGTATGCCCTTGTGCTAGAAAGCGAAGACGGTGAAGAATTTTTAGCAATCTCTCCCTGTGGGAGTGCGGATCCAAAGGATTTGGCGTTGCTGAATAACGATATTCTTTGCGCAGTGAAGGAATGTATTTACGTCAACAGGCAGTCAACGGAGTTCCAGTTGCTTGAAAAAGTGATGGATCTGAGCGAGGTGGTCGCCGTATACGCCCATGTCTGGGAGAAACAGGAGGCCGACAATGGCACTGACCCCGGGGATTCCTAATTGTTACGATCCCGCCCATCAGGCAGAGCAGCGGGAGGCAGAATGGGACAGATTTGTAGAGCAGCTTCCTGTCTGCACTCTTTGCAGAGAACGCATCTTCCCGGGCAGCAGAGTCCACACCGCCCATTTTATGGCTGTCTGCTCTTCCTGTGTAGAGATACTTAACGACGATTATGAAATATTGGAGGATCCAAGTTGAATACCGCAGATTATATCAAGCACGAGGCTGACGAAATTGCCAGCCGCACCGGGCGATACATACCACCGTACCGGCTTGCAAACCTTATGAAAACCGCCCAGCGTATCACAGACCTGCTTGTTCGGTCTGATATTGCTATGACCTATGATGAAATCCAGTTGGTTCTTGGCGTTGTCCAGGGAGCCGTCTGCAAAGCGATAGGCAGGGATACAGAATGACAGAGAGTGAATACCGTAGCCATCCGGCGATCAGCCGATCAGAGTTGTGGCGGATCCACGACAGTCCGGAAAAATTCAAGCACTTCAAAGAGCACCCGGAAGAACCTACACCGGCTCTGCTATTTGGCCAGGTGTTCCACAAAATGGCTTTGGAACCTGACACCTTCGATCTTGAGTTTGTTGTGATTCCCGGCGTAGATCGGCGAACCAAGGAAGGCAAGCTGTTGTGGGCAGATTTCCAAGAGCAGGCAGAGGGCAAAACCGTTATCCCTACAGAAATGCACGAACAGGCAAAGGCAATGTGCGAATCCCTTGCATCTGTTCCGCTTGCCCAGAAGCTGCTGAATGGCCGGAAAGAGGTCTCTTTCTTTTGGGTGGATGAACTGACCGGTGAGGAATGCAAATGCCGCACCGATTGCCTGAACACCCAGTATAGCCAACCGATCATTGTAGATGTGAAGTCTACCACAGATGCCAGCACGGATGCTTTTATTCGGGATGCCATCAAGTACGGATACGACTTCCAGGCGGCGATGTATACAGAGGGTGTAACCAAGCACATACATCAAACCCCTTTGTTTGTATTCATCGCGGTAGAGAAAACACCACCTTATGCAGTAAATATCCTTCAGGCGGATGAACTGCTGTTGCAGCGAGGTCGCAACATATTCCGGGATTGCATCGAGACGTATCACAACTGCAAAATGTCCGGAAACTGGTATGGGTACCTCGGAAAGAACAACCAAATCAACACACTGGCCTTGCCTGCGTGGCTGGCCAAAGAAGTTACATAAGGAGATTACACTATGGCAGAAGAAATTATGGAATATACATCCCCCAGCAACCCTACCGCAATGCCCAATATGCCCGGCGCCGGCGTCATAGCAAAGTTAGATAATATCAACCAGGGCACCGTTGCCATCGAAGCCAGTAGAGCGATTGCAGAAGCACAGGGCAAACTGGTGATTGCAAAGAAGTTCCCCCGGAATGAGATTGCTGCCTACGCCAAGGCAATGGAAGCCTGTCAGCGCCCCACTATGGCGGCCAAGGCTTTCTATAGCTTCCCCCGAGGCAATCAGACCGTAGAAGGTCCCACAATCCGCTTTGCGGAGGAGTTGGCACGATGCTGGGGCAACATTGATTACGGCATTAAGGAGCTGTCTCAGGACGATGGGAAGAGTGAAATGCAGGCCTATGCCTGGGATTTGGAAACCAATGCCCAGAGTGTGCAGAATTTCACCAACCCCCACCAGCGCGAGCAAGGTAAGAAGATGGTTACCCTGACCAGCCAGCGGGACATTTACGAGAACAATACCAATATGGCAACCCGCCGTCTGCGCTCCCGGATCCTCGCGATCTTGCCTTCCTGGTTCGTTGAAGACGCCATCACAGAGTGCAAAAAGACCCTTGCCGGCAAGAATGACACGCCACTGATCGACCGTGTTAAGAATATGGTCGTGCAGTTTGCCAAGATGGGTGTTACTCAGGAGCAGATTGAGAAGCGGCTCAAAAAGAAAATCGAAACTATGAATTCTGATGATTTTGTGGAATTCATCGGTATCTACAACGCCATTAAACAGGGCGAAAGCAAAATTGCAGACTGGTTTGAAACTGAGAAGGTCGCAAGCGATCTGACCAATGAACTGAACGGAGAAGGTCTGCCGGAGTAAGGATGTGATTGAATGCTCCTGCCAAAGGACGAAAACAATGTAATAGACCCCAACGCAGCGGAGCTGAGTATCATTCCGGACTATGACTATTCTGCGGCTGATTTCTGTACCCCGGAGCCTTATGAAAAGCTCTACGAACTGCACAAGACCCCGTTTCTCTACGAAATTGCCAAGGTGAAGATGGAAGAGAATGCCAAAAAGGTAGGCTTCAAGAGTTTCAAAGGAATGCTCCAGAAGTACAACAAGGCACAGCTGGACGCAAAACGGCGGAACATGATCCCTAACCAAACCGAGTTTGAGGATCAGGCCATCGAGCTGAATTGTGGCACGTGGGAATCAATGGACTGGGGTATCTTCCGGGACCTACCCAACGGCGGCCGGGAGTGTGCCTGTGCCCACCCTATTATGCCGATTAGCCGTTTGATCAACATCGATACCGGTGAGGTGAAGCTTACCCTTGCATTCAAACCTCCAGGCAGAGATAAGAAATGGCGTACCACCATTGTCGACAAGTCCACCGTATCCACCTCCCGGAATATCACGGCCCTTTCTAGCCAAGGCATTTCCGTTACCAGTAACAGTGCATCGGCTTTGGTGGACTATATCAACGATATGGAAAACCTGAACTATGATATCATCCCGGAACAAAAGTCCATTGGACGACTTGGCTACATACCCGGGGAAGGCTTTTCCCCATATGTAGAAGGTCTTGTGTTTGACGGTGATGCATCCTTCCGGAATCTATATCAGTCTGTAGAAGCTAAAGGAAACCACGGTACTTGGTACGAAACTGCTATGGAATGCCGCCGGCAGTCACTTACCGCAAGGATTATGCTTGCTGCATCGTTTGCCTCTCCCATCCTGTCACTGGTTGGCTCGCTGCCGTTCTTCGTGCACCTGTGGGGCGTGGATTCAGGTACCGGTAAAACGGTCGCCCTGATGCTCGCTGCGTCCGTGTGGGGCAACCCTGCGCTTGGCAGCTATGTTCAGACATTCAACGGTACGCAAGTGGGACAGGAACGGACTGCCGCTTTCTTAAATCACCTGCCGGTGTGCCTGGATGAACTCCAGCTTACCAAAGATAGCAGAGGAAAAACCAACTTTGACGTATACCAGCTTGCCCAGGGTGTAGGCCGTTCTCGTGGTAAAAAAAGCGGCGGTGTAGAACTCACTCCCACCTGGAGCTGCTGCTTCCTTACGACCGGAGAATCACCCCTTACAAGCATTTCTGCAGGTGCCGGTGCGGTAAACCGTGTTATTGACATTGAATGTACCGCCGGATCTGCAGTTCTGACAGACGGCCAGCGGCTCTCCGGAAACCTGAAGCGCAATTACGGCTTTGCCGGACGGATGTTTGTGGAAAGACTGTATCAGGACGAAAAGACACAGGATGCGGTCCGGCAGATCTACCAAGATAACTTCCGGGATCTGTGCGCCGGTGATTCCACCGAAAAGCAGGCAATGGCAGCTGCAGCTATCATTACCGCAGACTTTCTGGCATCCCAGTGGGTTTTCCGTGATGATATGGAAACCGCGAAAGAACTGGTGTTGGATGTGAATGACATACAGGAATTCCTTGCATCCAAGGAGGCTGTATCGGCAGGTAGGCGCGCCTATGACTGGCTTTGCGACTGGGTAGGCTCCAATGTAAACCGATTCTTTAATCCTGAACTGCCTGCCGTGGGTGACTGCTATGGCATTATTGAGAACAATATTGCTTACATCAACCGCGGCGTGTTCAATAAGGTGATCCAGGAGGCGGGATATTCCTATGCTGCCACCCTCAGTTACTTGAAGGCCAATAGCCTAATCGAGACCAGAGGCCGGGCTTTTACCAAAAGCAAGCGAATTAACGGCATTCGCACGGAGTGTGTTGTGCTCAACCTGCAGGCAGACTGGGACGGCGACTATGATCCTGATGATCTCCTCCCGATGTAATTGTTCCGCAATAGCGGAACGTTGTTCCGCGTTTGTTCCGCAAAAAGTGAAGACAAAAAGTTAAATTTTTGCCAACAACTCAAATTTAATTTTTTACTTTTGATTTGCAAAAGTTGAGTTTTGCAAAAGCGCGGAACTGCGGAACACGCGGAACACCATATACAAGTATTTATAACTATATGTGATTATTTCTAAGTTTTAGCAATTTACTGTTTCCTTATAGAAACAGTGCAAAACTGTTCCGCAGTTCCGCACCAAAAAACCGAATAACATTTTTGCTCTGGAAAAACGGAATTTCCGGAATTTATCAACAATCGCAGAACATTGTGGATTGTTTTTGCGCGGAACATCGTGTTCCGCTGCTGTTCCGCCTTGTTCCGCAAAAGGTGAAAATATGGAATTAAGAGACTATCAAAAAGAATGCATCGATATTATCGAGGCGAAGGCGCCGGGGGCGTACCTATGCCAAATGCCAACCGGCTGTGGCAAAACGGCGACTTTCACGCATATCCCCCGCAATGGTGGTCGTGTCTTGGTCCTGGCTCACCGGGAAGAGCTTGTGCGTCAGCCTGCAAGGTACTATGACTGCCCTGTAGGATTTGAGATTGCAAAGGAGCGCAGCTACGGTGAAGATGTGGTGATCGCAAGCGTTCAGTCTTTGGTAAATCGGCTTGACAGGTTTTCTTACGACGAATTCGACAAAATCATCACAGACGAAGCGCACCACGCTGCGGCCGGCACTTACAAGAAAATATACGACTACTTTTCCCCAAAAAAGCACATCGGTTTTACCGCCACCCCCAACCGGGGCGATAAGGCGAAACTGGATGATGTGTACTCCGAGATCATTTTCCAGCGAGATCTGCGCTGGGCCATTCAAAACGGTTACCTCTGCGACATTCATTGCCTTCGGGTAAACATTGGCTTTGACCTGTCCGCTGTCCATACCCGCCACGGTGACTATGCCCCCGGTGAGTTGGATAGAGCAATGGACGGTACCGCCGATGCCATTGCAGAAACCTACCGGGAACACGCAAAGGGTGCCACACTGATCTTTGCTGTCAGTGTCCACCAGGCTGAGGAGATCGCAAAGAAGATCCCAGGTGCTGTGGTTGTTACCGGCAAGACCAAAGACCGTGCTGACATTATTGAACGGTTTACCCGCCGGGAGATCCCCTGCATTGTCAATGTAATGGTGTTTACCGAGGGCACCGACATCCCATTGGTTGAGACGGTTATCGTTGCCCGTCCTACCCAGTCGGAAACGCTATATACACAGATGGTTGGTCGTGGCTTGCGTACTCACCCCGAAAAAGAAAAACTGATCCTGATCGACTGTGTAGGCGTTACAGGCAAAGCAAGTCTTTGCACCGCCCCTACGCTTATCGGCCTTGACCTGAAGAATGTGCCGGCAAGCAAGGTGGAAGAAATCCAAGGTCCTATCTTTGAACTACCTGAGAAAGCGGCTGCTGCCAGCGATTCTCCGGAAAGCTGGATCAAGAATGTGCAGATTGTGGACCTTTGGGCAAAAGGTATGTCTTATAACCTGCATGACGTCAATTACTTCAAAATGCCGGACGGATCGTTGGTATGTTCCTTACCCAACAGGAGAAACCTCGTTATTCCGTGTCCTGATCAGTTGGGCCGGGTAGTCTTTGGCGGTGAATCTGTTCCTTATCAGACCGCACTGGACCGCGCATACCGTGAACTTTGTGATCTGAATGCAGATGCCCGGCAGATCTGGGATCTCAATGCTGCCAAAGGATGGGGCAAAAAGCCTGCAACTGAAAGTCAGTTGCGTGTCATTCAGCGAAAGTTCAAGAACTTCGATACTTCCCAGCTGAACCGCCTGCAGGCAAGTCAGATCCTCAATCGTGTATTTGGTGAAAGGAGAGCACGCCTATGAGCAAGGCCAGATTAAAGGCAAGCGGTGTGCCCTCAGAGAGTGCAGAACAAAAGTGGGTTATCCAGTGGTCACAGCAGCCTTCTATTCGGGAGAAATACCCGGAGTTAGCTATGCTCTACCACATCCCCAATGAACGGACAGATAAGGTCCAGGCTGCCATACTGAAAACAATGGGC
>JAZSPV010000047.1:0-10126 GCA_045537615.1 Faecousia sp. | reverse complement strand
GCAAAAGCCGTTTGAATTCTTCCCGCTTTTTTAGGGATGTTCCGGTGATGCCTTCATCCGCATATAAGCGGAATAGTTCATGGCCGTTCCGCTTGGCATACTCCACAAAGAATTCTTTCTGGTGGATCAAGCTATCGATCTGCTCTTCCTTGTCCGTCGAGACACGACAATATGCAGCTATTTTCATTTGTTGGTTAGCTTTTAGCCACCCTGCTGTCCCAGTATTGAGAGAGCAGCTTGTCAATCAAAATCTTTTGAAGTTGCCGTTCAAACTCCTTTGGGGTGTTAGGATTTACATAAGTAAAGGTTAGTTGTACCTCTTGCTTTGCCATTGCACGACCCCCTTCCTTAGAACAGTCTATTAAAGATGAAGGCTTGCAATGCCTGCGGCAGCGTCAAACCGGTACGCCTGGAATACTGTTCCGTCATGCAAAATAAATCTGCGAGCAAAAAACAGCGGGTGGGGCTATATTCATTTTTCTGATATTCGAAAAAAACGATATTTTATCTTGAAAAGCCATAATTTGTTTGTCATAATAAAAATATCAGTAACAGCAAGTATATCACTTCGGTGCGACAAACAAGAAATGATTTCAGGGGTGGCTTTTATGTATCATAACTTAAACGATCATGGCAATGCGTATTTCAGCAAATATATTGTCAGAGAGCCTTATTGTGAGTATCCGTTCAAGGTGGATTTTACGGTTCTTTTTACAAACAAGGAAAAGAATATAAGTAAACAAATCATAGATCAAGATGGTAATATCCTTGATTTCCCGGGCGTGGAATACACAGATGTGCTTAAAGCCGAATTAGGAAAAGACGCGGTTGAGCCGTTTGTGAAATATGAAGCTACCTTTGAAAAGATTGATGATAACAAATTTTTAATGGTGTGGACAGTAAGACCTGACGGCAGATACTGGATGGATTCCTGGGGATTTGGCGCTGAAGATTACGAATCCCTATCACTTTATACCTACATTGACGTTGACGGTAATTTTATGGCACCATTTAAGTTATATGAAATTGGTTGCCAATTCTATGGGGAGGATCGCTTGAAAGAGGATTTGAAATGAAAGTCATATTTTTAGATTTCGACGGTGTTTTGAATTCTGCAAAATATCTTTTAGGTTGTGAAGACTATGGCGTTGTGATCGATCCCTCAAGAATGGTCTTACTGAAACAAATCGTGGATGCGACAGGTGCGAAAATCGTACTGTCCACATCCTGGCGGGAGCACTGGTTCAAGGATTTGGTGGAATGCGACAGCACAGGCGTGATTATCAACCGTATTTTCAGTACATATGGCTTGCAAATATTTGATAAAATTCCGGAATTGCACGAAAGAAGGGAAACAGAAATTAAAAGCTGGCTTGATAAGCACCCCGAAGTCAAAAGCTTTGTAGTCCTTGACGACATGCTTTTAAGCGCAGACTATCTAAAAGGACATTTTGTAAAGACATCTAATCACTTTGACGGATTGGACGAAGCGGATGTACAAAAAGCAATCGATATATTAAACTGTTAAGGAGGTGTTTCTGTGATACATACAGTACTTCTTAAAGAAATTATTGAAAGGGCAAATCGTGTAAAAGAGGAACTTGGCGGCGAACATCTTTGCGCTTCTCATATTGTGGTAGCGGTTGTAGATTTTTGCCACACAAAATATACAGGTTTTTCGATTTCGGATATGACCTATTGGCCAAACCGTTTTGAAGAAGAACGGCTGCGGTATCTTTGTTCTAAGGAAACCAGAGTTGCATCATATTTCAGGATACATTTGTCCTGCAACGTAAAAAAAGGTGTGCAGGAAGAAGAATTTGATGTAACTGGCTGTGAACATTTTGCTGCTTTGCGGGGCGCAGAAGTACTTTCTTCGGATGTTGTGTTCTTGTGTGCATTGGCAAAGCTGCACGAATCTTACAGGCGGGCTGTGCGAAATGTAAGCTCAGATGAATCTGTAATGGCCCGATTGCAGGATGTGGATGCAAATATATATGACTATGTGATCACACAGCTTGAGGGCATATGTTCTGAACTCAAAAAGAAAGCCGATGATGCTGCTGCCATCCGGGATTGGAAGCCGGCTGCAAAATTTGTCGAGCCGGACATGCTGATGAAACTGGTTTTTGACGGAATCGAGACAAAGCACGCTGGGAATATCACAACTGTCAAAATCCCGAAGTTCTTTGGAAATGCCGCGCTGACTTTATCCATACACCGGGCAGACGGCGTGTATTATGTCCACGACAACAGGTGCGCCCTCAAGCATTTGGCGCAAAAAATCAAGGATCGCTCCAAATATGAAAGGGCGATTAGAAAGGTTTGCCACAGCGCCCGCATTGATAAGGGAAGAATCACCGGAAGCTTTGTGAATGTAACCGGATTTATGTATTATCTGAAAGACCTGATATTTGTGGCGCAGGCAGAGCTGTATTACCCAAAGGCAATGAGTCAGTTGTGTTTCAAGGATAAGGGGTATGTGTACATACCAGATGACAAAGCGGAATCCTTTGACGCAGAAGGCCTGATAAATATGCTTAAAGACAGCGTGAATGCTTATTACGATGAAGAAATGGGCCTTTGCTGCTGGCTGAAAGCGGGCAATTCGCCGTTCCAAACCCGATATTCCTTTCAAGTGGAAACCCTTGACGACGGCCACATTCGCTTCAGCGACAGGCTGAAGGGCAAGTATGAGGGAGAACTGCTTGAGCCCTGTTATTGGTATCACGATAGCACAGATATTTCCGTTTTTACCAAATTCTTCACCAAACTTGCAGATCGCTTTGGCGGTGAATTTGATGGAAAGAACATTTATCTGACAGAAAAATCGAAAAACTTTCAAAGCGGTCTGTTTCGGTTCTTTCAGTTGGCAGTACTGGTTTCCAGACTGGGGCACAATGTCGCTCTGCCAAAGATTAAGCGGAAGTGAGATGATTCCATGACCAATTGTAGAAAGTTGTTTGTTGTTTCCGATATTCACGGGCACTATACGCTCTTGAAAGAAGCGCTGGATCGAGCCGGTTTTGACAAGGACAATGAAAACCACCTGCTTATTTGCTGCGGAGATTACTTCGACAGAGGCGACGAAAATGTGGAGGTGCTGAAGTTCTTCGAGCGGTTAAAACATAAGGTTCTGCTCCGAGGCAACCACGAGGATATGCTGCTGAAGCTGCTCCAAACTGGCAAGCTACTGCCCCACCATTACATAAACGGCACGATGAGCACGCTCAGAAATATCTTCGGCAAGTATTTTGCGAATCCAGCGGACGATACCATAGACTTCTCAGGAAAAACACGCATCACGGACAGACTCTGCGAGTTTATCGAAGAAACCGTAGATTATTATGAAACCGAAAACTATGTTTTTGTCCACGGCTGGCTGCCGGAGAATGCAGAAACACCAGAAGCACGCAAGAAAGCAAGTAAAGAGGCTTGGGAGAAAGCACGATGGGTCAAATGGAATGAGCGGTATGTTGGTCTGAGCCCCCTTGTGGATAAGACATTGGTTTGTGGTCATCTGCCCACCTTTTATGCCAATTCGTTAGACTCCAACCGGGATAAAAAGGACTTTTCTATTTTCTATGGTAATGGTATCATAGCCATAGACGCAGGCACCGCCGATACAAAGCAGGTGAATGTATTGATGCTGGAAAACGAAAGCGAATAGGGATATACAGGTGGCTGTAACAGCAAAAAGGTTGGCTATTCTCTTGGAATAGCCAACCTTTCTTATTTTTGATTATGCCCCTTATATTGACATTACAGCAATCGTTCTTTTGCGATCTGAACTGCTACCTGGTTAAAAATCTCCGGGAAACTGTCGCAAAACGCCTCGTCCATATCTCCCTTGCTTTCCAAACTTTGGGCAGCACAGCCACCGCCGCAGAAGATGGCGTATTTACACTCCCGGCATTTTGTCAGCCGGTTCACTGTACGCTGCGTCCATTTTTCATAGTTTTTGTTGTATATAAATCGGCCCTGCTCCACATCCAGCTTTGCTACAATTGCTTCTGGATGATGCATCAGGTCCCAACAGGTATATACATTTCCAAAAGGATCCACCGTATATTTTCCGCTGTGTGCAACGCAGAACTCCGACCGCAAATTTTCATACCGCCTACCCTCCATATACGCCACCAACCTGCGGTGCATTCTGGCATAGGCACTGTTATAGGGGAATTTGGCGCACTCTGAGCCGATTTTTTTCATCACATCTACATTAGAAACTGCATTTTCCGCCCGCTCAAAACTGTCCATAGTGGCACAGAAGTAGTACTGGAAATTTGGAAACGACGTAAGCCCCAGCTTTTCGTATTCTTCTTTCATCCGGTCGATGACGTCCATGTTCTCCCGGTTGATATTGGTACGGAAAGTGACCAGTTTGCCGGTTTTCAGCGCATCAAGGGTGTTGGAGATGATTCTGTCGAAACTGCGCTTTTCACCCGGGGGAGATCTCCGGGCATCGTGGATTTCCCGTGGACCGTCAATTGTGATCTTTACGGCGGTAAAGTGGTATTGGGAAATGATATCCAGGAATTCATTCAGATAGTATCCATTGGTGATCACTTGCATCGGGATCCCTGCGTCTTGACATTTCTGGCAAGTGTATTTCACAATTTCCTTCGTGCCCGGCAAAAACGGTTCCCCACCAAAGAAGATGAACTGGTCTATGTACTTTCCCTCTGCCCGGAATGCTTCCATTTGGGAAAAAACCGCATCCACCATTTGCTTCGACATGACAGTGCTCAGCTTATGGGATTCCGTTTCCCGAAGAGCCTTTTCAAAACAGTAGTCACAATTAAAATTGCAGAAGAAGGTAGGCACAATGGACATCACCACATGCTTGCAATTGTTTCTGTGAAGGGAATCGCAAACTTGATCCAGTCTTGCATCCTCCGGATGCATTCTAGGGTCTAGATATCCATTATTCATCAAAAAATCAAAAGTTTTCTCATCCATAGGCGGAAGTGTTCTGCCGTTCCGATCCGCCGTTTCCAGAAGCTGACCCAACTGACCGTTAACGAAGTTTACCGCACCGTTAACACCATTGATAATCAGCCATGTTCCATCTCTTCCCGCAATGGGCAGGCAGATATTGTATTTGCTTGTTTTGGGCCTATCCATATTCTGCAGCCTCCGTTACGGATTTTCCTTACACAGCCAGCAACCGGGATCTTCCCGAAGATAATCTCCGTAAGCCGCCAGGCTTCCGCAACGGCTTCCGCCCCGGCACAGTTTTTTGTGACGGCAGGTCATACAAGCTTGGGGAATGGGTTGCTGTCTGAGGGTTTTCATGACTTCGCTGTCCTGATAAATATCTTTTAGCTCCCGTTCGAATACATTGCCGCAGGACATAGCGAATCTGCGACAAGGATAAACCTCTCCCTTTTCATCCACAGCCAAGGCTGTGATGCCGGCGCTGCAATGATAGGGGTATTCTCCGGAAGCCAAAAACTGTAGCGCCCGGACATTTTTTACCGTCAGCCCTGCTTCACGGTTTTCTGGATTCCGCTTTTCACGCTCCAGAATTTCCACATATTCTCTGGTCTGCTCTCGGTTCAGAGGGGATATCACCTGATTCTCCTGACAGGCCACATACCGGTCGCTCCACAGCACACTGACACCATGCTCACGGCAAATTTGGGCCACCTCCGGGAACTGCAGGTAATTATCTGCGTTGGCGGTAAAGGACACCCTGGTCTGAATTCCGTATTCTTTCATCGTGCCCAATCCCTGCAGAACTCTTGCCAGATTCCCCTTGCCCCGTATCGCATCGTGAGTCTGCTCGTTTCCGTCAATGCTCACTTGCAGACACCCGATCGGCAACTTTTGAAAGGCTTCCAAAATATCCCTTTTTAGCACCGTTCCATTGGTCATAATCCGGAAAGAGAATCGGTGCGCGTATGTTTCAATCAATTTAAAAATCTCCAGGATCTGACCATGCAGAAATGGCTCTCCACCTGTGATGTACACATAGGGGAGAACCTCTTTCTGGCCTTCCTCCAGTACGGCAATCAGTCTGTCATACTGCTGAAGAATATTTTCCACTGCATCCACGGAAAGCTCACAAGCATTGGGCTGTACATAGCAGTGCTTACACCGGCAATTGCAATTGCCGGTGATATGGATCTGAAGATGGAACTGTGCCATCAGCAATAGCAGTTGGACCCGCAGTCCTCATAACAGTTGCTATAGCAGGAATCACAGTTGCAGTTGCAGTTGCAGCCATAGCAGGTGTTGCAGTTGCAATTGCAGCTGCCATAGCAAGTTTCGCCGACGGATTGTCCGCTTTCCGCACCGTCAAACAAGTTCACAAAAATCTGTCCCATAATCTTTACCCCTTTCCTATCAGCAGTAGCTGTTAGAGCCGCACTCCGTGTAGCAGTCGTGGCAGCTATAGCACTGATAGCAGCTGTTGCAGGTGTTGCAGCTGTTGCAGTTGCAATTGCAGCTACCGTAGCAGGATTCTACGGAGTTGCTCTGATTGTCGTCAAACAGATTTACAAAAATTCCACTCATATTCTCTTCTCCTTACTCTACAGCAAGATTTAACAGTAACAGTTATTGGGACAATCAACAGGGTTGCCATCTTCATCTGTTTGGGGTGTGTCATAAAGGGGCGGGTTACACCCGCCATTGCAGACGCAGTCGCAAGTATAGCAAACAACTTCCTCTGTCGGGGTACCGTCGCGTTTTTCAAACAAGTTGGCAAAAATTGGCTCCATGCTTACCCTCCTATCATATGTCCTGAGGCTGGACAATTCCTTTTTTGTGCAGGTCAGAAATGGCCCGACGGGCGGTATCCAAGTCCATACCCGTTAAGCGGCAGAAATCGTCCATCTTGAATCCGTTTCCACGGACGCTGTCGAGATACTGGGAAAACTCTCGTGTGCAAAATACGTACTGTCCACGGTAGGAAATCCGCACGCAGAAGTCTTCTTCTACAAACCGCAGATATTCCGGCACTTTGAAATATGTTTCATAATTCCAACGGGGCAGATACTCCGCTTCCTTTTGGAATGCCAGCGGAAGGCGCTTCAAATCGGAAAAAGTATCCAGACAGTTATACCGCTGCGTTCTGGGAACACGGTCTACCCGGCAACCGCCTCTGCACATGCTCCGTGCGTTACACTGCCCGCACTCGACGGGAATCATAGATTCATCCCGCCACTCTGCCATCCGTTCCCAAATCACGGAAAACGGCTCGGTCAGGAAATCGCCGTATTCCTTGGAATCTCTGGCGCAAGCACGGACTTTGCCCTCCGAGGTAATGACATAGCTGGCTTTTCCCGCCTCGCAGCCGCCGGCAAAAGCAAACAAATCGAAGGCTTCCTGCGTTTCTACGGAACAGGGGGTGATGGGAGATGCTGCTCTCACTGCCATATTCAGTTCATCTCCGACCCGGCAGCATGCATCCAGATATTGCTTGAAATCTTCACCGGTTAGCATATACTCGTCAAACCGGTCAATTGCATTAATGGGCTCGGAAACTCTGGTAATGCTGATATGGTCAACTTGATACCGTTCCTTCAAAAACTTTGCCGTTTCAAAAATGGAGCCTAGATTCAGCCGGGATACCACCATATTGAAGCTGATCCGTACACCGGCCTGCTTGCAAAGGTCCACTGCCTGCACCACCCGCTGGAAAGCTCCCGGCGTGCTGACAATGCGGTCGAATTCTTCCGGCACCACAGAGGGGAAAGAAATGAACATACCGATTCTGTGGCTTGCGAAATATTCTGCCCGCTCCTGCGTCATTAGGGCGGCATTTGTGTTAAAGGAGATGCTAATTTTGTTCTCCTGCAGATATTCAACCACAGGCTTTATGTAGTCCCAAACAGCCAAAGGTTCTCCACCGGTGAACACCACCCGGGCAGGCTGATTCTCCGCAATTTTTGCGGCAATTGTCATATATTCCGCCGGATCGATGGAAATTCTGGGACAGGACGTGGTTTCTGCATCAGATCTCCAGTAGTTAAAGCAATGGACACAGTTGTGATTGCAGAAGCTGGTGACTTCCCAAAACACTGCAGGCGGGTACTTCAAAGTTCGATAAACAGCCATTTTGACCACTCTCCTGGAATATTTCGTCGATTTTAGTTCATATTAACACAGAAATCGGAAAATATCAATAGCTTCTCATCTTTTTCCGCTTTGTATAAACAGAAAAGCAGTTCGATATGGGTTGGTTATTTGCCTTACTAATTGTGGGCAGTGACCTCCACCACGGCGGTGGGGCGGTTGGCGTAGAAACGGGTGGGGCCGTCTGCCTCGCTCAGACGCGTGTCGGAGCGGAAAATATGTGCGCGGCTGTCTTCACCGCACAGAACGGCACGCTTGGTGAACACGGCAAGACCGTACAGTGCAGCGGGGCGTGCAGCGCCGATGGTTGCATCTGCGAGGATGCGGTAATAGAATGTGACATCGATGCAATAATGGTTTTGATCGAACGCCACGGGCTCTACATCGATATAGGTATAGAGCAGTTCTGCGCAGCGCACCTTGGCACCTGCGGCTGTGTCCAAAAGGCATTGTGAGCCCTTGGTCAGATAAACGCGCAGGTCTTCAATGCAATCTTTGTCGCGGCAGCTGTCTGTAATCTTTCGGGTGTGAATGGACATTGCCTGCTGCAGATCCTGGGGGTCGCAGCGCAGAATGTCCTGACATTGTTCAGACATATGGATACCTCCCGAGTTAGATTGGAAAAAGCAAAAAGCTTACAGGACAGTTTATGCACACGCACGAAGGAAGTGCAGACTTGGTGCGATTTCGACTAGGCAAAACCCCTCAGATGTGTTATAATGAGTGCAGAAAACAAAAAAGGCTTGCGAAGAGGAAGCCTTTGCGATAAAATAGAGAAAAAGAGAAAGGATGTGATGCCGATGCCCTCCAAGGAAATACTCGAACAAATTGCAGAGCTTTTTAAGGCATTTGGCGATACCACAAGGGTACGCATTCTTTGGCTGCTGTTGCAGGAAGAACAATGCGTGGGGCAGATCGCGGAAACGCTGGACATTTCGCAGAGCGCGATTTCACACCAGCTGCGCATCCTCAAGCAGATGCATCTCATTAAAGTCCGCCGCGAAGGAAAAAATGCACTCTATTCTCTTGCTGATGACCATGTGCGCACCATTTTACAGATGGGTCTAGAGCATGTAATGGAATAAAAAAACCTGCTGCATCGCAGCAGGTTTTTTGTTTGTATCAAAGCTCGCAGTTGCCCACCGTTCTGGGGAAGGGAAGCACATCGCGGATGTTGCCCATGCCCGTCAGGTACATGACGCAGCGCTCGAAGCCAAGGCCAAAGCCTGCATGGCGTGCAGAGCCGTACTTGCGAAGATCCATATAGAAGCCGTAATCCTCGGGGTTCATGCCCAGCTCGCGGATGCGGTTTTCAAGGATTTCGTAGTTGTCCTCACGCTGAGAGCCACCGATGATCTCGCCGATGCCGGGCACCAGGCAGTCCATTGCAGCGACGGTTTTGCCGTCGGGATTCAGCTTCATATAGAATGCCTTGATGTCCTTGGGGTAATCGGTGACAAACACAGGACGCTTGAATACGACCTCGGTCAGATAGCGCTCATGCTCAGTCTGCAGGTCGCTACCCCAGTGGACGGGATAATCGAAATCGGCGTTGTGCTTTTCGAGGATCTCGATCGCCTCGGAATAAGTGACGCGGCCGAAATCGGAATTGACAACATGATTCAGTCGCTCCAGCAAGCCCTTGTCAACAAAGCTGTTGAAGAACTCCATCTCCTCGGGCGCATGCTCCAGCACATAGGAGATGATATACTTGATCATATCCTCGGCAAGGCGCATATCGTCTGCCAAATCGGCAAAGGCGATCTCCGGCTCGATCATCCAGAACTCGGCGGCGTGCCGGGTGGTGTTGGAGTTTTCGGCGCGGAAGGTAGGGCCGAAGGTGTAAATGTTCTTAAAGGCCATGGCGAAGGTCTCACCGTTGAGCTGACCGGACACGGTCAGATTGGTGGGCTTGCCATAGAAGTCCTGGGAGAAAACCACCTTCCCGTCCTCAGTCTTGGGGACATTGTTCAAGTCCAAAGTCGTGACCTGGAACAACACGCCCGCACCCTCACAGTCAGATCCGGTGATGAGGGGGGTA
>JAZSPV010000015.1:0-11003 GCA_045537615.1 Faecousia sp. | reverse complement strand
AATCATCTTGATGAAGCCCTCGGCATACTCTCTGGGACAGCTGCCATTCTTGTAAGCCTCGTTGACAAAAACCATCATCTGCGCAATGGCCGTGTTGAAGCCCAGCTGCTCATAATCAGAGGTGACCTTCTTCACGGTCTGATGGTAGATCTTGGTGAGCTTGCCGTCGTCGGTTTCGGTAATGTTGGCAGGCTCGGAGAAGAAGTTCCACACACGGTTGATGAACTTCTTGGCGCCGGCCACAGCGGTGGTGGACCAGGGCTTGGAAACCTCCAGGGGGCCCATGAACATTTCATACAGGCGGAGGGTGTCGGCACCGTACTCCCGGACCACATCACTGGGATTGACAACAAATTCCGGGAAGCGCTTGCCCATTTTGATGCCGTTTTCGCCCAGGATCATGCCCTGGTGGACCAGTTTCTTAAAGGGTTCTTTCACAGGAGACAGGCCGTTGTCGTAGAGGAACCGATTCCAGATACGGGAGTAGATCAAATGACCTACCGCATGCTCAGGGCCGCCAATGTACAGGTCAACAGGCATCCAGTGCTCCAGCAGCTTAGGATCGCAGAATTCCTTATCGTTATTGGGGTCGATGTAGCGCATGAAGTACCAGGAGGAACCGGCGCTGCCGGGCATGGTAGAAGTTTCACGCAGGCCCTTGATGCCGTTCTGATCGTACTGCTTCCACTGGGTGGCATTCTCCAAAGGCGCCTGGCCGTTACGTCCCTTATAATCCTCCACCTCCGGCAGGATCAGAGGCAGTTCCTCGTCGGGCAGGAATACAGTCTCGCCGTCTTCCGTATATACGCAGGGAACAGGCTCACCCCAGTAGCGCTGACGGGCAAAAATCCACTCCCGGAAGTGGTAGTTGTTTTTACGGCGGCCAACACCCAGGCCTTCGAGCTTGGCTGTAATGGCTTCTTTCGCCTCTTCCACGGTCAGACCGGTAAACTCTTCGGAGTTGATAAGTTTACAGCCCTTGCCCAGGTAGTCCTGCTTTTCAAAGGCACACTCGGATACGTCCCGGCCCTCGATAACCTGAATCATGGGGATGTTGTGGGCAATGGCATATTCAAAGTCACGCTGGTCGTGGCTGGGAACTGCCATGACAGCGCCGGTGCCGTAGTTGCCCAGAACAAAGTCACCGATGAACACAGGTACTTCCTTGCCATTGACAGGGTTGATGGCATAAATGCCCTGAAGCCGACAGCCGGTCTTGGTCTTGGTGGCATCGGTACGGTCGATGTCGCTCTTTTTGGCAGCTTCTGCAATATATGCCTTGACCTCGTCCTGGTTCTCGATGCGGTCCATCAGACCTTCCACGATCTTACCGTCGGGGGCAAGGACCATAAATGTAATGCCGTAAATGGTTTCGATGCAGGTGGTGTAGATGGAGAATTCACCGCCGCCTACCAGCTTGAAATCCACTTCCACGCCGGTGGATTTGCCGATCCAGTTGCGCTGGATCTCCTTGGTGGATTCGGGCCAGTCGATCTCCTCCAGACCCTCCAGCAGCTTTTCGGCAAAGGCAGGCTGGTCAATGACCCACTGCATCATGTTTTTCTTCACAACGGGATAGCCGCCACGCTCGGACTTGCCGTCGATGACCTCGTCATTGGCAAGGACAGTACCCAGCTCTTCACACCAGTTGACAGGCATCTCGATGCGCTTGGCATAGCCTGCCTCCCACAGCTTTTTGAAGATCCACTGGGTCCACTTGTAGAAACCGGGGTCAGAGGTTGCCAGAACCTTGGACCAGTCATAGTCAAAGCCCAGCTCCTTGAGCTGATTGGAGAAGGTTTCAATATTCTTTTGGGTAAAGCCATTGGGATGGTTGCCCGTATCCACAGCATACTGCTCCGCAGGCAGGCCAAAGGAATCGTAGCCCATGGGGTGCAGCACGTTGTAGCCCTGCATCCGCTTCATACGGGACATAATGTCTGTTGCGGTATAGCCTTCAGGGTGGCCTGCGTGCAGACCCACACCGGAGGGGTATGGGAACATGTCCAGCACATAGTACTTGGGCTTGGAGAAATCCCACACGTCTGTATGGAAGGTGTTATTCTCCTCCCAGTACTTATGCCACTTTTTTTCAATGGCGGAATGATCGTAAATCATGGACTTTTCTACCTCTTTTCCTTAGTTGGGCAATACAATGTCGCTCAGATCGATCTGCTCAGCATCTGCCCACAGCCGCTCCAGAGCATAAAATTCTCTTGCTTCCTCGGTGAACACATGGACCACCACACTGCCAAAATCCAACAGCTCCCAGGAATTTCCACGGTGTCCCTCACGGCCCAGCATGGGCTCACCAAGCTGCTCAAACACATACTCGGCATGGTCGCACAGCGTCTTAACATGGGTGTTGGAGGTGCCGGTGCAGATAATAAAATAGTCTGCCAGACTGGACACCTTGTCGATTTTCAGCAGCTTCAGATCCATGCCCTTCTTTTCGTCCAGGGCTTTGGTTACCTCATAGGCTACTTCTTTTGCAGTTAACATATATTTCATCCTTTCAAGGGAACTTTTTTATTCAGATAATCCAGTGCTTGCTGGGATTCAGAAGAGATTTCCTTTCCCTCCTGCCGAAGCATGGAAAGGGTCATCTCCAACCCAAGCTTCAACGCAGCATCCAAATCGGTAAAGGCAAGACTGCGAAGCTCTTCCACCCCGGGAAAATTCCGGTTCGGCTCCATATAGTCTGCCACATAAATGATCTTTTCAAGGGTATTCATATCCGCTTTCCCGGTAGTATGGCTACGGATGGCATTGACCACCGCAGCATTTTCACCGAATATCCTCTGTGCCACCAGGCTGCCTGTCAGAGCATGAATGGTCTTGGGATTTTGGACGGAAAAATTGTCTAAAAGTATACCATAGGCTTGACACAATGTCAATTGAAGCGGACCGTCCAGGGCCTTTGTCACATCATGCAACAAAGCGGCCCGTGCGGCATCTGTGGGGTCTGCGCCCCAACGCCTTGCCAGGGCCACCGCTGTATCCCGGCAGCCAAGTACATGGGCAACCCGATTGGGTTTTAGAAGCCGGATCACCCGCTGCTCCAATTCCTGCTCAGAAAGGTTTTGGTAGGATGACGCTGCACCATAAAGATCATTTTCACAAATATAACGGGAAATTTCCGGGGGCAAAAAACCATCGGCGCAGCGAAAAACCAGCAAACGGCGCAGGTCCGTAGAGGAAATCTCTGTTACCGGGTTTTCTACCAGATACACCTTGGTTCCCATCGCGTCTATGACAGCTTTCTGCCGAGCGATTGCCACTACCTCATTCCGGTCGCCCCGATAAAATACGCCTAAAGAGGCATTCTTTAAGATAATATCCGGATTGCGCCAATTTAAAAAACTCAGGAACATATCCGTTCCCATAAACAGCACCAACTCTGCATTGGGGTGCTGCTGCTTCAGCTGGCAGACCGTTTCAAAGGTGTAGCTAACACCGCTGCGCTGCAGCTCCAGATCCGATACCTGTATTTTCTGCTGCTCACCAAAGCAAAGCTGCAACATTTCCATGCGCTGCCGGGCCGAGGCAGAGTCCTCCGGCAGCTGCTTATGGGGAGAAACAAAGGATGGGATCACAAGCAGTGTTTCCATTTCCAGCGCCGTCAGCGCATACTGTGCCGCACGGATATGACCCACATGGGGCGGATTAAAGGTGCCACCATAGATACCAATTCTTTCCACATCCCTCTCCCCCTTTTCGCAATCAAAATTAAAACCAAGAATTATTCATTCTTAATTATTAATTGTTTACTGCTTTTCCCGGAGTTGGCGCTCACGGTCACGCTCTATGGCCTTTTCAATGGCCTGTTGGCGGAAATAATCATTGCGCTGCTCACGAACCTTCCGGGCCGCATCCCGACGGGCCTTTGCGCCCTTACGGACGGGATTTGCCTTGGAAACAGGTGTCGGCTTCTTTTTGGCTCGGCCTGTCTGATTGCGCTCGCGCTGCAGCTTTTCGCTGATGCGATAGATCACAAATTTTGTGCCGATCACAGCAACGCCATCAGCACCGGTGGCCTGACAGATCTCATCACTGACCTCCCGAGGGGTCATCATGGCGCCTTCCAGCACCTTACCCTTTACCAGTTCCCGGGTATTGAGTTGGTTCTCTGCTTCAGCAATCACCGCATCGGTGACACCGCCTTTGCCCACCATCAGTGTGGTTTCCAATGTATTTGACTGGGCGCGAAGCTCTGCCCGTTCCTTACTTGTCAGCATAGCCTGCCTCCTTCATCTTTTCGTAAAACAGCTTCAATGCATTTGCCCGGTGGGATACCTGATTTTTCTCTTCCGGGCTCAGCTGGGCTGTGGTTTTTCCCAGTGGCGGATAGTAGAAAATCGGATCATAGCCAAAGCCATTCTCCCCTACCGGCTCCCGGGTCAGCTCTCCGTGAATTTCTCCACGGGCCTGAATCACCTGTCCCTCAGGTGTTACAAAGCTGATGACACAGACAAACTGTGCCTGACGCTGACCGTCGGGTACGTGCTGCGTGTTCTTCAGCAGCAGCTCTAACCTGCCCCAATCGTCCAGACTCTCGTCAAAACCGTATCGGGCAGAGTAGATGCCCGGTTCGCCGTTCAGTGCATCCACAGCAATGCCGGAATCGTCTGCCAGTGCAGGCAGGCCTGTGGCCTTCATTACCGCTTCCGCCTTCAGAAGAGAGTTCTCCTCAAAGGTGGTGCCGGTCTCCTCCACGTCAATATCCACCCCTAGCTGGGATTGAAGCACCAATTCAAAACCGAATTTTTCGGTGATTTTACTGATCTCCACCAGTTTATGGGGGTTTTTGCTTGCTAAAACTACTCTCATGTTGGTTCTTTTCTCCTCACAGCAGGGCATCCACAAAGGGGCGGGCCTCAAAAGGCATCAGATCGTCAACACCCTCGCCTACGCCCACGAATTTCACTGGCAGCTGCAGGGCATCTGCAACTGCGATCACAATGCCGCCCTTGGCAGTTCCGTCCAGCTTGGTCAAAGCAACTGCCGTTACGCCGGCAATTTCCTTGAACTGTTTTGCCTGAATCAGTCCGTTTTGCCCGGTAGTGCCGTCCAGGACCAAAAGGACTTCCCGGGATGCCTCCGGCAATTCCCTGCTCACAATGCGGCTGATCTTGCCTAGCTCATTCATCAAATTCTGCTTGTTATGCAGGCGTCCGGCAGTGTCCACGATAATCACATCTGCGCCCTTCGCCTTTGCCGACTGGATGCCGTCATAGACAACGGATGCCGGATCCGCACCTTCATGTTGTCTTACAATCGATGCGCCGGAACGGTCTGCCCAAATTTCCAGCTGATCGGCTGCCGCAGCTCGAAAGGTGTCGCCTGCCACCAAAAGCACGTTCTTCCCCTGCTTTGTCAACTGGGATGATAGTTTTCCGATGGTAGTGGTCTTCCCCACACCGTTGACGCCGATCACAAGAATCACAGAAGGCTTGGTGTCCAGAGGCAATGCTGTGTCACCTACATTAAGCATATCCACAAGAATTTGCTTCAGTGCTTCCCTGGCATCTTCTGTGGTCTTCAGGTGCTGTTCCTTCACGGCTTTGCGCAACAGTTCTGTGGCTTTGAGCGCTGTTTCTACGCCCAGATCCGCAAGAATCAGACATTCCTCCAGTTCTTCATAGAAATCATCATCGATCTCGGAAAAACCGGAAAACACATTGCCAAGGGTGCTGCCCAGGGCGTCACGGGTCTTGGACAGACCCGATTTGATTTTATCAAAAAATCCCATTGCGTACTCCTTATTCCACAATGCCCAAATACTGTTCCATCTGGTTCAGATCCAGACGCAGCAGCTTACTGACACCCTGCTCCTGCATAGTGACACCGTAGAGAACATCAGACGCCTCCATAGTGCCACGGCGATGGGTGATCACAATAAACTGCGTATTCTTGCTCAAATTGTGCAGGTAGGAGGCAAAACGCTCCACGTTGCGGTCATCCAGTGCCGCGTCGATCTCATCAAGTAGACAGAAGGGCGTGGGCCGGACCTTTAAGATCGCAAAATACAGCGCTGTTGCCACGAAGGCCTTTTCGCCACCGGACAGCAGTGTGATGGTCTTAACCTGCTTTCCGGGGGGCTGGACACGAATTTCGATGCCGCAGGTCAGGGGCTCCTCCGGGTCTTCTAAAATCAGCTGACCCTTACCACCGCCAAACATTTCTTCAAAGACGACACCGAAGTGATGGTCAATCTTCTGGAATTCCGCCACGAAAATGGTAGT
Source organism: Faecousia sp. (assembly GCA_045537615.1). Taxonomy (GTDB): domain Bacteria; phylum Bacillota; class Clostridia; order Oscillospirales; family Oscillospiraceae; genus Faecousia. The sequence continues at coordinate 4,758 of JAZSPV010000015.1, read as the reverse complement.
CATTTCCTCTGTAATATTACGGATGATGCTCTCCAGCTCCCGTTTGGATGTCAAAACATCGTCCCGCTGGGAAACCAGATAGGAATAGCGCTCGTTGATACGGGCGTACTCCTCGATGGCACCCAGGTTCGGGGTTCCCAAAGCAGAGATCTTGCGCTTGAGTTCGCTGATTTGACGATTGCCGGCAGCAACGGATTCGATCTGTCCCCGTTTTTCCGGAGCGGTGCCAGGGGTCAGTTCGTAAGAATCCCACAGCTTGTCGATGATCTGCCGTTCTTCCATGGCAGTGGTGGTCTTCTTATTTTCCAGCAATGCGCAGGAGCGCTCCAGGGTCAGAATATCCTTATTCTTTTCCTGGGCATCCTTTTCACAACGGGTTTTAGTTGCCTCCGCTTCGGCCCGCTGGAGCAGTGCATTTTCCATGCCCTTACGCATCCGCAACGTTTCTTCATCGTTGCTTTGCTGACGGCACTCCAGCTCTGCAATTTCGCCCTGCAACCGCTGGGTCTCTGCAGATATAGTATCTATCAGCGCAAGCTTCTTCTCTCTGTCGCCTTCCATATCGCTACGCAGAGATTGCAGGTCCGCCACATGGTTCTGGGCGGTGTTCTTCTCTGCCTCCAGGGCTGCCTCCTCTGTCTTCAGTGCAGTCATGGATTCCGTAATCTGGCTCATAGCCTGGCTTGCATCCTGCTGGCTGCACTCCAAGGATTCCAGCTTCTGTCTGGTTTGCGCCAGCTGCTCAGTGTAGACCTGGATCTTAGCCTGCTGGGCACCATAACGCTCTCGGTCCAGCTTTTCTCTGCTGTCCAGAGCCTCTTTCTCCCGACGGGCGGCGCTCAGAGCATCCACGATGGCCTGGACCATGATCTCGTGCTGCTTTTCCTGTCCCTGCAGACGTAGCACCTGGTCCTCAGCTTCACGGAGCTTTTCCCTGGCGGTATTCATCTCGTACTCCACCTGGTCTACTGCCCGCTGGGCTTCCTGCAATTCCGTTTCACAGTTTGCAAGCTTCTTTGTAAGGTCCTTTTCCTGGGCCGTCAGCTTTTCCAGCTCATTGGCCCGACTGAGAATACCGGATTCCTTATTCACAGAGCCGCCGGTCATAGAGCCGCCGGGGTTTAACACCTGGCCATCCAGGGTGACGATCTTGAATCGGTTCTGATACTGTCGGGACATAGAAATAGCAAAGTCGATATTCTCAACGATCACAATTCTGCCAAGAAGATTTTCAATGACACCGCGGTACTTTTCATCCGTCGTAACCAGTTCCGATGCCAGGCCTACATAGCCGCGGCAGCTGTCAACACCGGTTTCCTTGAAGGTGCGACCTTTTACCACGGAAATCGGCTCACAGGTCACGCGGCCGCCTCCGGTGCGCTTCAAAAAGTTCAGAACTGCCTTGCCGTCAGCCTCGGTATCCACCACAATGTGCTGCATTGCGCCGCCCAGAGCGATCTCCAAAGCAACGGTATAATCGTCATGGGTGCGAATCAGACGGGAAACAGGTCCATGGATATTGCGCAGCGTGCCCCTCTGAGCCTCCTGCATGACCATACGTACGGACTTCTGATAGCTTTCAAAATCGCGCTCCATGGCGCGGAACACCTTTACTTTTGCCTGTATGCTGTCCAGCTTGCCGGTCAGCTCCCGTTGCTGCTGCGCCAGTTCATCCCTGCGCTTGGCTCTGGTCTGCTGGCGCAGGTCGTAGCCGTTAATGGTGTTTTGGCTGGCTGCCACCTCATCCTGGGCAGCCCGCAGCTCCTTCTGACAGGCCTGGAGGTCCTTGCGTGCAGCCGTTTCTCTGGCGGTGCCTGCATCCAGATCGCCCTTGAGCTGCTGCAATCGCTGGGCATTTTCCTGCAAGCCGACATCCAATCCACGCAAATCTGCCTCTCTGCCGGCAATATCGGCAGTGAGGGTACTTTCTGTTGCCCGCAGTTCTAAAAATTGTTTGGTAATACCCTCGGCGTTTGCCGTCATCGCTGCAAGCTCCTGTTGCAGCTTGTCCAGGGCCTGACGCTTCTGCTCCAGCGCCGTTTCAATCTCAGTAATACGCAGACGGGTCTGCTCCAACTGGGTTCCGATACCGCCGCTGCGATCCTCCTGGCCCTGGAGTTCTTCCTGAATCCGGGCAATATTATCCTCGTTATTCTGAATGTTACCCTGCAGAACTGCCATCTGTCCGTCAAACTGCTGGTGGGTCTGCTCCAACAAATTCACCTGCATACGGATACTTTCCAATTCCTCATCCCGATGGCGCAGTGTGGCGCCCATTTCTTCGGACTTGGCATACAGCTTTTCCAGTTCCTCGTGGGCCTGCTGCAAAACAAAGGATTCAGAGGCGTAGTCCTCCTCTGCCTTTTTCGCCGCTGCGGACAGTCTTTCCAGTGTATCCAGCCAAACAGCAACCTCAATGCCCTGCAGCGCATCCTTCAGCTCCAGGTACTTCTTGGCCTTTTCCGACTGGACCTTCAACGGCTCCAGCTGGAGCTCCAGTTCAGAGACTTTATCGCCAATTCGCAGAAGGTTATCCTCGGTATGGGCCAGCTTGCGCTCCGTTTCTTCCTTGCGGTGACGATACTTGGATATACCGGCAGCTTCTTCAAAGATCTCTCGGCGGTCCGCACTCTTCAGCGACAGAATTTCATCAATTCTGCCCTGGCCGATGTTAGAATAACCCTCGCGCCCCAGACCGGTATCCATAAACATCTCATGGATATCACGCAGACGGGCAGACTGGCGGTTAATATAGTATTCACTATCTCCACTGCGATAATACCGGCGGGTGACCATAACCTCATCTGCTTCATAAGGTAATGCACGGTCAGCATTATCAAGGACAAGGGTTGCCTCGGCAAAGCCTACAGCCGCACGCTTTTGGGTGCCGCCAAAGATCACGTCCTCCATTTTTGCGCCGCGCAAAGTCTTAGTGCTCTGCTCGCCCATAACCCAAAGAATCGCATCGGAGATATTCGATTTTCCGGAGCCGTTGGGTCCCACAATCGCTGTGATATCATCACCAAATCGGATCACGGTCTTATCCGGGAAGGACTTAAAGCCCTGCACTTCCAATGATTTTAAGTACACAATAAAACCTCTTTACAAATAAGTATAAGAAATCAATTTATTATACAGATAAACAGCAAAAAAAGCAAGTCCTCACCACAAGAAAAAGGGGTTTTTCCAAATTGACAAAGTTCCTTTCCTTTCATATAATGGGCCCAAGGAGTGATTTTTATGGAATTGGTTTTATTGACTGCTCTTGGTGTAGGCGGCGCTACGGTATTCGGCTCTCTACTGGGCTTTGTTTTTAAGAAAATATCCCACAGGTTCAGCGACATTGTTCTGTCCTTTGCCGCCGGTGTGATGCTGTGCGCCGCTGTGACAGGCCTGATTATGCCTTCACTGGAATACGATAGCTTTTCGCCGCTGGCAATGACAGTATCAGGTATTTTGTGTGGCGCGGCCTTTCTGAATGTGCTTGACAAGCTGGTCCCGCATTTGCACCGTTTGGCAGGTGCAGAGCAGGAGCAGCACCCCGAAAATGCAGCCAAGCTCAACAAGGTCCTGCTGTTCGTTATGGCCATTGCTATTCATAATCTACCCGAAGGTATTGCAGCAGGCGTTGGCTTTGGCAGTGACAACAAATCCCAGGCATTCACCATTGCTGCCGGCATTGCCCTGCAGAATATCCCTGAGGGTATGGTGATTATCGGACCCATGCTGGCAGCCGGTATGCGTCCCGGACGTACTCTGGTGTGTGCTTTAGCAACCGGCGTTGTGGAGGTTATCGGAACACTTCTTGGCTACTTTGCCGTCAGCCTGTCCACCGCAATTCTACCTTTTGCTTTGGCCTTCGCCGGTGGTACTATGCTATATGTGATCAGCGATGAAATGATCCCTGAGACCCATCACAGTGAAACCCGGGGTGTTACTTATGCACTGCTGGCGGGCTTCTGCTTAATGCTGGCTATGGGCTATTGGCTGGGCTGATAGCCAAAGTAATTCCTCATTAAATATTTGATCCCAATATAGAAAACAAATCCGGGGCAGGAAATTCCTGCCCCGGATGCTTTTATATTGGGATTAGCTGTTTGCAATCACCAAAGTGTTGTTTTCTGCCTTGACGGTCTTGCCGGAAACGGCTGCCTTAAAGTAACCAGCATAGTTGGCTGCTTTGGCATTTGTTTCGGTGAATGCACCGTCAGCTGCGTTGACTGTAATGTCAGCGTCATCCACCATTTCATCCAGTATCAGCTTCTTGCCGCTGGTCAGATCCAGGCTGGAGATCACCGGCTTGCCGGAAACAGTGACAGACTTCAGTGTGGCGTCAATGTAGACATCACCATTGGTGATCGTACCGCCACCGATCGTAACAGTAGCATTACTGCCGGAAGCTTTGATATTGCCGCCCTTTGCTGCTGTGCCGCCGGTAATGGTACCGCCGTAAACATACAGGTCGCAGCTGCCGCTGACATCAATGTTGCCACCCTTACCATTGGAGATCATGCCACCGTAGATGTACAGATCCTGAATGGTAACCTGGATGCTGGGAGCCTCATAGGTATCGCTGCCGAGGATTTCTGCACCGTCATAAATCTTAATGGTGTTAGTGGCACGGCCGCGGCCGGAGATCGTGGGACAGTTGTCGCCGTGTACATAGGTACCGCCGTAAAGGTTCACACTACCAACAACATCGAGGGCACTACCATTGCTTGCGCTGTTAGAAACACCCGTAATGGTTCCCTCACCCAT
>JAZSPV010000005.1:0-7918 GCA_045537615.1 Faecousia sp. | reverse complement strand
TGATGCCGCCATGCTTCCGGGCGATGATGGTGCCTTCAAACACCTGAATACGCTCACGGGAGCCTTCCTTGATCCGCACATGCACACGAACAGTGTCGCCAACCCGCATTTCGGGCAACTCTTCCTTCATGTACTGGCTGGACAGAGCCTTTACCAAATCCATATCTTTGTCCTCCTTGATATTAGGCGTTCATACAATGTTGCATCCGGCGATATGGTTCCCGGCACTGCAGAGGACTCACCTTGATTTCAGACCGATGTATTATAACACGGGTTTTTAAGGAAATCAAGTCCTTTTTCATAAAAAATAACGGATTTTCTACTATCTTCCTATCAAAAAAGAAAGCAGAAACAGGAAAACTGTTTCTGCTTTCTTGGTCCGAGTGTCGAGATTCGAACTCGAGGCCTCTTGAACCCCATTCAAGCGCGATACCAAACTTCGCCACACCCGGATTTTGCTTGCGTCCTGCGGACCGCCACAGTATATTAGCACACCACACAGGAAAATGCAAGCATTATTTTACTGTTTTTCGAAAAATTTTTCAGCCATTAGAATCCTGCTTTAAAACCTTTCCCATGTTCCAAAGCATAACCACCTGTTTTTCTGCCTCCACTTTTTCATTATCATTTGAATATTCTACATAAACAGTATGAGCGCTGCAATCACAGCATTCGACCTGTACATTCCATCCGCCCTCATGTACCACAAACCCACTGCCGCGGCAGATCGGACAGTCCTCTAAAACAAAATTAGGATTGATCTCCATAACAAAACTCCTTATCTGAAAATCGTTTCATCGTTATCATAAACCTCAATACGGCTGCATCTACTAAAGCTCGGCTTCATGTCCGGCAAATGCTTGTTGATTGCCTGCACGATCTGCACAGGATTCAGTGTAGGATTTTGACAACAAACAAGCATATCAATACTTAGCAGCTTCTCCCCCACTCTGTTTGCCGACAAACGGCGTATCATGGAAATGATATCCTGGTCCTGCACACCGTTTTTTGTTTTCTTGGGGACAATCAGGGACGTCCTTGAAAACAGCTTGCGAATATTTTCTTCTGCGCTGTCTGGTACTCCCCTGTCATACTCCAGCGTTAAATTACACTGCAATAAGGACAGTTCCCGGATTTTTCTGCCGTTATCATACACATTGATAACACGCACACCAGATACCAAATTATCATTCAGGCGTTCCATAATCTGTTCCGACGTAATACAAATACCGTCCAAATCAAAATCCAACAGCTCACAAGTGCTTTCTACGCCTACAGATAACGGCAGGGCGATGGAAACAGACGGTCTGGGGTTAAATCCCTGTGTGTGCTTAAGGGGTAAATCAGCACGTTTAAAGGCCCTTTGGAATACGCGCATTAGGTCCAAATGCGATATCCAGATGGCATTTCCTCTTTTTTCAAACAACAATCTAGGCATCGCAACGCACCTCCTTCAGAAGCGTATTGGCGCCGCAACCACTGCAGCCATGACGGCAGTCGGGTGTAATCTTCTCCTCATAGGCACGGTTTCGCTCATTTAATAAGAATTGCTTAGTAACACCTACATCAATCGTATCCCATGGCAACACTTCCTTTTCCCCAAAGCCACGGACAGTGTAGAAATCAGGATCGATACCACAGGCATTGAAGGCGTCCAGCCAAGTCTGATAGGAGAAGAACTCATCCCAGCCGTCCAGTCTTGCACCACGCCGTACAGCCTCTTCCAGCACGGCACCAATCCGCCGGTCTCCACGGGCAAACACCGCTTCCAGCCTACTCAAGTCCGGCTCATGGTAATTATATTCTATGGATTTAGAATAGAAATGTTCCTTTAAAAGTCGGCAACGGCGCAGATACTCCTCGGTGGTGATCTGTTTTTCCCACTGGAACGGTGTATGGGGCTTAGGGACAAAGTAAGCCGTTGCAACATGGACACGCAGGCCGCGTTTTTTGTTGACGGCATTTTCTTTCCAAGCTGTGATTATCTTATAGACCAATTCTGCAATACCCAAAACATCTTCATCGGTTTCTGTAGGCAGTCCCAACATAAAATAGAGCTTTACATTATTCCAGCCACCGGAAAAAGCATTGGCGCAGGTAGTCAGGATTTCTTCTTCCGTCAGATTTTTATTGATTACATTGCGCAATCGTTGAGTTCCGGCCTCCGGTGCGAAGGTCAGACCGCTCTTACGCAGTGTTTGCAGCTTTTGCATTAGTTCCCTGGAAAAATTATCGGCACGCAAAGAAGGTACAGAAAGATTTACCTTATGGTCCATACAATAGGGAATCAACCCATCGGTCAGTTCCTTTAATTCCCGATAATCGGATGTAGACAAACTGGACAGCGTAATCTCATTATGCCCGGAATTGTCCAGTGTTTCCACCGCCTGTTGGTAAAGCACATGTGCGCTCTTCTTTCTGACCGGTCTGCAGGAGAACCCTGCCTGGCAAAAGCGACAACCTCTTATACAACCACGAAAAACCTCAAGATTTGCCCGGTCATGAACAATTTCCGTAGACGGAACAATCATTTTTGTAGGATAGTATGCACGATCCAGATTTTCAACAATGCGCTTAGTAACTGTCTTGGGCGCATCATTGATAGGCGTAATGGCAGCAAGGGTTCCATCCGGGTGGTAGCTATGTTCGTAAAAGGACGGCACATACACACCAGGAATATGTGAAACCTGTTGGAGAAACTCCTCTTTACTCCAACCCTCAGCCTTGGCACGGTCGTACAACCGAAGAATTTCCTGTGTAATGTCCTCTCCCTCACCAAGGGCAAAAAAGTCAATAAAATCCGCCAAAGGCTCTGGGTTAAACGCACATACGCCACCGGCAAACACAATATTTTTCAGACCCGACCGATCCCGGGAGCGAAGCGGAATGCCAGCCAGGTTCAGCATGTTCAAAATATTTGTATAGCACATCTCATAGCCGATGGTAAAGGCTATCATATCAAAATCTTTTACAGGATCCTGGCTTTCCAAAGCCCAAAGAGGGAGATCGTTCTCCCGCATGGCCGTCTCCATATCTGCCCAAGGTGCAAAAACGCGCTCACACCATACGCCATCCATTTCGTTCATTACGCCGTAAAGAATGCGCATACCTACATTGGACATACCAATCTCATAGGTGTCAGGAAAACAGAACGCAACACGAACGCGAACAGATTCCGGATCCTTCTTTATTTCGTTATACTCACCGCCGGTATAGCGTGCAGGCTTTTGAACCGTTGGAAGAATTCTTTGCAGTAATCCAGTCATAAAATGAATACCTTTCCGGCATTTGAAAAAATTTGTCATTCAGCCGGGACTATTGTACTATTTGTTCGTTTGGTTTGCAAGGAAATTTTATCTGCCTGTTTTTTAAAAACAAAGATATTGTGCACAGTAATGGGATAGGGCCCAACCGGAGATACAGTGCTGCAAAAGATCCACTGAACAGCACAAAAAAACAGCCCCATTGCAAAATATTTCCGCAAATGTAGGATATACGCTCATTCTTTAACAAACGAAGCATGGAAGACGCCACTCTACCGCCATCTAACGGGAACACAGGAATCAAATTATAACATGTTTGAAACAATGCGCAAATCGCGACTTCCGGAAACCATCTGAAAAACGCTATAAGAAGTGCGCCCCCAAGAGGACCGGCAGCTGCGCACACGCTTTCTTTAAACTCTGTCATTGGCTCCGTTTCAATTTTTGCGCCAAATAGGCCAACTGTCACACTGTAAATGCGCACGTTACATAGGCGCAACGCAAAACAATGTGACAATTCGTGGACAGCCGACGCAACCATCGCCGCCAACACCCAGCGAAGGGGTACCACCAGGACGATCACAGCAAGGATGATACATACATGAGGTGCTATAATAAACCTTTTATTCTGGTATCTGTGCATTTTCAATTATCTCCACGCAAAAGGCCGTAAGCGCATCTCTTACCTGCTCCCCTTCTTTGATATCATCTACGAACCCACTTACCGCCCTTCGTGTTACCTCTGCGTTGCCCGGAATTAGAATATCCCGAACCTTTCCACCGGCGCTAAAGAGGATAAACAGAATAACGCAAACGGTCATTAACAGGGTTAATATAGGAATAGACTTACGTCTTATCGGAGAATCTGCAATGATTTCTTTAGTAAGCCCATCTCCATACTCAATACGATAGCTCATAAAAACAACCCCCTTTTAACATTATTTTACGCATGGTATTAACAGTGAATGACGGCATCGGAAAATCTCCCGCCAGGTCTTGACAATGCTGGAATATTTCTTTATAATACTTAAGCTATCGGGGTGTGGCGAAGTTTGGTATCGCGCTTGGTTCGGGTCCAAGAGGCCTCGGGTTCGAATCCCGACACTCCGACCAGAATACGGAATCCACTTTTGTGGGTTCCGCTTTTTTTATAAATGGCAATAAGAACCCGAGGCCTCTTGTATTTTAATCTTGGCCAACAGCAGACTGTGCGAAGCACAGCTCTGCTTCGGGTTCGAATCCCGACACTCCGACCAGAATACGGAATCCACTTTTGTGGGTTCCGTCTTTTTTGTTTGCTTAAATGCATATATATTCTGTTTTCATCACATGGATTGACGCACTGGAAAATATTTGTTATAATTTCCCTATAATCTTAAGAAAGAGGTGCGCAGAAAATGGCAAAAACCGTAAAAGACATTATGAAGCTCATTTCCGACAATGATATCGCCATGGTAGATTTCAAAATGGTGGATATCAATGGTCAATACAGACATGTAACAATTCCTGCAAAGAATTTTAACGAAGACACTATAAAAAACGGCATTGGTTTTGACGCATCCAACTACGGCTACGCCGTTGTTGAGAAGAGTGACATGGTATTTATTCCCGACCCTGACACAGCTGTGATTGATCCCTTCTGCCAGATCCCCACACTGTCTATGACCGGTAACGCCATGATCATTGACAATCCCGAAAATCGTCCTCTTGCACAATATCCTAGAAATATCGTTCTGGCCGCTGAACAGTATATGCGCGATTGCGGCATTGCTGACACAATGCTGATCTTGCCGGAGTTTGAATTTTATCTATTCGATAATGTTGGCTGGGAGGTTAAGCCCAACGCCATCGGCATGACATTGGATGCAGAACAGGCACACTGGAACAGTGATGTACAGGGCCACGGTGTCGTGGTTCCCAAACAAAAGAACTATCATATCGCCAAACCCTTTGACCCCACCTATGAATGCCGCAGCGAGATGTGCATGCTTATGGAGGAGGCAGGTATCAAAATCAAGTATCATCATCCCGAGGTTGGTGCCTCCGGTCAGTTCGAGATCGAGCCGCAGCTTGGCGAGATGTCAAAAATGGCGGACGCAACCATGATGATCAAATATATTATCCGCAACACTGCGCTGAAATATGGTCTGTCAGCAACATTCATGCCCAAGCCTGTATACGGTGAGGCCGGTAACGGCATGCACGTTCACATGCTCCTGCTGAAGGATGGCGAGCCTCTTTTCTCTGACGACAATGGATATTCCAATCTGAGCAAAACCGCACACTACTTCATGGGCGGCCTGTTGAAGCATATTGCCTCTCTGTGTGCCATTACCAACCCCAGCACCAACTCCTTCAAGCGCCTGGTTCCCGGTTTCGAAGCCCCTGTCACTGTAGGTTATGCAACCTCCAACCGCAGCGCAGTTATCCGCATCCCTGCCTATGCCAAGACGCCCAATCTGCGTCGCTTTGAGTTACGCAACCCCGATGCTACCTGCAACCCCTATTTCTGCTATGCTGCACTGCTGATGGCGGGTCTTGACGGTATTAAGAACAAGATCGATCCCCATGAAAACGGCTGGGGTCCCTATGATATGAACCTGTATAACCTGCCCGATGAAGAAAAGGCAAAGCTGAAGGGCCTTCCCACCTCCCTGGAAGCTGCACTGGATGCTTTGGAAACTGACCATGATTACCTGACTGCCGGCGGCGTATTCCCTGAGGAACTGCTGAAGAACTTTATCAAGACCAAGCGCGCCGAATGTGCGCAGATGTCCGCAATTCCCCACCCTGCTGAGTTTGATAAGTACTACAACCTGTAACAGAGCGTGTCCGAAGACCTAAGGTCTTCGGACACTGTTTTATAGATAGAACGACCGGAGCATGGCATTATACAGCCAAGCTCCGGTTTTCATTATATAAAAAGGGCGGAGATCGCTGATCGTACGATCTCCGCCGGGGTTGTTATTTAGGACTTATTGGGCCTGTGACCGAGGGGACAACAGAACCGTCCCCTGCCTTTTAGCTAGCAATTCCGTGTGTAGCCCTTTTTTCATATTCCCACGGATTAACCCCAAATCTATTAAGGAAATAATTGAGCTCATCGGTAGATGTGCCACCTCCGTCGTACACTCCTAATGCAAAAAAGATAATACGCTGTTCTGTATCTGAGAATAACACAGCTCCTATTTTCGCATTTTCAATTACCGGTGGTTTGGATTTGTCCTCTTTCACTACTGGCTGTTTTGATTTGTCGTCATGACTTATCCTTGAAGCAGGAGATAAATCCAGATAGTTAGACACATAATAAATCTGATAGCTCGAATCAAAATAAAACAGTTCCGAAGCATTATCTCCAATCACATCAGCAATAAAAGCATTATAAGTTTGCGTGTCTTGTATCGCAAACTCCACATACATCTCATACGCATATGTGTCGCTTTTTTTTGCTTTATAGTGATAGCTCACATCTGAGAAGTATTCTTCGATTGTTTTTGGAAAGAATGAGAAAATAAACTCTTTCGGCCTCTCATTGTCATAATTTCCTTTTATGACTCCGTAATCTGTAGTATCGTTGGTTTCGTATACCGCCGCGGGCCTAAGGAGGAAATAAAAACAGGCAGATGCTAAAAAAACAACAGACAATATAACAATGGTTACACAACCGATTCTCTGTTTTACACTCATAGAAACCTCCATTGTTAACTAATCAATGCGTTATGTATCATCATATCATTTTGGGCCTGTGCTGGAAACAAAATCTCATATGCTCGCAGCATTGCATATGAAAAGAAACCATGATCATCGGCATAAATTGTTCTTCCTAGTAGACAGGGGACGGTTCTCTGTCTTATTGTCAAGACAAAGAACCGTCCCCTGTCTTATCCCCTATGTCTTTCTAGCCCTCGTTTGTAATGTAATCCCAGATAAAATCATAGTATTCGTCTCGGTCATAGAACAGGTTACGATATCTGCTTTCTCTTTCCGAGTAATATACGGCACCATGAGCGCCAATTAATTCAACAGATCCATCGGCATATATTATTCGAATCACATGTTCTGATATGTTAAAAGGAGGGTCTCCTATCACAAAATGGCAAGGGGTAGAAGTGATGTCATGCAGAATAGTCTCCCATTCTGCTTCCTCAAGCACCACCATCGGTTCCATTTTCAAAAGTTCTTCCCTATGGTATGTTTCGCTGGGAAAACAGAACACGATCTCAATACGCGTAATATTCTCTTCCGACTGAGCCAACTTATATTTTCTCGACATACAGCCACTAAGCAGCAATAGGACTGTAATGACACAAATAGTTGCACTAACCTTTCTCATATTCCCCTCCTCAACATCTTCCCTTATTAAGTAAGCATATAAACTATATAGGAATAGGCAAAATAATGCTCAAGCACATCGTATCTACGACCAGCTCCACCTCTTACGTTCCCATATAAATCAGCCTCATATTCCCACGGTAAGCTGAAATAATTAGTCTCAAACAAGTCTAAATAATCTTGGGACAAGGGGACGGTTCTGTTGTCCCCTTCCATATCCTTTCCCATCGTAAGTATAGTTTACACTATCCTCGTTGCCATAGTCAAGTGATGAAAGGTAATGATTCCGGTCATTTGTATAGCTGTAGGTGGCTAAGGTCCGG
>JAZSPV010000048.1:0-6146 GCA_045537615.1 Faecousia sp. | reverse complement strand
CTGGATTGGCAGAGCATGTTTGACGATTATCCTTACACAGGAAATCTGCAGAATGATCTTGTGGGTATCGCCCGCACACAAGTAGGCTACCAAGAAAGCACACGCAATTTTGAGGTAGGCGATGATGGCATTCGCCGTGGTTATACGCGATACGGCGCTTGGTACGGCGCACCTTACACGGACTGGTCGGCTGTTTTTGTTTCCTTCTGTCTTCATTATGCAGGTGCGGATCCTGCAGAAACACCGGGCAACACAGGTGCTGCCTCTATGGCAGAAATTTGGAAGACCCTTGATCGGTTTGCTTCCCCTGGAGAGCATGACCCTACTGCCGGTGATTTGGTGTTCTTCGCAAACAACACTGTAGGCATCGTAACTGAGGTACAAAACGCTACCTGCTATGTGATTCGCGGTGACACAGAGAACGCCGTGTGCTCAAATGCAATCGCACTGTCTGACGAGTCTATCGTCGGTTGGGGTTTAACGGCAAGCACTGCGCAGGAAAAAGAGGAAATAAAAGAAGATACTGCGCAGGAAGAACAAGTACCTACTACACCGGAAGTCAACGATGAATATCTACTGGACATATCGAATGGCCCTGCGATCTTCATTATTGAAGGAAGCAGTACACAACAGCAATCGCAAAGTTACTCTCTTAGAAACGCCAGAGCCATCATCGACTTGATTCCTTATTTGGAAACAAATGGGGGTAGCTACTTCTTCACATTGATGGATCTCCAAAACGAACCATTACTCAAGGATGAAAACGGCAACTATATCGCTGTGGCCAACGAAGGTTATAAGCTGGCGATTACATTTAACAGTCCGGAAGGTTTTGCACCAGGAACGTATCAATATCAGATTCCAAACGGATTGATGGTAGATGGCGGCGAGGGCACTTTCGTTCTGAATGACGGCACCAATGTGGGCAGCTGGGTGGTCACGGATACCGGTCTTATCACCCTCGTGTTCAACGAGCATATGAACAGCCGTACGGACATTACGATAAGCGCAACCTTGGGTATCCATTTCCCCGTCCAGGAAGATCCCATTGATTTTGACGGCAAAATTACCGTTAAGGTTGAGCCACCCGCCCAACAAAAGTACCCCACCGTTATGAACAAATGGGGTCAAGGCGGCGTACCCGGAACTGAAAAACCAGACCCCAGCAAAATTTACTGGCGCCTTGAGGTTGTTGGCAATAAGGATTCTCAGATCCCGGGCAGCATTCTGACGGATCGCATTCTGGATGGCGAGTGGAGTAAAATACACCGGTTCACAGAATCGGATATCGCCGGCGGCCTTTCTTTCGGTGTGAGCGATCCCAACGGTGGATGGCACAACTGGACGGTTGGGGCCGACGATCCCCACCTGATCTGGACAGACACCGGATGGTCCTACAAAATGCCAACCACTGCCACCTGTCAATGGTGCGGCGAGATCACGCTGGGCAACGAAGGCTGGTATTACTACATTGATTATACCTCAACCCCAGAACGGACCGGCACAGCCGGCACCTTTGGTTACGAGAACGATGCCACCATTGACGGCGCATACAGCTACGCCTGGGTAGACTTCACCCATGGTGAGGCGGTTGGTGAGATTGTCAAAAACGGCACCTTCGCCTCGGATGCCTCCGGCGGTGGCTTCCTCTGGGAGATCCAAGCCGTCATTCCCGGCAGACCGGAGGGTCAGCGGGCGGAATATTCCTGGGCCATCTCGGACGAGATGCGACTTCTGGATGCCAGCGGAAATATTATCGGTAAGGTATATAACGACATCAACCTGGCTACGGTTTATGCCACCTACAACGGAACCACCATCCAGATCCCCCGGATCCAGGATGCCACCGAAGCGGATATGTTTGCCTGGAACAATTCCTGGACGGTGGAAGACGGTACCTTCTCCACCCGAACGATTGACCTGCTCTGCCGCTGCCAATGCACTCCCGAGACTTGTCACTGGGGGAATTGCGGTGCATACTGGTTTAAGAACGATGCCGGTGAAATGATCGGCACCAGAGATTTCTGCCAATGCTGGACAGAAACGCAGGATATGACCTTCACCTTGGTTTACAAAACCACGGATCTGTCCACATTGGAGGCCTATGGCCCTCTCGGATACAAGCTCAGCAACCAGGCGCAGCTATACTATATGAGTGACAGTACCAACTCTGTAAAGGTTGACAACGATGTTGCGACAGTTACCATTCCCAAGCTGTTTGAAAAGCGACTGACCCACGACTTTGATGGCTATACTGCCAGCTATAAGGTTACGATCAATGAGTCAAAACTGGTGCTGACAAACGGTACGCCGCTGACGATCCACGATGTGATGACCGATACATTGGCGTTCATCAGCGGTTCTCTGGTGATCACAACGGAAGATGCCAGCGGAAAGGTAAGCACCTTGCAGCAGGACGTGGATTATACCGTTCTTTATGACGGCACAGGCAACCGAACGGACGCGCAGGGTAAATCTGTACACATTTTGGATATTGTGATTCTGTATCCCCAGCCGGTTATGTACACACTGGACTATGATGCGACCCTCATAATGCCGGAACAAGTAACGGAGGGCATTAAGTACAACAACTCGGCATCCATCACGCTCTGGGGAGAAGATGTTACGGACAGCACCGTGGAAAAGGTTTATGCTGACATCAATATTGCGGCAAAAAGCTACAAGGTAGAGATGTTTAAGACCTGCGCGCAAACGGGAAAACCGCTGGGCGGTGCAACCTTTGGTCTTTACAATGCCCAAGGCGGTCTGATCACCACAGGTGTCACCGATGACACTGGTGCGCTTCACTTCCAGTCCAATATCGTTCAGGGTATTATCCTTCGGGAGCATATCCTCTATTATATGCAGGAGCTGAGAGCTCCGCCGGGATACCAGCTGGATGATACAAAATACTGGTTCTGTTTCTGTGATAAAACAACAGACGCGTGTGAGACTTGTTCTGAGGTTATAGCGCAAACAGAAGCAGTCCGTATTCCCTTCGAGCAGGTCGGAAAGGTACATATCACAAATGAACCTATCAACTACCATCTGCCCGAAACCGGCGGTCCCGGTATGTATCCTTTCATACTGGTGAGTGTGATATGCATTGTCACACCGCTTGTATATGGATTCATTCGAAGGCGCAAGCGAGAAAGGAGGGGCGTAGGATAGCTTCCCTTTCTACGGCGGAAACGCGCCGGAGATGGATCCCCCATACATACAAAAACAAAATTATAACTTGAAAGGAATCAAAACTATGAAAAAGTTAGTATCGATCATTCTGGCTCTGGCTTTGATCTTAGCCTTGAGCACCACCGCACTGGCTGCAGAAAGCACCACCGTAACAGTTGATGACACAGTAGCAAGAACCTTCCACGCTTACCAAATCATGACGCTGGTGACCAGTCCTATGCTGGGTGAGCATCATCCCGACGACTGTACTCTGCCCCATACAACAGAGCAAGACTTTATCGACAACCAGCATAAGGATACCTGCTACAGATACTCCTATTCCTTTGCAGAAAACTCTCCCTATCTGCCGATCCTGCAGGCCGAGACCCTTGCCTACGCCACCAAAAATGTCTGGGGTGAAAACAACGCAGCTCCTACCACAGCAAGCGCTGTTTCCGAAGATCACATCCGCGCTTACCTGGCAGAGCAGACCAGCTTGACCATGCTGGATGTGGCAAAGCGTCTGTACGACGCATTTGTTGCTGATGACATTACCCCGAAAACCATCACCAATACAGCCGAGATCGAACAGGGTTACTGGCTCTTTGCGGATGTAACCGATCTGAGTGACGAACACGCTTCCAACTCTCTGATCATCGTGGATACCAAGAATGACGCAGCGCTCACCATCACCCCCAAGGCATCCACACCCGTATTTGAGAAGAAGGTCAAGGATATTGACGACACCCAGGTTGGCGTTCTGGAAAATGCCGCTTGGGTCGATTCCGCTGACCATGATATCGGCGACAATGTCCCCTTTAAGCTGACTGCTACCTTGGCCAGCCAGCACCAGGAATACAACGAATATAAACTGATCTTCCACGACACGCTGTCCAAGGCTTTCTCCATGGGCACGATCAAGCATAGCGGTTTGGCTGCAGATAACGGCGAAGAATTCGTTGTTAAGATGTATACATCCAAGGCTGCTGCCGATAACGATGCCAATGTGAACGACGGCGTGGATGTTTCTACCTACTTTACTTTCGCGCCTGTAACCCAAGCTGATGGCACTACACAGATCACGGTTACCTGCGACAATGTAAACGATATCCCCAATGTGACCAGCACTTCTACCTTTGTAGTTTATTATGAAGCGGTGCTGAACGAGAACGCAGATTTTGGCAACCCCGGTAACCCCAACGAGGCTTATCTGGAATTCTCCAACGACCCCTATACGACCCAAACCGGTAAGACCGGCACAGACAAAGTCGTTGTCTTTACTTATCAGCTGCAGATCGACAAGGTCGACGAAAAGGGTCACGCTCTGTCCGGTGCAGAATTTACCCTGTACAAGTACAATTCTACCACCAAGAAATATGATCTTCCTGTTACCGGTACGACAGCAGAAAACGGAACCCGGTTTATCTGGAACGGTCTGGATGACGGTTACTACCAACTGGTAGAATCTGTTGTTCCCGCAGGCTATAACGAAATGGAGCCTATTGACTTCACGATCTTTGCAAACCACCCCGAAAGCTCCGATAACCCTCAGCTGACAGAACTGTCCGGCGGTGTGCTGGGAACCGGTGATGTTGAACTGGGTCAGATCCAGAAGGATATCATTAACAAGACCGGCACTGTCCTGCCTGAGACCGGCGCAGAGGGAACTTTCTTCCTGATTGCCGGCGGTGCTTTGCTGGTTATGGTGGCTGCAGTCTTTATGATCACCCGTAAGAAGATGTCCGTTTACGAGGACTAATCTGCTTATACATAATTTTAGTTTTTTGTTAGTTTAGAAAGCGGCGGCGGATGGTTTTCCGCCATCCGCCGCACACTTTCATAAAGCAGTGGAGAGATGCTTATGAAGAAGAAAATAATAGGGATCCTTTTGGTTCTGATGCTTTTCGTAGGCGTCTGTGGACTGCTTTATCCGTCTGTGAGCCAATATTGGAATACCAAAACACAAACCCGCGCTGTTGAAAATTACCGTGAGATCCTCGACGCATTGCAACCTGAAGATTATGAGGTCTACTTTCAGGAAGCAGAAAGATATAACGCGGAGCTGAGCGAACTAAGCTCTCCTCTGCTGGACTACCGTGAGCTAAAAGACTACAACAGCATTTTAAATGTCAGCGGTAACGGTATTATGGGATATGTGTCAATCCCCAAATTGGGTGTTGAGCTGCCATTATATCATGGAATATCCTCAGAGGTGTTGAACATTGCCTGCGGTCACTTGGAAGGCACCTCTTTGCCTGTAGGCGGCGAAAATACACATTGTGTCCTATCTGCACACCGCGGACTTCCTCACGCCAAGCTCTTTACGGAACTGGATAAGATGGAGATTGGCGATACTTTTACGATTACCGTGTTGGACAGAACGGTTACTTATCAAGTAGATCAGATTAAGGTGGTACGGCCGGAAGAGATTGACGATGTTCAAATTGTACCCGGCGAAGATTTATGTACTCTGCTGACCTGCACGCCCTATGGTATCAATTCCCACAGATTGCTGGTACGCGGAACGCGGATCGAAAATGCCGCGCCGGTGCTGCATGTTACATCTAATGCTTATCGTATCGATTCTCTGGTGGCTACACCTATCGTGGCAGCCCCCATTTTGCTGATCCTGCTAATTGTACTGATGGTAAAATACCGGGATAAGGGCAGCAAACCGCTTATCCCAAAGGAGGAAGAAGAATGGCTAAAAGAAGAATGGGGATAATCGCGGTGGTACTGTGCCTTTGCCTATTTCTGATGCCGTGTCAGGCACTAGCCGTATCCACAACAGACGCAAAAGAACCCATATCTACAGAGCAGGACTGTTCTTTGGATATCTGCTATTGCAGTGGCAGCATTGCCTTTTCGGAGTTGCCCGTAAGACTCTATAAAATTGCGGATGCATCTGCGGATTTTCAATATACACTTACATCCTCCTTTGAGAAATCTAATCTGATCCTTAACGGAATACAGAC
>JAZSPV010000052.1:0-13702 GCA_045537615.1 Faecousia sp. | reverse complement strand
TTATCGTTCCAACGGAACGATAAATTGAAATAATGCTTAATGCATAATTCATAATGCATAATGTGGTTATTATCGGGAAATGCCACATATTTTGGTAAAATAATTCTGCATTATGCATTTTGCATTATGAATTATTTATCGAGCAACAGCCCGATAAATGGGAATTTGCAGAGGTGAGAGTATGGATTTGGAGGCACTGACACAAAAGGTGCTTGGAAACATCTTTGTGGAACTGGAGGCATCCGGCCGGCATGTTCATGTGACAAAAGAACAGGCACAGGCTTTGTTTGGACACAGCCTGACAGCCAAACGGCCCCTTTCACAGCCGGGTCAGTTTTTGGCCAATGAGCGTGTTACGGTGATCGGTCCAAAAGGGGAGTTTCAAAATGTGGCAGTGTTGGGACCGGAGCGCAAGGAGGCACAGATCGAGGTATCTTTGACAGACGGCAGAGTTTTGGGCCTGCAGCCTCCGGTGCGGCTGTCGGGAGATGTGTCCGACAGTCCGGGAGCTACCCTTTCGGGTCCCAACGGCACAGTTACACTTTCCCAGGGTGTGATTGTTGCCCAGCGGCATATCCACATGACACCGGAGGCAGCGGCGCAGTTTGGGGTGCAGGACAAGCAGGTGGTACGTTTGCAGACCTACACGGACCGACCGGTGATCTTCGATGATCTGGTGGTACGGGTCAGCCCTCAGTTTGCCACCTATGTCCATCTGGATTACGATGAGGCCAATGCCTGCGGCTACCGTTCCGGGGACTTGGGGAGGATATTGACATGAAAGCACTGCTCATCGGCAGGGAACCTGGATGCAACCTGGGCTTTACCTATGTCCGGGAGGGGGATTACGATGCGGTGGTGATCGGCTCTCTGACCTTATCTCAGCTGCTGTATTTTGCAGAGGAACCGGCACTGCAGGCCTTGGCTCAGGGGAAATCCGTGGTGCTCTATGAACCGGGACTGCCGGAGGCAAAAGGCAGCCGCGGCTTATCTGCGACCCTGGCCGCCAGACGGCGGGAGCTGAAGAACTGGGGCGTGGTATTCACGGACGGCGGGCAGAAAAAGCTGATAACAGCCCAGGAGGCAAGGCTTTTGCTGGCCTCGGGAAAGAAGCCCGGCCCCGGCGCTGTGTTGACACCCCTTGCAAAGGAAATATTGGGAGGTAACGAATGAAGATCGGAACGGTAACAGGCTCTGTTTGGGCCACCCGAAAGGCGGATTGTCTACAGGGACAGACGTTTTTAGTGGTAAACACCTTGGGCGGCGTAGTGGTGGCAGCAGACCATGTAGGCGCCGGCACAGGGGATAAAGTGTTGCTGGTCACCGGTACCCCGGCAACGAAGTTTTCTATGGAAGCTCCGGTGGATGCTGCCATTGTGGCAATTATTGATAAAGAAAGCTGAACGGAGAGGTGGGCTATGTCTATCCATGAAATACTCATCGCAGTGATGGCTTTTTTTGCGGTATTGGGCGCGTTGGACCGGATTTTCGGCAACCGCCTGGGCTTAGGAAAGGAATTTGAAGACGGTATTTTGGCCATGGGATCCCTGGCACTGGCAATGGTGGGGATCATTACCCTTGCGCCGGTGCTTGCCAATTTGTTGCGGCCGGTGGTGGTGCCGGTCTACCGGTTTTTGGGAGCAGATCCTGCCATGTTTGCAGGGACCATTTTGGCCTGCGACATGGGCGGCGCAGCCCTGGCCCAGGAGCTGACCACCGATTTCCAGGCGGGGCTTCTGGGTGGTGTGTTAGCCGGCTCTATGCTGGGTGCCACCGTTGTATTTACCATTCCTGTTGCTATGGGAATTTTGCCGGAGGCTGACAGACCGGCTTTGGCAAAAGGAATTCTGGCAGGAATTGTGACCATTCCCGTAGGCGTTTTGGTGGGCGGTCTGGTAGCAGGCTTTCCTATTTTGAAGGTGCTGCGGAATTTGGTGCCCATTGTGCTGATTGCCGCGCTGATCGCCCTGGGTCTGTGGAAGTGGGAGAGAGCCATGATCAAGGGCTTTGGCCTGTTTGGCAAGGCAATCATCGCACTGATCACTGTGGGACTGGTTGCAGCCATCGTACAAGCCCTGACAGGCTTTGTTCTAATACCGGGTATGGCACCCATTGAGGATGGATTTTTGACAGTAGGCGCCATTGCCATTGTCCTTGCGGGGGCATTTCCTCTGGTATATGTCATCACAAAGCTGCTGAAAAAGCCCCTTTTGAAACTGGGAAAACTCCTGGGAATCAACGATACAGCGGCAGCAGGTCTGATTGCCAGTCTTGCCAATTCCATTGCCACATTCGGCATGGTCAAGGATATGGATGACCGGGGCAAAGTGGTCAACATTGCCTTTGCTGTTTCGGCTGCCTTTGTGTTTGGCGACCACATGGGCTTTACAGCAGGTTTTGCCCCGGAAATGCTGCCGGCGGTGATTGTGGGTAAGCTGGCAGGAGGCGTGACCGCCGTTGGCGTTGCCCTCCTCTTTACAAGAAAGCGCAAAACTGCCCACTGAATTCCGGTTTATCGAGCCGTTGGCACGATAAACAATGCAGAATGCAAAATGCATAATGCAAAATTATTTTACCGAAATATGTGGCATTTTCTGATGATAACCACATTATGCATTATGAATTATGCATTAAGCATTATTTCAATTTATCGTTACTTGACAAAATGCACCAAATGGGGCTATAATGACGGAGATATTGGAAAAAGCTGTGAAAAGAAGAGTAGGTCGTCATAACCGGTCAGAGAGCCCCGGCAGGTGAGAAGGGGCACGGCAAAAGCGGCTGAACATGGTCTTGGAGCTAGGCTGTCGATAGGTAGGCAGCTGCGGGTGCGCCCGTTAACGCGCGTTTGAGGCAGGCCCTCGGGTCTGCAAATCAAGGTGGTACCGCGGTAAATTTATCGCCCTTGCGCAAGCAAGGGCGATTTTCATTTAAGGAGGAATAATTATGCCTGAAAAGAAGCCCTATTATATCACAACGGCCATTGCCTACACCTCGGCAAAGCCCCACATAGGCAATACTTACGAGATCGTTCTGGCCGATGCCATTGCCCGCTATAAGCGTCAGGCAGGCTTTGATGTGTATTTCCAGACCGGCACCGACGAGCACGGTCAGAAGATCCAGCAGAAGGCAGAGGCTGCCGGCATCACGCCCCAGGAATACGTAGACAATGTGGCAGGTCAGATCAAGGACATCTGGGATCTGATGAATACTACCTACGACCGGTTTGTCCGCACCACAGACCCGGAGCATAAGAGCCGTGTACAGAAGATCTTTGCCCGGATGTATGAAAAGGGCGATATCTACAAGGGCAAGTATGTGGGCAAGTACTGCACCCCCTGTGAATCCTTCTGGACCGAGAGTCAGTTGGTGGAGGGCAAGTGCCCCGACTGCGGCCGTGACTGTGTGGATGCGGAGGAAGAGGCCTACTTCTTCAAAATGAGCAAGTACGCCGATCAGCTCATAGCTCATATCGAGAGCCACCCGGAGTTCATTCAGCCCGAGAGCCGGAAGAACGAAATGATCAACAACTTCCTGAAGCCCGGTCTGCAGGATCTGTGCGTATCCCGTACCAGCTTTACATGGGGTATCCCCGTGGAGTTCGACCCGGGCCATGTGACCTATGTGTGGCTGGATGCACTGAGCAACTATATCACCTTCTGCGGCTATGATCCTGACGGCAACCACTCTGAGCATTACAAGAAATTCTGGCCTGCGGATCTGCACCTGATCGGCAAGGATATTGTCCGTTTCCACACCATCTACTGGCCCATTTTCCTGATGAGCATGGGAGAGGAGCTTCCCAAGCAGGTGTTTGGCCATCCCTGGCTGCTGGTCAAGGGTGACAAGATGTCCAAGTCTCTGGGCAATGTGATCTATGCCGATGATCTGGTGGAGCTGTTCGGCGTGGATGCGGTGCGCTATTTCGTACTCCACGAAATGCCCTTTGCTGCTGACGGCATTATGACCTATGAGCTGATCATCGAGCGCATCAACGCAGAGCTTGCCAATGTGCTGGGCAACCTGGTGAACCGGACCATCGCCATGCAGGGCAAGTACTTTGACGGCGTTATCCAGGAGCCCAACACCCCCGATGCCCTGGATGAGGAACTAAAGGCGGTAGCTTTGGCAATGCCCGGCAAGGTAGAGGCCAAGATGAACGAGCTGAAGGTGGCAGATGCCATTGACGAGGTCTTTGCGGTGCTGCGCCGTGCCAATAAGTATATTGACGAGACCATGCCCTGGGCATTGGCCAAGGATGAGGCAACCAAGCCCCGTTTGGGAACGGTTCTGTATAACCTGCTGGAGAGCATTCGCTTTGCGGCTATTGCTCTTGAACCCTTCCTGCCGGATACCTCCCGTCGGATTTTGGAGCAGATCTGCTGTGAAAACGGCGGCCTGGAGAGCTTGCAGAGCTTTGGCGCAGTGAAGCCCGGCACCCAGCTGGGCGCAGGTGAGATCCTCTTCGCCCGTCTGGATATGGCTAAGAAAATGGAAGAAATCGACGCATTCAACGCCGAAAAGGCAAAGGCAGCCCTGCCTGCGCTGGAGATCGAACCCTATGCTGAGGAAACTGTGGACTTCGAAACCTTCTGCAAGTCTGATTTCCGGGCTGTGAAGGTCAAGGACTGCCAGCCGGTGAAAAAGAGCGACAAGCTGTTGCAGTTCACCCTGGACGACGGCACCGGCGTGGACCGTCAGATCCTTTCCGGCATTGCCAAGTTCTACAAGCCTGAGGAGCTCATCGGCAAGACCCTGGTGGCCATCACCAACCTGCCCCCCCGTAAGATGATGGGCAGAGAATCCTGCGGCATGCTGATCTCCGCCGTCCATACGGAAAAGGGCGAGGAGAAGCTGAACCTGCTGATGGTGGACGATGCCATCCCTGCCGGTGCAAAGCTTTGCTAAATCAAACAAAAAACGGCCTCACTTCCGGTTTGGAAGTGAGGCTGTATTTTTATAACCGATCAAGGAAATTTTATCAACCGTCAGACCTGGGCAGAACGGTTAATCCCCTTTTTCCAGCTGTTGTTTTGTAAATTGCAGACGGTAAAGCTGATAGTACCTTCCCTTTTGGGCCAATAGCTGTTGGTGGGTGCCTTGTTCCAAAATCTGTCCGCCGGAAAGCAAAATGATATTGTCGGCATGCTGGATGGTGGAAAGCCGGTGGGCAACGATGAGCATAGTGCCGATATTTCGCATCTTTTCCAAAGAATCCTGAATCAGCAGCTCTGTTTCTGTGTCGATATTTGCGGTTGCCTCATCCAAAATCATGACGCTGGGCTTGTGGACAATGGTGCGGGCAAAGCTTAACAGCTGCCGCTGTCCGGCGGAGAAGTTGTTGCCCCGTTCCCGGACTTCTTCATCCAAGCCCTTTTCCAGCTTGTTTATGAAGCTGTCAGCATTGACATACCGGCAGGCATCCATAACCGCCTGGTCCGAAATGCCTTCTTTGCGCAGCAGGATATTACTGCGCACAGTGCCGGAGAACAGGAACACATCCTGGAGCATTTGTCCGAAATGCCGCCGCAGAGCAGCGGTTTTGATTTTGCGGATATCCATGCCATCAATGAGGATCTGTCCCTTTTGAATGTCGTAGTTGCGGCAGATCAAACTTAAAATAGTAGTTTTGCCGGAGCCGGTAGCACCTACGAAAGCCACAGTCTGCCCGGGCTGCACGTGGAAGGAAACGCCTTTGAGGACCCAGTTTTCCTCCTCGTAAGCAAACCACACATCCTTAAACTCAATTTCGCCGCGAATGGTTTCCGGCTCGATGGCATCTTCGTCATCTGTCAGTTGGGGCGCCATATCCATGACAGTAAAGATCTTCTCTGCGGAAGCAAAGGATTTTTGCAGCATATCAAACTGCTCAGCCAGCTGTTGAATAGGGCCGAAGAACTTGGAAATGTAGATATAGAAGGAAACCACTACGGCGCCGGTAATGGTCTGTCCCAAAAACTGGGTGTCCTGGATATAGCCCTTGGCGCCCAGATACAAAAGACACAGCACAGCGCTGGTGTTAAACATTTGCACCACAGGCCGAAACACGCCAAAGACGAACATCCGACCAAACTTTGCTTTTTGGAGTTTGTGACTGCGCTGCCGGAACTGCTCCATTTTGTTATCTTCCTGGTTGAAGATCTGGGTGATCTTCATGCCGGAGAGATTTTCGGACAGGAAGGTGTTGACCTCCGTAGTGGCGTCGGTGACACCGGTATGGGCGGCTCTGGAGAACTTACGGAACACGAAGGTCACCAGCACAAGCACCGGCACAAAGCATAGGACCATCAAGGTCAGGGCATAGTTAAGCATCAGCATGGCACCCAGAACGCCGAAGATCACCATGGTGTTTTTCGCAAGGGTTACCAGAATGTTGGTAAACAGGTAAGAAATGGCATTGGTA
Source organism: Faecousia sp. (assembly GCA_045537615.1). GTDB lineage: Bacteria > Bacillota > Clostridia > Oscillospirales > Oscillospiraceae > Faecousia. Next base: position 7,299 of record JAZSPV010000052.1, on the reverse strand, counting down.
TCGTTGGTGACCCGGGTCACCAGCTTGCCCACGGGAATGGTGTTGAGCTGGGCGTGGGACAGAGATTCAATGTGGGTAAACAGATCCTGCCGCAGGGCGGAGAGAATCTTTTGGCCTGTTTTTTGCAGCAGCATCGCCTGGATATAGGTGCAGATCATAGAAACGATCAGAATTCCGGCATACACCGCAACGATGGAGAACAGGTAAGGCAATTCGAATGTGCCGGATACCGTTTCCTCGATATGACCGACCAGCAGGGGAGAGACCAGGTCATACACAATGGAGATCAGCATAGCTGCCAGCACCAGAATAAATTGCTTCCAGTAGGGCTTGGCGTAAGTCAGAAGTCTGCGGACAATGACACGGTCCGGCATATTCCGGGTGTAGGATTTGGGGTTTGCCCGGCGCAGGATCAGGTATGCACCCAGAAACAGCAGGGATAAAACACCGAAAACAGCACCCAGCAAAAGGATCGGTAAGTACTCACGCATTCAGCTTACCTCCTTCCGCCTCCAGCTGCTGAAGCTGGACCATGGTTGCATAGGCAGGACAGCTATCCAACAGCGATTGGTGGGTTCCCACAGCCGTCAGACGGCCCTCATCCAGATACAGAATCTTGTCCAGCTTCTCAACAGTGCTGATTCTGTGGGCGATGATGAGGGTGGTTTTGCCGGACCGGCAGGTTTCCAGGTTGTCCAAAATCGCCTGTTCTGTACCGGTATCTACGGCAGAAACGGAATCGTCCATAATCAGGACCGCCGCATCCTTGATCAGGGCACGGGCAATGGAAATCCGCTGCTTCTGACCGCCGGAAACGGTGACACCCCGTTCACCCAGGACCGTTTGGTAGGCCTTGGGAAACTGGGAAATATTGTCATCCACATCTGCCAGTTTGGCAGCCTCCCGGACCCGTTCATCCAAAGGCTGACCAAAGGCAATGTTGTTTTCAATGGTGTCGGAGAACAGAAAATTGTCCTGAGGAACATAGGCGAAGTTTTTCCGCAGGTCATGGACCTTCAGGGTGTTGATATCCTTGCCGTCGATCCATATCGTGCCGTCGGGGACGTTATAATTGCGCAGCAGCAAATCCACCAGTGTGGTTTTGCCGGCACCGGTCTTGCCCACGATGCCCACACTTTCTCCGGCGCCGATTTTGCAGGAGATGTTTTCCAACACAGGGCGATCACCGCCGGGATAGCAGAAGCTTAAGTTCCGGAATTCAATATCACCCCGGACAGCTTCCACGGAAACCGCATCGTCCCGATCCACAATGTCCGGCTGTGCATTCAGAAGCTGACTGATCCGGTCCAAAGAGGCTTTGCCGCGGCTGGTCATGTCGATGAGCTCTCCCACCGCCATTACAGGCCAAACCATAGCGGTAAAATAGCCGATAAACTCCACCAGCTGGCCGGGGTTGAAGGTACCTGTGTACACCAGATAGCCGCCGTAGCCCAAAATTACGCAGATCACGCTTTCCACAAATAGAGTTACCAGGATTCGCATGAGCACCGATGCCCGGGTGTGGTCCATGTTAGCCTGTTCGTTTTCTATGTTAAGCTTTTTGAAGGCCATGAGTTCCACAGCTTCCTTGACGAAGGCTTTGATCACGGCAATGCCGGAAAAACTCTCCTGAGAAAAATCTGAGAGCCTGGAGAAAGCCTCCTGCCGGATATCCCATTTTTTTGTCATATAGCGGCCAACCACAGTGGCCGAGGCCATCAGAAGCCCCATAGGAATCAGTGCCAGAAGGGTAAGTAGATGGTCCATGCGCCACATTTTGAATATGACCATCAGGTTCATCAGCACCGCATCCACCAGCATCACCAAGCCCCAGCCGAAGCACTCCTGTACTGTGTCCAGGTCGTTGGTGAACAGGCTCATAAGGCCGCCGACCTTGTTGCGGCTGTAGTATTCGCAGCTCAGGTGTCTTGCGTGCCGGAACATCCGGTTGCGCAGATCCGTTTCCACCCGAACAGCTGTGCCGAAAAAGCACATACGCCATAAAAACCGCCCCAGAGCAATCATAACGATCAGCGCGACCAGGGGCAGACAGATCCTGTCCAGCAGGAAGTCCATGTCGAAGGTGTACTGTACCTGTTCTACCGTGACAACGCCTTTATGAAGGCCGTTAATTACCATTTGGTAGAAACGGGGGATCTCCAGCATCATATAATCCTCAACGATCAGGATCAGAATGCCGGCCAATAAAATGAAGCCGTAGCGCAGATAATATCGGTTGATATGCTTTCCGAAAATCAATCAGCACACCTCCTTTTGGCAATGAAATGAAATATTCTACATTATACTACACAACTGTGGTTTGTCAAACACTACTAAGGGGCGCTGCAAGTCATTTGCAGCGCCCCTTAACTATGTACTTGTCCGGAGGATAGGGTTAGCAGCCGGCGGCTTCTTTGTTTTGGGTGGCAATTACCTTGCTGCCGAAGGCATCTTCAATAATCACATCACCAATGGACACAGGAAGCTTAGCAACAGCATTGTTGATAAGCGCCATGCACTCCGCCATTTTATCCTTGGGGATGGGGCAGTTGGTCTTGACAGAAAGCAAGCTGCCGTCGGAGCACAGCACTGTTGAGGTAACGGTTCTTTTGGGGTTTGTGCATTCGTTGTAGGCGTATTCCTCGCCTCTGGGACAGGTGTTACCTGTGACGCGCAATACGTGCTTGCCCTCTGTTTGCACGGTAAGAGAACATCCCATCGGACAGATAATGCAGGTGAGTTTTCTTTCCATATTACACAGCCTCCATAGAAAAATACAATTCCTTTGCGTTCTCCAGCTGTTCCTGTTTTAGTGTAATGGACTCCATCTCGCCGGGGGCCACTTTCACTTTCTTCTTGGACAGAAGGACAGTATCACCGTCAGAGACCTTGATTCTGACATTTCTGTAGATGTTGGACACGCGGAAGTACACGGTGATATCCTTTTTCTGGGAGATTCTCTGAGGAACAGTATAGCGGATCTTTCCATCTGTTTTAATTGCAATGGAAATGGCGTCCACCTGGCTGCCCTTGATGTATTCTGCAGCGGCCTTGCCGGCGATTTCTGCTTCCTGAGAAACAAAGTCCACCAGATCGTGAACGTGCAAAACGTTGCCGCAGGCAAAAATGCCGGGGATAGAGGTCTGACGGTCCTGGTCCACAACAGCGCCGTTGGTGATGCGGCTGATATCCACATTGGCCACTCTGGAAAGTTCGTTTTCGGGAATCAGGCCAACGGACAAAAGCAGAGTGTCGCAGGGGATATAGGTGTCAGTACCGGCAATGGGCTTTCTGTTCTCGTCCACCTGGGCAATGGTGACGCCTTCCAGTCTGTCCTTACCGTGGATTTTCATAACGGTATGGCTCAACATCAGAGGAATCTGGAAGTCGTTGAGGCACTGCTCAATGTTTCGTGCCAAACCGCCGGAGTAGGGCATCAGTTCACAAACGGCGTGAACCTTGGCACCTTCCAATGTCATTCTTCTGGCCATAATCAGGCCGATGTCGCCGCTGCCCAGAATAACAACATTTTTACCGGGCAGATAGCCCTTCATGTTTACAAATTTCTGTGCAGTACCGGCGCTGTAGATGCCGGCAGGACGGCTTCCGGCGATGTTCAGTGCGCCCTTTGCCCGCTCACGGCAGCCCATGGCCAGGATCACGGCCTTTGCCTGGATCTGGAAGATGCCTTCTTCTGTGTTGGTTGCAGTGATGACCTTGTCCTCAGACAGATCCAGCACCGTAGTGTTACACTTAAAGGGAATGCCCAGTTCTCTGACCCGCTGCTCATATTTCCATGCGTATTCAGGACCGGTCAGCTCCTCGCCGAATTTGTGCAGACCGAATCCGTTGTGGATACACTGCTGCAAAATGCCGCCTAAATGCTCATCACGTTCCAAAATGAGAATATCTTTGATGCCGCTTTCATAAGCAGCAATTGCGGCGCTCATTCCGGCAGGTCCACCGCCGATAATTACCAAGTCTTTCATTACTTCTGCCCGCCTTTTGTTTTTCTGATATTGATGATGGATTTGCCACCGAATTTCGTTACTGCCTCGTAAGGGATGCCAAGCTCTTTGGCCAAAAGCTCTGTGATGTAGGGGCTGCAAAAACCGCCCTGACAACGACCCATTTGCGCACGGGTTCTGCGCTTTACGCCGTCCAGATCTCTTGCCTTGGGGTTGCGGCGGATGGCTTCCAGGATTTCTCCTTCTGTAACGCCCTCACATCTGCAAATGATTTTACCGTAGGCAGGATCCTGCTTAATGATCTCGTTCTTGGTTTCCATGGAGGCTTCCCGGAAGAAGCTCATGGGCTTTCTGATGGGGTTGTAGTTTTCGTTTTCTGCCGGCTGCAGACCCTGCTCCTTCAGCATATCCACCACGTATTCGGCGATGGCGGGGGAGGCAGAAAGGCCGGGAGATTCAATACCTGCTACATTGATAAAGCCCTTTTCCGGGGCGGTAATGATAAAATCACCGGTGCTGCCCACAGCCCGCAGGCCGCAGAAAGAGGTAATGGTGTTTCCGACGGGAACATTGGGGATGTCCTCTTTGGCTTTTTCAATGACCTCTGCCAAACCTGCCGCGGTGGTGTTCTTGTCCTCTTTGTCCTCCATATCCACAGAGGTGGGACCCAGCAGCAGATTTCCGTCAACGGTGGGAGAGATCAGAATACCCTTGCCCATTTTGGAAGGTGTTCTGAAAATCGTATGGGAAACGATCTGGCCGCAGGTCTTATCCAGCAGCAGATATTCGCCTCTTCTGGGATGTACAGTAAAGGAGTAATCGCCGATCAGATTTGCGATCTTGTCGGAATACAGGCCGGCGCAGTTGATGACATAACGGGCATTTACGGATTCGGTGGCAGAGGAGACCTGATAGCCCTCCGGGGTCTTTTCGATGCTGCAAACCGCAAAATTGCACTTGAGTTCTGCGCCGTTATCCATGGCGTTGCCGATGGCGGAAACGGTCAGCTCATAGGGACAAACGATTGCACCCGTAGGTGCGTGCAGAGCGCAAACCACTTCGTCAGACAAGGAAGGCTCTAACGCTTTTAGAGCGTCCTTCTGCAGGACGGTCAGACCCTCTACGCCATTGCTTACGCCCCGTTCCAGCAGGCTGTCAATGGTTTGACGGTCCTCTTCGTTAAAGCCGATAACCAGAGAGCCGTTTTTCTTGTACTTAACACCCAGCTCGGCACAAACAGCCTCCATCATTTGGGAGCCCTTTACGTTAAGCTGTGCCTTCAGACTGCCGGGCTTTGCGTCAAAGCCGGCGTGGACGATGGCGGAGTTTGCTTTGGTGGCACCCATAGCCACATCGTTTTCTTTTTCCAGAATACAAATTTTCAGATGGTATTTTGCCAATGTGCGGGCGATCATAGCGCCTATGACGCCTGCACCCACCACAACAACATCATACATATCCCTCTTCCTCCTTGACAAAGTGTGATTCTATCCATTAGAATAAAACAATCAAAAGCGATTGTCAATCAGCGGCTAAAAAGCAGATAAACGATCAATATCGCTCAAAGGGGAGTTATATTATGTTAAAAGAGGAACGGTACGATAAAATCCTTGAAATTTTGGAGGAGGAACGGTATATTTCTGCCGCGACACTCAGCGAAAAACTATTCGTAAGTCTGCCCACGATACGCCGGGATCTGGCCCAGCTGCAGCATAGAAATCAAATTGTCAGAAGCCACGGCGGTGCCAAGAAAATTCAGCCGGAACATATTGTTGCGCCGCTGAATTTCAGAAAAACCGTAAATGCGTCGGAAAAACGTGCCCTGTGCCGTCGGGCGGCCGATTTGGTAAAGGATAATGAGATTATATTTATTGACTCCTCTACAACCACCCTGCAGATGGCGGATTTTCTGGACGACAAAAAGGGAATTACGGTGATTACCAACGGAATCCCCATTGCCACACTGCTGGTACAGAGGGGCATTAAAACCTATTGCACAGGCGGAGAGATTTTTGAAAACTCTCTGGCACACTTTGGAAGCTTTGCTGAAGAGTTTATTCAGCGATTTAATATCGATACGCTTTTCTTTTCCTGCTACGGAGTGAACGAAGCAGGCTTACTTACGGATCCATCCCTACCGGAAACACAGATTCGGAAGGTAGCTATTAACCAATCCAGGAAAACGGTGTTTTTGTGTGATGAGACAAAATTCTCATTGTCCAATCCCTACAATCTGGTCTCTATCCAGGCACTGGATTGTGTGATTACCAATACGGATAAAGTGCATCATTACATTTCTCCGGACAGCGGAACGGATATTATTGTTGTGTAAGGCAAAGGATCAGACGGTTGGCAGACAGGATATAATAACAGATTGATTCCTGGCAACACGCATATTATAATAATTATAATAAAGGTGTGTATCTGCCTGTAAATACGATCAAGAGGGAGGCCCTTTTATGGAACTTTCGGAAATCCTTATTAAATGTGACCATACGCTGTTGCGCCAAACAGCAACATGGGAAGAGATCAAGGCCCTTTGTGATGATGGCATGAAGTATCAGACGGCATCTGTCTGTATACCGGCCAGCTTTGTGCGGCAGGCTAAGCAGTATGTGGGAGAAAAACTGCAGATTTGCACAGTGATCGGTTTTCCCAACGGCTATGACACCACCAATGCCAAGTGCTATATGGCCGGTGACGCCGTGGCAAATGGCGCCGATGAGATCGACATGGTCATCAACATTGGATGGGCCAAGGAAGGCAAATGGGACGAGATTACCGAGGAGATCCGGCAGGTCAAGGCCCATTGTCAGGGGAAGCTTTTAAAGGTTATCATTGAGACCTGCCTGCTTACCGATGAGGAGAAAATCCAAATGTGCAAGTGCGTCACCGATGCCGGCGGGGACTATATCAAGACCTCTACCGGTTTTTCCACCGCAGGTGCCACCTTTGCCGATGTGGAGCTGTTTGCCAAGCACATCGGCCCAAAGGTGAAGATCAAGGCTGCCGGCGGTATATCCAGCTTGGAGGATGCGGAAAAATTCATTGCCTTGGGCGCAGACCGTCTGGGGACCTCCCGGATTGTCAAAATCGCCAAGGGACTGCAAAACGACGGCACATACTAAAAAATGTGGACAATTAATTTTTAATTTATCACTCCGATGACAACTGCACCAATTGTCATTGCGAGGGCGTTTACGCCCGTGGCAATCTCATAAATAAGCGGTAGCAGGGCAGACATCGATGGCGTGTCATGCCTGCGGGCGGCGGTACTTTCTTGTTCCGCCAAGAAAGTACCCAAAGAGGCGGCTTGGGGAGGGTTTGAGTG
>JAZSPV010000034.1:0-28686 GCA_045537615.1 Faecousia sp. | reverse complement strand
ACTTGATTTTACTGAAAGCCAGGAAGATGATGGACAAGAAACGCCCTCAATGAAAATGACTTGATTGAGGTGATATCTTTTTCGGTTCTCAATAAAAAGGGACAAGAAAGATCATCAACTATGACACGCACCGAGAAAAATATAAAAAAGTCCGAAAAAGCCTTGTCACAAGCGGATTTTCCTAAAAATTCGGTGATATCTTTTTCGGTGCAACTTGCCAAAAAAGACAGCCACCCATTCGGGTGGCTGTCTTTTTTATTTGCGTCGGTAGAATTGGTGCTATGCTCTCCGGGTTATGAGACCGGCGAGCGTAGCTCGTTGGGTAAGCGAGGGGAGCGCCGCCTGTGGCGGGAGGAGCGACCCGAGCGCAGTGCAGCGGTCGGCAGATGACGCAGGCGTTCGCGCCAAGGATAGCACAGGGGACGGTTCTGTGTGTTACGCCTGTGTAGTCTGCCTGGGAGCGGGTATTGGTATGGGCATCCTCATCGGCAGAAAAACCATTTGGTAAGAGTAGGGCTACTGATAACAGGACACAGGCCCGGGGGCGGGGCATAGCCCTAGCCTATACCGAAAAGAAAACTGCACCCCTTTTGATACAAGGATGATGCCTTGTACCGGGAAGTGGGTGCAGTTCTTTTTTAGCTTATGCTGTGCCGGGAGCACGGCAGGAATACCCATTCAATGGGCCTAGATACTTGGCAAACCCTTTGCTCTAAGGGCGGGTGTCACCGGTGCCAATGCTACATAGGGTTAGGAGTCTCCGTAGTTAACGGAGCCACGTGGGTGGTCAATGCAATAGGATACCTGAATGTGCGACTGATCGGTATCGGGATCGTGGCTGATTAGGAAATCCATAAAGAAGTATGCAGGAGTGTCGGCTCCGAAATACTTCAGCCAGTGTTCCGTGTTTCGAACATGTTCCATATGTTCTTTAATTTCAGGACCCGCACCTTCTGTCAGATCCCAGTGGTTGGTGGAGCTGAAGAAATCAGAGTCCGAATCAGAGAAGATTGCCTGGAGATCCGCTTGGGTTTGATCAGAAATCAGGATATCTTTTTTGGTGTAGTAGGGCTTACCCATTGTTTTAGACAGATGCTTTGCAACCGTTACGGTATCTTTAGCGGCCGTTTCGGGTGCTGCCTCATAGGTTGCCCGGTAACGGAAACCAATAAAGAGGTCCTCTAAAATATCAAAAATTAAAACCAAATCAAAGTCAACGCCGGCATATTCAATCTGTACAGGGGTCTTGCATTCCCCCGGAATTTTGGGGTCTTCTTCGAGGTCATCCTCTGTCAGCCCAAGTTGTGTGCACACCGCATCCCGGGACTGGCCCATCAGAGCGGTTAGCTGGTCATAGTTGGACGGATGTTTCTCCTTGCCCGAACAGCCGGAAACAAGGGACATCAATATTGCCAGTAAAGCGATTATACAAGTTACCTTCTTCATTTATTACCACTCCTTAAGGATATGCCTTGTGTGCGCGAAATTGCAACAATTCTAAATAATCTCTAAATAATCGGCTTTTGAGGACAGACATGCACCAGGGGTGTTAATTTGTAAATATATTATGCAACAATGTTTATCAAGGTGTTTTAAAAGTAGAGAGTATCGAATATGGAAAAGGATCGATTATTACTTCTTCGAACCCCTTCAAGAGCCCAATACACATTATGTGCACCAATAAGGGAAGTTTTGACCAATAAAACTTTGTTGCTCGGGTATGGGTCAGACTCACTATGATAGGTCCTAGGGCGGGGGGACGACTTATCGATCGTTATATGGTATTCACATATATCCAAGGCATCACCCAAAGGTTCAAGGCCAGGGTATGTGAATTCGGTCCCAACGGCATAGTAGTCCATTTCTAACCTCGTAATATTGTACAGGTTATCGTCGTCGTAATAGATAAACATTGCCACCTGTGGCTGGACATACGCATTTTGTTCAAAGCCATCGGAATAACCGTTATAGTTAATCATGAAAACAAGTTGCAAGCTGTCGTTAAATGGATTAACTCTTCCACTGTCTCCGGTGTTACCATCTCGTGTGGGAGTTGAGTTGTCATTAGGAATAGGGAAGGATTGCAGTTCTCCGTTTTTATCTATAGACAGAATTATCGCCTTTTGTATCTGGGAGCCAACAGCGTTGGTTATATGCAGCACTGTGGGACTATCTGGAACATTGGATGGACGAATCTCGATTAGGGTATTGTCGTTAACGGTTATATTATAGGATGCTAGGGATTGGGTTAATTGATTGGAAGCCTGTGCTCCACGAATACTGTATAGCGCAGCATTAGACTCGGTGACAAGACCTGACGAGTCCAACCCGGTTGCTGTTTCTTCGGCGGCGCTTACACTAGCGGGGGCAAAAACAAGCATTATCAATGAGACAGTTAACAGTAGGCTTGTATATTTTCTTATTTTTTCATCATAGCGGTAACCTCCATTTCATAGCCGAAACGTGTGTGTTTATATACATGGGGTTATCTGTATACCGGGAAAATAATAAAGCGCATAAGCTGAAACCTTCTTACAGTGCAGCTTATGCGCGTGGGTGACTAGTTTTGAGTCTTCCCCTCCATATGGGACGGGGGGAATGCCAGAACACATCGCTGCACCTCGGTGATTTGATGATTTTCATGTGGCAACACCCCTTTCTATAGGTTCGTTTCTACTGTTAGTATTTCATATCAACCAGATTTTGTCAACAAAATTTGTCATATAAACCTTTAGAGGCAAATGGTTTTTGCCTGCCTCAGCAGGGCACTGCGGTCTTTTTGGGAAAGGACGCTCGTTTCGTTAATGGAATCTTAAGAAAGCTTGCTCTTTTTTCTTAAAAGAATGCCTGCTATAATATACACAAAACATAGCACAGGGGACGGTTCTGTGTGTTAATTGGTATAAAAAGTCAAGCGACCCCCTCTGTGAAAATTCCGACCCCCTCTGGGTTCGAAAACGACCCCCTCTGGGTTCGAAAACGACCCCCTTGGAGAAAAAGCGACCCCCCTACGCAGAAAAACGATTCCCGGGGGTCGCAGCGTTTCAAAATTAGGGTGCTTACACAAAAAAGACAGCCACCCGGTTGGTGTTTTCTTCGGCTATGGCAGCCCGCTTTTTGCTGTGTAAAGGAAAAGACAGGGCAATCCAACAAAAATTGCTTGCTAAATTATTGGTTTTCCATTATGATAGGGGCAACCTTTTTGAAAAGTATTTTCATGAAGGGGAAAATGGTTATCCGGGAATATGCACGATTGTCTATATTCTGAAAGATTGACATAGAACAGCTATATTGGCTATAATAGCAAAAATATGAAAAGGAAGATTAACTATGAGTAATATCGGTGTTTTAGGCGCCGGCACCTGGGGTATGGCGCTGGCGAGAATGCTGTACAATAGCGGTCATAAGGTGTGCGTGTGGTCTGCTCTGAAACGGGAAGTGGAGGAATTTTCTGCAACACGCCGTCACCCCAATTTGCCCGGAATGGAAATTCCTGAAGGAATTTCCTTCACTGAGGAGATTGCGGAGGTTTGCAGGGGGCGGGAGATCCTTTTGTTTGCTGTACCGTCTCCTTTTGTGCGGAGCACCGCCCGACTGGCAGCGCCCTATATTTCAGACAATCAGATTATTGTGGATGTGGCCAAGGGCATCGAAGCAGATACGCTGCTGACTATGACGGGCATTATCGCCCAGGAAATTGCCAACCCCACCGTGAAATTGGTGGCGCTGTCCGGACCTACCCATGCAGAAGAGGTGGCAAGGGATTTGCCTACCACCATCGTGTCTGCCTGCGAGGACCAGCAGACGGCAGAACTGGTACAGAGTGTGTTTTGGGGCACCTGTATGCGAGTGTACACCAATGACGATGTGCTGGGTGTAGAGCTGTGCGGTGCAGTAAAGAATGTGATTGCCCTTGCTGCCGGTATTGCCACCGGCCTTGGTTATGGGGACAATACCAAAGCTGCCCTGATTACCCGGGGCATGGCAGAGATATCCCGCCTCGGCATTGCTATGGGCTGTAAGGAACAGACCTTTGGCGGTTTGGCGGGTATCGGCGATTTGATTGTAACCGCTACCAGTGTCCACAGCCGGAATAACCGCTGCGGCACGCTGATTGGTCAGGGTGTTCCTGTAGAAGAGGCCATCAAGCAGACCGGTATGGTGGTGGAGGGCATCAATGCTTTGCCTGCAGTAATGGCGCTGAAAGAGAAATTTGCTGTTGAAATGCCTATTGTGGAGGCGGCATGGCAGATTGTCCGTGAGGGCATTGCACCTAAGGATGTCGTGCAGCAGTTAATGGGTCGTGGCAAAAAACCGGAACTTCCCCGGTCTGCGTGGGATAACCGCTACGAATAAGACAGAAAAGAAAAAGGCAGGATATACCTATGCCCCAAAGGGCATTTCAAATGGAAGGCGGCAGGACGTAATTTACGGCCTCATAAGACTTCCAAACCTTTTCGGTTTTAGAAAACAGCGAAATGAAATCAAGACAAAATGGTGCTGCCATAGGTATAGCTAAAATCAAATATTGTTTCGTGTTCCTAAAACAAGAGCTGTGGTTACAAATACCATAGCTCTTGTTTTATTTCCTTGTGCTTCACGATAGGAATGCTGCAGGCGCAGCAGGACTGGTTGGATTTTCATATTCATAAGGACCGACATTTGTAAAGTTGCATGTAAGGAAAAAAGGATGTCTGTGCAAGGGCAAGGCGATGTGAAAAAATGTAAAAAACATGTGTGATTTTCTTCATTTTGCTATTTCCTTTTTTGGAGAGAGGTTGTATAATAGAGAAAAAATGGGAGGTATGTGCTATGGTTGCACCTGTTCTTATGATGGATGCTCTGCAAAAAAAAGCGTTGGATGCAGGCTTTACTACGACATTTGGGGTTGCGCCTACCCGGTATTTTTCTGCGCCCGGCCGCACGGAGATTGGCGGTAACCACACCGATCATCAGCGCGGCCGTGTTTTGGCGGCTGCGGTGAATTTGGATACTGTGGCGGCTGTCCGTGGAAACGGAACCGATCAGATCCGTATTCTCTCTAAGGGATATCCTATGTGCGAGGTGGATGTGAAGGAACTGACACCCCTGGCAGGGGAAATCAATTCCACCCCTGCGCTGGTTCGTGGGGTGGCGGCCCGATTTGCCCAGCTTGGCTGTGCGGTTAAGGGTTTTGATGCCTATTGTGAGTCTACCGTCCTTCCCGGCAGTGGTCTTTCTTCTTCTGCTGCTTATGAGGTGCTGATTGGCACGATTATCAACCATCTGTTTTTTGATGCCAAGGTCTCTCAGGCAGAGATTGCCCAAATCGGCCAGTATGCGGAAAATGTATTTTTCGGTAAGCCCTGCGGACTTATGGACCAGACTGCCTCTGCGGTTGGCAATTTGGTGACCATCGATTTTTTTGATAAGGAAAATCCTGTGATTCAGCCTGTTTCCTTTGATTTTGCTACCTGCGGACATGCACTTTGTATTATCGATACCCGGGCAAGTCATGCAGACTTGACAGATGAGTATGCAGCCATTCCCAACGAGATCAAGACAGTTGCTGCCTTCTTTGGCAAAGAAGTGCTGACCCAAATTGACGAGGCGGACTTCTTTGCAGCCATCCCCCAGCTCCGTGAAAAGTGCTCAGATCGAGCTGTTCTTCGTGCTGTCCACTTCTATCAGGAGAATGCTCGAGTTCCCAAGCAGGTGGCGGCTCTGGAGGCAGGCGACTTTGATGCCTTCCTGAAGCTCATTAAGGAAAGCGGCTATTCCTCCTATATGTATCTGCAGAATGTGATTCCTGCCGGCTATAAGGAACACCAGGATGTGGCTCTGGCGCTGGCTCTGTGCGAGCATTTCCTGCAGGGCAAGGGTGCTTACCGTGTTCATGGCGGCGGTTTTGCCGGTACGGTCCAGGCCTTTGTTCCCTTTGAAATTTTGGATTATTTCCGTGCAGGTATTGATGGCGTGCTGGGTGAAGGTGCCTGCCATGTGCTGAGCATTCGTCCTCAGGGCGGCGTGGAGGCAGTGCCGGCGGACAATGGATGACGTGGGTGGAGAGTATCACTCACAGTCTTGTCCGATTTGCGACAATGGAGGAAACAGCATGAAAATTGAAACGTATATCGACTCCTTGGTATCCTATGCCATGAACAACGGCCTTGCAGAGCCGGTGGACCATCAGGTACTAACCAACCGACTGCTGGATCTGCTTCGACTGGATGATTACATACCTTCCGAAGAGCCGCAGTCCGAGGATCTGGAGGAAATTTTGGCAGGAATTCTGGAGTACGCCGTTGAAAAGGGCTTGTGCGAGGACGGAATTACTGCAAGAGATATTTTTGACACCCGTATTATGGGGGCGATTACCCCCATGCCCCGGGAAGTTATCGGTGCTTTCAATCGGCTTTACGACGAAGATCCTTTGAAGGCTACCGATTGGTACTACAAATTCAGCTGCGATACCGACTATATTCGCCGCTACCGTATTGCAAAGGATATGCGATGGAAATACACCAGCGAATACGGTGAAATGGATATTACCATCAATCTGAGCAAACCAGAGAAAGACCCTAAGGCCATTGCCGCAGCCAAGAATGCACCACAGACTGCATATCCCAAGTGTCAGCTGTGCGTGGAGAACGAGGGTTATGCAGGCCGTATGAACCATCCGGCCCGTGCCAACCACCGCATTGTTCCCATTGAGGTCTGCGGGCAATCCTGGCGTCTGCAGTATTCCCCCTATGTTTACTACAACGAGCACTGTATCGTATTCAATGCCCAGCATATCCCCATGAAGATCGATAAGTCTGCTTTTGAAAAGCTGCTGGACTTTGTTCGGGTGTTCCCCCATTACTTCGTGGGTTCCAATGCCGACCTGCCGATCGTTGGCGGCTCGATTCTCAGCCATGAGCATTTCCAGGGCGGCCACTATACCTTTGCTATGGAAACCGCTCCTGTAGAGGAACCGTTGGTTTTCAAGGGATTTGAGAATATCAAGGCTGGTATTGTCAAATGGCCCATGAGCGTTATTCGTTTGCAGGGCAGTGATGCTGCGTCAATTGCAGATCTGGCAGACAAAATTTTGTTGGCTTGGCGTGGCTACACCGATGAAAGAGTCGGTGTGATTGCCTTCTCTGATGGGCAGCCCCACAACACCATCACACCGATTGCCCGCCGTAGAGGAGAAGATTACGAGCTGGATTTGGTGCTGCGCTGCAATATTACCACTGAGGAGCATCCTTTGGGTGTATTCCATCCCCATGGAGACAAGCACCATATCAAGAAGGAAAATATCGGCCTGATTGAGGTTATGGGCTTGGCTGTGCTGCCCAGCAGACTGAAAAGGGAGCTGACGGAGCTTGCTGAAGCTGCCTGGGAAGGCAGGGATATTTCCTCTGAGGAGACACTGCAAAAGCATGCTCCCTGGCTTGCGGAACTGAAGCAGAAATATACCTTTACCGCAGAAAATGCTTTGGATATCATCCTGCAGGAGACCGGTAAGGTATTTGCAGCGGTTCTGGAGGATGCCGGTGTCTACAAGAATACCTGTGAGGGAAGAGCCGCCTTCAGACGTTTTGTGGAGCATGTTAATCAGGCTGTCAGAGAGACTACCTGCTGAAAATCAACAAATTTTTCGATTCAAACGTTAGCTTTAGAGGAGGATCATCCGATGGATATGAAAGAACTTGTTCAGAGAGTTGTTGGTGTAGAGTTTGACTTTGAAATCAAAGAAGTACAGTCAGAAGGCGTTTTCGTTCGTTTTGACGGTAGTTCTGCTTCTGTTGGCGGAAAAACAAAACCCGCTCTCGCCCGTGCATACATGCTTTTGGCAAAAGCTGTTTCTGAGGGCAAGACGGATGTTTTGATCGAGCAAACTGCAAACTTTGACACATGCGGTGTTATGCTTGATATGTCATTCGGCTCTGTAACCAAAGTTGCAGGCGTTAAGAAATATCTGGATTATATGGCAACCTTCGGTATGAATATGCTTATGCTTTATACCGAGGATACCTATGAAATTGAAGGTTATGAGTTTTTCGGTTATCAGAGAGGCAAATATACGCTTTCCGAACTCCGTGAGATCGATGACTATGCTTTTGACTTGGGTATAGAGGTTATTCCCTGTATTCAGGCGTTCGGCCATCTCGAAAAATTCCTTCGCTATAATCAGTATAAACCCTTTGCCGAGAATGCAAGTGTTTTGCTTCCGGGGGACGAAGAAACCTATAAGTTTATAGATGCGTGTCTTACGGCTTGTCGCAAAGCCTTCCGCACCGATCGTATTCATATCGGTTGTGATGAAACACACGGTCTCGGTTTTGGTAAATCTTTTGCACGCGACGGTTTCCGTGACAGAGCAACCATATTTAATGAGCACGTTGCCCGCGTAGTTGAGCTTTGTAAAAAGCATAACTACAAGCCTATGATGTGGAGTGATATGTACTCTACTCTTGCAAGTAAAGATGGCAGAGTTTACGATGTAAACACCGAAATTCCAAAAGAGGTTATTGACACGCTTCCCGATGTCGACATGGTGTTTTGGAATTATTACAGTATCAATAACAGCTTTTATCGTTCAAATCTTATAAAACATCAGAAGTTTGGTAAAAACGTGCATTTTGCAGGCGGTATCTGGACCTGGAACGGTCAGGCGCCGAATTTCAAGTGGACTTATCAAACGGTTAAGCCTGCCCTGGAAGAATGCCTTGACCTTGGCATCCGTTCCGTTTTTGCGGCAGCCTGGGCTTATGGTGACATTAACCATATTCAAGCGCTTCCGTCCCTTGCCGTCTATTCGGAGTATTGCTGGAGAGGTCTTGCTTGTACGAAGGAGGACATTGATTCCACCGCTGAATTTGTAACAGGTCTTTCCGGTGAGCTTTGCGATGCGATCAGTGATTTCTACTGCGAAAAAAGCGGCGATTTCAATTACGGCAAGCTTATGATCTGGGGCGATCCGTTGATATTCCTTCTTCCTTTCGGTTATGATTTTGAGATGATTGCAGCCTATTATGAAAAAGCGCTTAAAATCTTTGAAAAGTACCCTGATGCTCCCTATATTGATTTTTATAAGGTGCTTTTCCGCTGCGCCCTTGGTAAAACACGGGGATATGCGACCCTTACGGAAAAATATAAGGCAAAAGATTTACAGTGGCTTCGTAACTACAAAGACGTAACACTTCCCGCGCTGATTAAAGATTACGAAGAGCTTTATATGCTTCATGATCAATACTGGCATCAAGAGTGTAAAACCCATGGTTGGGAAAAGCTGGGCAATGCATACGCCGCTGCAACCGATAGACTTCGTTACACTGCCCGTACCATCGAAAAATATCTGGATGGTACGATTGACGAAATCGAAGAGCTTGAGGCAGAAGCCCTCAAAGGTGTGCCAACACAGCATATTTCGGCACCCCGTGTTATGGCAACATACTAATGTATCTCAAAAAAGACAGCCGGCCCTTCGGGCCGGCTGTCTTTTTTCCATGAGTAATGCCTATCTTAACAGACAATCGCACGGGCAACATGTACACCGCTTGCAGAGGCGTGGGAAAGGGAGTGGGTAATGCCGCTGCCGTCGCCAATGATATACAGGCCTTTGTGCTTGGACTCCAGGTGCTTGTCAACTTCTACTTCCATGTTGTAGAACTTGACTTCGACACCGTAAAGGAGCGTATCTTCATTTGCGGTACCGGGAGCCACCTTGTCCAGCGCATAAATCATTTCAATAATGCCATCCAAAATACGTTTCGGAAGAACAAGACTCAGATCGCCGGGAGTTGCGTTGAGGGTAGGTGTGATAAAGGCTTCTTCAATACGGTTGGGTGTGGAGCGACGGCCTCTTATCAGGTCACCAAAGCGCTGGACAATGACACCGCCTCCGAGCATATTGCTCAGCCGGGCAATCGACTCACCATAGCCGTTAGAATCCTTAAACGGCTCGGAGAAATGCTTTGCCACCAACAAGGCGAAGTTGGTATTTTCCGTCTGCTTTGCAGGGTCTTCGTAGCTGTGACCGTTGACGGTGATAATGCCGTTTGTATTTTCGTTCACGACGGCACCCTTGGGGTTCATGCAGAAGGTACGGACCTTATCGCCGTATTTTTCGGTTCTGTAAACGATTTTACTTTCGTAGAGTTCGTCTGTCAGGTGGGCAAAAACAGCGGCAGGCAGCTCCACGCGGACACCGATATCCACACGGTTGGATTTTGTGGGAATATCCAATTCCTTGCAAACCTGTTCCATCCATTTGCTGCCGCTTCTGCCCACAGAGATGATACACTTGGCGCATTCGTAAATAGCATCCTTGCAAAGAATTTTATAGCTGCCGTTTTCGTTTGCCACAGATAGAACCGGGGTATCAAAGAAGAACTGTACCTTGTCCTTCAAATACCCATACATGTTCTCAAGAACGATATAGTTGATATCGGTTCCCAAGTGACGGACAGATGCGTCGAGTAAGTGCAGATCATTTTGAATGCACTCCGTTTTGAAGCGCGTGCCGGCTGTTGTGTAAAGCTTCGTGCCTTCGCCGCCAAACTTCAGGTTAATTTGGTCGACATACCGCATCAAATCCAATGCCTGTTTTTTGCCGATGTATTCATATAGGGTGCCGCCAAAATCGTTGGTGATGTTATACTTACCGTCAGAGAAAGCGCCGGCACCGCCAAAGCCGCTCATAATGCTGCAGCTGCTGCAGTTGATACAGGTCTTGATTTTTTCGCCGTCAATAGGACATTTCCGCCTGTCCAGTGCATGGCCTGCTTCAAAAACAGCCACCCGCAGATTTTGGTCCTGCTGGACAAGTTCATAGGCAGCAAAAATGCCTCCTGGGCCAGCACCCACAATAATTACATCATATTTCATTTGCATATCTACCTTCCTTATAGTATACCCATTGTTTAAAAATTTGTTGACAGATATATCCGGTACTTTTGCAGTTTTCCACATCAAACATAGCAATCATATCACATAATGAGAAATATATCAAGAAAAGGTCGATGGTTTCCGGTAGACTTGTGCCGGAACGGTCGACCTTATTTAGAACAGGGTACGGTTTTGTCTTACGAAAAGGCGGCACACATGCACAAGACAGGGGACGGTTCTGCGGTTTTTGTGCCTGTTTGGGATCCAAAATCGGATACTATCAAAATATATCGTGAATTTTTACTAAAATTTAGTTATAATTACTCTTGCAGGAAACAATCCTTGGTGCTATTATGTGCGGTGGCGTGAGCCACCGCATTTTTGCGGAACCTTTCAGTAAGAGACGAAGGCGAATGATATGGAAATATACCTGATTAGTTTGGCAGTGGCTCTGGTTGGGGGACTTTTGTTGTCCCGACTGACGAAATTGTTCCATCTTCCGGCAGTGACGGCCTATCTGGTTGCAGGCCTGCTTTTGGGCCCTTTCTGCCTGGGTGCCATTGGGCTGAAAGGACTGGGATTCCAATCTCTGGCACAAGTGGAAACTTTAGGAATTCTCACCCAAACAGCCCTTGGCTTTATCGCATTTACCATTGGTAATGAATTCCGGCTGCACCAATTAAAAGCTATGGGCTCCGGTGCCATTATCATTGGCATTGTGCAGGCGGTTCTGACCACCGTACTGGTAGATGTTGTTCTGATCGTTTTGCATTTCTGCTTTCCCCAGGTCATTACACTGCCTGCGGCCATTGTCCTGGGTGCCATTGCTTCTGCCACCGCACCGGCCGCAACCTTGATGGTTGTGCGGCAGTATAAGGCAAAGGGCCCCCTGACCAAATTGTTGCTGCTGGTGGTTGCAATCGATGACGCTGTGGGCCTGTTGCTGTTTTCCGTTTCTTACGGAATTGCCTCTGCACTTTCCGATGGCCAGCTCAGTGTACTGGGTATGGTGGTAGAGCCTATCATTGAGGTGGTCCTGTCTCTGGGACTGGGCGCAGCTATGGGATGGCTTTTGAACTGGGTGGAGCAATTTTTCCATTCCCGCAGTAAGCGTATGACTATCTCTGTGGGCTTTGTTCTGCTGACGGTTGGCCTGTCCATGGTGAAATTCAACATCGGCCCTGTGCACTGCGGCTTCTCGTTGCTGCTCGTCTGCATGATGACAGGCACGGTGTTCTGTAATATCTGTGACACCTCGGAAGAACTGATGAACCGTGTTGATGGCTGGACAATGCCTATCAATATTTTATTCTTTGTGATTTCCGGTGCAGAGCTGGATCTGAATGTGCTGTTCCAGCCCATTACAATTCTGGTGGGCGTGATCTATATCCTTGCAAGATCTACCGGTAAGTATTTTGGCGCAAATTTCAGCTGCAGACTTACCAAGCAGTCAAAAGCCATTTCCGATAACCTGGGCATCACCCTGCTGCCCCAGGCAGGTGTGGCTTTGGGCATGGCTGCAACGGCTGCCAACCTGGCTGATGGCGCACTTGTTCGCAATGTGGTGCTGTTCAGTGTGCTGATCTATGAACTGGTTGGTCCGGCTCTGACAAAGCGCAGCCTGTTGGCCGCCGGTGAGATTAAGCCGGAGGACCGCAAGAGCGCACGGCAACTAAATCAAGGCAAATAACGGCAGCCCCCTCATGCAGGAACGCACCTGCATGAGGGGGCGTTTGTGTATTCTCAAAAACTTACTGCAATGCTATTTGCTCTATTCCCTAATCTTTAAAATTCTGCTATAATGAGAGAAAAAGGGAAGAATTATGGGCTTTTAAGGAGATATATATGGAAATTTTCGGTGTTCCTCTGTGGGTTGTGTTGCTGATCTGTGCTGGTGTTTTCTGCGCATCCTTTATGGATGCCATTGGCGGCGGTGGCGGCATCATCTCGTTGCCCTGCTATCTGTTGGCAGGTCTGCCGGTGCATTTTGCGTTGGGAACCAACAAGCTTTCCTCCTGTATTGGTACAGTGGCATCCACAGTGCGGTACGTAAAGAATGGCTGTGTGGACTGGCTATTGGCGATTCCGTCCATTGGCCTTGCCTTGCTGGGTGCGCATATGGGAACCAGATTGCAGCTGATTGTGGATGAAAAGTACCTGAAGCTTATGCTGTTGGTCTTGCTGCCTGTGATAGCGCTGATTTTATTACAGAAAAAATCCCTGCCGGAAAACCGTGTGCCTATCCACGAGGGATTGCGCAAAGCGGTAGTTTGGGGTGCTTCCCTGTTGGTGGGTACCTACGATGGCTTCTACGGCCCCGGCACCGGAACATTTCTTCTGCTTGCTTTTTGCTATTTGGCAAAAATGGATGTACGCACAGCCTCGGGCAATGTAAAGCTGGTAAATCTGGCCTCCAATATCGGCGCATTGGCAACCTCCCTGGCAGCAGGAAAGGTACTGATCCCCCTTGGCCTGACTGCGGCAATTTTCTCCATCGCCGGCCAGTATCTCGGTGCCGGGCTGGCACTGAAAAACGGCTCGAAAATCGTTCGTCCGGTGATTTTGGTTGTGCTGGTGCTTCTGACAGGAAAAGTCCTGCTGGAGCTTTTCGGCGTTTTGTAATATAACCGGAAAAATGCTTTTTTTCTTGCAAAAATTGTGATTTTCCCTATAATTATGGGTAAAGAAACCATACGGGGTGAGATTATGGAACCAAGGATCTACAATGCCTATGTGCGCCTGCTGGAACAGGAGCTGGTACCGGCAATGGGCTGTACGGAACCCATTGCGGTGGCCTATGCTGCAGCGGTGGCGGCCCGGGAATTGGGCGTTCTGCCGGAGAGAGTGGAAATTTGCGTCAGTGCCAATATCATCAAGAATGTAAAAAGTGTGATTGTGCCGAATACCGGCGGTCTGCGGGGCCTTGAGGCAGCAGCGACGGCAGGTATCATTGCCGGCAATCCGGAAAATAAATTATTGGTCATCAGCCAAGTCACCCCACAACAGCAGGCACAGATGGCAGCATATTTACAGCAGGCGGCCTTTCAGGTGGCAAAATCAGAATCCGGCGCTCTTTTTGAAATTTGTGTTACGTTGTCCGGAGGCGGACATCAGGCTTCGTGTCACATTGCAGGAGATCACACCAACATCGTCTGCATCCGCCGGGATGGGGAAACGGTTTTCAGCCGCAATGTGGAAAATAGCGCCCCGGAGACCTTGGAGGATAAAGAACTGCTGACAGTGGAGCGAATCATAGAATTTGCAGATGCTCTGGAAATTGCCCATGTAAAAGAGATCTTCCGCAGACAGATATCCTGTAATATGGACATTGCGGAGGAGGGCCTGCGTAATCGCTACGGTGCCGGTATTGGGCAAGTGTTGTTGAAGACCCGGGAAAACGATGTGATTACCCGGGCAAAGGCCTATGCTGCGGCGGCCTCCGATGCCCGGATGGGTGGCTGCGAAAAGCCGGTGGTTATCAATTCCGGCTCCGGCAATCAGGGCATTACCGCCTCGGTGCCGGTGGTGATCTATGCCCGGGAGTTGGGGGCTACGGAAGAACAGCTATACCGGGCATTGGCAGTATCCAATCTGGTAACACTTCACCTAAAGGCGGATATCGGCCCTCTGAGCGCCTACTGCGGCGCAATCAGCGCCGGCTGTGGCGCGGCTGCCGGCGTGACCTATCTGCAGGGCGGCAAATTCCGGGAGGTGGCCCATACGGTAGTCAACGCCATTGCCATCAATTCCGGTGTCATCTGTGACGGAGCCAAAGCCAGCTGTGCCGCAAAGATCGCGTCTGCGGTGGAGGCAGGCTTGCTGGGCATGCAGATGTACCGGCAGGGAAGTCAGTTTTATGGCGGCGACGGAATTGTCAGCAAAGGGGTGGAAAATACCATTGCCAATGTCAGCCGGGTGGCGGGCGAAGGCATGCGGAAAACCGATGCAGAGATTATCAAGATCATGCTATCCTGAGCAGAAAGGGTTATGATCCGGCTGGGGCAACAGAAGAAATGTATTTCCCTGTGTTGACTTTGGCAATGGAATGTGTTACCATTGAAAAGGATATTTATTGTGGAGGTAGCTACTATGGAACATATCAAGACCATCGAGACCCGCAATCTGTGCGAGAGTGCGAAGAATGGCGGTTGCGGCGAATGCCAGACTTCCTGCCAGTCTGCCTGCAAGACCAGCTGCGGTATCGCAAATCAGCAGTGCGAGAGCACCAAGGAAAGCAAGTAATTGCACATACCGAAATGCCGCCGGTCTCGGCGGCATTTTTTCTGATACCTATCCGAAGGAGAAAAAACTATGATACATCAATACAAGCTGGGCGGCTACAACATCGTTTTAGATGTTTGCTCCGGCTCTGTTCATGTGGTAGATGAGGTGGCATACGACATCATCGCCATGTTTGAAGAAAATGACCGGGATGCTGTTTTGCAGGCAATGGCCAAAAAGTATGCAGACCGCAGTGATATTACCCAGGCAGACATTTCCGAGTGCTATGACCAGGTGGTGTCGCTGAAGGATGCCGGAAAGCTTTTTGCCCCGGACACCTTTGCGCCCATGGCAGGTACACTGAAGGAAAAAACAGCCGGTGTTGTCAAGGCTTTGTGCCTGCATGTGGCCCATACCTGTAACCTGAACTGTTCTTACTGCTTTGCCAGCCAGGGCAAGTACCACGGTGACCGGGCGGTTATGAGCTATGAGGTCGGTAAACGGGCATTGGATTTTCTGGTGGAAAACTCTGGCAGCCGGCGCAATCTGGAGGTAGACTTCTTCGGCGGTGAGCCCCTGATGAACTTCCAGGTAGTCAAGGATCTGGTGGCTTATGCCCGTTCCATAGAAAAGGAACACAACAAAAATTTCCGCTTTACCCTGACTACCAACGGCATTCAGATCGACGATGATGTGATCGACTTTGCCAACCGGGAGTGCAGCAACGTGGTCCTCAGCCTGGACGGACGGAAGGAGATTCACGACCGCTTCCGTGTGGACTATGCCGGCAACGGAAGCTGGGACAGAATCGTTCCCAAATTCCAAAAGCTGGTAGAGGCCAGAGAGGGCAAAAACTACTACATGCGCGGCACCTTTACCCATGCCAACCCCGATTTCCTGGAGGATATCCGGCAGATGCTGGAGCTGGGTTTTACAGAGCTGAGCATGGAGCCTGTGGTTTGTGCTGCTGGAGACCCTTCGGAGCTGACCCAGGAGGATCTGCCCATTGTGCTGGAGCAGTATGAAAAGCTTGCTGCACTGATGCTTCAGAAGGACAAAGAGGGCAAGCCCTTTACCTTCTATCACTACATGATCGATCTGACCGGTGGTCCGTGTATCTACAAGCGTATTTCCGGCTGTGGCAGCGGCACGGAGTATATGGCGGTGAACCCCTGGGGCGACCTGTATCCCTGCCACCAGTTTGTGGGTGAGGAGAAGTTCAAGCTGGGCAACATCTGGGATGGTGTGACCAACACCGAGATTCAGAAGGAATTTGCCGCCTGCAACGTCTATGCCCATCCCGAATGTCGGGATTGCTGGGCAAGACTGTACTGCTCCGGCGGCTGTGCTGCCAACGCCTACCATGCTACCGGCGCTGTTACCGGTGTCTATGAATACGGCTGTACCCTGTTCCGCAAGCGGATGGAGTGCGCCATTATGGTGGCCATTGCAAGGGCCTTGGATGCACAATGATGAATACACCGATCTGTGATTTTGTCCGCCGCTACGCTGACGGTGATGGGTTGCGGCTGCATATGCCCGGTCATAAGGGCATGCCCTTTCTTGGTATGGAGAGGCTGGACATCACCGAAATCGACGGCGCGGACAGCCTTTATGAGGCCAGGGGCGTTATTAAGCAGAGCGAAGCCAACGCAAGCACCCTTTTTGGCGCAGAAACCTTTTACTCCACAGAGGGCTGCTCCCAGTGTATTCGCGCTATGCTTTACCTGACGGTACTCCACGCCAAAGCCTGTGGAAAGCGGCCTGTGATCGCAGCGGCCAGAAATGTCCATAAGACCTTTCTGAGTGCAGCGGCGCTTTTGGATTTTGATGTTTTGTGGCTCTATCCGGAGGAGCCGGATTCTTACCTGTCCTGCAGGCTGGATGCCCGGCAACTGGATGCAGCCTTGTCCCGATTGGAAGAAAAGCCGGTGGCGGTCTATCTTACCAGCCCGGACTATCTGGGCAATATTGCACCCATTGACACCCTTGCGGAGGTTTGCCATAACCATGGCTGCTTGCTGTTGGTGGACAATGCCCACGGTGCTTATCTGCATTTTCTCCAGCCTGCCCGGCATCCCATGGACCTGGGCGCAGACATGTGTTGCAGTTCTGCCCATAAAACCCTTCCGGTGCTCACCGGCGGTGCTTATCTGCACATTGCCAAATACGCGCCGGAGCTGTTTCGTGAGCAGGCGAAAAATGCCCTCATGCTTTTTGGGTCTACAAGTCCCTCGTATCTGATTTTGCAATCCCTGGATGCAGTCAACCGCTATTTGGATGAGGGATATCCACAGGAGCTGGCTGCCTTTGTTGCCCAGGTGGAAGTGCTGAAGCATGCTTTGGCGGCCCATGGCTATATCCTGTATGGAGACGAACCGCTGAAGCTGACGATTTCCACAAAGCCCTACGGCTATACCGGAACAGATTTTGCCCACCTGCTGCAAGGGCAGGGAATTGTCTGTGAGTTTTATGACCCTGACTTCGTTGTTATGATGCTGACGCCGGAGATTACCGGAGAGGAACTGGAAAGACTGGCAGGCGTACTGCGATCCATCCCCCGGAAGAAAGCTGTTGCCCAGAAGCCCCCGGCATTTCACCGCTGTGAGGCGGTCATGTCTGTCCGGCAGGCCATGCTGTCTGTCTGTGAAACGGTGCCGGTAGGCGAAAGTGTGGGAAGGGTGCTTGCAGCAGCGTCAGCAGGCTGTCCCCCTGCAGTACCGATTTTGGTCTGCGGTGAGCGAATCGATGATACCGCCGCGGCCTGTCTTTCGTATTACGGAATGCAAACCTGTACGGTGGTTCGGGAGGGAGAAGGACTATGACCCCCTTTGCAAATGTCAACAAAAAGCTGGGCCTGGGCTGTATGCGTCTGCCTGTAAAGGACGGACAGCCCGACTATGATCAAATCAACCAAATGGTGGATAGATTCATGGCGGCAGGCTTCTGTTATTTTGATACGGCCCACGGTTATATGGACGGAAACAGCGAGGTTGTTGTGCGCCGGTGTCTGACATCCCGTTATCCCCGGGACAGCTACATATTGGCCAACAAGCTCTCCTGCAATCACTTTGAAAAACAGGAGGATATCCGTCCTCTGTTTGAAAGTCAGCTGGAAATTTGCGGCGTAGACTATTTTGACTTCTACCTGATGCATGCCCAGGACCGGGAGCTGTTTGAAAAGTATAAAAAATGCCGTGCTTATGAAACGGCCCTGGAGCTGCAGAAAGAAGGACGCATTAAACATTTCGGCATCTCATTCCATGACAAAGCCGCCATGCTGGAGCAGATTTTGACCGCGTATCCCCAGATAGAGGTAGTGCAGCTTCAGCTGAACTATGTGGACTTTGACGATCCTTCTGTGGAGTCCCGGAAATGTCTGGAGGTCTGCCGTAAACACGGCAAGCCGGTAATCGTGATGGAACCGGTGAAGGGTGGCAGCCTTGTGAATCTGCCGGAGGAAGCCCAGAAAATATTTGACCGTCTGGGTGGCGGCAGCAATGCAAGCTATGCCATCCGGTTCGCCGCCAGTCAGCAAGGTGTTGCCATGGTTCTGTCCGGCATGGGTGATATGCAGATGATCGAAGATAACTGTGGTTATATGAAGGACTTCCGGCCTCTGGATGCGCAGGAGCAGGCGGCAGTGGATGCTGTTTGTGAAATCTTTCGGCGGTTGGGAACTGTTCCCTGTACCGCCTGCCGATACTGTGCCGGGGTCTGTCCCCAGGGCATTGCAATTGCGGAATTTTTCGCCTGCCTGAATGCCAGGAAAATCTTCCAAAATTGGAACAGTGAGTTTTATTATGAGCAGGCCCAGCTGAGCAGCGGGAAAAGTGCAAAGGACTGTGTGGGCTGCGGTGCCTGTGAAGAGATCTGTCCGCAGCATCTACAAATCCGGCAGCTGCTGCGGCAGGTTTCGGAGGAATTTGACGGGTAGGCAGAGGGTCTTCCCGGAAAATAAAATACAGAAACGCCCCCGGGTTCGCCAATGGTGAGCCCGGGGGCGTATATTAGATAAATAAAATTGAAAAGGAGGTTGAAAAAAAGGAAAATATGTGTTAGAATCCAAGGTGACTATGGGCGAAGTATGCCCATAGGAAGATTTAAGCAAACAGGAGGTACCGTATGCCTCATACCATAGCGGTTGCCGGCAAAGGCGGCGTGG
Organism: Faecousia sp.; assembly: GCA_045537615.1. GTDB lineage: Bacteria > Bacillota > Clostridia > Oscillospirales > Oscillospiraceae > Faecousia. The sequence continues at coordinate 9,443 of JAZSPV010000034.1, read as the reverse complement.
GTAAAACCACCACCTGCGGCATGATGATCGACTATCTGGTCAGCACCAACAAGACACCAATTTTGGTGGTGGATGCCGATGCCAACGCAAACCTCAACGAGGTTTTGGGCGTAGAAGCAGAGATCACCCTGGGCGCCATCCGTGAGGAAATGGCCCAGGCGGAGATGAAAGGCTCTATCCCTCCGGGGATGACCAAAGCAGACTACGCATCATTTAAGTTTAACTCTGCCCTCATTGAAGAGGACGATTATGATATGCTCATCATGGGCAGAACCCAGGGAAAGGGCTGCTATTGCTACGTTAACGGCGTGCTGACCACCCTGGTGGACAAATATGCCAAGAACTACAAATATGTGGTTATGGATAACGAAGCCGGCCTTGAGCATGTGGCAAGAGGTACGCTGCCCCATGTGGATACCATGCTGTTGATTTCCGACTGCTCCCGACGGGGCATTCAGGCAACGGCAAGGGTGGCCCAGATGATCGAGGAGCTGGGGCTGAAGCCCGGCAGAATGGGTCTGATCGTGAACCGGGCACCCAATGGTGTGCTTAGTGACGGCATCAAGGAAGAAATCGCCAAGCACGGGCTGGAGCTTCTGGGCGTATTGCCTCAGGATGAGGGCGTGTACAATTGCGACAGCGACGGCGAGCCGTCTGCCAAGCTGCCGGAGAACAACCCTGTGAAACAGGCCCTCAGGGGCATTATGGAGCAATTAGGAATTTAGAATTAATAATTAAGAATTTATGGACAATGTCATAAAAGAGAAGAGTTTTCTGTTTGCAACACGAATTGTTAGGTTGTGCAAGTATCTTCGTGACACAAAAGGCGAATATGTAATTTCAAAACAGTTGTTGCGGTGCGGTACCAGCATTGGTGCAAACACAGCAGAATCAAAGTTTGCACAGAGCCGACCTGATTTTCTGACCAAGCTAAATATTGCACTAAAGGAAGCGGCGGAAACGGAATACTGGCTGCGGCTGCTATATGAAACGGAATATTTGACAAAAGAGCAGTTTACATCAATTATGTTTGATTGCGACGAGTTGGAAAAGATCCTTGCGGCCATTGTGAAGACGACACGAAATTCTTAATTCTTAACTCATAATTCTTAATTCAAGTAACACAGTTAATAATTATAAATTATTATATAAATCAAACCAAGGGGGAAAACAATTATGTCTTTTGTTCCTAAGACGCAGCCTTTCCGCGGCAGCATCAATGCCGTGACTTTGGGTACTGGTGACAACGCAGTGGTCATCGGCGGCCAGAATGTGCTGCCGTTCTACACCTTCGATGCAGCAATCGAGAATGCACCGAAGATCGGCGTTGAGATCTCCGACGCTGCCGATAGCTGGGATGTACCCGGTCTGGTAGAATTCTACGCCGGCTGCACCACCATGGCTGAGCGTGCCAAGAAGGCCGAGACCATGGAGGGTGCAGACTTCATCTGCCTGAACTTCGAGTCTGCAGATCCCAACGGCGCAGATCGCGCTGTTGCAGACTGCGTTGCCGACGCCAAGGCAGTAGCCGAGGTCGTTACCAAGCCTATCGTTGTTATGGGCTGCAAGCACCTGGAAAAGGATGCTGAGCTGTTCAGCGCCGTAGCCGAAGCACTGGCCGGCAAGAACGTTCTGTTCATGTCCGCCAAGAGCGAGAACTATAAGACCGTGGGCGCTTCCGTTGCTCTGGCCAGCGGTCAGAAGGTGGGCGCTGAGACTGCTGACGATATCAACCTGGCAAAGCAGCTGAACATCATGCTCAAGGGCCTGAACGTTCCTGCTGAGTCCATCGTGATGAACATCGGCACCGCAGCTGTGGGCTACGGCTATGAGTATGTTGCTTCCACACTGGACCGTATCCGGGATGCAGCCCTGAAGCAGGCCGATGCTGACCTGCAGATGCCCATCGTTGCGCCTGTGTCCACCGACACCTGGGGCGTGAAGGAGTCCTCCGCTTCCGAAGAGGACGAGCCCACCTGGGGCGACCGGGAGGAGCGCGGCATTGGCATGGAGATCTCCACTGCTGCTGCAAACCTGACCGGCGGTGCAGACGCAGTTATCATGCGTCATCCTGCAGCCATCGCAACCATCAAGCAGTTCATCACTGAACTGGTTTAATCGGAAAGGGAGGTACATAAAATGGCTTTGAAAGGTCTTGACATCTTTAAGATGTCCCCCAAGAAGAACTGTAAGGAATGTGGCAGCCCCACCTGTATGGCTTTCTGTATGAAGGTCGCCCAGGGTGCTGTTGAAATCGACAAGTGCCCCTACTTCTCCGAGGAGGCAAAGGCTTCTCTGAACGAGGCTACTGCACCTGCTATGAAGACCATCTCCGTTGGCGAGCACAAGCTGGGCGGCGAAACTGTCCTGTTCCGTCACGAGAAGACCCTGGTTAGCAAGAACCTGTACGCTGTCTCCGTCTGCACCTGCATGGACGAGGCTACCGTAGATGCCAAGCTGGCTGACGCACAGAAGGTGGACTACGAGCGTAGCGGCGAGAGAATGTACGTGGAGTTCATCCAGGTCTCCAACTGCCAGGCCGATCCTGCTGTTTACGCAGCTCTGGTGAAGAAGGCTGCTGCTCTGGGCCGTCCCCTGGTCCTGGAGTGCTGGGATGTAGAGTGTGCCAAGGCGGCTCTCGAGGTGTGCGGCAAGGACGTGATCCTGGACGGCGCTACCCCCTCCAACTGGGAGGCTATGAACGAGCTGGCCACCGCCAAGGGCGTGGCTCTGGGCGTTTGGGCCGAGAACATCTCCGACCTGTACGACACTGTTAAGGCTCTGGAGGGCAAGGGTAACAAGAACCTGGTTCTGGATGTCACCGGCAAGACTGCCAAGGAGACCCTGGCCAATGCCGTTCTGGTTCGCCGTACCGCTATCACCGATGGCGACCGCACCATGGGTTACCCCTCCATCGTGAACCTGGCTAAGCTGACCAAGGGTGATGCCCGTCTGGAGACTGCTTACGCTTCCATGTTCACCGAAAAGTACGCTTCCATCATCGTTATGTCCGGCATGACCTATGCGCAGGCACTGCCTCTGTACGGTCTGCGTCAGAATATCTACACCGATCCTCAGAAGCCCATGAAGGTGGAGGCTAAGGTTTACCCCCTGAACAGCGCTGACGAGAACGCACCCGTTGCGCTGACCGTTGACTTCGCCCTGACCTACTTCCTGGTTTCCGGCGAGATGGAGCGCTCCGGCGCACCTGTGAACCTGGTGATTTCCGACGCTTCCGGCATGTCCGTTCTGACTGCCTGGGCTGCCGGTAAGTTCTCTTCCTCCACCATCAAGAAGACCTTCGATGAGCTGGATCTGGAGAACAAGATCAAGAACCGCACCCTGATTATCCCCGGCAAGGTTGCCGTTATGAAGGGCGAGATCCAGGAGAAGCTGCCCGGCTGGAATGTGGTTGTTGGTCCTCTGGAGGCTGTTCAGCTGCCCAAGTACCTGAAGGACAAGGAGTACGAGGCCGCTGCCGCTGCTGTTGCTGCTGAGAACGCTGCCAAGGCTGCTACCGGTGCTAAGGAAGAGGTCAAGGAGCTGAGCTTTGACGAGCTGCTGGCTACCAAGGTCCCTGCCATCGAGGTCAAGCAGTGGGATACCCAGTACAAGGGCTACAACCCCGAGTCTTCCACCTTCGTCACCATCGGCGAGCGTATCCACTGCATCGCTCCTTCCATCCGTAAGGCTATGGACGAGCGCGACCCCGGGCCCATTCTGCAGCGTGCATACGAGCAGATCAAGGCCGGTGCTACTTATCTGGATGTCAACATCGGACCTGCCGAGAAGGATGGTCCCGAGCGCATGATGTGGGCAGTCAAGCTGCTGCAGGAGAACTTCAACAATGTTCCTCTGGCACTGGACACCGCCAATATGAAGGCTATCGAGGCCGGTATCAAGGTCTACAACCGTACCAACGGCAAGCCCATCGTCAACTCTGCTGACGCCGGCTCCCGTATCGGTTACATCGACCTGGCTGCTGCCAACGATGCGATTTGTATCGCTCTGTGTTCCGCTGACGGTATCGCCAAGGACAACGAGGAGCGTATGATGCACTGTGACAACATGCTCGAGCGCGGCTTGCAGCTGGGCATGGAAGCCACCGATCTGTGGTTTGACCCCCTGTTCCTGGTCGTCAAGGGTATGCAGGATAAGCAGATGGAGGTCCTGGAGGCTATCCGTATGTTCTCCGAGAAGGGTCTGAAGTCCACCGGCGGTCTGTCCAACAACTCCAACGGCGCACCTAAGGAAGTCCGTCCCATCATGGACGCAACACTGGTTGCTATGTGCATGATGCAGGGTCTGACCTCCGCTATCGTCAACCCCAACGATCGCCGCTTGATGGAGACCATTAAGTCCTGCGACATCTTCAAGAACAACGTTCTGTATTCCGATTCCTATCTGGATCTGTAAGCAGAAACATTCCCAGCATCATAGGCCGGGAGGGAGGTTCCTCCCTCCCGGCAGTTTGCATTTTGGGAGGTTTTTCTACTTGCGGTGCCCGACAGAAGCATTTTTCCGGACTTAGAAAAAGTTTGTATATTCAGTCCTATGTGACTTTATATAAATTATATATCAGGAGGAATTTACTATGAGCGTATTGACTGATCTGATCTATGGTGGCAGCAATGCTGTTGCAGGCCTGACTGAGGGCGCTGTCAACGATGCCATCGCAAAGTACGGTGCGGATAAGGAAATTGCATTTCCTGATACCGCCTACTATTTCCCCACCATTTACGCGGCAACCGGTGTGAAGGTGAAAACCTTGGGTGATTTGACCGCCTGTGTAGGCGTGCTCAAGAGCCTCATCACCAACCAGGAGGACTTGGGCCAGGCACTGAACGCCGGTCTTGCCACTGCTGTGGGTGCGGAAATCATCGAGGGTCTGAAATATATAGCCGGTGGCAACCCCTACGAAAATGAGTCCGGAATCGGCTTTGTTCCCGATCCCATTATCCGTTCCCTGGGTGTTCCTCTGGTTACCGGTGATATCCCCGGTGTGGCTGTTGTGCTGGGCAAGGCCGACAATGCAGATGATGTTGTGAATGTTGTTAAGGACTACCAGTCCAAGGGCATCATGACCTTCATGGTAGGAGATGTCATTGAACAGTGCGCAGAAGGCGGCGTGAAGATGGGCCTGGAGTTCCGGGTGATCCCCTTGGGCCACGATGTAACCTCCGTGATCCACGTTGTCACCGTTGCTGTCCGTGCTGCCCTGATCTTCGGTAATGTGCAGCCCGGCGACCTGAGTGGCCTGCTGACCTACACCAAGGACCGTGTTCCTGCCTTTGTCAACACCTTCGGCGCACTCAATGAAGTGGTGGTGTCTGCCGGTGCCGGCGCCATTGCTCTGGGCTTCCCTGTGGTCGTTGACGTGGACCTGGGTGAAAATCAAGTCCCCGGTGCATTGGAAAGTGTTTGCGACCACGCACAGACCGTCAAGAAGTCCCTGGAACTGCGGGAAATCAAGATCAAGGTCAAGGAACTGCCTATCCCTGTGGCTTTCGCCGCTGCTTTTGAAGGCGAGATTATCCGTAAGAGCGATATGCAGGCAGAGTTCTACTCCGGCAAGAACCCCACTGCGGAGCTGGTAGTCATGCGTGATATGGGCGAAATTGAGGATCACAAGATCACAATCATCGGACCCGACCTGGATGCAGGCAGTGAGTTTGCTCTGGCTACTTATGTTGAGGTGGCCGGTAAAAAGATGCAGGAGGACTTCGAATCCGTAATCGAGCGGAAATTCCATGCATGGTTTAACTACATGGAAGGCGTCATGCACACCGGTCAGCGTAACCAGGTCCGCATCCGTGTTTCCAAGGACGCCTTTGAAAAGGGCCTGCGGCTGAAGGACTTTGCCGAAGTTCTGTATGTGATGATCATGGACGAGTTCGACGCCGTTGTTGACAAGTGCCAGGTCACCCTGATTACTGACGCGGCGGAAGCCGGCAAGTTCCGTGATGAGGTAGCAATGCCCCGCTATGCCCACCGTGACGACCGTCTGGCATCCATGACCGACGAGGCTGTGGATCGCTACTACACCTGTATCCTGTGCCAGTCCTTTGCACCGGCCCACTGCTGCGTGGTCACCCCCGAGCGTTTGGGTCTGTGCGGCGCTGTTTCCTGGCTGGATGCCAAGGCAACCAACGAGTTGGATCCCAACGGTCCTTGCCAGCCCATCTTCAAGGAAGGCTGCACCGACGAGCGCACCGGCCGTTTCGAGTCTGTTGACAAGGCCATTGCCGATGCTACCCATGGCGCTGTGGAATCCGTCACATTGTACTCTATCCTGGAGGATCCCATGACCTCCTGTGGCTGCTTCGAGTGTATCTGCGGCATTGAGCCCATGAGTGGCGGCTTCATCGGGGTTTACCGTGAGTTCAAGGGCATGACCCCCGCGGGCATGGCCTTCGGCGAGCTGGCCTCCTGCACCGGCGGCGGTGTTCAGACCCCCGGTTATATGGGCCACGGCAGACACTTCATCTCCTCCAAGAAGTTCATCTCCGCCGAGGGCGGCATCGAGCGTATCGTCTGGATGCCCAAGGAACTGAAGGACGATGTGGCTGAGCGCCTGAACAAGACGGCCTTTGAGCTGTACGGCATCGAGAACTTCACAGATCTGGTTGCTGACGAGACCGTCACCACCGACGGCGAGGAGCTGCTGAACTGGCTCACCGAAAAGGGTCACCCCGTTCTGGGTATGGACAGCCTGCTGTAATTTGTTTTTTCGTAGGGGCCGGAGGAAACTTCGGCCCCTATACACCAAAAGAGCGAAACGAGGAGGACGTGCTATGGATGATGTTTTGTTCGAGTGTACCTATACCGATTCCGAGGAAATACTTCAGGAATCCTATCGTGTGGTACGAGAAAAGACAAAAGTGGATTTAGGGCGTGCCTTTATCATCTTTTCGGTATGTATATTGGTACTGGCAATCTGGCAGAGACAATTAAAATGGGGAGCAATTGCGGTTGTTCTTTTTGGTGCGGGGTGGTACTGTTTGAGTCTTCCTGCTAGGAAAGCGCAGAGTACTATGAATAATATACGGAGGATCAATAACGGAATGGTTCCTTCTGCGAGGATTATCATAGACGATAAAATAACCCATTATTATAAGTTGGATACTTCGGTTATGCTTTATGAAAATTTGCGATTTGTCTATTTTCTTAAACGCAGTATTGTGCTAATAGGAGAAGAGGGGTATATGACGTTTGATCGGACGGGATTTACAAAAGGAAGTCCTGAAGAATTCGAAGCATATATCCGTGATAAATATCCCCATATACAACTCTTTCACAAAGGGTAAATATGTTGATCAAAAATAATTGAAGGAAGAACAAAGGACATAAATTTATGAAAGTAACCTTCCAAATTGAGGGCGGAAGCCCTGTTAGCATTGAATGTAACGCCGGTGATAACCTGCTGGAGCTGGCAAGACGGGCCAATGTGGCCATTGACGCGCCCTGCTCCGGTAACGGCTCTTGTGGCAAGTGCCGCGTGAAGCTGGTGGAGGGCCAGGTGGAGACCATTCCCTCCCGGCACATCACTGACGAGGAATATGAAGCTGGCTGGCGGCTGTCCTGCAACACCAAGGTTGTTGGGGATTGCACCGTATTTGTACCGGATATTGCCAGCGCCTACCAAAGCCGCATGAAGACAGCAGACCTGTCCTCAGCTGAGGAGGTGGCAATTTTTAAGCAGGCCCAGGAAAACGTCCTGGCCAGTGGTATTACCCTTGAAAATCCCTACCGGGCAGTAACGGTGACTATGACAGCACCTACGGCAGACGACACCATGCCGGATGTGGAGCGGCTGACCTGGATTTTGCAGGATGCGCTGGGTATAGAAAAGGTGGAAGTGCCTTTCTGTGTCATGACCAAGCTGGCATCTACTCTGCGGGAGCATGATTTTACCGTCTGCGTCAAAGGCCGGCTGATGGAAAACACCTTTACCTGCATGGATATCTGTGACGATGGCAACCAGGCCTTGGTGGGCTGTGCCATTGACATCGGCACCACAACCGTATCTATGGTCCTTGTGGATCTGACAAGCGGAGAGATCCTGGCAAAGGGCTCCTCCGGCAACGGACAAATTCGCTATGGTGCAGATGTGATCAACCGGATCATCGAATCCACCCGACCCGGCGGCAGAAAGAAGCTCCAGGATGCCATTGTGAAAGAAACCTTAACGCCTATTATGGCAAACCTTTGTAAAGCAGCTGGTATCAAAGCGCAGAGCATTCTGCGGCTTTCCATCGGCGCCAACACCACCATGAACCACCTGCTGGTGGGTGTGGATGCAGACCCGGTGCGTATGGATCCCTATATCCCCAGCTTCTTTGCCTGGGAGGGTCTGCAGGCCCAGGATCTAAACCTGCCTGCCAACCCCTTGGCACCTGTGGTGATTGCGCCCAACATCGGCTCCTATGTAGGCGGCGATATTACAGCCGGAACATTGGCAACCATGATCTGGGATAAGGACGAAATGAGCCTGTTTATCGACCTGGGCACCAACGGCGAGATCGTATTCGGCAACCGGGATTTTCTGATGAGCTGTGCCTGCTCCGCAGGACCTGCCTTTGAGGGCGGCGATATCTCCTGCGGTATGCGTGCCACCGACGGCGCTGTGGAAGCGGTGTCCATTGATAAGGACACCATGGAGCCAAGTCTGACCATCGTTGGTGATGCCGGACAAAAACCGGTAGGCATTTGCGGCTCCGGTATTATTGACATTATCTCTGAGCTTTTCCACACCGGAATCATTGATGCCAAGGGCCTGTTTGTCCGGGAAGGATCTCGGGTCAAGAGAGATCAGCACGGTATGGGCCGGTATATCCTTGCCGGGGCTGAGGAGAGTGAGACCGGCAGGGAAGTGTCTATCAACGAGGTAGATATTGATAACTTTATCCGTGCCAAGGGCGCCATCTATTCCGGTATTGATACCTTGCTGCAGTCGGTGGATATGACGGTGGATATGATCGAAAAGGTATATGTGGCCGGCGGTATCGGTTCCGGTATCAATATGAAGAATGCGGTGAACATCGGCATGCTGCCGGATGTGGAGCTGGAAAAGTACCACTACATCGGCAACTCCAGCCTGACCGGTGCCTATACCATGGTTATGAGCGATCAGGCCATTGCCAAATGTCATGAGGTGGCTGCCAATATGACCTACCTGGAGCTGTCCACTTACCCCGGGTATATGGATAGCTTTGTGGCCGCCTGCTTCCTGCCCCATACCGACGCCAACTTGTTCCCCAGTTCTGTTCAGGAGTAAATTCAAATTTATCTTTTTTGTTGCACGATAAATAATTCATAATGCAAAATGCATAATGCAGAATTATTTTACCAAAATATGTGGCATTTCCCGATAATAACCACATTATGCATTATGAATTATGCATTAAGCATTATTTCAATTTATCGTTCCGTTGGAACGATAA
>JAZSPV010000003.1:0-95225 GCA_045537615.1 Faecousia sp. | reverse complement strand
TTCGTAGTATTTAAATTCTCATGTCCCAAAACTTCCTGTACGGTTTTTACGTCCACGCCGCCGGATAGCATCATGGTTGCTGCGGTATGGCGCAGTTTGTGGGCAGAAAAATTTGTTGCGTCTAAACCTGCTGCCAGCATGTGTTTCTTTACAAGACGATGAACCGCTGTAACACTGATCCGGTTATTGTCTCTTGACCCAAATAACGCGCGATTGTCAGTAAGAACTTTTTTGTTGCGTTCAGGCAAGTATGCGTCGATCGCTTTCCGGCAGGAGGTACCAAAGTAAACAAAACGTTCTTTGTTTCCTTTACCGACAACACGGAGACGGTCCTCATAAACATCCGTCAAATTCAGGCCCACCAGCTCGCTGCGCCGGATACCACAGTTTAAAAATATCATAAGGATTGCATAATCCCGTTTCTCATTAGGTCCGGTCACAGCCTGTAACAGTGCTGCAGATTGTTCCATAGTCAAATACTTTGGCAGACTTTTTCTAAGTTTCGGATACTCAAGATCAGCAACAGGATTGTCTACAAGCTGTTTTGTGCGCACAGTAAGGTATTTATAGAAGGATTTAATTGCGGATAGTTTTCTGGCACGGGAGGTTGCAGAAATGCCGTATTCAGGAACAGCTGCGTCCGGATTTGGGTTTCTGTCGTGGGCCAGATAGGAAAGGAAATCGAATATCTCCGATGTTGTGATCTGCTGAATAAAGTCTATGTCAATATCACGGATACTAATATCGTCTAAACTTGTATGTAAAGGCATATCATTGCGCATAAGCTTTATAAAACGAAGAAACATACGCAGATCCAGATAGTACTCAGAAATCGTTTTCGGTGATTGACCTTTGATGTTTTCATGATAGGTAAGAAAATCACGGAGAATTTGCGGGCAATCTGTATAGCGTTGCATGATAGTTACCTCCAATTATTATCTTTGGCTATATTATAGCATAGAAATAGTTTAAACGCAACAAAATTTTTATTTTGTTGCGTTAGTTATTTTATGTGACAAAGAGGGCATTAACCGATAGCCTTCTTCCTCTCCGCTTCTTATGTATTATTTTCTAAAATGAGAACACTTTTGTTATATCTTCCGTTGCTGGTTACATATTAATTGGTATAATATAAAATTTACTGCTACAGCTCTGAAAAAAGAAAAGAACCAAATTACATACGCTGTTTGTTTGTTAAATAATCAGCATGATGGTTTCACATTTTTAGCTGAAATAATGGCGTGCTATAATGGTTGATACAATCCCTCCCCTACTACACAATTTGATTTTAAAATTAACTAGCTCTTTACATTCCAATAGATTTATTTTAAAATATATACGAACATATCCTGGGGGTGTATGCATATATGAAGGTAAAAAGAATTGGCGTGTTAACTAGTGGTGGTGACGCACCGGGCATGAACCCATGTGTTCGCGCTGTTGTTCGTACTGCTTTATATCACGGGATCGAATGTTACGGAATTCGGCGTGGTTACAATGGTCTGATTGGTGGCGATATCATACGATTAGACGAGAAAAGCATTTCCCATATTATTAACCGCGGCGGTACGATTCTCTATACCGCCCGCAGCCAGGATTTTATGACCGAAGAGGGCCAAAAGAAGGCTGCATCTACTTGTCGTTTCCTTGGCCTTGATGGCATTGTTGCTATTGGTGGTGATGGTACGTTCCGTGGGGCTGCAGCATTGTCGAAATACGGGATAAATGTTATCTGCATACCTGCAACGATAGATAATGATATTTGTTGTACAAACTATTCGATTGGCTTTGATACGGCGGCTAATACTGCTATTGAGTGCATTGATAAACTGCGCGACACTATGCAGTCCCATGAACGTTGCTCTGTTGTAGAGATTATGGGTCATAACGCAGGATACTTAGCAATTTATGTTGGTTTGGCGGTCGGTGCTACTGCCGTCCTGGTGCCAGAGAAGCCTATCAATTTCCAACAGGATGTAATAGAAAAAATTAGGCAGGCACGTCTGAATGGCTTTACACACTATATGATCGTGGTTGCAGAGGGCGCCGGGTCAGCAGCGGATATTGCAGCTAAGATCAAATCCGAAATCGACTTGGATCCACGCGTTACGGTCCTTGGCCATGTCCAGCGCGGCGGATGCCCTACTGCTCGAGACCGGGTAAACGCGACAAAAATGGGCTATTTGGCAGTCGAGATGCTCCTTTCCGGAAAATCCAATCGTATTATTTGCACTCACGAAGGCCGTTATATGGATGTGGATATCCAAGAAGGTCTCAGTATGACTCGTGATATACAGGCGATTGAGGTTGAAGCATTGGCTGCTATGACCGGCATATAAACACATATCCAATTATACAAAAAGTCTATCGTTCTAAAAAAACGATAGACTTTTTTATGCTTTTGGATGGCATTTTTCATACACAGATTTGATTTTTTGATTAATCATTTGTGTATACAGTTGCGTCGACGAAATATCACTATGACCCATTAATTCTTGGAGAGAGCCCAGGTCCGCACCGTTTTCCAAAAGGTGCACAGCAAAGCTGTGGCGTAGTGTGTGGGGCGTAATTTCCTTTTCAATACGCGCAGTTGACTGATAATGCTTAAGAATCTTCCAGAATCCTTGCCGACTCATACGAATACCGTTAACATTCACAAAAAGCGCAGGCTCCGAGGGTGTTAAAAGCATACTGTCACGAATATCACGCAGATACACAGACAGGGCCTTTAGCGCTGCCGGATACAAAGGAATAATACGTGTCTTTTTCGCATTGCTGCATTTGATGATCCCCTGCTCTATGTTCACATCATCAATATCCAGCTCTATAAGCTCGCTGACGCGAATGCCCGTTGCATACATGACCTCAAGCATTGCCTTATCACGATAACCCTTAGCATCTACACAGACGGGTTGCGAAAGAAGCAATTCAATTTCTCGTCCGGTGAGGATTTGAGGTAACTTCTTCTCTCCTCGATCCACACGGATATCTGTAACAGGGGTTTTCTCCAGGAAACCGGAGGAAACGACATAGGAGTAAAAGTTCTTCAGACTCGCAAGACTTCTGGAAATCGTCGCTCCTGTGCGTCCTTCTTTTTCGAGATAAGAAATGTAGTCAGCAATATTCTGTTGTGTAGCATCCATAATATCTTCGCTCCCCTGCTGGTGAAACCAGGCAGAAAACTGTCTGATATCACGCATGTAGGAAGATATGGTGTTATTGGATGCCTGTTTTACCTTGGTTAGGTAATTCTCGTAGGCTTGAACCAAATCCAACATGAATACGCGTACCTTTCTTTACGAATAATGAAAAAGTGATGTCAAAAAGGGCGAAACAGCACAAAGATCAATCACAAAAACAATTGCAGCGATAAAAGTAGAAATCATTACATCTTTTGAAAATGTATTATAATTGCGATGCAAATTTCGGAACCAAAACCAAAGAAGCACAACGCTCATAAGGGATTCTGAAAACAATAGGAGCCTTGCTACCAGCCAGCCTGCATCATCAAACGCAAACATAACGGCTGAGACTGTAAAGCTATATAAGAATGATTTTAAAAAAGCAAATGGTATAAAAAGCAAAGGCTTCGAAAAACTAAGTGCTGCAACAGATAAAAGTAAAGGTAGAAAAATGACAGTTATCAAACCAACGATCGACACAGGCGTCATGACAGCCATGCGCATCACAGAAAAGGTGGTTTCAGATAACTGTTTGGCCATGAGATAACCAGCAGGCAGACCTGCGGTCCACAAAAGGCCCAGGAACAGTTCGCGTATATGGTTCGGTTGAAAAACCCTTCGAAGTGGAAAAAAGTGAAATTGCAACTTAACTCCTCCTGCATGAAAAACACTGCCGCGGAGGTGAGCCTGTATCCCCACAATTATAGATACTAGTTAACATATTGCAGGAATACTATACACCAAACCCCGGTTAAAAGCAAGTAAAAATGAATATTTTTGCGTTTTTTGTGGATTATGACAGTTTTTATGTAAACATTGTTATGTTAACAAAACAAACCAAAACCGGCCGATTACAAGATATTGTGTAGCGCGGGTTGTAAATGACGCAACATGTTGCCTTGCAAGTAATCCTGCATTTTTACAAATAGGTAAACTTGATTTACCCCACATGTTAAAATTGTACAAATTAACAAAACCGGGACCTTTTCCTTCCCCTGCTGTGGGATTTTTTAGGCCTTTTGCATACTAAAATTGCTGCTATCATACCGCCTATGCACCCCAGAATACCCCATAGAAGATTACCGGATATTCCGTCAAAGAACAATACGCCAAGACACATCTGCACAACCAACATAACTCCCGATGTAACACCACATGTCGCAACAGCGCCCTCCCCTGCCCCTCTTCCGGCAATATATGCGCCAATGAATACAGAAAGGAACTGTACTACGATCGGAAAATATGCAGCAGATTCTATTTGTAAATATTGATTATTGATGAAGATCGCCAGGATTGCACTCAGTGATATAGATACTGCCATGCCGATCCCAACACCGATTATGATTTTCTTGTAATCTGATACAAACCGAAAGTCCTTCGTCTTTTTCCTCAAAGAAATCAACCTCCTTTTTGTACACTATATTCATCTACTATAAAAATCATTCCCGGAACTTTCGTTCCGGGAATGACTGGTATTTATTTTGACATTTGCTGTATCATTGCATCAAGCAGTGCTTTCGAATCAGCCTCACTGTGTTCGGAAGCGGTATAGTAGAATTTAATTTTTGGCTCTGTACCGGAGGGGCGGGCAATTACGCTGCCTTTATCTCCCAAAATAAACTCCAGCACATTGGATCTTGGCAACAGAATCTTACTTTCCTTTCCGGTCTTAACATCCTTGATTAAGCTGATACTGTAATCGCGAACTTCTGTAACCTGCGCGCCGCCAATGCTTGTGGGAGCATTTACACGCAGTTCCGTCATCATAGCCGCTGCTTTCTCCATAGCATCCGCGCCGGTAAGAGAAATGCTCTGAACGTGAGCAAGATAATACCCGTAGATATTGTAGATTTCATTGAGTGCATCCAAAATAGTTTTGCCTTGTTTCTTTAAGAAAGCAGCCATCTCGCAAACCAGCATGGAAGCAACCACGGCGTCCTTATCACGGGCGTATGTGCCCTTCAGGTATCCGCAGCTTTCCTCAAAACCGAAGATAAATTTGGACTCCTCGCCTTTTTCTTCCAAGGAGAGAATTTCACCACCAATATATTTAAATCCGGTCAAAACAGCCTTCATAGTCACACCGTAATGCGCAGCAATCCGATCAGCAAGGGGGGAAGAAACAATGCTTCGTATAACAATTGCACCTTCAGGAATATCATTTCGAGCAGCACGGGCCCGGAGAATATAGTCCATGAGCAGGCAGCCCAATTCGTTACCGGAGAGCTTGCGGTATCCACCATCTACAGGAACAGCAATTGCTACACGATCACAGTCGGGATCTGTTCCCAAAATTACATCACAGTCGGTTCTGTCTGCAATTTTATAGCTCTCCTGCAAGGCAGCATCTGTTTCAGGATTTGGGTATTCGCAGGTTTTAAAATCGCCATCGGGCTTTTCCTGACAGGATACAACACTAATATTCACACCCAAGCGTCCCAGCACTTCACGTACCGGTTCATTACCTGTACCGCACAAGGGTGTGTACACAATCCGCAAATTGCTTTCTCTAATTACATCAGGATCAACAGCTTCTGCGAGAACCGTTTCATAATAACGATCCCACAATTCCTTTCCTATATAAGTAATGACACCATCTTCCATATATTCAGGGAATGTACGGGATTCAGGCACAAAATACGGAATAGTTCCGATAATTTGTGTCACAATCGCAGCAGGTTCGTCTGTCATTTGGCATCCGTCAGGACCGTAGCATTTCACACCATTGTATTCACCGGAATTATGGCTGGCAGAAATCACGATACCACAGCCACATCCTAGTTCACGAACAGCATAGGAAAGCATCGGTGTCGGTGCCAGTCTGTCATAAATATAGACCTGTATCCCCTTCTCGGCAAAAGCAACAGCACAGACCTCAGCAAACAACTTGGAATTGTGTCTGGAATCATAAGCTATGGCAGCTTTTTGCGGCAATGACGTGGAAGAAAGCCATGCTGCCATACCCTGCGCGGCTCTACGAACAGTGTAACGGTTTAATCTGTTGCTGCCTGCACCCATGACACCGCGCATACCGGCAGTGCCAAATTGCAGATCACAGCCAAAGCGACTTTTAAGTTCTTCTGTATCCTGGGCAATAGACTTCAACTCCGTCATTACATCAGCTGGAAGGTCGGATTTGCACCAAGAAGAATAGGTATCCAAATAGCTCATAGTAACCTCCAAAATAATCTCAAAAAAACAGCCCAAAAGTAATTTTGAGCTGTTTTTCTATATTTAAACCTCAGGTTCAGCTACAGCAGCGTTTGCTTTCTTTTCCTGATTCTCAACCAGTGCCTTGAACTTGGTTCTGGTGTCGCGAACATCCTCCAAAGACATAGCAATGGCTTCCTCGGTGCGACGCAGTGCATCGTCCATATAGTCGTTGCTTGCTTTGCGCAGCTCTGCCATACGCGTGTGGGTCTGCATGACCATCTCCTGGCATTGGCGCTTTGCCTCTTGGTAGATCGCCTCTTCCTCAACCAGCTGATCCGCCTTCTCCTGAGCCTGACGAATTAACGCCTCGGCTTCGCGGCGAGCCTGGCCGATCAATTCGTTGCGGGACTCAACAATGGTGCGAGCCTGCTTCAGTTCAACGGGTAGCTGTGCCAGGATCTCATCCAGCATATCGAGAACCTTATCTCGCTCCAGGATGCACTTATCGGCACCCAGAGGCAGGCCTCTTGCGTCCTGAACCATGTCATAAAGCGCAGAGATGATATCTTCGATGTTTTGCTCGTTCATTATCTATTTCCTCCTTGACGTATAACAGCAACTCGCTGTTCAAATTTAGGGATTATCTTTTCCGGTAAAAAATCTGACAAGTCTACATTGTACCTTCCCAGTTCTTTCACCGTGCTGGAGCTCAAATACATATACTGATGTTCCGCAGTCAAAAACATGGTATCCAAACCCGGGTTGATTTTATGGTTAATCAACGCCATTTGAAATTCATTTTCAAAATCAGATCCGGCACGAAGACCTTTTACAATCACACAGCCGCCTTTTTCTTTGGCGTAATCAGCAAGGAGGGCATCCGACGAATCCACCTCAACATTGGGAATATTATCCGTTACCTGACGAATCATATCTACCCGTTCTTCCCTTGAGAACATAGGCGATTTTGTTGAGTTTACCATTACGCAAACGATCAGCCGGTCAAAGATATTCGCCGCCCTCTGGATAATATTAAGATGACCGCTTGTGATTGGGTCAAAACTGCCGGGATAAATGGCAATTTTCATATATCCCTCATTACACACTATTTTTCCTGTATAGGGTCAATAATGTGTTTCCGTATTTATATTCCTTTGAGCGGGAAAGGCCTTCAAAATCCAATGACAATTCCTTACCGACAGGTCGCTC
This sequence comes from Faecousia sp., assembly GCA_045537615.1. Taxonomy (GTDB): domain Bacteria; phylum Bacillota; class Clostridia; order Oscillospirales; family Oscillospiraceae; genus Faecousia. Next base: position 87,681 of record JAZSPV010000003.1, on the reverse strand, counting down.
AGTAACTATTATACCACCAGATTGCAAAATGTCAATTTCTGTTATGATTTTTAGCGCATTTTCTAAAAAAACTTCTGCGTATGGTGGATCCAGAAAAATAATATCGAATTTATCACTTGTAGATTTCAAGTAATTAAGGTAATCAGAACGGATCACCTTGGCTTCATCCGAAAATTTTGTCCGTTTTAAATTTTCACGAATCAAACAGCAGGCATCCTCACTGGCATCTACAAAGACAGCGTAGCTCGCACCCCGGCTAAGTGCCTCGACCCCCAGTTGACCGGTACCGCCAAATAAATCTAAAACCAGCTTCCCGGGCAGTTCAAATTGGAGGATACTGAACAATGCCTCTTTGACGCGGTCTGCAGTCGGTCTTGTCTGCATACCTGACGGTGTTTTTAAAGAAACGCCTCTGGCTCTTCCACTAATCACGCGCAACCTAATTCCCCTACCCTTCTGTGTTATTTCTAAAATGCTCGTAGACTGCAGTCGCAACATCTTTGGGAAGATATTGCTCCAGTTCTGAAAGACCGGCAGCACGGATTCCCTTTAAGGACTTGAATGCCTTTAGCAAATCTTCCTTCCGTTTGGGGCCAATGCCCGGTATGGTGTCCAGGGCAGAATACCGCATGCGTTTACTGCGCAGTTTGCGATGATAACTGATAGCAAAGCGGTGGGTCTCTTCCTGAATCCTACCTATAAAAGAAAACACTGACGGTTTCGTATCAATAGCAATTTCCCTGCCTTCAGCGGTGATAAGGGCCCTCGTACGGTGTTTGTCATCCTTCACCATTCCAAAGATTGGAAAATCCAGGCCCAAGGCCCTTTGCGCATCCTGCGCAACCTTAGCGTGGTTAGCACCACCGTCAATCAGCAGCAGATCCGGGGTTGCGTCAAAGCCCTTGTCTTTTTGGAGATAATGGTTCAATCTCCGGTTCAGAATTTGGTACATGGAGGCATAATCATCCTGGCCGTCCAGTCCATTGATTTTAAAGTGCCGATACGCACTGCGCTGCGGCTGACCGTCCACAAAAACAACCATACCGGCAACTATATCCGTTCCAGATAGATTGGAAATATCAAAGGATTCTATTCTTTTTAACGATGATAAACCAACCATTTTCCCTAAGGTTGCAAGGGTTACATTCACGCGTTCCTCTTTATCGGTTGCCCGCTCTGCCTCTTGTCTTGCGTTATTGACAGCCATCTCAACCAAACGCAGATTGTCGCCACGCTGTGGGATGCGAATTCTGGTTGTCTTATTATATTTCTCTTGCAGAAGTTGTTCAAAAAGGCTACTGTCATCAATGGTAAATGGCAGAAGGATCACTTTTGGGGCAAAACCGCGACTTAAATAGTATTGCTTTATCAGTGCAGAGACAGCAAGCGCCGGGTCTTCTTGAACGGTAAGCAGCTCATAGTCCTTATCCAGCAAATTACCACCGGAAAAATGCAAAACGGAAAAGCAGGCCTTTGTCTCTGTCTGCGCAAAACCAATGACATCGGTGTCGGCCATCGCACCTGCCGTTACCAGCTGTTTTTTGCTCAGCGCCTCAACGGCACTTAACCTGTCACGAAGGCTGGCGGCCAGTTCAAAATTCAGCGCCTCAGCAGCTTCCAGCATCTTTTGCTTGATCTGCTCTGAAACTAACCTATAATTTCCTTGCAAAAGATGACGCACCTGTTCCATAACAACTCGGTACTCTTCTTGGGAATTATGTTTTTGACACCAACCGGAACACAAATTCATGTGGTAATTTAAGCAGGGCCTTCCCTTCCCAATATCCTTAGGGAATGTTTTATTGCAATTCGGTAACTTAAGTGCAACACGGATGGCATCCAAAATATTCTGTGTGATGCCCCGGCTGCCAAAAGGTCCGTAGTAATTTGCACCGTCATCTGCAATTTTGCCGACCATTGACAGTTGTGGGTATTGCTGTTTCAGATCCAGACGTATATAAGGAAATCCTTTATCGTCCTTCAACAGAATATTATACTTTGGTTGATATCGTTTAATAAGAGAACACTCCAGCACCAATGCCTCAAACTCAGAAGCAGCAACGATCACATCAAAGTGATGAATTTTACTGACCATCAGTCTGGTTTTGGCTGAGTGGGAGGCTGTATCCTGAAAATATTGACTGACACGGTTTTTAAGTTTTTTTGCTTTTCCCACATAAATCACACGGTCTTCCTGATTTTTCATAATATAGACACCGGGTGACATTGGAAGTGATGCTGCCTTGTTCTTCAGTTCATCAAGAATCATAATATACACCAAAAAAAGTGCCTCAATGCAACAAAATAACGCATTGAGGCGCTCAAATCAAGTTTAATATACGTCGCGCTGAAGAATCTGTTCCAGTGCATTCACTGCATTCTCTGCGTCAGTTCCTTCTGCGCTGAGCATGACACTTGCACCGGTAACGATGCCTAAGGACATAATACCAAGCAGGCTTTTTGCGTTCATTTTTCGGTTGCCGGTCTCAATTGAAATACTGCAGTCAAACTCATTTGCCTTTTGTACAAAATATGTAGCTTGCATGTTATGCAGGCCGGATTCGCACCGGACAACTACTTCCTTTTTCAACATAGTTACATCTCCTTAATGTTGTGCCCTGTTACGGGCACAACGCTATGAGTACATGATACCAAATATAAAGAAAAAGTCAACTAATTTTAGAATTTAAATAGTAAATAGTTAAAATTAACCACTTTTTACTGTCTAAGATTATCGAAACTCAGCAATCGTAACACCATCTTCCCCCTCACCGTAGAGGCCAAGACGATACTTTTTGATGAATTTATTGTTACGCAAGGACTGCTGCACAGCGGCACGAAGTGTACCGGTGCCTTTTCCGTGAATGATCCGCACACTTTGCAGGTTTGAACGCATGGCTTCATCCAAATAGCGGTCAAGTACGCAAATGGCTTCTATGCTGTCCATACCCCGCAGGTCGATCTCCTGAGCCATGGCAGTCAATTTCATTTCCCTTCCGGAATGTGCAGGCTTTGCAGCCTTCACTTTCGCAGGTGTGCTTTCCTCTATCAGATAAACCTCATCCGCCTTTGCGCTGAGTTTCAGGATACCGGCCTGAAGCTGGTAGGTTCCGTCTTTGTTAATGCCTAAAACACTAGCCTTCGTCCCAAGCCTCAGCAATTCAACCGTATCACCAACGATAATCTGCCGCTTAGGTACAGGTCTCTGCTTCGTCTGCCTGGTTGACTGAAGCTTGTTTTCAGCTTCGTTCAGGCTGCGGCGCAGCTCGGATTGCCTTTGATTGATACCCTGAAGGTCTGCGTTTTCTGATAACTGTTTTTTCAGTGCCTTAATCTCATCCGAGGCGATATTGGCGGCTTTTCTTGCTTCTTCAATGATTGCCTTTGCCTCCAAACGCGCTTGCTCAAGAGCTCTGTCGCGCTCCTGCTCCAATTGTTTGGAATAGGCCTCACTTTGTTGCTTGATTTTCTCAGTCTCTCTGCGCAGTGTCTCAGCCTCACGGCGGGCAGATTCCATTTGTTGTCTTTGTTTCTCCAGCTGATTTAAAACATCTTCAAAATCCTTGTCACTTTGTCCGACAAGGTCAGAGGCTTCTTTTATAATACTCTCCGGAAGCCCCAGCTTTCTGGATATGGCAAAGGCGTTGGATTTTCCGGGGATTCCAATTAGCAATCGGTAGGTAGGCTGAAGGGTGTCTACATCAAACTCACAGGATGCGTTGATAACGTTATCTGTGCGCATGGCATATAGTTTAAGTTCCGCATAATGGGTAGTTGCAACTACCCGGGAGCCAACGCCCCTGCAAAATTCAATTAACGCAATGGCCAATGCAGCGCCCTCTGCGGGATCTGTACCTGCCCCGAGCTCATCAAACAGCACCAATGTCCGGTCATCACATGTAGAAATTACATCCACGATGGTACGCATATGGCTGGAAAAGGTGGACAGGCTTTGGGCGATAGACTGCTCGTCACCAATGTCAGCAAGAATCGAATCAAACGTGGACAAAACAGTCCCATCCCCTGCCGGAACATAGAGGCCACACTCTGCCATAAGTGTGAGCAAACCTACCGTCTTTAATGTAACAGTTTTACCGCCGGTATTAGGACCGGTGATAATCATGGTATCAAAATCGCCGCCCAGGCGCAAGGAAATTGGGACTACCGATTTCGGGTCAATCAGTGGATGACGGGCATTCCGAAGCTCAACACGGCCATGGTCGTTCATTACAGGAGGCCATGCTTTCATTTTATATGCAAGCCGGGCCTTGGCAAAGATCAAATCCAATTGGATTAGCGCTGTGACACTTGTCCTAATATCTTCTGTATGGTTCGCTACCTGTGCAGACAGGTCACAAAGTATCCGCTCAATTTCCTTTTTTTCCTTAATTTCCAGCTCACGCAGGGCATTATTGGCACTGACAGCGGACATAGGTTCGATAAAGAGTGTGGATCCTGTAGCAGAAATATCATGGACAAGACCGGGAATATCGTTTTTATGCTCACTCTTCACCGGAACTACATAGCGTCCCTGGCGAATGGTAATGATGGGTTCACGCAAGAACTTTGAAAAAGTTGGAGAGGAAATGGTTTTTTGTAGAGATTCCTTGATTTTACTGCTTTGGATCCGCATGTGACGGCGAATGTCAGATAACTCCGGACTGGCGCTATCAGCAATTTCCTCCTCGGATAAAATCGCGCCGAAAATCATCTCTTCCAAATACTTATTGGTAGCTAGCATAGAGAACAGCGTCGATAATGCGTGAAGATCGTCGTCACCGGAGGTATATGCCTTTACATTTCTTGTGCATCTGAGAACACCGGCAACAGCCAGCAGCTCTTTTGGCAGCAGGCATCCACCCATATCTGCCCGTTCCAGTATAGCAGATACATCTTTCAGATCAGAAAAACCTGGATTGCCACGTTGGGTACAAAGATCGTATGCCGTTTTCGTCTGTTCCAGCAAGCGATTGACATCCTCCAGATCCGAAGTGGGACGAAGCTGCAGGCATGCTGCCTTTCCTTCTGCACTACCGGCACAGTCTGCCAGCATGGAAAGCACCTTATTTAGTTCCAGCTTTATTAATGATCGGCTGTATAAATCAGACATGTAATTCTCCTATTTTGCTATATAAGCAACGATTTGTAAAAATCAAGTGTGGAAAAACCACGTTCAAGCTGGGTAGACAGATAGCTCTCTGCAACCTGTGAAAGACAATTCAGTGTGTCTTCCCCTACCTGAAAAGCAAAAAGCTTCTTTGAATCGCATCCACAAAGGTAGCGCATGGAATCCAATGTGCCGGCCTTAAGTGGCATGCGAATGCCGGTGGAGCCGGGTTGTCTGCAAGCTGCACATTCCAGACGCCCTTCCGACAAGTCAAAACGATCGGTAATGGGATTGCCGCAGCACCAGCATCCGGTAAGGTCCGGCGCGTAGCCGGACAGGCACGCACAACGTATCTCAAACGCAGCCTTCACAAGACTTTCATTTACATGTAGCTTTGACAGTGCGTATAAACAATTCAGAACAAGGGATAAAAGCTCAGGGTTCGGCAAATCTTCCTGGCAAAGCACCTCTGCTACCTGCGCAAAATATGTACCAAGAGAGAGCTTTTGGAGATCGCGACGCAGCTCTGGAAATAGTGCAATGCTGTGAGCTTCATTAATCGTGTACATTCCACGATATTCAAAGAGGGTAAACTCACCGTAGGCAAGTAACTGACACGGCGCAATCAGAGGGCTGTTCTTTCTGCGCAGCCCTCTGGCTTTCGCTGTGATTTTTCCGTGACTGTGCGTTAGAAGAGTCAGCATTGCATCCGTGTCACTGTATGCTGTTACCCTCAGAACAAGCCCCTGGATCGTCAAGTACATGAACATCCTCCACTTTTCTTGCTTTGTTATACAGCAAGTACATCTCCGGCGCACCTGTTTCTAAAAACAGCTGCCAGTAGCTTCCAGAATCCATTTTCATCCCTCCAACAATAGGATTGACCAATTTTGGAAGGATAACCATGGTAATTATTCTCTATAACCAAAATTGCGCACGAGGAAATCGTTATCGCGCCAGTTTTCTTTATACTTCACCCATGTCGTCAGAAAGACCTTTGTTCCCATAAACCGCTCACAGTCTGCCCGTGCCATGGATGAAATCTTTTTGAGCATATCACCACGTTTTCCGATGATGATGCCTTTATGACTGGCTTTTTCACAATAGATCGTGGCGTCAATGTCTATGATACCGTTATCCCGTTCAGAAAACTTAGTGATCTCTACTGCAGTTCCGTGGGGAATCTCACGGTCCAGACACCACAAGAGCTTCTCACGAATAATCTCTGCCATGACTTGGCGTTCCGGTTGATCGGTGGTGGTGTCCTCAGGGAACAGGAACGGACTGTCAATGGCATATTTTTCGCATTCAGCAAGCAGCGCATCCACTCCGTCACCGGTTTTGGCTGAAATCGGGATGATAGAGGCAAAGGGTGCCGCTTCAGAGTAAACAGCGATCACCTCCAGCAATTTATCCTTTTCGACTGTGTCAATTTTGTTGATAACCAGAATAGCAGGGCACTTCTTTCCCTGAAGCTGTTCAATGAGGCCTTGCTCTTGAGGTCCAACAGACGGGATTGGTTCCACAACCAAAATAGTAAGATCCACATCTGCAATTGAGTTCTTGGTTACATTTACCATGTAATCACCAAGCTTTGTTTTTGGTTTATGGAAGCCCGGTGTGTCTACAAAAACATACTGGGTCTGTTCTTTTGTCAAAATACCGCAAATGCGGTTACGGGTCGTTTGGGGCTTGTTGGAGACAATTGCAATTTTCTCACCAACAAGATAGTTCGTCAGGGTAGATTTACCCACGTTGGGACGCCCTGCGATTGTGATCATAGCTGTTTTCGTGGCCATGTAGGATCTCCTTTATTTTTCGTTCTTTAGCGCTGCATCCCTTTAATGGAACTTGCTATCAACTCTTCCTGTTTGCGCATCTGTTCCTTTTCCGGGCCTTCGTCCAGATGATCATAGCCCAGCAAGTGCAGCATGGAGTGAATTGTTAAATATCCCACTTCTCTGCGTGTACTATGGCCAAATTCTACCGCCTGACTGACTGCTCGCTCCAGGGAGATCGCCATGTCACCCAAGGGACATAGACCGGTTTCCGGATCCAGGTAGGATCTCCAGTCCTCAGGAAGTACACCCGGCTCAAACTGGAACATGGGAAAACTTAGCACATCTGTAGGTTTGTCAATATTACGACTGGCTTTATTAATGGCATGAATCCCTGCATCATTGGTAACTAGCACATTAATTTCACAGGGGATGCAAACCCCCTGTTGCAGCAGTGTATGATTGATGCAGGTCTTAATCACCTTGCTTACAGTGTGGCGCTGCAGGGTAAAGAAATCAAATGTCAGATTTACTTTTGCATTATTCATGATCCGTTCTTCCTTTGGAAACGGCCGGGTGTATGCGTATTGGGCCGCTTGATCTGTTCTTTCTTATCGGCACGTTCGTATGCGTTAATAATTTCCTGTACCAACGCATGTCTGACAACATCGGCGGAGGTTAGTTTACAGATTGCAATGTCCTTGACACCTTCCAGAACACGAAGGGCATCCTTTAATCCCGATACCTTGTCATGGGGGAGGTCGATTTGGGTCACATCTCCGGTAATGACAACCTTGGAACCAAATCCCAAACGTGTTAAAAACATCTTCATTTGCTCACGGGTAGTATTTTGCGCCTCATCTAAAATAATAAAGCTGTCATCCAGGGTTCTGCCACGCATATAGGCAAGAGGTGCCACTTCAATAGAGCCTCGCTCCTGATATTTCTGGAATGTTTCCGCTCCCAGCATATCATACAGTGCATCATAAAGGGGTCTTAAATAAGGGTCGACCTTATTTTGTAAATCACCGGGTAAAAATCCCAGCCTTTCTCCAGCCTCCACCGCAGGCCGCGTCAAAATGATTCGATTGACCTCCCTTTCACGGAAAGCTGCCACCGCCGCCGCAACGGCAAGATATGTCTTTCCTGTACCGGCAGGACCAACACCAATGGTAACTGTATTTTTGGAAATAGCTTTCATATAGTTTTGCTGTCCGACGGTCTTTGCCTTGATCGGCTTACCTTTGGCAGTAATACATACAACATCTTTTGCCATTTGCGCAACTTGTGCGTCGTTCCCCTCTTTTACAAGGGTAATTAAATATCGTACCCGTTGCTCGTCAATGGTTTCACCTTTTGATGCAAGTGCCAATAAACCGTTGAGGGTTCGGACCGCTTTGTCAGTAGCCTCTTCGTTTCCGGACACCTTAAGATCATTACCCCGGTTAATAATGGTAACACTCAGAGCTTCTTCGATTCGTTTTATATTCTCGTCAAAAGAGCCAAATACAGAAATCAGGTCCTCTACCCTGTCAGCATTTACAATTCTTTCAATCTGCTTTTCCATAGACGTTTGTGATCTCCTCATTTCGCGCCTGACTGATCATCTCATAGCAAGCGTAATTTCCGTGCAGGTAAAATACAGTGTCACGGAGTTCATTTGTAACATTGGCGTTTAAAATTTTACCGGCAATCATTTGACTTTGTACATAGCGGCTTAAATGATGCTCCACCCAAGCAAAATTTTCCATCCTTAACTCTTGATGTTCAGATAACTCACAGGTTTTAACTGTTTCCACAACCAAAGCAACAGGCAGCCTAAAACCGCCCGGAAGCATCATAACATACTCTTTATACATTTTAACACAAGTTGTATCTGAAATGCTACTGGATTCGAAGAAATTTATTAGTTTTTTTCCTATAATGAGCTTATAGTATTTTTTTGTGTTTTGTTCTGCGCCTCTATAATGGAATTCAACAGGCGAAATTGTTTCATAAGTACGCGTTGTTTCAGCATAGACCTCAGCATCGGCAGCCTCTGCCTTCATAACAATTCCAAAGTCAGTGTAGCCGGATACCAACAACTGCCCTCTCCGGACAGCTTGACCAACAGAACAAAGAGAATTTCCGCTTTTAACTGTTATTTCCCTTATAATGCCATCCCGGGACGCAAAGATGCCTTTGATACCATTGTCTTGCATTTGATATTTTACCTGATTTTTTTCAAGAACCGAAATCGTTGCTACGCAGCCTTTTGTGTTAACGCCGACCCATTGGAGCTGTGGAATAGCTTCCAACAAAACATTTTTAATTTTTTCGCTTCTAAGTTCCCGTCTAGATGCGCCAAAGGAAAGCCCGTAATTTTGTGCAGTGTCTAAAATTTGCCAGGTAGAAACTCTTTGATTTCCCTCAACATAAATAAACAGTACCCTTGTTGGTACATAAAAAACCAATATAAAATAAATCAGTATTCCTGCCAACAACACCGGTCTTTTCCGCAGTCCTTTCAGTGACCAATACAGTCCCCTCTGTTTCAACACAACTATAGTATCCCCGTGGTTGGAAAGCAAATGTATCAATTTTTTATAGTCCTTTCTCAGAACAATTGCTCTGAATTTCAAACCGCCTTTTGGGAACACCTCGTAGAGTACGATTCCCTTGTTACTTGCAATGCTTAATATCTTCTCCGGTTCTGCACTTGTAATTTCTACCTCCACAGTCCCATGAATAAAATCCCAAATCCCCATCACGACCCCCTGTTGCACAAAGAAACAGTCTCGATCTTACCTGTGATCACAAGACGCTGTCTTGACATATACGCAAGCTTCATACAGCTCCCACAGATACAAATTTGTCCGTGGGCTACGTTAATCAGTATCCTGTCTGTACAATACGCACTTACACCCTTATGATTTTCAACAAGAACTCGGTTTTGACCAATAATTTCGACCAACGGCATTCCGGGCAGCGCATCCGATAATGATCCGGAATTAGTGGAGATAAATTCCAGCACTCTACCGCTTTTCTTCATAAACGCACCTCCTGTTCAGTATTCTATGAATGTGCGCATAACTTTTTTCCAATACGGATTAGAAATGAACAGGAGGACATTGTGAAAAAGAAGTGGGGAACCTTATCAATTATTCTGTCATCAGCTGCTTTTTGCGTTCTGATACTCGATGCTAAAACAGCGCTTAAGGGTGCACAGGATGGCGTGGCGCTTTGCTTGCATAGCGTTATCCCCTCTCTGCTTCCCTTTATTTTAATTTCATTAATATTTAACGCCTCAATCACAGGCAGATCCGTACGCATGCTTCGCCCACTGTGTAGGCTGTGCGGCATTGCTGAAGGCACGGAAAGTATTATCTTGCTGGGCTTTCTGGGAGGATATCCGATTGGTGCGCAAAGTGTTAATGATGCATTTGTACATGGTTATATTTCCCGGAGAAACGCACAGCGGTTATTGGGCTTTTGCAACAATGCAGGACCAGCTTTTTTGTTTGGTATCGCAGGAAGTCTCTTTCCCGAAACCAGTGCCGTTTGGTGGCTTTGGGGCATCCATGTGGCGTCAGCTTTGATTGTTGGTATCCTGCTGCCGGTTGAAGAGCATCCAAGCAAAAGCAGCACGCATGTTGATTCCCTATCACTACCCAAAGCCCTTGAAAAAGCAATAAAAATTATGGCTGGAATTTGCGGTTGGGTCATCGTCTTCCGGGTGCTGATCTTGTTCTGCAAGAAATGGTTTCTTTGGTTGTTTCCACTTCCCTTACAGGCACTGTTTTGTGGGATCATGGAACTGACAAACGGCATTTATGCATTGATGGATCTGCCTCTGCTTGGTCAGCGATTTATCTTCGCATCTGTAATATTGGCCTTTGGTGGTATTTGCGTATCGATGCAGACAATGCACGTTACCCAAGCTGTCGGTAGGAGCCTGTATTTCCCGGGAAAACTGATACAGGCAGTGATCTGTTTTCTCCTTGCCGCAATTACACAATATTTTATATTTTCTCCGGATCATATACTGCAAATACCTCTGTGGCTGTTCCTATTATGTGTCGTGTTGCTGTGTGTTACAGCCATGTATTTTCACCGCAAAAAAAGTTGTAGCATTACAAGGAGAAATGTAGTATAATAACAAAAAGTATTGAATTTGAGGTATCATTATGCTGTTTCGTAAGAAGCTACCAAAATCCTGTACATACTGCATCCACGGCACGCGGCTCAATGAAGACGAGGTGCTGTGTATCCGCAAAGGCGTGGTCCGTGTGGATAGAAACTGCAGAAAATTTACTTATGATCCGTGCAAGCGAGTTCCCTTAAAGCAAAAAGCATCCGATTTTTCCAAATATGATACTGAGGATTTCTCCTTATAACGCAATTTCACAAGTAAAACGCTGCCTTTTTCAAGGCAGCGTTTTTATATTGGTCTATTACTGTATCATGTTCAAAAAATCATCCTCAGACAAAATAGGAATGTTCAGTTCCCTGGCTTTTCTCTCCTTTGACCCAGCATTCTCACCGACCACAACATAGCTTGTTTTCTTAGAAACAGAACCGGCGACCTTACCTCCAAACAACTCAATCTTCTCCGTTGCTTCGTCCCGGGTAAATTTGCTTAGCGCTCCGGTAAGGACAAATGTCATCCCGGAAAACCGATTATCAGCAATGGCGCGTTTGCTTTCAAAATTCACTCCCGCCTGACGAAGCCGTTCAATCATAGCGATGGACTGAGGCTGCTGGAACCATGCCACGATGGAGGCTGCCGTTACATCACCCACGTCCTCAATCTGCGTCAACTCCTGGACAGTAGCTACCATCAGATTATCTAAATTACCAAATGCTGCCGCCAATGTCTTGCCGGTTTTTGCGCCTACCTGCCGTATACCAAGGGCGTAAATCAACCGACTCAAGTCCTGCTGCTTGCTTGCATCAATGGCAGATAAGAGTTTCTTCGCAGCTGTGTCGCCCTTTTGCCAAAGACTCTTCATTTCATCTAACGTTAGATAGTAGATATCCGCAGGGGATGTTATGAGGCCCCGCTCGATCAAGCTGTCTACGATCGCACCACCGAGACCCTCAATATCCATAGCATCTCTACTGACAAAATGTGCAATGTTTCTGGAAAGCTGCGCAGGGCAAGCAACACCGGTACACCGCAGAAATGCACCATCATCATCTTTTTGTGTCAAAGCACCGCACACCGGACAGACTTTCGGTAAAAAGTATGCAGCAGCATTTGCAGGTCTCTTGGAAAAATCGACCTCCAGAATCTCTGGGATAATCTCACCGGCTTTTCGGATCAGCACCGTGTCACCAATCCGAATATCACGTTCAGAAATAAAATCCTGATTGTGCAAGGTTGCGTTAGTAACAGTAGTACCGGCAAGTCGAACTGGTTTCACCACAGCCTTTGGCGTCAGAACGCCTGTTCTGCCTACCTGAACTACGATATCTTCCACAACGGTTGGTTTGATCTCCGGCGGATATTTATAGGCAGCCGCCCAGCGGGGAAATTTAGCAGTTGTTCCAAGGGTCTGACGTAAAGCAAGATCATTTATCTTGATCACAGCACCGTCAATATCGCAAGTGAGCTTCTCCCTATTCTCATTGATCGACAAAACCTGGGCTTTGATCTGTTCCGTATTGTTCAGCAGTGTATAGGGAATCACCTTAAACTGGAGCTGTTGTAAAAATTCAAGAGATTGTGCATGAGTCGCAAATTCCACACCCTCAGCCAGCTGCACATTAAAAACAAGAATATCCAACCCACGCTTGGCAGCAATCTTGGGATCCAGCTGGCGCAGAGACCCGGCTGCCGCATTTCTTGGATTGGCAAAAAGTGGTTTCCCCTCTTCTTCCTGACGTGCGTTGAGCTTTTCAAAGCTCTTCTTCGGCATAAAAACCTCACCACGAACAATCAATCTGGGTGGTGCATTGGGGATTTTCATAGGAATGGAGCGGATTGTTTTTAAATTCTCCGTAACATCCTCGCCAACCATGCCGTCGCCTCTGGTTGCACCTCTGACAAAAACACCGTCGACATACTCCAGTGCGACGGACAGGCCGTCAATCTTTGGCTCCACCGTAAAGGCGCTGCCGGGGTGAGCTTGCAGAATCTTTTCAAGAAAATCCTCCAACTCCTCCAGGGAGAATACATCCTGTAAGCTCATGAGGGGTACGGGGTGCTCTACCTTCTCAAAACGGCTCAACGCCTCTCCCCCAACTCGTTGTGTGGGCGAATCGGGTCTGGCCAATTCCGGATTCTCTTGCTCCAACACTTCCAATTCCCGAAGTAGTCGGTCATATTCAAAGTCAAGCATTGTTGGATCATCCATCACATAATAACGGTAATTCGCCTCATTGAGAACATTGATCAATGACTCAATTCTCTGTTTTGTGTCCATAGTTACCCTCCGGTTTGCAGAAGTGTATCGGGAACCTGCCCGACAATGATCGTCTCCGCAATCACGACTTGACTGGAGATCGTAAAATAATTGGTTTGACCTAAAACAAGCACCGCTATATCCACACTCACGTGCATATTGATCTGATGGAGCGTTTGGTTGATCCCCGCCTGTGAAAATGCGCTGGAAAAAGAGGCCTCCGAATTTCGGATAGACAAGATGTGCACCGGGATAGCAGGTCCTTTTCCCGACAGAAACTCCGGTAATATCAAGCTACCTAATGGAATTCCCAGGTGGGACGTATCCAGGGCTAAAATCTCATCATTGATGATATTCAGAATATCTGTTTTCAACCGGTTCACTTCACTCATGTTGGTCTTCAGCGCAGTAATACGACCATTCAGGTCCTTCTCAAAATAGACAATGCGGTCATATTGCACATTGCCGGTTTCAATTTGCCTGTCAATGGCATCGTTAATTAGGTCCGATGTTGTGTTTTTAACCTGCGTTTCTGCAAGGCCGCCGATGGCATCGGTGTATTTATAACGAAATAGCACAAACAACGAGAAAGCAACGATCAGTACCAAAATTGAAAAGCGAGTAATTCGTCTGATAGCCCGACGCATGATATCCCCCCTGTTGGGAGTATATGTACCGGCTATGTCAGAATCACAGTCGCTTCATGTGGGCGGATGCCGTTTTTGCCATCAATTTTTTTGTACCAATTTCATCAAAAGCAATTTCCAGCAAAGCATCTCCACCCATTTTCATAACGGAAAGCACCATACCTTTACCAAAGGCGGTATGGTGGACCATATCGCCCCTATTGAGCTCGAGATACGATGCACTTTGAGATACTGCTGCAAACCTGGAATAATCGGAAATATGTCCAGTTCCAGGCTGCGTATAGCTACGAGGCTGCTGGTGGCTCTGATAGGCGTATGCGCTGGAGGCGCTGGTTTGTCTGAATCCGGTTTTTTTCTCAACCAAGTCCTCTGGTATTTCCCGCAGGAAACGCGAAGGTAAGGATGCATTGGTTCTGCCATAGAGCATTCTTTGCTTTGCGTGGGAGATTGTTAAGGATTGTTTTGCACGTGTAATGGCAACGTAGCAAAGGCGCCGCTCCTCTTCCATTTCCTCCATATCACCAATTGCGCGCATTCCCGGAAAAAGACCGTCTTCAAAACCGACTAAATACACATGGGGGAATTCCAATCCTTTCGCCGCGTGCATGGTCATCATAACAACAGCATCATCGTCTTCATTATACTGCTCAATGTCCGTATACAGTGCAATTTCTTCCAGGAATCCGGCAAGGGTAGGCACATCTGCGTTTTGCACATAGGCGTTAATACTTGATTTTAATTCCCGAACATTTTCCAGCCGGGTCTTATTTTCCTCAGTAGGTTTTGCTTCCAGCATAGCTACGTACTCGGTACGCAGTAAAAGTTCATCATAAAACTCCGGCAAACACATACCCTCGTCCAAAAGCTGGTCCAGACCCTCTATCAAATCACTGAAGTTTTTAAATTTCGCTATATTCTTTTGCAGAGGACCATAGGACTCCGGATTCGATATTACATGGTAAAGCCCCATACCTTCCGCTGCTGCAAGCCTTTCGGCTGTTTCTACAGTTTTAGCGCCCAGACCTCTGGGGGGATTGTTGATGATCCGTCGCAGACGAAGATCGTCTGCACGGTTGTTGATGACACAAAGGTAGGCAAGCATATCCTTGACCTCCGCTCTATCAAAAAATCGCATGCCGCCGATGACACGGTACGGAATACCATTGCGTTTCATGGCAAATTCCAATGCGTTGGATTGGGCATTGGTGCGATAAAGGATTGCGTGGTCCATAAAATTCTTGCCTTTCGATCCAGAAAATATCTGTCCGGCAATAAAATTCGCCTCTGCACCTTCGTCGTTTGCTTCGTAAACTATAATGGGATCTCCGGAGCTGTTCGCAGTCCAAAGGCGTTTTCCCTTTCGACCGATATTATGAGCGATCACGGCATTGGCCGCATTCAAAATGGACTGGGTGGATCGGTAATTCTGTTCCAGTCGGATGGTCCGTGAACCTTGATACTGCTTCTCAAAATCCAAAATATTCTCAATTGTTGCACCACGGAAACGATAGATGCTTTGATCGTCATCGCCCACAACACAGATATTTTCGTAACCACCGGCAAGCAAAGAAGTGAGTAGATACTGTAAATGGTTGGTATCCTGATACTCGTCCACCAGTACATAACGAAATTTACGTTGATAGTAAGTGCGGACATCCTCATATTCCTGCAACAGCTGAACAGTTTTCAGAATGATATCGTCAAAGTCGAGGGCATTATTCTCCTTGAGCTTTGTCTGATATTTCTGATAAGCTTTTGCTACATGGCGCAGACGGAAATCGTTTGTCTGATCCATTTGCTCCAACATATCCTGAGGCATTACAAGCCTGTCCTTCTGCTTACTGATGATGGATAAAACATATTTTGCAGGAAAGGTTTTATCGTCCAAACCCATATCCTTGATGACATCCTTCATAAGACGTTCAGAATCTGCAGAATCGTAGATCGTAAAACTCCGGGTATAGCCTATACGCTCGATCTCCCGACGCAAAATGCGGCAGCAGGCAGAATGGAATGTCATTGCCCAGATATCCTGCGCCTGCGCGCCAAGCATTGAACTCAGGCGTTCCTTAAGCTCATTGGCTGCCTTGTTGGTAAATGTAATTGCTATGATATTCCAAGGATCCGGCGGCTCTACAGCACAAAGAAAATTGGCACGGTGCCGGTCAAAATCAGATACAGGTTCTTCCAGCGCTTCAAGAAAAATGACATCCTCTTCCGTTACCGTATCGGCAACCTCATTGCTGTCACTGCCTCTTCCAAAACGAATAAGATTTGCGATGCGGTTTATGAGCACCGTTGTTTTGCCACTTCCAGCACCTGCCAGAAGCAGCAAGGGTCCCTCTGTGGCCAGTACAGCATTGCGCTGCATCCCATTCAGATCCTGAAAACAATTGGCTATATACTGCATTCTTGCAGCAACAAAGCGTTCTAACATCTGCTCAGTCATACATACACCTGTCTATCTTAATTTACTTTTTATATCATACCGCATTTGTTGCAAAAGGTAAAGGAAAAAATCCTACATCAGCAGCCCTCTGAGAAGTGAAAGTGCTTTTTTCTCGATTCTAGACACCTGAACCTGACTGACACCTAAAACCCGGGATACCCTATCCTGTGTCAGCCCATGATAGTAACGCATCTGGATTACCATGCGTTCCCGTTCCGGCAGCATATCAATTCCCTGTCGCAGTGCGATTCGCTCCAATAGCTGCTCCTCAGTTTCCGTGTCAGTCAGGATGTTCTCCAGGCTGTATCCGTTGGTACCAGTTTCCTGTTGCATTGACTCTACGCAGGCTGTGGCAGTTTCCGCCGTTGCGATCTGCTCCGGTGTAAATCCTGTTTGTTCGGATATCTCCTGCACCGTCGGTTCTCTTCCCAAACTAAGAAGCAACTGATTTCTTGCTGTTTTTATAGTAAAAGCTCTTTCTTTAATCCCCCTGGATACCTTCACTGCACCATCATCGCGAAGAAAACGCCTGATTTCCCCTGCTATCTTAGGAACTGCATAGGTGGAAAACTGGGTTCCGTAATTCAAATCAAAACCGTCCACAGCTTTTAAAAATCCAAGACATCCAAGCTGATACAGATCATCAGCCTCTGTGCCGCGTCCCAGGAACCGTTTTGCCACAGACCATATTAACCCAGTATTCTCCTGAACCAGCGTCTCACCGGCAGAGGTGTCGCCAAGCTGGGCTCTGCGGATCAGTTCTTCAACCCGACTCATTTGCGACGCTGCAGCTTTCTGCGCATATGCACTGTTGTACCCTTGCCCGGTGTGGAGTTTACTGAAAATGATGTCATAAAGCTTTCCATAATCGTAAAGCCCATACCGCTACGTTCTGCGCCACCGGTGGTAAACATGGGTGTTCGCGCCTGTTCCAGGTTTTGAATACCCACACCTTTGTCTTTAATCACGATGTCCAAAGTATGATCCTTTAAAATCCTGCACCTGAGTGTTATGATTCCCAGGTCATTTGGATATGCATGTACGATACAGTTTGTAACAGCCTCAGAAACGGAGGTTTTGATATCTCCCAATTCCTCCAGTGTCGGGTCCAGCTGTGCTGCAAAACAGGCAACAGCTGATCGGGCAAATGCCTCGTTTGACGATTTACTTGGAAATTCCAAGATCATAAAGTTTTCAAATTTCATGAAACAGCCTCCTTAATTTCTACCAGTTTATCAATGCCGGATGTATGAAACACTTTTTTAGGTTGATCCTTTAGCCCTGATAATACCAATTTTCCCCCCAAACGTGACATACAACGAAGCGCATTGATCACAACAGCGATCCCAGAAGAATCCATGAATGTTACCTCCTGGAAATCAAGAATGCACAGGTGGGGTGTGTAGGCTTCAATTTTTGCTGCAATGGATTGTATATATTTTTTTGCACAGTGATGGTCAATTTCACCGGTTAGTACCACTGTAAGTTGACCATCCTGCAAAAAGCTGGTAAATCGCATAATTATCCTCCTTTCATAAATTGCAGATTTAAGTATAAGACCTCCCAAAAAAATATGCAGTCGGAATTGGGTCAAAACAAAGAAATGGAGTGCAAACTTTTAGTTTGCACTCCACTTTAGAGTATCATTATAGTTTCTTAAGGGCCTGTTCGCTTTCTTCCAGCTGGGCAATCAGATCCCGGGCCTTTGCCGCTTTTTCTCGTTCGGCATTAACCACGTTTTCAGGAGCCCGGGCTGTAAACTTCTCGTTGGAAAGTTTAGCCTCGATAACAGCAAGATTTGTTCTTGCCTTATCCAGTTCTTTCCCAATCCGTTCCAGCTCTTTGGCCACATCCACAAGCTGCCCCATAGGAATATACAGCTTTGCGTCGGCTGTGGTGATCGTAACCATACCGTCAAGGTTTTCGGGCTCTTTATCCAAAATGGACACGGCGTCTGCATAAGCAAGCCGCTGCAGGAAGCCTTCACCCTCTTTAAAGACCTGGGGCTTGGACGTCAGAACATACAAAGCAGCCTTCTTACTGGGAGGGACATTCATTTCAGCGCGACGGTTACGGATCGCACGAATAGCCTCCATAACGCTCTCCATCAGCGCACACTCAGACTTGAACGCAAGCTCCTCGCAATATACAGGCCATTGTGCTATGATCAAAGCTTCACCCTCATGAGGGATCGACTGCCAGATTTCCTCCGTGATGAAGGGCATAAACGGATGTAGCAGACGCAGCACCTGATCTAGCACATAAACAAGAACCTGCATTGCCGTCTGCTTACGTTCTGTATCCTCAGAATACAGACGTGCCTTCGTTAGCTCGATATACCAGTCACAGTAGGTATCCCAAATGAAGTCATATACCTTCTGAACAGCTACGCCCAGTTCGTATTTTTCAAGGTTTTCTGTTACTTCTGCAATCAAAGTATTCAGCTTAGACAGCACCCACTTGTCAGCAATTTCCAGCTTGTTAGAAGCAGGCAGTTCGTTCTTTGCGTCTTCACCCAGGTTCATCATTACATAACGGGAGGCATTCCAAAGCTTATTGGCAAAGTTACGCATAGCCTCGCAGCGCTCTACATAGAAACGCATATCGTTTCCGGGAGAGTTGCCGGTGACCATATTCATGCGCAGGGCATCGCAGCCGTACTTTTCGATCATTTCCAGCGGATCAATACCGTTACCCAGGGACTTGGACATTTTACGACCCTTATCATCCCGAACAAGGCCGTGAATCAACACCGTATGGAACGGTGTCTTTCCGGTATGCTCGCAGCCGGAGAAGATCATTCTTGCAACCCAGAAGAAGATAATGTCATAGCCGGTGACCAGAACATCCGTAGGATAGAACTTAGCTAGATCCTCAGTGCTTTCGGGCCAACCCAGAGTTTCAAAGGGCCACAGCGCAGAGGAGAACCATGTATCCAACACATCAGGATCACGCTCGATCTTTGTAGAGCCGCACTTCTCGCACTTGCAGGCATCCTCACGGGATACGGTAATGTGTCCACACTCCTCACAGGTCCAGGCAGGAATCTGATGTCCCCACCACAGCTGACGGGAGATACACCAGTCACGGACATTTTCCATCCAGTTCAGATAGGTCTTGCTGAAGCGATCGGGAACGAATTTGGTTTCCCCATCCTTGACAACACGGATTGCTTCTTCCGCCAAGGGCTTCATCTTCACGAACCATTGGGCAGAAATGATCGGCTCCACATCATTGTGGCAACGGTAGCAGGTGCCAACATTGTGAGAATAGTCCTCCACCTCAACCAGATATCCCTGGTCCTGCAAATCGGCCACGATCTGCTTACGGGCTTCGTAGCGGTCAAGGCCTTCATACTTACCGCCGTAGCTGTTGATCACGCCGTTATCATCCAGAACACGGATCACTTCCAAATTGTGACGCAGACCAACCTCAAAGTCGTTGGGGTCATGGGCAGGTGTCATTTTCACACAGCCGGTACCGAAGTCCATTTCTGCATAATCATCGGCAACAATAGGGATTTCTTTATTAACAAGAGGCAAGCGCACCTTTTTACCAACAATGGCAGTGTAGCGCTCATCATTGGGGTTCACGCAAACGCCGGTATCACCAAGCATTGTCTCAGGACGGGTGGTAGCAACAACCACTTCACCGGAGCCGTCTGCCAGAGGATAACGAATATGCCACAGGTGACCGGGCTTGTCCACATATTCCACCTCTGCATCGGACAAAGCCGTAACACAGTGGGGACACCAATTGATAATACGGCTTCCTTTGTAAATCAGGCCCTTTTCATACAGAGAAACAAAAACCTCACGCACAGCCTTGGAGCAGCCCTCATCCATAGTAAATCTTGCACGCTCCCAGTCACAGGAAGCACCAAGCTTCTTCTGCTGCTCAACAATACGATTGCCGTATTTATGCTTCCAGTCCCAAACCTTCTCCAGGAACTTTTCACGACCCAGATCGTAGCGGGTCAGACCTTCTTTGCGAAGTTCTTCCTCAACCTTGATTTGGGTAGCGATACCGGCATGGTCAACACCGGGCAACCAAAGGGCACTGTAGCCTTGCATGCGCTTAAAACGGATTAACGTATCCTGCAGAGTTGCATCCATTGCATGCCCCATGTGCAGCTGGCCGGTAACATTGGGGGGTGGCATTACGATGGTGAAGGGTTTTGCACCCTCTGTCTGCGTGGGACGGAAATATCCGTTTTCTTCCCACATTTTGTAGATCTCGCTTTCCACCTGTTGGGGTTCGTAGACCTTGGGCAGTTCTCTTGCCATAATCAACACTCCTTACATAAATGAAAAAGCCCCGAGTCAAAAGACTCAGGGCGAAAATACATTCCGTGGTACCACCTGAATTCCCGATAAACGGGCACTCAAACGCTGTAACGGGCGTTCCCGTACTTCCCTACTGACTTCAGGAAATCCGCTCAGGGGCGACAATTTACAAAACGCCATACATGCTCACACCAAACGCACGCTCTCTTGGTTGGCAGTTTCTGTAAAAACTCCCCGTCTATGCATTTAACTTTTTTAAAGTTATCATACTTTACAACATCTGTCAACCAAAATTGCGTTTCCTGCCTATGTTTCTTGACTACAACTAAAAATAGGTATATAATAAAGCAAATTTATGGTTAGTGAGTTGTGGAGTATGAAGCTTTCATTAGTTGTACCCTGCTATAACGAAGCAGAAAACGTAGCCAATTTCCAGGATGCAGCAATCAGTGCCTTTGCAGACTGTGGTTATGATTTTGAAATTGTGTTCATTGATGATGGTAGCACCGATGCTACAATGCACGAGCTGCGTAAACTATATCAAGCACAGAAATGCCCTGTTAAAGTGGTTAGTTTTTCCCGGAATTTTGGCAAGGAAGCCGGACTTTATGCAGGACTTCAACATGCTGACGGTGAATATATCTCCCTGATTGATGCGGATCTGCAGCAAAGACCGGAGCTGGTACGGGACATGGTAAGGATTCTGGATGAACAGCCCCAATATGATATGGTCGCCGCATACCAGGACCGCAGAAACGAAGGTAAGATCCTTTCCTTCTTCAAAAAGTCATTCTACAAAGTAATTAACCGTCTATCCAATATTACTCTGAAATCCGACGCCAGTGACTTCCGTACCTTCCGGCGTAGTGTAGCAAACAGCATTATTGAACTGGGTGAATACCACCGCTTTTCTAAGGGCATTTTCGCTTGGGTGGGTTATAGCACCTGTTTTATTCCCTACACGGCATGTAAGCGTGCTGCCGGTACTACAAAATGGAATTTCCGCAAACTGATGAACTATGCAATCGACGGAATTATCGGTTATTCTACAAAACCTTTGCGTATGGCCACACTTCTCGGCATGCTGACATCTGCTGCAGCTGTCATCTATTTGATTATTGTTATTCTCGAAAAGCTTATCATGGGCATAGACGTACCCGGATACGCAACATTAACAGTCCTTGTTCTGTTCCTGGGGAGTATGCAATTGTTTTGCATCGGCATTATCGGTGAATATGTAGGAAGAACCTTTGAACAAAGCAAAAGCCGACCCATCTATATTGCAAAAGAGGTTTTGGATCATAAATA
This sequence comes from Faecousia sp., assembly GCA_045537615.1. Classification (GTDB taxonomy): domain Bacteria; phylum Bacillota; class Clostridia; order Oscillospirales; family Oscillospiraceae; genus Faecousia. Next base: position 65,720 of record JAZSPV010000003.1, on the reverse strand, counting down.
GCGAACACGCCCGGCATTAAAGCCGGGCGTGTCTGATTCTGTTCCGGATTAAAATTCTCCTGCGTCGTACATCACAGCAGACAATGCACATAACGGCGCTGTCTCGCACCGAAGAATCCTGGACCCCAACGTACAAATATGAATCCCCATATCCACGGCCCGCTCCACCTCGCTGGGTTCCAGACCGCCTTCCGGTCCTGTAATAAGACTGACTGATGCATATTGTTTACCGGCAAGTGCCATAGAAAGTGTAGTTGCCCGTTCATTCTCATAAAACAGAATTGGAATTTCGGCTTCCTTCGCCCGACGTAATGCCTCCAGATAGTTGTTCACAACAAGGACATTGGGAACTATACCCCTACCAGACTGTTCTGCTGCCGATGCGGCTATTTTCTTCCAGCGCTCCAACTTTTTATTAAGGCTCTTTTCATCTGGTCTTGAGACACATCGTGCAGAAGGAAAAGCTATGATTTCATATGCACCCAGCTCTGTGGCTTTTTGTATCACATGCTCCAGCTTGTCGCCCTTGGCAAAGGCCATATATACAGATACCTTCACAACCGGCTCTGAGGCTGCCTGCTGTCTGGAATTTACCACTAAACTGATCTGACCATCACTGATATCGCTAACTGTGCAAATGCATTCTTGACCGTTACCATCACTGAGCGTCACTTTTTCTCCAGTTTTTAGACGCAGGACTTTTGCGTGCGCAGCATTATCTCCTGTCAACACGAGGAAATCATTGTTCAGATCCTCAGTATTCACAAAAAAACGTGCCATATTATGACCTCCCGTGCTATATTGCAATCATTATAGCAAAATTACATTGAAATAACAACAAAAAAGAAACAAAAATACCGAAACTGAAACTATTGACAAAACCAAAACCACAGGTTATAATGCTATGGACTTGCGAGAGTGTTGGAATGGTAGACAAGCACGTTTGAGGTGCGTGTGGTTTCGCCGTGTGGGTTCGAGTCCCATCTCTCGCACCAAAAAAGAACGGATACCGTTTGGTATCCGTTCTTTTTCTTGTTAAATTGGGCTCACTGTCAGATCCGCAAAAACATCAGAGCATATGTGCCAGCATATCACTGCGGCTCATAGATGAAAGATCAGCCGGTGCGATGTCAAAAATCGTCTGACAGCCGGTAATGCCGCGGCTGTGCATCCGATAAACAGCTCTGACACAGGCAACAAGCACACTGGCTGTAAACTGGGGGTTAGAATCCAATGTCAGCTTATACTCAATGGTCTGGCGGTTTTCACCGTTCCATCCAGTAATACCACTGCGGATCACGCTGCCACCATGGGGTAGCCCACTGTGATCACGTTGCATCTGTTCCATGGTGATAAATTCTACTGTTGTATCATATTCCTCGAAGTAGTTTGGCATATTCTTGATCGCAGTCTCAATGGCTGCTTTGTCCGCATTTTCCTCAGCAACAACATAGCAGTAACGGGTATGCTTTTGTCTGGTTGTAAGCTGGGGCTGCTCTCCCTTGCGGACCCGATCAAGGGATTCCGGGACTGGAATGGTATACTGTCTGCAATCCAGCACGCCGGGTACTCTACGCACTGCATCACTATGGCCTTGGCTGACACCCTTTCCCCAAAATGTATAATCCTTCCCCTCGGGAAGAACTGCGGCAGCATACAGCCGGTTCAGTGAGAACAGACCCGGATCCCAGCCTGCACTGATCAGCGCTGTGTGCCCACTGCCGGCCGCTGCTTCATCCACAGCTGCATAATGGCCAGGGATATTCGCGTGGGTATCAAAGCTGTCAATCACATTAAAGGCACGGGCAAGTGCCGGTGTCATTTCGGGAAGATCGGTGGCACTACCTCCACACAGAAGCATAACATCAATCTTATCCTTCCATTGCATTACAGTATCGATAGATAACACAGGTACATCCGGTGTGCAGATTCGCACAAAGTCCGGATTCCGGCGCGTAAATACAGCAACCAGCTCCATGTCTGGATTCTGATGAATTGCACATTCGGCTCCCTTGGCAAGATTGCCATAGCCGACGATTCCAATTTTAATCATTTTATGATTTCCCTTCCAAAGCATAATTTAAGAATAATATCCAACAAAAACATGATACAACCAATTTTCAATCTTATTATTAGTCTATCACAAAAAAGCAAAAAGGGGAAGATGTTTATAAAAACATATTTTCAGCCCGGAACAACAGTCACTATTGCCCATATACAGGGCTTTCCCCCCAGAGCGGATGCTTGATTTAATCCATATACTGTGGTATACTAATTACTAATCATTACAAGAAACCTAAACTTACTAAAGGAAGAGATAACATGAAAAAAATACGGTTCTTCATCGCATTATTTGCAGCTAAGTGCTGTCAGTTGCTCATGAAGCTACTGGGACGAAATGCAACATATTTACCCGGACGGATTGCCGTTAAAATCAGTAATGATTTCCTTGGCCACCTTACTCCTCCCAAAACCGTAATCGCAGTCACCGGAACAAATGGCAAAACAACCGTCAGTAATCTGCTATCATCCATATTAAAGGAGAACGGTTACAGCATCACCAACAACAGCTTTGGCTCCAACGTTCAGGCGGGTGTTATCTCAGCATTGATTGAAGACTGTACATTCCTTGGTAAACCTATAAAGGACATTGCGGTTCTGGAGGTGGATGAACGTAGTTCTTTGCTGATTTATCCTTATCTGAAGCCTGATTACCTCGTATGCAATAATATTATGCGCGATTCTCTAAAGAGAAATGCTCATACTGAGTTTATCAGCTTTATTATCAATAAGGCACTTCCCTCTTCAACGAAGCTGATTTTAAATGCTGACGATCTGAACGCCGCATCCCTAGGCGCCCCCGAACAAAGCCGTATATACTTTGGTTTGGAAGCAGAAAAGCCGGAAAACTTGATTATTCCTCACATCCGGGATATTGTATATTGTCCTGCTTGCGGTGAACTATTGGAAAGTGAATATATACGCTATAACCATATTGGCCGCCATTATTGTCCCGCTTGCGGACAGAAGTCCCCTCTTCCCAACTATGCAGTTACAGATATAGATTGGGATAACAAAACCTTCACCGTACGTCACGACGGACAGGAGAATACCTATCGATTAGTGAATGATAATATCGTAAATATCTACAATTCTGCTGCAGTCATTGCAGTACTCAGCGAATTAGGAATAACCTACGAGCAAATATCCAAGGGCTTCTCCCGGGCAAAAATCGTACAGACCCGTTTTCAGGAGTTCAGCGCCGGTGATATGAACATCACCATGCTTATGGCAAAAGGACAGAATCCAATTGCCTGTGGACGCTGCTATGATTATGTAGCCAAAGCCCCGGTTGACAACAAATGCGCAATTATAATTGTAGACGACAAAAAAGACAACCACAATGACACGGAAAACACATGCTGGTTATTCGACAGTGACTATACATGCCTGTCAGATTCCTCGATCAAGCAGATCATCTTTGGCGGTCCCAGATGCAAAGATCACCTATTGCGCGCACTGCTGGCTGGAATCCCCGCTGAAAAAATATCCATTACAGAAAGTTGCACGGATACGGTAGACCTTTTAGACACACAAATCAGTAAGAATATTTATATCCTGCACGACCTTTACCGACCGGACGATGCGGAAACGATTAAAAACAGACTGATCGCTTTGAAGAAAGGAGAAAGCCATGGTAATTGAAATCCTGTTTGCGGAATCCTGTAATCTTTACGGCGACGGTGAAAACATCTCTTACCTGCAGGCAACTCTGCCGGATGCCCAATTTATCCGCACCAAACTGACAGACACTCCTTACTTTGCAGATCACGACCCTGATATGATCTATATCGGTGGCATGAGTGAATCCGTCCAACGAAGAGTGATTGAAAAACTCCTTCCTTACAAAGAAGCACTCCTGCGCCTGATTGATAAAGGAACGCCGATCCTGGCCACAGGGAATGCAGGCGAGATCTTTTGTAAGCAGATCATGTATCTGACTGAAGGAATCGAAACCCAAGGTCTGGGGATATTTGATATGACAGTCAAAACTGATCTGTTCGACCGGTACAACGGTAAAGTCCTGGCAAAGCTTGAAGACTTTGATATTGTAGGCTTCCGCTCCCAATTCAGTATGATTTACGGTGACAATTCGGAAAACTACTTTGTAAAGTGTCAACGAGGTATCGGCATCAACAGGAGCTCCAACCTGGAGGGCTTGAGAAAAAACAACCTGATCTGTACACAGATCATTGGGCCGATATTACCCCTGAATCCCCTCTTCTGTGAATACTTGATTGGGCTGACCGGTGCAAACGCCCAGGCTGCCTATCGAGATGCGGCCATGGCGGCCTACGAGCAACGGGTAAAAGAATTGAATGACCCCAACGTTCCCTGCTAAACAGAACCACCCACCGAGAACATTCCGGTGGGTGGTGTTTTACTTTTTAAAAACAAGATATTTACTTGCAAGATAATTGAGGATGACCACAAGCACACTAACGAGTACTTTAAAAATATTCCCATTATAGGAAAATACATCTACAATCAAATAAAGAATCAACGTCTCCACTGCACCGGAGCCAATTCGGCTAGCTGTAAATTTACCAAATTCAGGAATAACCTTCTTCAAAGACCAATCATAGCTCTGAAACGCAAAAGGCTTATTTGTAAGATAGGCAAAAAGCACGGAAACAGCCCATGCGATCACATTTGCAGCAGTGGCCGGCATGTTGCATAGATTGTATAGAGGATAATATACAAGATAATTTACAACGGTTGTCAATCCACCGAAAAAAATGTATATTATGATCCCCTTATGACGGTGAAAAAAGTCCATAATTTTCCTTGGCAGAAAGAACACCTCCTATCCGGCTTTTCATAAAAAACAGCCGCAGAGCTTTCTACGGCTGTTTTTAAATTCAGAATCAACCGAGAAGCTTTTCCAATGCAGCAAGCTTAATGCAGGTGCAGAAAACATCCATAGCCTGCTCCAGCTCAGCCACAGGAGGCAGACTGGGTGCAATGCGGATATTGCTGTCCTGAGGATCATTACCATAGGGATAGGTTGCGCCGGCAGGTGTCATTTCAACACCGGCTTCCTTACACAGTGCCAAAGCGCGCTTTGCGGTACCGGGCATGGTGTTAAAGCTCACAAAGTAGCCACCCTTGGGACGGTTCCAGTTGGCAAAGCCAAGTGGCTTGATCTCACAGTCCAATATATCGGCAACAACAGCAAACTTTGGACCGAGAATCGCAGCATGGCGCTTCATAATTTCGATTGTGTGGGCCTTGTTCTTCAGATAACGGACATGGCGCAGCTGATTGACCTTATCATAAGAAATCATCTGAGAGGCAAACAACTTTGTGAAGTAAGCAATATTTGCCTCAGATGTTGCCATAACAGAGATGCCGCCGCCAGCCAGAGTGATCTTGGAAGTAGACGCAAACTCATAGACCATATCCGGATTTCCGGCCTGCTCACACAGGCTGATAATATCGGGGAACGGTACGTACTCACCCTCGAATTCGTGGATGCAATAAGCATTATCCCACATAATTGCAAAGTCAGGTGCAGCGGGCTTCAAAGCTGCAAAGCGACGAATGGTCTCGTCAGAATAGATGATACCGTCGGGATTGGAATACTTCGGTACACACCAGATACCCTTAACCTGAGGATCCTTGACAAGCTCCTCCACCATATCCATATCAGGACCGGTTGCTGTCATGGGCACCGTAATCAGTTCCGCACCAAAGAACTGCGTAACCGTAAAATGGCGGTCATAGCCAGGGCTTGGACACAGGAACTTTACCACTTCTTCCTTGCACCAGGGACGCTCACTGTGTAAAAGACCGTGACTGTATGCACGGGCAATCACATCAAACATAAAATTTAAACTGGAGGTGCTACCAACAAACACCTGAGATGCTTTGCAGTCCAGAACATCCGCCCAGTACTCCTTAGCACACTGCAAACCAGACAGCTCGCCATAATTACGGGTGTCAACACCGTCAACAATGCAGTCTTCAACCGTCTGAACGCTCTGCAGAATATCACTGACGGTGTCAAGCTGCATCTTGGAGGGCTTTCCTCGAGCCATATTCAACTTCAGATTCATGCTCTTACAATCCTGAAAATGCTTATTAACCGCTTCAAATTCCTGCAGCAATTCTTTACGGGACATATCTGTATAACGCATAAAATCTACCTTCCTCTTAATTGGAATTAACTGCTATATTATAGCGCTAATCCACCAAAAACACAATAAGATTTTCCTAATTTTATTTTGGAAGCAGGATTTCGTTGCAATATACAAGTATTAACCTGTTTTATTGCAGTATTTATACGTTTCCAACTCTTGCTTTTTTCCAGATTTTCGCATAAAATTATTTTGAATTATTATTCTTTGAGATCGAAAGGACGATCCGTATGGACCAAATGATTCATGTACCCGATATCTTCGGCTGTGATGTGTTCAACGAATCCAAAATGAAGGAGACGCTGGCACCTGCTGTTTATAACGCATGGAAGCATTGTATCGAAAGCAACACTGCCCTGCCACTGGATGTAGCAAATGAAATTGCAGAGGCAATGAAGACATGGGCCACCGCAAAGGGTGCAACCCACTATACCCACTGGTTCCAGCCTATGACCGGAATCACTGCGGAGAAACACGATTCATTTATCACTCCCATCGGCGAGGGTAAAGTAATCATGGAATTCTCCGGCAAGGAGCTTGTTCGCGGCGAACCGGACGCATCCTCCTTCCCCTCCGGTGGACTGCGTGCTACGTTTGAAGCCCGTGGCTATACGGCATGGGATCCTGCTGCATTTGCCTTTGTGAAGGATGGCAGTCTCTATATTCCCACTTGCTTTTTCTCCTATACAGGAGAAGCGCTGGATAAAAAAACTCCGCTTCTGCGCTCCATTGACGAAGTTTCCCGGGAGGCTGTTCGTATCCTGCGCCTCTTCGGTGACGAAGAGACGCAGCATGTGCGTGTTTCTGTAGGCGCAGAGCAGGAATATTTTCTGATTCCCAAAAGCATCTATGCTCAGCGCGAGGATCTTCGGCTGACCGGTCGCACACTTTTCGGTGCCAATCCTCCTAAAGGCCAGGAACTGGACGATCATTATTTTGGAAATATCCGCACGCGGGTATCCAAATTTATGCGTGATTTGGATGAGCAGTTGTGGCGGTTAGGCGTCCTTTCTAAAACGAAGCACAATGAGGGCGCTCCTTGCCAGCATGAGCTTGCTCCAATTTACACAGATGCCAGCAGTGCCTGCGACGCAAACCAGTTGACTATGATGGTCATGAAGAAGTGTGCTGCCAAGCATGACCTAGTGTGTCTGCTTCACGAAAAGCCTTTTGCAGGTGTCAACGGCTCCGGTAAGCACAATAACTGGTCTTTGTGTACAGATTCCGGCAAAAACCTTTTTAACCCAGGTAAGACACCCAGGCAGAATGCTCAGTTCCTTGTGTTCTTGGCTGCCTTTATCAAAGGCGTGGATGAGTATCAGGAATTGTTGCGCTGTACCGTTGCTTTTGCCGGCAACGACCATCGTCTTGGCGCCAACGAGGCCCCTCCTGCCATCATCTCTATTTTCCTCGGCGATGAATTAGAGGCCGTTGTACAGTCCATTATCGACGGTGCAAAGTACACCAATCCCGAAAAGACCATGATGCGGATCGGCGTGGATTTCCTGCCTGTTCTTCCCAAGGATACCACGGACCGAAACCGTACCTCCCCTGTTGCTTTTACCGGTAATAAGTTTGAGTTCCGCATGCTGGGCTCTTCCCAGTCCATTGCAGGACCGAATATTATTCTCAACACCATTATGGCTGAGGAACTGAGTAAATTTGCACAGATTTTGGAGCAGGCGGAGGATTTTGACGCGACTCTGCAGAAGCTGGTCTGTGACACCTTCACGCAGCATCAGCGGATCATATTCAATGGCAACGGCTACTCTCGCGAATGGGAGGAAGAAGCCGCCAGACGTGGATTGAGCAACTTGCCCTCCACCGCGAAGGCGCTGCCCACATTTATCAGTCATAAGAATATTGATTTGGTGACGCGACACGGCGTCTACACCGAGCAGGAATTCCGGGCAAGATATGAAATTCTTCTGGAATCCTACAACAAGCTAATCAACATTGAAGCCCGTACCATGGTGGATATGGTTATGCATCAGATCTTACCTGCAGCCATGCGCTACTCCTCTGACCTTGCTTGCGGTATCAATCAGAAACGAGAAGCAACCGCCGGACAGATCAAGTCTGCAGTCGAGGTTTCCCTTGTTTCCAGAATCTCTCAGCGCTGTGACAGCCTGTATGAGAACAGCGAACAGCTTTACAGAGATTTAAAGAATGTACCCAATGACAGCAGGCTTGCCATGGATTACTACAGCGATGTGATCGTGCCGGATATGCAGGCCGTTCGTAAGGACGCTGATTTCCTTGAAAAACTTACTGCAAAATCCTACTGGCCATACCCGACATACTCCGACCTTCTTTTCTACTAAGAAACTGACCCCCTCCTGTTGGCAGGAGGGGGTCGCATCCTTTTATTTACCAGTAGAACCGAAGCCACCAACACCGCGGCAAGTATCCGTCAGCTCCGATACTTCCTCGTAGGCCGGTGTCAGAACGGGAGTGATTACAAACTGAGCCACGCGCTCGCCGTTTTCAATAGTTTGTGGCACCTTTCCGTGGTTTAGTAGCACAACGCAGATTTCTCCGCGGTAATCACTATCTACCACACCAACTTTATTGGCAGGAGCCAATCCCCTTTTAACGCCTAGACTGCTTCTTGCATAAATTAAACCTGCACATCCCTTGGGGACCTCCAAGGCAATACCTGTAGGAATCCATGCAGCCTCCCCCGGTTGTATGGTTACTGGTTCCTCCAGACATGCATACAAATCCGCGCCAGCTGCCTCATTTGAACCGTATGTAGGCAGCAACGCCCCTTCCTTCAATTTTTTAACACGTATTATTTCCATTGTTATGCCTCTTTCTCTATGATGATTTGGGAATACAAACCGATATAAACGCTTCGACAGCCGCTGTATAGCGCCTGTGGTCCACAAGAAAGCTCACGCCATGATCTGCCCCATCAATCAGAAGCAGCTTTTTCTGCCCTGCACAGGCCCCGTAGCTCCTTCTAGACATCTCACATGGAACGAAGGTATCCTGGGCTCCGTGGACAATCAAAATCGGTAGCCTATTTTTTCTCAGAGTTTTGACTGTGTTCTTCTCATAAAATGAAAAACCGGCAAAAATTCTGGCAAACAGATCAGCGCTCCACATGACAGGACCGGCCGGGAAATGAATGACACGACGGAATACAGAAGCGATAATCTCATTGGCAGAGGTATAGCCGCAATCGGTAATCAGTCCCTTTACATTCCTTGGTAATTCTGCATCTGCCAGAAACATGACGGTAGATGCCCCCATGGACATACCGCTCAAAAGCATAGGCTGCATTCCGTAGTGAGCGTTGTGAAAATCGATCCAGTGAAGCATATCGCCGGATTCCTTTACGCCGAAGGTAATATACCGTCCCTGGCTCTTTCCATGCGCTCTCTGATCGGGAATCAGCAGGTTGAAACCCTTTTCGTGATAATAAGGAAATGCAACACCGAAGTCCATTAGCTTTGAGCTGCGATAACCGTGCACCAACAGCACTGTACCCTTTGGATTCTCTGCCGGTACCCATAAGCCGTGGAGTTTTAAACCGTCATCTGAGGTGATCCAAACACTTTGTGCGTCATGGTCCTTGAGCCACTGATCTGCTGCAACGATGCATTCGTAAAACCTGCCAAAGGGCGTTTTTTCCAGTTCCTCTTTTACAAGCCAGGGTAATTCCTTTCTGCGAACACATGCCACCAGAAAAACATAGGCTCCGCTGACAAAAAGCAAGATAACAACTGTAAAAATAGCAAAGAGGATAATCAAATAAATTACTCCCTGTTACCGATTTTTGAAAACAGTTTAAAAAACAGCGGCCAAATAAAGCCGGCAACCACTACCATAAGGAAGTAACGCACTAAGCGGCCAGGATATTCGCCAAGCAAGGCTGCCAAAGGTGTTCTCAGGCCCTCCTTTACAGCAAGAACCAAACAAATGCCTGCAAAAACCTTAATGATTTGTACCCACCAAACTGCTTTCGTAGGAAATTTTATCCAGTATTCATCCAAAATATACACCGTCAACATACCCAACATCGTTCCCATAAGTGTATAAGCGTTTTCTGTGCCGGATAAAAGGTTTTCCAGATCAATATTCTCAGGAAAATGGTACAGATTCACAAAGAGCAGATACGCGACAGCAGTGCATGTCATTCCCAGCATAAGCAATAATTTTGCTCTGGAGGAACTACCCAGTAACAACGGCTTAAATAATACCAAAAGGACACATGCCATTGCAGCGGCAGTAAAAACATCAAGAGGTGTATGTACACCCAAATACATCCGTGAGAACGGAACCAAAACTGCCAAACAAATTGCAGCAATACGAATAAAGCGGTCCTTTACAGTCCAAGCAATACCGCCAAAAGTACCAACAGCACACTGGGTATGTCCACTGGGGAAGCTGTAACCGCTTGCAGCGGGCACGGCTTTATCCAACGCCTTAAACTCCGGATCCAGTACCCAGGGCCGGGGCACGCGGAACCATAGCTTCATAAACTGATTGAACAACGTACCAATAAACCCTACTGACAAAACAAAATAACCTTTATGCTTATCGACACACCAAAACAATACCAGACCAATCGCCATAAAAGGCAATTCTTCCCCAAACCTCGTGATCAGCAGCATCAGTTCGTCCAGCGCCGGTACTCTGATACGTTCAAGTAAGTATAAAAATTCCATTTATAAATACCATCTCCTTTTATGGCATTATACACGGAAATTAACGGATTGTAAAGTTTTCCTGTTCATTTGTATTTGCCTTGCCTTTTAAGAAAAGAATCGGTATAATACACATAATAAAGTGAAATGAGGGATAATATGTTTTCACAGGAACCCCGTTGCATTTACAGCAACAATCAGTTAGCAGAAGTGATCTGCCAGCTGCGTTTTCCTGACATCCTTACTATCAACGCAAAACCACCTGCAGATTTCCAGGAACTGATACGGGCTGAATATCCTAAATACACGGTTCGCACAGAAACGCCTGCACCATCCTTTGGTGCTGGTCAGGCAAACCCTTCGTCCGTACAAAACCACCAGTTTGCAACGCAGGATAACGTTTGGCGGATTAACCTGACCAGTCGATTCATTTCACTATCCTGCAGCCGCTACACCAGCTGGGAAACCTTCGCAAAAAGGTTGGATATGCCCTTGGCTGCCTTTATCAAAACCTATAATCCGGCTTATTTTGAACGGATTGGTCTTCGCTATCTAAATTTCTTCTCCAGAAAACAGTTATCGTTGGATGACGTTCCTTTTCGCGAGATGTTCCGCGAACCCTACCTTGGGCTGCTCTGTGATGAGGAACTGGCAGAAACAGCTGTCGGCAGAAGCAGTGTGGATTCTGAACTGTCCCTCCGAGGCGGTTGCCGTGGGAAGATTCATGCAGGTCCCGGCCTTGTAAAACGAGGCGGTGTAGAAGACGGCGAAGTGAAGTTTATTTTTGATCAAGATCTGTTTATGAACGGAAATGTACCGGTAAACTACGCCGCAGGCGCCCTTGAGACCCTCCATACCCAGGCGTTTTCTATTTTCCGGGACGCAATTACCGATAAGCTTCATGAAGCAATGGAGCCATCGGATATATAATCAAGGAGGTAACCTATGCCATACTTCTACTATGGCTTTGACTGGACATATTTGGTCTATGTCCTGCCCTTTATTATTCTCTCATTAATGGCAAGTGCGCTGGTAAACAACACATTCAAAAAATATTCCAATCAAATATCCCATCGGCATATAACCGGTGCGCAGGCCGCACAACGGGTACTGCAACGTTACGGTGTTACCGATGTGCAGATACAGCGCGTTTCCGGAAAACTTACAGACCATTATGATCCCAGGGCCAATGTGATTCGGCTGTCGGACAGTGTTTATGACAGCGCTGCCACTGCCGCCATTGGCGTTGCTTGCCATGAAGCCGGACATGCTGTACAATACAGCGAAAATTATATTCCGATCAAGGTCCGCAGTGCTATAATCCCCATCACTAACATCGGCTCCAGACTTGCCATGCCATTGATTCTGTTGGGTGTTCTGTTTTCATCCCTGGGCTATTTCTCCAAAACAGTGGTATATATCGGCATCGCCTGCTTTGCACTGACCCTTCTATTACAACTGGTAACGCTGCCTGTGGAGTTTAACGCAAGTCGCAGAGCACTCAATGCAATCAGAGAATGTGACATTCTAACAGACGAAGAAATACGCGGTGCTAGAAAAACCCTTACTGCAGCCGCTATGACATATTTGGCTGCTACTGCGGTATCCTTTGCCCAACTGCTTCGATTGATTACCCTTTTCGGCGGCGGACGCAGAAGAAGGGATTAAAGTAACAAGATACAGGAGACATACAATGAACGAATTATTGGAGCTTTACAGCCAAATGGGATTATCCTCCGGGGTTTATGCCTATGGTGAAAAAACCATTGAAAAATTGACGCAGCGCTTTGCTGAGATCGATCGCATTGCAGAGTACAACCAGACAAAAGTATTATCTGCCATGCAAAAGAATCGTGTATCCGCTGCCTGCTTCGCCGCGACCACAGGTTACGGTTATGACGATGTAGGCAGAGATAACCTGGAACGTGTCTATGCAGATGTGTTCCATACAGAGGCCGCATTGGTGCGGCCCCAAATCACCTGTGGCACTCATGCACTGACAGTTGCCCTGTCTGCCAATCTGCTGCCAGGTGATGAGCTACTCTCCCCTGTTGGTACGCCCTATGACACCCTGCAGGAGGTCATTGGTATCCGGGAAAGTCCCTGTTCACTGAAGGAATACGGTGTCAGCTATCGACAGGTGGATTTGCTGGAGGACGGCTCTTTTGATTATGAGGGAATTCGTAAGGCAATTAACAGTAAGACAAAGCTGGTGACCATTCAGCGCTCCAAGGGTTATGCCACACGCCCCACCTTCTCTGTTTCACAGATCGGAGAACTGATTGCGTTTGTCAAAAATATAAAACCCGACGTAATTTGCATGGTAGATAATTGCTACGGAGAATTTGTGGAAACCATAGAACCCTCGGATGTGGGTGCCGATATGGTAGTAGGCTCACTGATCAAGAACCCCGGTGGTGGTCTTGCTCCAATCGGTGGATATATCTGCGGAACGAAGAACTGCGTAAGCCGCTGTGCCTATAGGCTCTCTGCACCCGGACTGGGCCAGGAAGTGGGTGCAAATCTGGGCTTGATGCCTGCACTGTTCCAAGGCTTTTTCCTTGCCCCAACGGTGGTTGCCGGTGCAGAAAAAGGCGCAATTTTTGCCGCAAATCTCTACGAACCCCTGGGATTTCGTTGTGTACCTAATGCCAATGAAAGCCGTCACGATATCATCCAGGCAGTAGAATTGAAAAGTGAGGAAGGCATGGTGGCATTCTGTAAGGGTATACAGGCTGCAGCACCTGTGGATTCCTTTGCTACTCCCCTGCCTTGGGACATGCCCGGCTATAACGATAAGGTCATTATGGCTGCCGGTGCTTTTGTGCAGGGCTCCTCCATTGAACTATCCGCTGACGGACCCATACGTCCTCCCTATGCGGTGTATTTCCAGGGCGGTCTCACCTGGCTTCACGCAAAGTTCGGCATTCTTATGAGCCTGCAAAAGCTGATAGACGCAGGACTTACCCAATTGTAACCCATATACATGACAACGTAAAAAATCCGGTGCATTTGCACCGGATTTTTCATATTTCTCTTCTTTTTATAATGCGGAAAAAGATCAGTGGTGCATACATAACGACCATTACTGCACCAATCAGAACAGGAAATCCCAGTAAATGATTTCCCCACAGCTGTTCAAACATATACAAGGGGTTTCCCGGATCAGCAGAAATCAAAAACATGAAATTCGTATCCAGCAGAAGGTTGATACCGTAGATGGGAATTACCATTGCCACCAACAGCAGCAAATACTTGTGCAACTGCTTGACGCTGGGGGAAAGCTCCCCGGAGGCTGTCAGCACAATCGGATACATTGCCAGCAAAATATGCACGGTAAAGCTGTGCAAATGCATAAAGTTACCCAATGGCAGTGATGTCCATGTTGGGAACAGCATCGCAGCGATCGCACCAGGTATACAAACCGTATATAAAAATCCGCTCAAGATCTTGGAGGGCTTCCAGGCGTGGATTGCGATGATGAAAATATTAATGCTGCACAAATGAAGCGGAAGGTAACTCAATGTATATCTGCCACCAAGGGCCAGCATTGCCATTTTAAACAGCTCATCTGCAATGATCAGCAATGCCACATTTTTCTTCCAGCGACGTCTACCAACGGCTCCAAGGCGCCGATACCAAAGGCAATTGGCCAGGGTAATCAGCACGCCAAAGACAAGCCACGCAAAATGCATAGGTCCAAAATGTACAAAGCCTAAACCTTCGGGAACAGTCTCCACTGTATCCAAAAAATACTGCAATCTATTTCACCTCGTCAAGCGCGAATGTTTTACATAGATCTAGTTTTTCATCTTTTGTCAGAGCCTTTACCTGATATTCTCTACGTAATGCACGGGAATGGTCCTGACAATGTTCCACATAGCGTAATGTGAGGGGGCCTCTGCCCTTGGTATATTTCGCTCCCTTGCCGGACCGATGGGCAGCCAGGCGTTTTTCCAAATCGTTTGTGATTCCTGTATATAAAGAACCGTTCTTACACTCCAGTATATACAGCACCCACTGCTTACAATCGCCCATTACAGTCTCCTTGACAATTTCCGAAACAGCTATTCGTTACATTCCTTTATCCTTCAGCAGACCGTACTTGATATCCCACAGCTTTTTAGACAGGTCCACATAGTAGGTATGGGGATTATCAAAGCGCTTCACTTCGTCCCAAAGGGTATCTACCTGCTCCAGGCAGTATGCGCGGACTTGCTGCAAGTCGGGACACTGGTATACAAGCTCACCATTTTTGAAGATGGGAACCTGCAGCTCCCTGGCGGTAAAGTTATAAACAGTTTTTGTCTTCCAGGTGGCTTCGGGATCAAATATCTCAAGTTCACCACTGTCGTCTACTGTCTCGTCATAGACAGTCAGATAGTCTGCAATGGCCTTGCCGGTGTCGTTGCCATAGAACCGGTATAACTTCTTGAAGTGGGGATTGGTGATCTTACCGGTATTTTCGGAGATCTTGATTTTAGGCTGAACTGTACCATCATCATTCTCAATGGCAGCCAGCTTATACACACCGCCGAAAACAGGTTCACTCTTTGCAGTGATAAGACGCTCACCCACACCGAACATGTCAATCTTCGCACCTTGCCGAAGCAGATCCTGAATAATATATTCATCCAGGGAGTTGGATGCAGAAATCTGACACTCGGTCCAACCGGCATCATCCAGCATTTTACGTGCTTTTTGGGACAAATACGCAATATCACCGGAATCCAGACGAATACCACATTTTTTGATACCCATCGGCTTCAATACTTCATTAAATGCACGGATGGCATTGGGAACACCGGATTTCAGTGTGTTGTATGTGTCAACAAGCAGTGTTGCATTGTTGGGGTACATTTCACAGTAAGCCTTGAATGCCTCGTACTCTGTATCGAACATCTGCACCCAGGCATGGGCCATGGTGCCACCGGCATAAACGCCAAATAGCTGGTCGGAAATCGTACAAGCCGTGCCGTTACAACCACCAATATATGCCGCTCTGGAGCCAAGGATAGCCGCATCTGCACCCTGGGCTCTCCGGGAACCAAATTCCAAAACGGTACGCCCACCAGCTGCACGGACGATGCGATTGGCTTTCGTGGCAATCAGGCTCTGATGGTTCACAGACAGAAGTATGAACGTTTCAATCAACTGTGCCTCAATGGCAGGGGCACGGATCGTCATGATGGGCTCCTTGGGGAAGATCGGCGTTCCCTCAGGAACGGCCCAGATATCACCGGTGAACCGGAAATTCTCCAGATACTTCAGAAATTCCTCACTAAACATATTGCGTCCGCGCAGATAATCAATGTCTTCTTTATCAAAGTGAAGTTCCTGAATGTACTGGACGATTTGTTCCAAGCCGGCGGCAATAGCAAATCCGCCCCCGTCCGGACATTGACGGAAAAACACGTCAAAGTAACAAATTCTGTCCTTATAACCATTTTCAAAATAACCGTTACCCATGGTGAGCTCATAAAAATCACACAGCATGGTAAGATTCAGCTTTTTGTTTGTCATGGTCGACACCTCTTTTCATATTTGGCTTTATTATAAGTCCTTTTTTATCAAATAGCAACACTTTTTATTGACAACACAAGAAACATGGGATATATTTTACTCAATTGGAGGGATAAAAAATGGAAATAACTGTTGGAATGAAAGGCAAGGTTTCCACACTGGTTGAGCGGGAAGACACCGCTTGTGAGGTGGGCTCCGGTAGCCTGCTTGTATACGCCACCCCCTGTATGGTTGCACTGATGGAAGGTGCTGCTTGCGAGGCGATCAGCGCCGCCCTGCCCGAAGAGAAAACCTCGGTAGGTATGGAACTGAACATCAAGCACCTGTCCGCTACACCGGTGGGACTGGAGGTCTGGGCCGAAGCAGAGGTCACAGAAGTGGAAGGCAGTGTGATTACCTTCCATCTATCAGCCTTTGATGAAGCAGGGCTAATTGGAGAAGGCACTCATAAACGGGCAGTCATTACTACTCAGCGCTTTCTGGATAAGACTTACGCCAAACTATAACATAGGAGTATAAATCATGGGAAAAGTACGTAGATTTTTACAGAAAAAGGACATCATTTTTTCTGGCAAGCGATATGGTATTGATGCCCTTGGGGCCATGGGACAGGGCCTATTCTGCACTCTTTTGGTCGGCACAATCTTAAACACAATCGGACAACAATTCAATATTGGTTTTCTCAATGATACCATTGCAACCATCGAATCCGGTGAAGGAGCTGTTCATTATACCATTGGCGGTCTGGCATTCGCCATGGTGGGGCCCGGAATCGCCATTGCCATTGGCTATGCTCTCCACTGTCCCCCCCTTGTCCTTTTTTCGCTGATTCCCGTTGGCTTTGCAGCAAACACCATGGGCGGCGCCGGTGGTCCACTTGCTGTATATTTCGTTGCGATCGTCGCGTGTGAATGTGGAAAGCTGATTTCAAAAGAAACAAAAATTGATATTTTGCTTACACCGATTGTTACGATTCTGATTGGCGTTGGTTTAGCGTCTCTGATTGCAAAGCCCATCGGCGCTGCAGCCTCCGCTGTTGGTGATGCCATACAGTGGGCCACCTATCAGCAGCCGTTCATTATGGGCATTCTTGTTTCCGTGATCGTTGGCATTGCGTTGACACTACCTATCAGTTCCGCAGCTATTTGTGCTGCCTTGGGGCTTACCGGGTTGGCTGGCGGCGCTGCGGTTGCCGGATGCTGCGCACAAATGGTTGGATTTGCCATCATGAGTTTCCGGGAAAATCGTTGGGGCGGACTGGTTGCACAAGGTATCGGTACCAGCATGCTGCAGATGCCCAACATTGTAAAAAATCCAAGGGTTTGGATTCCCCCTATTCTGGCGTCTGCCATCACAGGCCCATTGGCCACCTGCGTCTTCAAGCTTGAGATGAATGGTGCTGCGGTTTCCTCCGGTATGGGAACCTGCGGCTTTGTGGGTCAGATTGGCGTGTACACCGGATGGGTCAATGACGTGGCCTCCGGAGCAAAAGCTGCTATCACCCCGTGGGATTGGATCGGGCTGATCCTAATCTGCTTTATTCTGCCGGCTGTCCTCACATGGTTCTTCGGACTGCTGCTGCGTAAATGGGGCTGGATCAAAGAAAACGATCTAAAACTCGCTCTGTAAAAGTAAATGCACCGCACTTCAAAGGCAAGTGCGGTGCATATTTTATATCTCTTGTCTTCCTTCCAGGGCCCGGGAGAGCGTGACTTCATCGGCATATTCCAGTTGACTGCCAACCGGGATGCCGTAAGCCAGTCTTGTCACCTTTACTTCCATAGGACGAAGCAGTCGGGAAATATACATTGCCGTTGCTTCGCCTTCCGTGTCAGGGTTGGTTGCCATGATTACTTCCCGAACGCTACCGGCAGCAATACGCTGCAGTAACTCTTTCACACGGATGTCATCCTGTGTCACATGGTTCAGCGGAGAAATCACGCCGTGGAGCACATGGTAAACACCCATGAACTCCCTGGAGCGCTCCATGGCAATCACATCCTTTGGCTCTGCCACCACACAGATAAGACTTTGATCGCGCATATCGTCATCACAGATGGGACAAAGCGCACGGTCTGTCAAATTCTGACATACAGGGCATGCATGTACTGTGTTCTTAGCCTCTATGATCGCATCGGCAAAAGCCTGAGCATCCTCCATAGGCATTTCCAGTACATGAAAGGCCAAACGCTGTGCGGTTTTGCCACCCACACCGGGAAGCCGGGCAAAATGATCCGAAAGATCCTGTAAAGCAGCCGGAAAA
The DNA here is from genome assembly GCA_045537615.1 of Faecousia sp. Taxonomy (GTDB): domain Bacteria; phylum Bacillota; class Clostridia; order Oscillospirales; family Oscillospiraceae; genus Faecousia. The sequence continues at coordinate 47,079 of JAZSPV010000003.1, read as the reverse complement.
TAATGCATATCGACTCCTTAAAACAATCCGCCGAGGTTAAGTCCACCGGTCAGACGGGCCATATTGTCAGCAGAATCCTTTTCAGCAACACGCATGGCTTCATTCACTGCAGCTACGACCATATCCTGCAGCATCTCCACATCATCAGGATCTACCGCTTCAGGATTGATCTGAATACTGACAACCTCGTGCTTCCCATTCACAGTAGCCTTAACCATGCCACCACCGGCAGCAGCAGAATATGTCTTAGTCTCCATTTCCTCCTGCATACGCAGCATCTCCTGCTGCATCTTTTGAACCTGCTTCATCATGGCAGCCTGATTGCCACCACCGGGCATTCCCCGGAATCCACCTTTTGCCATATTCTTGTCTCCTGTTCTCAATAAATCATTGCAAACCAAAGCTCAGTCTGCGTGTTTGATGTTGATTACATCACTGTGTTCTCTGCCAAACTGGAGCAACTGCTCTATTTGCTCACCATGGCTTTCCTGCATAGTCTGATCGGTGACAACCACTCGAAGCTGTCTGCCAAGCAAAGCAGATGCCTTACTGGCAACTAACGCCAGAATCTCAGGATTGTTTACAATCTCCGTTACAAAACGGTTCTGACATACAAGCAGCAGTTTATTTCCTTTCAGAACTCCTTTCAGCGGTGCATTGGGGGACACAGCAAAGAAACCGGAAACACCCGGCAACAGCTCTTTGCGTACCGCACATGCCACATCCGTCCAAAAGCCAACAGGTGCTTCGTCTGTGAACGCACCCTCGGTCGATTCAGAATCCTGCAAGGGTTCTTCCTCAATCTGATGCACGGCAACACTGGGTTCTGTTTCCGCTGCCATCTTTGTGGAAACTGTTGTATTCACCGTAAAGCTGCCGGAACGAATCTGATCTTCCAATCGCGTTACCCTTGCAATGATGGATTCCAGATCCGTATCCAACTCGGGCTGGCACATACAAATCACACACAACTCTGCATCCAGACGCCTGCTCTCGCTACGGCTAAAGCCGGAGATAGTGCCTTGAATCAGGTTCATCATACGAACAAGCTCCCCGGTGGAAAACTTTTCGGCTAACGCACCCATATCCGCATCTGCTCCCACGCCGGAAAGCAAAGCTATCCCCTCCTTAGGGGCTGTTTTAAGAATCATAAAATCACGGACCAGGCAGGCAAGTTCATCCAATAGCGCACCCATATCCTTACCTTCGGCATACAGCCTGTTCATTAATATCAGCGCAGTAGTGGTATCATGGTCAGCGATTGCATGCATTAGCTTTCCGCTTTCCTGAATACCGGCAATACCCAAGCAGGCATAGACCCGCTGGGCAGTCAATTCACCGGCTGTTGCTGATGCACATTGATCCAACAGGCTTAAGGCGTCACGCATGCCTCCGTCAGCAAGTCGGGCAAGGACACTGGCTGCAGAATCATCCATATCAATGTTTTCCTGATATGCAACAAATTGCAACCGTGCTGCAATATCCTCCTGGCTGATTCTGCGGAAGGAAAATCGCTGGCACCGGGACAAAATGGTTGCAGGTACCTTGTGAAGCTCTGTTGTCGCCAAAATAAACAGCAGGTGCTCCGGCGGTTCCTCAATAATCTTCAAAAGTGCATTGAATGCAGAGATGGAGAGCATGTGTACCTCATCAATGATATACACACGCATCCGTACCTGGGAAGGCGTATAGATTGCATCATCTCTTAAATCTCTGACATTATCCACACCGTTGTTAGATGCAGCATCAATTTCCAGCACATCCATACATGCGCCGGAATCAATTGCCCGGCAGGCATCACAACAATTACAGGGATTTCCATCCTGGGGATTTTCACAGTTAACAGCCTTTGCCAAAATTTTTGCGCTGCTGGTCTTACCGGTTCCTCTGGAACCGGTAAACAAATATGCATGGCTTAATTTGCCGCTACTGACCTGGGTTTTCAGGGTTTGTGTAACAGCCAGCTGCCCCACAACATCATCAAAGATCTGAGGCCTGTATTTTCTATATAACGCTTGATACATAGAAACCTCCAAAATATGACCGGCTCATAACAAGATCGCACACCCACCTTTGAACAAGCAGAATGCCCGGTAACCGTGCAGCCAACTCGGGAACGGCAGCCCTGCGGCACACGAGAAGGTCCGCTTAATGCTGCTTGGTTCCCCACCTGACATGGTTCACGGGATCTCATTGCGCAAGACCGTTCCTTCAACACCGCTTACACAGGCCTGCGGCACACAAAACCTGCCCGGGTGTGGGAATTCATTCCCGCTATAGCGGATTGCGGGTAACAGGGCACCGCTAACTCCCCAACTAGTGCGACCTTGTTATAAGCCGGTCAGCCATTAACAAGGGTATAATGAATATTAACCCAGCTTTGCTTCAATGAAGTCAGCCATCTCACCGAATGTAGTGATCTTCTGATCTTCCAGCTCCAGCTCAACACCCAGCTCGGTCTCCAGATCCATTACCATTTCAACGATATCCAATGAATCGATACCAAGGCTTTCGAAGGTGCTCTCCCGTGTGATTTGCTCGGGGTCCATATCAAGCTGCTTCGCTGCATAAGAAACGAGCTTTTCGTACATATCCATTCCTCCAAAAAAGTTCATTACGGTAAATACCTAAAATATTTTATTACACAGGTGTCTGTTTGTCAATGGATGATTTGGCGGAAACGCCGGCGCAGTAAGCAGTTGCCCAGGCTATCTGTAAATTAAAGCCGCCAGTATAGGCATCACAATCGATGATCTCACCGGCAAAGTACAGACCCGGTATTATCTTAGATTCCATTGTCTTGGGATTGATCTCAGAAACCTTGATACCTCCGGAGGTAATGATTGCCTCCGAGACAGGTCGTTTACCAGAAATTGGCACCGGATACGCCTTTAAAAGCTCCACCAACGCCCTGCGTTGTTCTTTACGCAGAGAGTTGGCCTGAAGTTGACTGTCAATGCCAAGTTTGTCCAATATCACAGGAATCATGGACCGGGGAAGTAAATCTGTCAGTGCGTTTTCCATGGATCGGTTTCTGTATGTCTCCAGGTCGCGAAGGAGCCGGTTATTAAGTTTGCTTTCATCCAATCCGGGCTTCAAGTCAATATATAAACAGCAACCGTCCCCCTTCAGATGTGAGCTGGCACTGAGCACTGTAGGCCCGGACACACCAAAGTGGGTAAAGAGCAGTTCTCCAAAATCCTTATAAAGGACTTTCTTCTTCCCATCCATCAGGGTAACAGCCACATTGCGAAGGCTTAGACCCTGCATATTCTTGCAGGCAGGATCCTCTGACACCAGCGGCACCAGGGAACCCTTGGGTTCCACGACGGTATGTCCCAACGACGCAGCCATGCCGTAACCATCGCCTGTGGAACCTGTTGCCGGATAAGAAGCACCGCCGGTAGCTAAGATCACAGTTTTTCCGAAATAGTCCCCTCGATCCGTGCCAACACCACAGGCCGTCCCGTCCTTTGTAAGAATCCGCTTTGCCGAGGCTGTCACAACTGTAATACCGCGCTCTACAAGGACGTTTTTCAGACACGAAAGCACTGACGAGGACTGATCGGACACGGGAAATACCCGGTTTCCTCTTTCCGTTTTCAATTTGCAGCCGTGTTCCTCAAGAAATGCCATGATCCGATCAGGAGGAAAGGACTGCATAGCACTGAATAGAAAACGACCATTGCAGGGTACGTTTTCCAATACTTCTGAAGCGCTGCAGTTGTTGGTTACATTGCAGCGGCCTTTTCCTGTTATGAGTAGTTTTTTTCCAAGTCTGTCATTTTTCTCAATCAACAGCACTTTCTTGCCATGCTGGGCCGCTGTTATAGCCGCAAACATGCCGGCAGGTCCGCCTCCGATGACAATACAATCATAATTCATAGATTATCGACTCTTTTTTCATACACATTATATTCTTCCCAAACACGCTCCAAAGAATCGAAGGTCTTCGCAAGAATCTGTTCACGTCCGGATGCCACTGCTACCAATAGTGCATTGATCACACTCAGGGGCGCAACAATGGAGTCCACAACAGACACCATGTCACTTTTGGCAAGCAAAACGTGATCACAATACTGTCCCAAGGGAGAAAGTCTGCTATCGGTAAACCCAATTACCGTGGCGCCGGTTGTGCGGCAATACTGGGCACCCTTAACCGTGGCCGCAGAATAACGGGGAAAGCTAAAAGCAATCACAACATCGCCGGATTCTGCACCAATAACCTTTTCAAACATTTCACTGGCACCGGATGCCGTAACAATATGTACGTTATTAAACATAAAGGTTAAGTAGTAGCCTAAAAAGTTTGCAAGAGGTGCAGCAGAACGGGCACCTAGAATGTAAATCCGTTTTGCCTTCAGAATCGCATCCACTGCCGCTTTGAACTCATCCCTGTCCAGGAGGGTAGCTGTTTGGCGGAGCTTATCCACATCGGACTGCAAAACCATGGAAACAACATCCTGGTTACCGATCCGGTCACTGGCGACACCCAGTCTTTGCACTGAGGTTAACCGGTTAAGAACCATCTCCTGCATTGCCTTTTGCATACTGGGATAGCCGTCGTAACCCAATTCCACTGCAAAACGGACAACCGTAGATTCGGAAACACCCACCGTCTTTCCTAATACACTAGCTGTCATAAATGCAGCCTTATCGTAATATTCCGTAATATATCGAGCAAGAAGCCGCTGACCCTTGGAAAAAGACGGGGCTTTCTTTTGGAGCATGGTCAAGATATCACTGTTCATGGTTATACTACCGCCTTCTAAAAAATATATTTATGCTATGATATCACAACCATACGCAATTTTGCAAGTAGAACAAGAAAATATTGCAAAATTACTTCTGAAGCGCCTCGACCTCCTGCTGGGTCAGATACCTCCACTGCCCCGGTCTTAATCGGCCAAGCTGTATGCAGCCTTCTGAGATCCGGACCAATCGGACTACATGCATGCCCGCAGCATCACACATTCTGCGGACCTGTCTATTTCTTCCCTCGTGAATGGTTACGGTGATAATTGCTGTCGCACCGAGGGAGCTTGGTGTTTCCACAACCGTGACCTCCGGTTCTCGGATTCGGTAACCGTCCAGCTCAATGGGTTGCTTCAGTCGTTCCACTGCTTCCGGTGAAAAATTCTTTACAGTTACACGGTAGGTCTTCTTAACCTCATGCCGGGGATGCATCATAGTGTTTGCAAAATCCCCATCGTTGGTGAGGATCAGTAACCCCTCAGAGTCCATATCCAGTCGACCCACCGGATACACCCTGCAACCGCAGTCCTCCACCAACTGCGTGACATTTTTACGGCCCTTTTCGTCGGACAGGGTCGTTACATATCCTCTTGGTTTATTAAGCACTATGTAGACCGGTGCTGCCGCAGACGGGATGGGTTTCCCGTCCAGCAGTATGCAGTCCCGATCCGCGTCGGCCTGATCGCCAATGGCGCAAACAGTGCCGTTACAGGACACTCTGCCTGCCCGGATCCATTCCTCAGCCTGGCGTCTGGAGCAAATGCCTCTGGCCGAGAAAATTTTCTGAATTCTTTCCATCATGGCGCAACGCCTCCAAACAATTTCTGAATAAACGTCTTTTTTGGTTTCTTCTGCATTTCTACTGTAGTGCCGAAGACAAGAGGCACCTTTGCAACAACGGCATCATCCACACAGACGCAGGCAAAGCCAGCCCCCTCACCTTCAACTACAGGTGCATAAACAAAGCCAGGACCTTGCAAAATGATCTGCACGCTCTCTCCCTCTGCCAGGGCATAGCAGAGATCCTCCGCTGCCAGCAGCTCCACGGAACCGCAGTCACCACCGGCTACATCCACTGTACCAAGACAATCTCCCTCAGACACCAGTTTTTTTACCCGAAAAGACGTAAATCCGTACTCCAACAAAGCCTTATGATCCGCCCAGTCATTAGGATCATTCATGGTAACGGCGATCAAGCGCCTGCCATCACGCTGAGCGCTGGAAACCAATATCCGTCCTGCCGCCTTTGTAAAACCTGTTTTTACACCGTCTGCGCCCTCTACGCGCCACAGAAGCTTATTGTGATTTCTCAGGTGCCTTTTTCCGGCAGTCACAGTTTTGGTGCTGACTGTTTTTGAAAAGATCGGATTGTCCATAGCATAGGCTGCAAGTCTGGCCATATCCGATGCTGTAGAATAATGGCCCGGACTGTCCAGTCCGTGTGGGTTCTCAAAATGGGTGTCTGTCATCCCTAATTTGTGGGCTTTATCATTCATCAATTCCACAAAGCCCTCAACAGTGCCGCCGCAATAGATCGCTAGAGCCGTTGCAGCATCGTTACCGCTGTGGAGCATCAGTCCGTACAGCAGATCCTGAATCGTCAGTACCTCACCCTCCTGCAGATAGATGGAGGATCCTTCGATGCCAACCGCTTCCTTTGGTATCAGCATCCTGTCCAGGACATTACACTGCTCACTAACAATGAGTGCCGTCATAATTTTTGTAGTGCTTGCGATCAGCGCCCTTGCGTCACTGTTCTTCTGAAAAAGAACACGCCCGGTATCCCCATCTAAAAGTATCGCATTTTGGGCAGAAATCGCATTTACCTGTAATGGAAAAACCAGGACGGCAGCCAGCAATGCCGTTGCCATCCCGGTAAATAAACGTTTCATAACCATCACCCTGGCTTAGTATCCCCGGGTGAAAGGAATTTATTCGCCCTTCTTCTCCATATGCTCGTCCACAAAAGTGGCAATCTTATCCAGGGTATCAGGAATCATCTCAACAAGACGGTCAACCGTAGTGTTTGCAGGAATGGCCACAGGGATCATCCGGACACTTCCGTCCTTGATCAGCAGGAAGGCTATGGGAATCACATTCAAACCGGCTCCAACGCCGCCGCCAAAGGGATTCTCATGCTGATTGGGGTGCTTAGATACAAAATCAGAGCCGCCCCCTGCAAAACCCACTGTGATTTTGGAGATCGGGATCAGTGTGATGCCCTCAGAAACCGTGATGGGGTCGCCCACAACAGAGCTGACGTCTACCATTTCACGGATCTTTGCAATTGTGCTGTCAAGCATATTAGGAAGTTTTTCACTCATTGCTTTATACCACCTTTTCTTTTATCTTCGAATATTTGTACAGAACATAAATTGCCTTACTAAGAGGAATCCGTAGATCTGCATATGCATAGATCCTCGTTTTAGGTGCAGTAAAATCACACTCCACCTCAAGATCCCGTTTCTTTATGCGCAAAAAGCGCTCCAGCTGGGGCATCAGATTTCCAAGGGCTGCCCAGGCACGGCCATAATTGACTGCAAGCTCCGCCGGATCACTGCCGGCTAGGATCAGCTTAAACTCCAGCTTTTTTACTATCAGGTGCTCCCGGAGCTTCAGTAAAAGTTCCACAGCCTTTTTCACTTGCTCAAAGAAGAGCGTGACCGTGTCATCGCCGGCTTCGCTATCTGCTCTTTTAGAATGTTTCTCCCCTGATTGCTTCTTCTTATCCTCTTGTTCCGGATATAACTGGTATCTCACAGGACCCAGCCACAACCAAGCACCAGACTCCTGGCCATCATATTTTGCAACGATCCGTATGGGAAAAAAATACACCAACGGACCAATCGCAACAAGAAGCAGCGGTATGATCAGCCATAACAGCCACATCAGCTTCCCACCTCGGCTTCAGCAGGTTGCTGGGTTTCAGCGCTGTTCTGCTGTGAATCCTCCGCAATCACCGGTTCGCCAAATTCTACCTTCTCAATGGGTGGCAATTCCTCCAGTGAGCTGATACCAAAGGTTCGCAGAAAATCCGGCGTGGTTTTGTATAGAATGGGCCGACCGGGTACATTCAGTCTTCCTGCCTCCTCTATCAGCTTTTTGTTCATCAGTGCAGAGATGGAATAAGAACTGTCTACACCCCGTATCTGCTCCACCATAGCCTTTGTGGCAGGCTGATAATAAGCAACAATTGTCAGCGTTTCCAGCTGAGATGAGGAAAGCTTGGGGGGCTTTCTTGTTTCCAAGGCTCGGGTAATAAAATCTGCCATCTCGCCGGAGGACACCATTTGGTATCCATTTTCCAATCGGAGGATCCGCAAACCGCGGCGGTGGAAGGCCAGATCGTCAGCCAAGGCATCAGCAGCAGAAATAATGTCCTTTTCATCCACCTCGAGGGACATTGCCATGCGGGAAATCTCCACCGGCTCACCTGCGGCAAAAAGAATTGCTTCAACAGCTCTGTGTAATTGTGTTATTTCCATTAAAGCATCTCCATTTCTTCTTCGTTGGGGTTCTTCAGCAGGCGTACATTGGGATTTTCTCCTGTGTTATCGTCTTCCAACGTTACAGAATTGTTCTTACACAGATCTAAGATTGCAAGAAATGTAGCCACGATCTCTGACCGCGAACGGTTTCCCTTAAACAAATTCTTAAGTCGTTCAAGTCCACGGAGCACCAAGGTACGGACAACCTCACCGGCTTTCTTAGAAACCGGATAGGGCTCTTTTCCAACGATGCCCTTAAAGTTTACCGTAGGTGGCGGCAGACGGCGCTGATTGCGTTCGGCGATCTCATCCAAAGCTCTGAGCATATCCCTAAGCTCGTGGTGATAGCGATATGTGCGGTCACGGCGCAGGGGCTCAGGCTGCTTGGTAAAAATACACCTGCCGATTTCGTTTCTCGGCTCCAGAATGGTAATGGCAGTGCGAATCTGCTCCATAGCGTCCCTTCTTTGGCGATCAAACAAGGATTGCCGCAGCAGATCCAGCTCGCTTTCAGCCTCCGCCGCTTCCGCGGCAGATAGGAGCATCTTGGTCTTGATCAGCATCAGGTGGGATGCCATGGTGATAAATTCACTGGCAATTTCCATATCCAGGCGCTTCATTTCCTCAAGATAGGCAAGGTACTGCTCTAAAATCGCCGTGATAGAAACATCCTGAATCTCAATTTTATTCTTGCTTAATAGCAAGAAAATAACGTCCAGCGGGCCTTCAAAATCCTCCATCGCTTCGCTGCGCGTGTGGACGATACCCTCCAGCCGGTACTGTGGCTCACCCATAGATACTCCTCGTACAATTCTAAATTTAATCTATTATATCATCCATTTCAGAAACACGCAAGTATTTGTAAGAAAATAACAGGAATTCCTGAAAGGATTGCATTTAGTGTCGAAATATGTTATATATAAACCAATGACAGGAGGAAGATGCTATGCAACACAAACGCAACCGTTACAAAGAGATGGAACGCTATATGACCTATACCCTCATTGCTGATTTTTGCGTTTTCATTCTATATTTAATTGCATCCGGCTTTGGTATCATTTGGTTGAAGGTAATCACCGCTATTATAGCCATTTCGGTGTCCGGTTTATGCCTGTGTTTCCTTTATATGACAAAAGAACTGCTCCGCAGCCGCAGTCTGTGGATGAGTGTCAGTGCCGCAGCCATTGTGATCTGTCTGCTGTTTTCCCTGGTTTTAAATATCCCCTCCCCCAACCCCTATAAGAATAACGATTCCCAACCAACCCAGACCATGGAAACAACTCCGGAATAATCATATAACAGGGCGTGTTGCAGCTGCTGCAGCACGCCCTGAAATGCTAATAAAGTCAAGAGAAAAGCAAGGATGCTTTGAATCAAAGCATCCTTGCAAAATTACTCAGTATCATCCGGTCCGATGGACATAATATCATAAGGCGTAGTCTGATAAACAAGATAGTTCAGCCAATTTGAGAACAGAAGATTTGCATGGCTGCGCCAACGGACAATGGGCTCTTGGGTATCGTCATCGTTGGGATAATAATTCTCCGGTACATGGATAGGCAACCCTTGATTTTTATCACGCAAATACTCGTTTTCCAGCGTTTCCCGGTCATACTCAGAATGTCCGGTCACAAATATCTGCTTGCCGCCTTTGCTCATAACCGCGTAAACACCGGCCTGGGGCGAAGATGCAATAATCTTCAAACCGGGAACCGCTTCCACATCCTCACGCCTGATGGTGGTATGACGGGAATGGGGCACCCAGAATGTATCATCAAAGCCACGGAGCAATATAGATCGCTTATAGTCAGCAATGTGTGGAAATACACCGAACAGCTTTTCATCCATCTGGTACTTAGGAACACCGTAGTGATAATAAAGCCCGGCCTGAGCACCCCAGCATATATGGAAGGTGCTGTGAACATTGGTCTTGCTCCACTCCATGATCTGACAAAGCTCCGGCCAATAATCAACATCCTCAAATTCCATCAACTCTACAGGAGCACCGGTGATGACCATGCCATCAAATTTTCTGTCCTTGAGTTCATCAAAGCTCTTATAGAAGTTCAGCAGATGATCCTGGGCCACATTTTTAGCCACATGGGTTGAGGTGTGCATCAGCTCAAGTCTGACCTGCAACGGAGTGTTTCCCAAAAGCCTTGTAAACTGTGTCTCTGTGGCGATCTTCGTGGGCATCAGGTTCAAAAGAACAATCTCCAAAGGACGAATGTCCTGACTGACCGCCCTGTTTTCCGTCATAACAAAGATATTCTCCTGCTGCAGTGTTTCGGTTGCAGGCAGGTCGTTGGGGATTTGGATAGGCATGTTAACTCCACCTTCGGGTAAATTTGCTATATTGTACCCTAAAACAACAACCTTGTCAATGGAATCAGTGGGAAGCCCATGTTGACAGCTGGGTCCCAGGATAATAATGATTCAGAATTTCTGCATAATTAGCTCCGTTAACCGCCATAGCATCAGCTCCGTACTGGCTCATACCCACCCGATGACCAAACCCTTTTGTTGTAACCGTTACCGTGTTTCCCACAGCAGTCATAACGAATGCTGTAGAACGAAGTCCCAGTAGTTGCCGAATCTCTATCCCTGTATATTTCCTGCCTCCGATGACAATGGTATCCACACCACCGCCAGTGGTATAAGTAACCTGCTTAATCCAGGTGCCGGGCTGACCGGTCAATTGTTGTCCTAATAATGTTGAAAATTCATCTGCCGGAAAGCGAACCGTATCAGTATAGTGGGAAGCACCTTCCTCTCCTGGGCTTTCTACCGCCTGCAAATAGGGTATATTTTCTCCCCAAACAGCCTGTGCATCCTCTGTCATGCCTCCGGAACAAGAAAAATATGTGGCTTCGATCAATTGACCATTATACATAAGAACCTGGTTTTCTGTGGCACTAACAGCAGAGCGTACCTTCTGCAAATCATCTACACTCCCGCCTTTTTTCAAATAGTCTTCCTCACTGCAATAGGCTTGACAGCAGGAATAGTCAGTACAAATTGCAGCATTATCATGTTTATAGGCGCTGTTTCGTTTAAGCGTATAAGTACGGGCAACAACGGCTTGGGCCATCAGCGCTTCGTTCTCAAAGCTGGCCGGCATCTCTTTGAGCACGACCCCAGTTATATATGTATCCAACTCCATGACCTCCACATAGCCGTCTTCCATAAGCACCGGTATCTCTAAATCCGCAAACTGCACAGTGGGTACTGTGGTTGCAGCATCCGATGTTGCCGGAACCACTTCCTTTGCCGGTCTATTCTTATCCATTACCATTGTAAACATCATCGTTGGAAATACGACCCCCAATAATATCGCAATAAAAGGTTCTTTCCATTTTCTCATTGTAATCCCTCCACAACCATTATAGTCACCTCATCAGGCAAAATCCGGCGTTTTTGGTAACATAAGCATAATGATTTTGCGACACTTGACACAACAGGAAGCCGCAAGTATAATTAATATGACGAATTTTGCGGAATGGAGCCAAAAATGAAAAAGACACTACGTATCGTAATCCCTGTGGTCCTGGCCGTAGCCATTGTCCTTTGTTCGGCATGGTATCTGCTTGTTTACGACCGGGAATTTACCCGTGATATGCTGCTGACCTGTGCCCGTTTCTCTGAAAATCAGGGCAGCCATAACGTTGCTACCTGGTTTTATAAATTTGCTTACGCACAGGCAGGTAACAGCGATGAAGTTGCCATTGAACTGGCTAACCAGTACAAATCCACCGGTAACTACACCAAAGCGGAATACACACTGTCCAACGCCATTGCTGACGGCGGTGATAGTTCCCTTTATATCGCACTTTGTCAGTTATATATAGAGCAGGATAAACTTTTGGATGCAGTGAATATGCTCAATAACATCACAAACGGCGATATTAAGGCAAAACTGGATTCCATGCGCCCGGAAGCCCCCACCGCATCTCCTAATCCGGGTCTTTACAACATGTATATTTCCGCTACCCTCCAATCCAAAGAGGGAACGATCTACTATAACCCGATGGGGGAATACCCCTCCACCAACAGCGCATACACCGAGCCCATTGCCCTGGGTGACGGCGAGACCAGTATTTATGCCGTAACCATCGGCGAAAACGGTCTTGTCAGCCCCCTTTCCATCTTCCACTATACCATCGGCGGTGTCATTGAAAAAGTGGAATTTTCTGATGCCGCCATAGAAAAAGAAGTCCGCAGGCTGCTGGAGGTTTCCGACAGCAAGGAGCTCTTTACCAACGATCTATGGAAGATCACCTCCTTTACCGTTCCTGCCGAGGCGAAAAACTACGCTGACATAAAGCATATGCTTTTCCTGGAAAGCCTTACCATTGAAAATGGCGTATCTGACCAGTTGCAGTATCTTTCTTCCCTTTCCAGTCTGGAACAACTGACCATCCGAAAAACCGCTGTGTCCCAGGACACACTGAAAACCATCGCAGCACTTCCCTCTTTGAAAGAGCTGACACTGGCAAACGCAAGCCTATCCGGAGTGGCTCCGCTGAAGGATGCCACAGGTATCACCAACCTAGACCTTTCCGGCAATACAATTCGCACCATTGATGCCATTGGCAGCATCACCGGATTACAAACATTGGTTCTCCACGGCAATGCCATCACCGACATTTCCGGATTGTCAACCAACACTGCGCTGGTCAGCCTTGATATTTCTACCAACAATATCACTTCCCTGGCACCGATCTCAACACTGGCAAGTCTAACGCAACTCAACGCCTCTACAAACGCTATTTCCGAGCTTGGTAACATTGGAAAACTTGCTGCTCTGACAACTTTGAGTCTAGATAATAACAAGCTGGCATCCGTGGGTTCCCTGTCAGGCTGCGCAAATTTGAAGGAACTGAATCTTTCCTCAAACACTTTGACGGATATCACATCCTTATCCACACTAACGAAGCTGGAGACGTTTGATTTCTCCTACAACCAGGTCACGGCGTTGCCCGAGTTCTCGGATGACTGTGCCCTTGTGACTATCACAGGCTCTCATAATAACATATCCACTTTGAAGCCCCTTGGAGGTCTGAAGCATCTAAACACCGTCAACATGGACTATAACACCGAGATTTCCTCCGTCTCTGCCCTGTCCAACTGCCCTGTTTTGACCCGGGTAAATGTATACGCCACTAAGGTAACAGAGGTTCGGGTTCTGACAGATCAAAGCATCGAAGTCAACTATAACCCAGTCCAAAACTAAAAAGTAAAACGACGAAGAGCAACACTCTTCGTCGTTTTTATTGTGCAAAACACAAGATTGATCACACCGTGGGATCCTCTGAAACGCCACAGTCCTCGTCTTCCATTTCCTTCAGGAGCTTACGGTCCTTCTTAGAAGAAAGATCCAGCTTTGCATACATATCCGGTCTTCTTTCCCGTGTGCGGCGTAGTGACTGTTTTCTGCGCCACTGGGCCACCTTTTCATGATTGCCGGACAGAAGAATAGCAGGCACTTCCCTGCCATGCCAAACCGCCGGACGGCTGTATTGGGGGTACTCTAAAAGGCCGTGAAAGTGACTTTCATCCTCAAAGCACTCCGGATCTGCCAGAACCCCGGGTACCATACGGCAAACTGCATCCGTCACTGCCATAGCAGCAATCTCTCCGCCGGTAAGCACAAAATCACCAAGGGAAATCTCTTCATCTACACATTCGTCTATAAAACGCTGGTCAATCCCTTCATAATGACCGCAGACAAGAATTAGATTGTCCATTTTGCTCAGTCGGACGGCATCGCTTTGGCAAAACGTATGTCCGCAGGGAGAAAGATAGATGGTATGGACAGGACCGGCTGCCTGATCGCAGACTGCTTCCCAGCAGCGGTAAAGGGGGTCCGCTGTCATCACCGCACCCCTGCCACCGCCGTAGGGATAGTCATCCACTTGATTTTGTTTGTTGGCTGTGTAATCCCGGATCTGATGGGTTTCGATCTGAATATAGCCCCGTTCCTGGGCCCGACCCAGAATGCTTTCCGAAAGCACATCACCCAAGGTCTCCGGAAACAGTGTTAAAATATCAACCCTCATCTGTGCGCACCCCCTCAATCAGCCGGACTTCCATGGTATTTGCAGCTATATCTGTATGCAGCACAAACTGTTTGACTGCTGGGATCATATATTCGTGCTCTCCTGTTACCACATAGACTTTATTTCCCGGGTAATCCAAAACATCTGTTATCTTTCCAATCAAAACGCCGTCGTCATACACATCCACACCCAAAAGCTCTGCCGCAAATATTACATCGTCATCTACATCACAGCGGTAGATCTCCACCGTCTTTCCCCGCAAAGCCTGGGCAGCCTCCACTGTATCCACACCCTGTAGTTTCATCAGATTACATGTCTTTTGCACCCGGCAATTCTCCACCTTATAATCCATACCGTCGATCCGAACACGGTCAAAATCCAGCAAATACTCTGGGCAGTCCAACCATGGCAGCACCTTCACTTCACCGCGAACACCATGGATCGTGACAATTTCTCCGGCTTCTACAAATTCCAGCTTCATAAACCAACACCTCTTGAACCAGTCTTTTGAACATTATAGCAGGATATATTAAAAAATGCAAAAAGAAAATGCATGGTAACAAGTACCATGCATTCACTTTGATCAGTCTACGATCTCCACTGTAACTTTTTCACCGGTGCGTTGTGCAACGGTCTTTACAATGGTGCGAATCTCCTTCGCAATACGACCCTGGCGGCCAATCACCTTTCCCATGTCACCGGGGGCAACACGGAGCTCCAGAACCAAGCCGTCCTCATCAGAGGTCTCGGTAACGGAAACTGCATCCGGATCGTCCACCAAGTTCTTTGCCATATACAGCAAAAGCTCTTTCATTGTGTAGCTCCTTTGGGAATATTACAGCACGCCGGCCTTCTTCAGCAGGCCGCGAACGGTATCAGTAGGCTGTGCACCGTTCTTGATCCAGTTCTGAGCCTTCTCAGCATCCACAGTAATGGTAGCGGGGTCGGTCAGAGGATTGTAGGTACCGATCTCCTCGATGCAGCGGCCGTCGCGGGGGCTGCGGGAATCAGCAACAACGATACGGTAGTAAGGAGCCTTCTTTGCACCCATTCTTCTCAGTCTGATCTTAACCATGAGTTTCACCTCCAAAAGTAATTCAAATTATTTTTCTATATCGCAAAGCAATTTGCTTAGAGCGAACCTTTTAAAACCCGGGGAATCTCCCAAATCCACCCATGCCGCCGAAGCCGCGCATGCGTTTCATCTTCTTTCCGGCACCGGGACCGGAGAACTGTTTAATCATAGCTCGCATTTGATCAAAGGATTTTAGCAGACGGTTTACATCCTCCACCTTTAATCCGCAGCCGGCGGCAATCCGCTTCTTTCTGCTGGCACCGATGATGTTAGGGTTTTCCCGTTCCTTGGGTGTCATGGACAGAATGATGGCCTCGGTATGTGCCAGGGCCTTTTCATCCAACTGGATATTTTTCAAATTTGCACCACCAGGCAGCTGTGCAAGAATATCCTGCATAGAGCCCATAGACCGCATCTGCACCATTTGATCGTAGAAATCCTGGAGTGTAAACTTATTGGTGCGGAGCTTTTCCTCCATTTCTGCGGCTTGCTTGGCATCATAGGCCTTCTCTGCTTTTTCGATAAGGCTGAGCACATCGCCCATGCCCAGAATGCGAGAAGCCATTCTGTCAGGATGGAAGGGCTCAATATCTACGAGCTTTTCTCCCATACCAACAAACTTGATAGGTTTGCCAGTTACTGCACGAACAGATAGCGCTGCGCCACCTCTGGCATCACCATCCAGCTTGCTGAGCATTACGGCGTCAATATCCAGCCACTCATTAAAGCTTTGAGCTGCATTGACTGCATCCTGGCCGGTCATGGCGTCCACCACAAGCATGATCTCATCGGGCTTGACAGCAGTTTTGATGTTTTTCAGCTCTTCCATGAGGGTCTCGTCAACATGTAAACGTCCGGCGGTATCCAAAAACACCATATCGTGACCATGCTGCCGTGCATATAAAACCGCTTCCTTCGCAATCTGTACAGGATCGGTCTGTCCCCTTTCAAAAACAGGGATCTCCAGTTTTTCACCGCAAACCTTCAACTGTTGGATCGCAGCAGGACGATAAATATCACAAGCAACCAGCAAAGGTTTCTTACCCTGCCTTTTCATAAGGCCTGCCAGCTTGCTTCCGTTGGTCGTCTTACCTGCACCCTGCAGACCCACCAGCATAACCACAGTGGGACCGTTGGGATTGATGGTGATATGCTTTGTGTCACTGCCCATGAGGGCGGTCAGCTCTTCATTGACGATCTTGACGATCATCTGGGCAGGGCTTAGCGACTCCAAAACATCACTGCCAACACAACGCTCGGTAACGGATTTTGTAAAATCCTTCACAACTTTATAGCTTACATCCGCTTCCAGAAGCGCCATGCGAATTTCTCGCATAGCCTCCTTTACATCGGACTCCTTCAGGCGACCTTTGCCTCTAAGCTTTTTGAAGGTAGCAGAGATTTTTTCAGTCAATCCTTCAAAGGCCATTTCTTACTCCTCAAGTTCCTGGGCTGCGGCTATGATCTTCTGGGCCGCAGCAGATACTTGCATATCGCTGTTATTCCGCAGCGCCCTGGCTGCATCTAAGATTTCACCAATGGCTTTGCGGCACCGCAGGTCACGTTGGACACAGCCGGTCTTCTGCTCCATATTCTTTAACAAGGATTCCGTCCGGCTCAGATTATCAAAGACCCCCTGGCGGCTGATCCCCAGTTCCTGGCCGATCTCACCAAGGGAAAGGTCTTGATTATAACGCAGTTCGAAGCATTCCTTCTGCCGATCTGTCAGCAGGTCACCGTAATAATCATACAGTAAAACAAGTTCCGTTGCGTCCATTTCGAGCCTCCTGTCAAGCTTTCTTGCTTGATACCTGAGGCATTATAACACACACAATAGAGCTTGTCAAGTATTTTCCCATTACACCTCAAAATTATTTACAGGACCTTGTACCACCGGCAAACTTCCCCTGTGGTCACAAACCCCAATCGCCTGTACAAACGGATGGCAGGCATGTTGTTCTGTGCAACTTCCAACGCCACGCTATCCTCGCCCAAAGCGCTGCAAAGGGCCAACAATACGGCCTCACCGGCTCCGTGTTCCACTGCTGCAATGGCATCGATTTTTCCTTCGGATACTTTTCCGATGCCTAAAAGCAGATCCCCCCTGTGCACAAAATATGCCCCGCCATCGGAAAGGATCTTTTTTTCATCAAAAGCCGTAATTGTCGCGGCACCGGACACACCGGACATCCGCTCGTTATAGATTTTTCGCCAGGTAGCAAAGGTTTTACTTTGCACAGGAAACAGGGCTGCATCGGTCCTGGGCAAGTACTCCAGGGTGCGACACATCCGCAGGAGCGCTGTGTGAACAGGATAGTCAGCAAGGCAGTCGTGTCCTGTTGCATAGACCTGTTGCGCACCTGCTGCCACGCAGAAATCCACACACTCATTCAGAAGTTTATCCGGTGCAACGGAATCCTGCAGCCGGATATAAGCAGTTTTTTTGTATACGATTTCTTTCAAGATTAGACTGGCTACGCCATTTTCCGTCGTAAACACCGGTATATCGCGCATAAACCCACCGCCTTCTTTGGAAAGAGTAACATATTTTTCTCATTCCGTCCAGTAAAATAATGTAAAATATTTGATTTTCTCTTGATTTTTCAAAAAAAGGCATTATAATGAACCTACACATTTTACATAGGAGGAAATACGATGCAAAAGATCATTTGCAAGAAAGAGTATGATACCGAAACAGCTACGCTAATCAAGAAATATACATACAGCTACTACGGCGACCCTGCCGGTTACGAGGAGATTCTGTTCCAAACTCCCGGTGGACTGTACTTCCTGTATGTACGCGGTGGCGAAGCATCCATCTATCCCGGTGAGGATATTGTTCGTCTTGCCAAGACCAAGGTCAACGACTGGATAGAGACCCACTAATCTTACTGTGGAGGCTGCAATGCAGCCTCCTTTTTTCTTGACAGGTGTGATATTCTATATATAGTAAACAGAATCGGAAGGGTCATTATGAAACGGTTATTGACACTTTTTACGGCTATTAGTATTTGCTGCGGATTTTGGGGCTGCAGCCCCAGGGAGGAAACTGCCGAAATTGCGGCTACCACACTGCCAGTCTACACTTTTACATCAGCACTGTGTGATGGCACAGATCTTACGGTACGTCGGCTCATCACAGAATCCGTCTCCTGCCTCCACGATTACACGCTGCAGGTCAGTCAAATGCGCACCATGGAGGCAGCGGAGGTGATCGTAATCAATGGTGCCGGGCTGGAGGATTTCCTTGGAGAAGCCGTCCTCAACTCCGGCAAGGTCATTGATTCCTCTCACGGTATTGAAGGACTGCATTGTGATGACACAGAGCATCACGACCACCATCACGAAGCAGATCCCCACCTCTGGCTCTCCCCTGACCACGCAAAGCAGATGGCCCATAATATTTATTTAGGGTTGTCCAATCAATATCCTCAGCATACTGAAATATTCCAGGCGAACCTTGCCAAACTTAACGATCAATTTGCAGCACTGAAATCCTACGCGCAGACTGCACTATCTGACCTTTCTTGCCGGGAGCTGATCACATTCCATGACGGCTTTGGGTATATGGCTGAGGCCTTCGGGCTGGAGGTTTTGTTCGCCATTGAGGAAGAATCCGGCAGTGAAGCATCCGCCGCAGAGCTAATAGCGCTAGCCCAATTGATCCGCACTCATAACCTTCGTGCCATTTTTACAGAAGAAAATGGTAGTACTTCTGCCGCTTCCATCGTTGCTGCAGAAACCAACGTAACCGTTTATACCCTGGACATGGCTATGGTAGGTAACAGCTACTTTGATGCCATGTATAAAAATATCGACACATTAAAGGAGGCGTTGGAATGAATATTGGTTCCCACGGCGGCAGTTGTGGTCATTCCTGCTGCCTGCGCATTTCCGACCTTTCTGTAAAGATTGGAAACAACACCATCCTTTCCGGGGTGAATCTTCACGCACACTGCGGTGAAATGATTGCTCTGATCGGACCCAACGGTGCTGGAAAAAGCACCCTGTTAAAAGCAATCCTCGGCCAGCAGGAATATACCGGTGTCATCTCCTTTTCAGTACCGGGTCAGCGCAACCGCAAGGCTAAGATTGGATACGTTCCCCAAAGCCCTAACTTTGATCCCGGTGATCCTGTCAGTGTTGCTGACCTGTTCGCCTGCTGTATGAGCAAGAGGCCTGCCTTTCTGGGGCTCTCCCGGAAAATGCGCAGGAAGGTGCAGGAATGTCTGGCCCGGGTTCATGGCGAGGATTTAATTGACAAACGGGTTGGTACACTGTCCGGCGGTGAGCTGCAGCGGGTGCTGCTGGCATTGGCCCTGGAACCGTTACCTAACATCTTGATATTGGATGAACCTCTATCCGGTGTAGATGTGGAGGGTATGTCCATACTGATGGAAATGCTTGACGAAATACGTCAGGTATATGATCTTTCCATACTGATTACCACCCATGATTTTGCGTCTCTGGAAACCTATGCCGATCAGGTCATTCTCATTGATCACACCATTGTCTGCCAGGGAACTGCAAAGGAAGTCCTGGAATCTCCTGAATTTTTCCGTGTTTTCCACCGGAAAGGAGGCGGCGTATGAGTATTTGGTATGCTCTGTGTGATTTGCTGCCATTCGATATGCTCCACTGGGCCTTTATGAAAAACGCGCTGCTTGCAGTCATTATTATGACTCCCCTGTTTGGGCTTCTGTCTACCATGATCGTCACAGGAAAGATGAGTTTTTTCTCCGATGCACTGGGTCACTCCGCCTTTACCGGCATTGCCATCGGTGCCATCTGCGGCATTGCAAACCCAACATGGGTAGCCGTAGTCTTCTCTGCTGTATTTGCGCTGCTTTTCTCCTTTGTGCGCAGCCGCAGCAATCACACAACAGATACATTGATCGGCGTATTCTCCAGCACAGCAGTGGCCTTGGGTATTTTCATCGCCACCCTGGGTGGCGGCAGTTTCACCAAGTATAATAAATACCTTATCGGTGATGTACTGTCTGTCACCGCCTCAGAAATCGGCATGCTGGCCCTGGTTCTGGCAGGTGTGATTTTGTTTTGGATTCTTGCATCCAACCGGTTGTTGCTGATCGCCATCCACCCTCAACTGGCAGGTTCCCGCGGCATTCCTATTTGCCTGACCCAGGCTGTATTCACCACCGCAATTGCAATTGTTGTGACTCTGTCCATTTCCTGGGTAGGGCTTTTGATCCTCAATTCCCTGCTGGTGTTGCCGGCTGCCATCTCCAGGAATATCGCACGAAATTTGAAGCAATATCATCTATTCTCCGTTCTGATTGCACTGGTCAGCGGTATTTCCGGTTTGTGCATCTCCTATTACATGGGTGCATCTTCCGGCGCTGCCATTTCCCTGGTTCTGGCATTTTTCTTCGGCGTATCATTCCTGCTCAGAAAGGTAAGATCGTAAATATGGAACAGGTAACCATGCAGATCATTGCACAGATGAAAAGCGACTTTCCTGACAAATTCGGCATTCCACGTCAAAGTGGACTTGTGCCAGAGCTTCGGTCAACCATTGTATTTGAGCCTGCCTACCGCAACGCAGATGCTTTGCGTGGATTGGAGGATTTCTCCCATCTGTGGATCATTTGGCAGTTTTCCAGAGCTGTCCGAGAGGATTGGTCGCCCACAGTACGTCCTCCCCGGCTTGGTGGAAATACCAGACTTGGGGTGTTTGCGACAAGATCCCCTTTCCGCCCCAATGAGATTGGACTATCCAGCGTAAAAATCCTGGGTATTGAACAGACAGAAGAATTCGGACCGGTGATCCATGTGGCAGGTGCCGATCTGATGGATGGCACACCGATTTTTGACATCAAACCCTATGTTCCCTACAGCGATTGCCACCCGGAAGCCACAGGAGGCTTTACAGACACCGCAGGCGACTTCCTTTTAGCCGTTAGCATACCGGATCGTCTTATGGAAAAAATACCGGCAGATAAGCGGGATGCCCTACTAGGCGTACTGTCCCACGATCCCAGACCTTCCTACCAGCAAGATCCAAATAGAACCTATGGTTTGACCTTTGCCGACATGAACATCCAGTTCCAGGTAAAAGACAACACACTGACCGTCCTTGATATTCAAACGTAATCACCGGCAGTTCCGGTGGTCCTCTCTTAAAAAACCGTGCAAGCGCCTTCCGGCGCCTGCACGGTTTTTTACAAATTGGGTGATGTTTATTTGAAATACTCCACAGCGGACGTGAACATCTGAATGTCATAGTTGCCGGGAACATTCTTATAAAGCCCTGCACCGATACGCTCGCTGTGACCCATCTTACCGAAGACACGCCCGTCCGGAGATGTGATACCCTCAATGGCAAAGATAGAACCGTTGGGGTTAAAGTGCACATCTGCGCTGGCGTTGCCCTCCAGGTCCACATACTGGGTAGCTACCTGACCGTTGGCAATTAACTGACGTGCCAGCTCCTCGGAGCAGTAGAAACGGCCTTCACCGTGAGAAATAGCCACATTGTAGATATCACCCACCCGGGTGTTAGCCAGCCAGGGAGAGTTATTGGATGCCACACGGGTACGGACGATCCGGCTCTGGTGGCGGCCAATGCGGTTAAAGGTTAAAGTGGGGCAATTCTCGTCGGTGTCAATGATCTTTCCGTAGGGAACCAGTCCCAGCTTCACAAGAGCCTGGAAGCCGTTGCAGATACCGCACATCAGACCGTCCCGGTCCTCAAGAAGCTTTGTGACCGCTTCCTTAATGGCGGCATTGCGGAAGAAGGCGGTAATAAACTTACCGGAGCCGTCGGGCTCGTCACCGCCGGAGAAGCCGCCGGGAACGAAGATGATCTGACTGTCCTGAATCTTCTTTGCAAAATCCTCTACACTGCGCGCAATGGCATCTGCGGACATATTCTTCACCACAAAGATCTCCGGCTCAGCACCTGCATCGGCAACGGCACGGGCGGAATCATATTCGCAGTTAGTGCCGGGGAACACAGGAATCAGGACCTTGGGCTTGGCAACCTTAACTGCCGGTGCAACACGCTTCTTCTCAGGCGCGGAAACGGTTTCGATGGGTGTGTTTGCATCGGGAATATTGCAGGAATAGACACGCTCCAGCTTATCCTCATAGGCCTTCTGCAACTGGCAGAGGCACAGCTTCTCAGCGACGTAAGCAATGGCAGATTCTTCGGTGACTGTACCAACGAAAATGCCCTCCACATCCTCAGTGACTTCCAGTAGGAATGCGCCGTAGTTATAACCGAAGATCTCTGTCACAGAAAGATTGGCGTCAAAGGCAAAGCCCAGACCATTGCCAAAGCACATCTTCATCACAGCCTCGCCGACACCGCCCAAACCGGGAGTGTAGCAAGACAGGACCTTACCCTCACGCATAAGCTTGGTCACACGCGCATACAAAGCAAGCAGGGATTCTGCCTTTGGCAGGCCGTTTTCATCGTACTCAGGCTTCAGCAGGATCACTTTGCTGCCTGCCTTCTTAAATTCGTTGGAAATAATGTTGGGAATCTTATCTGTTGTAACAGCAAAAGAAACCAACGTAGGCGGTACATCGATATCTTCAAAAGTACCGGACATAGAATCCTTGCCGCCGATGGCAGCGATCTTCAGGTCCATCTGGGCCTTGAAAGCACCCAGCAGAGCTGCTGTAGGCTGACCCCAGCGCTTGGCATCCTTGCCCACCCGGAGGAAGTACTCCTGGAAGGTCAGATACACATCTTCAAAGCTTGCGCCGGTGGCAACCAGCTTGGAAGCAGACTCCACAACTGCCAGATATGCACCATGGTAGGGGCTCTTTTCGGTAATGAAGGGGTTGTAGCCCCAACTCATGACGGAGCAATCGTCGGTATGGCCCTTCTCCAGGCTGACCTTATGGACCATGGCCTGAATGGGGGTCTGCTGGTGTTTGCCGCCGAAGGGCATCAGCACAGTGCCTGCACCAATGGTGGCATCAAAGCGCTCGGAAAGTCCGCGCTTGGAGCAGGTATTCAAGTCAGTGGCAACGCGGAGCATATTGTCGGTAAAGCTACCTTCAATCACAGGGGTGAAATCTGCAGGTGCAGCAAGCTCTACATTTACGTGCTTTTCTGCACCGTTGGAGTTGAGGAACTCACGGTTAATATCACAGATCATCTGACCGTTCCAGAACATCTGCAATCTTGCTTCCTCAGTAACAGTGGCAACCACAGTGGCTTCCAGGTTTTCCTGTGCCGCAAAGGACAGGAACTTATCCACATTCTCAGGTGCGACCACAATGGCCATACGTTCCTGAGATTCGGAGATCGCCAGCTCCGTACCGTCCAGGCCCTCGTACTTTTTGGGAACTTTGTTCAGGTCGATCTGCAAACCATCAGCCAGCTCACCAATGGCAACAGATACACCACCTGCGCCAAAGTCATTACAGCGCTTGATCATGACAGCTGCCTGGCCGTTGCGGAACAGGCGCTGGAGCTTTCTTTCCTCGGGGGCATTGCCCTTCTGGACTTCAGCACCGCAGGAGGACAGGGATTCCACAGTATGGCTTTTGGAGGAGCCGGTGGCACCACCGCATCCATCACGACCTGTTTTACCGCCCAGCAGGATCACCTTATCGCCGGGTGCCGGGAAATCAGGCTTGGAATGATCCTCATGAACCGCACCAATGACAGCGCCGATCTCCATGCGCTTGGCAGCATAGCCGGGGTGGTACAGTTCGTCGACCATACCGGTTGCCAGACCGATCTGGTTGCCGTAGGAGGAATAGCCGGCGGCAGCGGTGGTAACGATCTTCCGCTGGGGCAGCTTGCCGGCAATTGTCTGATCCACGGGCTTCAGCGGATCGGCAGCACCGGTCACACGCATGGCTGCATACACATAAGCACGGCTTGCCAGGGGGTCACGGATGGCACCACCAATACATGTGGCAGCACCGCCGAAGGGCTCGATCTCCGTGGGGTGGTTATGGGTCTCATTCTTAAACAGCAGCAGCCAGGGCTGCTCTTCACCGTCCACAGTCACAGTCATACGGACGGTGCAGGCATTGATTTCCTCGGACTCGTAAAGCTTTTCCAGCATACCGTTTTTGCGCAGATACTTGCCGGCCAGGGTGCCGATATCCATCAGATTGATGGGCTTGGTACGGCCCAACTCCTTACGGGTAGCAAGGTAGTCCTCATAAGCGCTCTGCAGCAGCTTGTCTTCAAACTTTACATCATCAATAGTGGTGTTAAAGGTGGTATGACGGCAGTGATCGGACCAGTAGGTATCGATCATGCGAATTTCGGTAATGGTGGGGTTGCGGTTTTCGGTCTTGAAGTAGGCCTGGCAGAAGGTGATATCGTCCAGGTCCATAGCAAGACCCAACTCCTTGACCATAGCGGCAAGGCCCTCACTGTCAAGCTCCAGGAAGCCATCCACAGTGGCAACAGACTCGGGAACAGTGACTTCCATTTCCAGAGTTTCCGCTGTCTCCAGGCTTGCCTCACGACACTCGACAGGGTTGATTACATGGTGCTTAATGGCTGTGATCTGTGCATCGGAAAGGTTGCCTTCCAGCACATAGACCTTGGCTGTGCGCACCAGGGGGCGCTCACCCTGAGACAGAATCTGAATACACTGAGCAGCGGAATCGGCACGCTGGTCGAACTGACCGGGCAGCGGCTCAACAGCAAAGACCACCTGACCTTCGGGAACAGAATAAGTAACATTGTCCACCTGGGGCTCAGAGAACACAGTGCCCACAGCATAGTCAAAAAGATCCTTTTCAATCTTTTCCACATCATAGCGGTTCAAAAGCCGAACGCTTTTCAGACCGGATATCTGCAGAAAATCCTTAACTTCCTTCAGTAGACCGTCAGCTTCATGGGTCTGACCCGGTTTCTTCTCAACATATACACGATAAACCATAGGACCGTTCCTCCTTATTTGTATGCGGCCAAACCGCGCTGACCGATATCGCTTCTGCGGTATGCGCCTTCAAATACAACACCATCTGCCAGGCGATAGGCTTCCCGGATGGCATCGTCCAAAGAGGCAGCCACAGCTGTCGTACCAGTCACGCGGCCACCGGAGGTAACAAGCTTCTCCCCTTCCAGCTTGGCGCCGGCGACATAGGTGTTGATCTGTGCTTCTTCCGTCATGGTGATCTCGAAGCCCTTTTTGTAGCTTTCGGGATAACCGGCAGAAGCGGTAATCACGCAACAGGCATGACTGTCAGCAAACTCCACGGGGGTTTTTGCCAAAGTGCCATTGGTAGTTGCCTGCATAACGGTGAGCAGATCACTCTTGAGCAGCGGCAGCACCACCTGCGTTTCGGGATCACCAAAGCGGCAGTTATACTCAATGACCTTAGGACCGTTGGGGGTCAGCATCAGGCCAAAGTACAGACACCCCTTAAATGTGCGGCCTTCTGCATTCATGGCATTGATGGTGGGCAGGAAAATCGTCTGCATACACACATCGGCAATTTCCTTAGTGTAGTAGGGATTGGGGGCGATGGTTCCCATGCCACCGGTGTTTAGACCGGTATCGTTGTCCCCTGCTCGCTTGTGGTCCATGGATGAGACCATGGGCTTGACCACCTTACCGTCGGTAAAGGCAAGAACGGAGACCTCCGGGCCGGTGAGGAATTCCTCGATGGCCACGGTAGAGCCGGATTTGCCGAATTTGGCGTTTGCCATCATGTCGGTAACAGCCTCCAAAGCCTCTTCCCTGCTCTGGGCAATGATCACGCCTTTACCCAAAGCCAGGCCGTCGGCCTTGACGACTGTGGGAATAGGAGCAGTCTTCAGGTACTCCAGGGCCTTGTCAAGATCTGTAAATATCTCATAAGCGGCTGTGGGAATGCCGTACTTCTTCATCAGATCCTTGGAAAAGGCCTTACTGCCCTCAATAATGGCAGCTTTGGCTTCCGGTCCGAAGCAAGGAATGCCGATGGCATTCAGCCTGTCCACGCAGCCCAGAACCAGAGGGTCATCCGGTGCAACAACTGCGTAATCTACAGCATTTTCCTTGGCAAAAGCAACGATGCCGTCCAGGTCGGTAGCGCCGATATTAACGCAGGTAGCATCCTTTGCTATGCCGCCGTTGCCGGGAAGGGCAAAAATCTCCGTGATTGATGTATTCTCTTTTAACTTTTTGATAATGGCGTGCTCGCGGCCACCACCACCAACAACAAGAATCTTCATAAATTGCTCGTTCCTTTACAAAATTTAGGTTTCTTATAACGCAGGAAAAGAGATACAAGAATTTCTTGTATCTCTATTCCAAAGAAAGCATTAGTGATGGAACAGCCGCATGCCGGTAAATGCCATGGCAATACCGCGGTTGTTGCACTCTTCTATAACCAAATCATCACGGATAGAGCCGCCGGGTTCCGCAATATATTTAACACCGGAAGCAGCAGCGCGCTTAATGTTGTCGCTGAAGGGGAAGAAAGCATCGGAGCCAAGGGCAACATTCTGACGGGATGCCAGCCATGCCTTCTTGTCCTCCTCGGTGAGGCGCTGAGGCTGCTCGGTAAAGTAGTTCTGCCAAATGCCGTCGGCACAGACATCTTCTTCATTGCCGTTGATGTAGCCATCGATGACGTTATCGCGATTGGGACGGCCCAAGTCTGCACGGAAAGGTAGGTTCAATGTCTTGGGATGCTGACGCAAGAACCAGGTGTCAGCCTTAGAACCAGCCAGACGAGTGCAGTGAATACGGCTCTGCTGACCGGCACCAACACCGATGGCCTGTCCGTCCACAGCATAACACACAGAGTTAGACTGGGTATACTTCAGAGTAATCAGTGCCACAATCAGGTCGATCTTGGCAGACTGAGGAATTTCCTTGTTTTCGGTAACAATATTGGTCAACAGCTCTTCATCGATCTTGAAGTTGTTGCGACCCTGCTGGAAGGTAATGCCGAAGACCTGCTTGTTCTCAGCCTTGGCAGGAACAAAATCAGGATCAATGGCAACCACATTGTAGCTGCCCTTGCGCTTGGTCTTGAGAATGGCCAAAGCTTCCTCGGTGTAGCCGGGGGCGATGACGCCATCGGAAACCTCACGGGCAATCATGGATGCGGTCATAGCATCGCAGACGTCGGACAAGGCAACCCAGTCACCGAAAGAGCACATACGGTCCGTGCCACGGGCACGGGCATAGGCACAGGCCAAGGGATTCTCATCCAGACCCTCGATATCGTCTACAAAGCAAGCCTTCTTCAGGTCAGCATCCAGAGGCTTACCCACAGCCGCAGAGGTAGGAGAAACGTGCTTAAAGGAAGTAGCACAAGCCATGCCGGTAGCTTCCTTCAGTTCCCTAACCAGCTGCCAGGAGTTCAGCGCATCCATAAAGTTGATGTAGCCGGGGCGGCCGTTGAGAATAGTAAAGGGCAGGTCGGAACCATCGTGCATATAAAGCTTTGCGGGCTTCTGATTGGGGTTACAACCATACTTCAGTTCAAACTCTTTCATTTTTCAGTCTCCTTCATGCTTGTTGAGAATGCGCTGTTCGTATGCGCCGGTCTCAATATCGGTGTAACGGACAAACAGAGAAATCTTGTTGTCGGGATTCAAATTCTGCCACAGCATAGCGGTCATCTCATCGATGTTATCAAGGATCGCAACACGCTCCGGCTCACCCTGGAAGGTGGGGATCACGGGATTGCCGTCGCACACATAGGTATGCAGGAAGTGACCCAAGCCGGCAATGCCGGGATACTCATAGAAAAACCTGGCGCAAGCAGTGCCTTCTGCATCGGCAGCCTTCAAAATGGACATCTTGTAGCTGCCATTGCGTGCCAGGATACCGGAAATACGGGGTGTCCAGTTGGGACCGTCATCCTCAAACATACGGGTGCGCAGAGCAGCTTCCCAGCTTTCGCCCTTTGCCAAATACTCCCAAACGGTATCGGTCTGATCACCGTTGGTAACGATCAGTCCACAGCCGGCTTCCCGGACAGGGTGATAGATGATCAGATGGGGGTCCTTCATCAGACTGGGATCGTGCGCTTCGGTGCGAATGCCGTCAGGCTCCTGCACAAAGACACGGTTACGGCTGTTGACACTGCGGCCCATGATGAAATAGGCAGCCACCGCATTCTTACCGTCGGGGCTTACACCCAGAACAATACCGCGGCCAGGGTATGTATTGGTGGAAAGCTTTTCCGCCAGAGAACCAACTTCATAAACATTCATAGCATTTTTCCTCTCTCAGCCAATCAGCTGCTTACTTACCAGTTCAACGGCAGCCGGAAGAATCTTCCACTCTGCCTGCTCCATCACCCGTTTTTGCAGAATTTCGGGGGTGTCACTGTCCTGGATCTCCACGGCCTTTTGCAAAATGATTCTGCCACCGTCGGGGATCTCGTTGACAAAGTGGACCGTGGCACCGGTAACCTTCACGCCGTAAGCCAGGGCCTCCTCGTGGACGCGCAGTCCATAGTAACCCACACCGCAGAAGGAAGGGATCAAAGACGGATGGACGTTGATGATCCGCTCCGGGTAGTCCTTAGTGAAGTTCTCACTGAGAATGGACATAAAGCCTGCCAATACGATCAAATCGATATCGTTATCCTTAAGCAGCTGCTTGATCGTCTCCTCAAAAGCTTCCTGAGAGCCGCAATCCCTTTTCAGCACCACAGCTGTGGGAATGGAGGCCTTGGCTGCCCGCTCCAGGGCATAGGCGCCGGAATTGTTGGAGATCACAAGGGCGATTTGACCGCTTTGTACAATACCGCTGTTCTGCGCATCGATCAGAGCCTGCAGATTTGTGCCGCCGCCGGAGACCAGCACAGCGATCCTTGCTTTATCCATGGTGTACTCCCCTTTTTATTCAATGATGATCTTCTCGTCGGATTCGATGATCTGACCGATCACATAGGCTTCTTCGCCGTGGGCCTTCAGCACCTCGATCGCAGTGTCCACCTCATTGGCAGGAACCACGATGCTCATGCCCACACCCATGTTATAGGTGTTGAACATATCGCGCTCGGGAATGTTGCCGGTCTTGGCGATCAGCTCAAATATGGGCAGGACCTTAACGGCGCTGCGCTGGATCTTTGCACCCAGTCCATCAGGAATACTGCGAGGAATATTTTCATAGAAACCGCCGCCGGTGATGTGGCTGATGCCCTTGACATTCACCTTTTCCAGCAGAGCCAGCACAGGCTTTACATAGATCTTGGTGGGAGTCAGTAGGGCTTCTGCGGTGGTCTTGCCGCCTAGTTCCTCCACGGGAACATACAGCTGGGGATTGTTGTTGTCGATATCAAAAACCTTACGACACAGGCTAAAGCCATTGGAATGGATGCCGGTGGAGGGCAGTGCGATCACAACATCGCCTGCATTCATCTTGGTGTTGTCGATGATTTTTTTCTTATCCACAATACCCACAGCAAAGCCAGCCAAGTCATATTCCTCCACAGGCATCATACCGGGGTGCTCGGCAGTCTCTCCACCAATCAGGGCCGCACCAGACTGGACACAGCCCTCGGCAACGCCGCCCACAATTTCAGCTATCTTTTCGGGGATATTCTTACCACAAGCAATGTAGTCCAGGAAGAACAGGGGCTTTGCACCCACACAAATGATATCGTTCACACACATAGCTACAGCATCAATACCAATAGTGTCATGCTTGTCCATAAGGATAGCCAGCTTCACCTTGGTGCCGCAGCCGTCAGTACCGGAGACCAGGACAGGCTCTTCCATACCAGCAACCGGCAGGCCGAAGCAACCGCCAAAGCCGCCCACATCATCCAAGCAGCCCTCATTCCGGGTACGGGCAACGTGCTTTTTCATCAGCTCCACAGCGCGGTAACCGGCAGTAATATCCACACCGGCAGCAGCATAGCTGGCAGAGTAGCTTTTTTCAGACATAATCTTTATTCCTTTCCGTTCCAGCAGTAGGTACACAGCTTACAGGGGTCCATGCCAATGGCGTTTACAACGCCGTCGATGGTCTGGAAGCCCAGGGACGCAAACTTAAATTTGTCACAAATAGTCTTGCGCATTTTCTTACCGCGCTCGGTATTACCGTCAGCATACTCTGCAATGTAGTTCAGGCCTTCCTCCCCTTCCAGCTCCACAATGGTCTGACGGGAAATCAGTTCCATGTCGTTGGTGGCTCGGGAGAAATTTAAGAATTTACAGCCATACATAATTGGCGGACATGCAGAGCGCATGTGAACAGTTTTCGCACCGTTTTCATACAGGAACTCTACCGTTTCACGCAGCTGCGTTCCGCGAACAATGGAATCGTCCACAAACAGCAGATTCTTATCCACAATTAGCTCGTGGACAGGGATCTGCTTCATTTTCGCGATCTTGTTCCGGTCTGCTTGCCGGGCCGGGGTGAAGCTCCGGGCCCAGGTAGGCGTATACTTGATAAACGCCCGGGCAAAGGGCTTGCCGGTACGGTTGGCGTAGCCGATGGCATGGGGTGTACCGGAATCCGGAACGCCGCCCACATAGTCCAGCTCCATAGAACGACCCTGTGCCATATCCCGTTCTGCAATGGCCGCACCGTTACGGTAACGCATGGCCTCTACGTTGATCCCCTCATAGGTAGAAGTGGGGTAGCCGTAGTAGCTCCACAGGAATGAACACATACGCATTTCTTTGCCGGGAGCTGCCAATTGGGTCATGCCCTCCCAGGTCAGCTCCACGATCTCGCCGGGGCCCAGCTCGCAAACATGCTCATAACCAAGCTTTGTATAGGCGAACTGCTCAAAGGAAGCACACCAGCCGTCCTCATTTTTACCGATCTGAACCGGAATACGTCCCAGCCGGTCACGGGCGGCAATCAACGCGCCGTTCTCTGTTAAAATTAAAATATTGGCAGTACCTTCAATCACACT
Source organism: Faecousia sp. (assembly GCA_045537615.1). Classification (GTDB taxonomy): domain Bacteria; phylum Bacillota; class Clostridia; order Oscillospirales; family Oscillospiraceae; genus Faecousia. The sequence goes on along the minus strand of JAZSPV010000003.1, from coordinate 15,877 downwards.
TTGAGCAAACTGGATACCGGCAGCAAAGCTTTCCTTCTGTCCGATCAACGCAGCGACCAACTCCGTGGAGTTGACTCTACCACCGGTCATGGCATCGAAATGGGCGCCCACAGAAAGATACCGGTCAATCAATTCCTCTGCGTTGTTCACAACACCGACCGTAGTAATGGCAAAGGTTCCCAGACGGGAACGGATCAGCATGGGCTGAGGGTCGCTGTCACTGATACAACCAATAACTGAGGTACCCTTCATCTCATCAAAAATTCCCTCAAACTTGGTGCGGAAGGGGGAATTTTCGATGTTGTGGATCTTCCTTTGCAGACCGATTTCACGGTCATAAGCGGCCATACCGCCCCGGCGCGTTCCCAGGTGGGAATGGTAGTCCACGCCGAAGAACACATCCATCATGCAATCATGCCTGGATGCAATTCCAAAAAAGCCTCCCATGGTCTACTCCTTAACGAAAAAATTAGGCAAAAAACAGCTTATTCAAGGTCATGGGGTCAATATACTGACCGTCCTTGTACACACGCATGTTGCCGGAGGCGATCTCGTCGATCAGCATAACCTTGCCGTCAGCATCGTAGCCGAACTCGAACTTGATATCATACATATCCAGACCCTTCTCCTTCAGGTCATCGGCAACGATCTTGGTAATAGCCTGGGTCATTGCCTTCAGGTCATCGTACTGCTCAGCTGTCATAACGCCCAGATCTACAAGGCCGTCCTTAGTGACCAGAGGATCACCCTTCTCGTCGTTCTTGAATGTGGTTTCCACGTAGGCAGGCAGATCCTGGCCCTCGGTGCAGTAGTCGGAGTAGCGGCGGAAGAAGGAACCCACAGCCTTGTAACGGCAGATAACCTCCAGGCCCTTGCCAAAGACCTTACCGGGCAGAACTTCCATAGTGGTGTTCTGAAGGTCTGCGCTGACATAATGGGTCTTAATGCCTGCGGCATTGATCTTCTCAAAGAAATAAATGGACATACGCAGGTTCACATCACCCACGCCCTCGATGGTCAGGCCCACAGAGTTCTCACCGGGATCGAACACGCCGTCCTTGCCGGTGCAGTCGTCCTTGAACTTGAGCAGGTAGTTGCCGTTGTCCAAAGCGAAAACGTCCTTAGTCTTACCGGTGTAAACAAGCTTCTTTTCCATAATACAAATCTCCTTTATCGTTCGGTTTAAAACCGTATATTACAGTCTTTCCAGAATGCCGGCATCCTTCTGCAGAACAACAGTGGCATCCTTCTTTCTCTTCTCGTCCAGTTTCCGTGCAAGCTCCGGGTCTTCCACTGCGATGATCTGCGCAGCAAGCAGCGCAGCATTGGCACCGCCGTTCACCGCAACCGTGGCAACAGGAATACCGGTGGGCATCTGGACGGTGGCCAGCAATGCATCCAAACCATCCATCATGCCGCCCTTACAGGGAATGCCGATAACAGGCAGTGTGGTATTTGCAGCAATAGCACCGGCAAGGTGTGCAGCCATTCCGGCAGCGCAAATCAGTGCACCGTAACCGTTGCTCCGAGCGTTTATCGCGAAATCTCTTGCCTCAACAGGTGTCCTGTGGGCAGAGTAAACATGGACCTCAAAGGGAATATCCAGGCTGCGGAGCATATCCACAGTCTTTTGAATGATGGGCAGGTCGCTGTCACTACCCATGATAATACCAACTTTTTTCATAACCATTCCTCCAAAAAATAGGGCGCACCTAGCCTATGCTGCTAAGTGCGCCCAGACGGTCGGCAGTCAGCGCTCTTTGTTCCTCTGTGGTGCTCCACAATAATCCGTCAGTCACAAAAAGCGGTATCCAATTTACCCGTCAATTTTACCACGCCTAAAAAAGACTGTCAAGGCACGCCGTCAGCTTTTACATTTTTTGTGGGTTTTACCACGAAACTCGGCGGTTTCCCCAGCGTATTTGTGAAAGAAACCGAAGATTTACAGATAATTACAACTTCTTTTTCGCTTCGCAGTAGACACACCTATAAATACCATTTTCAGAGCTGACGCACTTAAAAACATGGTCAAGCTCCTGCTCTGTGGATGTAATGCAACGGGGGTTGTCACAAAGAAGCTTACCCACCAGAACATCGGCAGGTTCTTCCTCCCAAGTGCCCTCCTCCGCTTCTTTCAGAAGCATCAGAATCAGTGCCATGCGCATGTACTTTCCGTTCAATGCCTGACGAAAATAGGCTGCTCGGGGATCTGCATCCACCTTAACGCTGATCTCATTGACACGGGGTAGCGGGTGCAGTATGCGCATGGTAGGCTTGGCGGCAGAAAGCTTCTCCTCCGTCAAAATATAACTATCCTTCAGCCGTTCATACTCGTCAAAGCTGTCGAACCGCTCCCGTTGGATACGGGTCATATACAGCACATCCAGTTCCGGAATTGCTTCGTCTAAGGAAGTGACTTCCTCGTACTCCATGTTGTACTTATCCAGTACTTCATACTTAATATATTTGGGAAGTTTCAGCTCCTCCGGGGAGATCAGCACCACACGGATATTGTTGTACCGACCCAGAGCCGCCAGCAAAGAATGGACGGTTCTGCCATACTTCAGGTCACCGCAGAAGCCCACTGTCAAATTTTCCAGGCGGCCCAACTCCCGGTAGATGGTCAAAAGATCTGCCAAGGTCTGGGTAGGATGGCAGTGACCTCCGTCACCGGCATTGATCACAGGAATCCAGGCAGCCTTTGAGGCTACGTAGGGCGCGCCTTCCTTGGGATGCCGCATTGCTATGATGTCGGCGTAGCAGCTGATAATCTTGGCAGTGTCGGAAACACTCTCACCCTTGGAGGCCGAGGAGGATCCAGCATCGGAGAAGCCGATGACGTTACCACCAAGCTCCATCATGGCAGCCTCAAAGCTCAGGCGGGTCCGTGTGGAGGGTTCAAAGAACAAGGTTGCCAGCTTTTTGCCGCGACAGCAATCGCTGTATTTTCCGGGGTTTTCACTAATGTCGCAGGCAACCTCCAACAGCTGCCGCAGCTCTTCAACGGATAAATCCGTAATGTCGATCACACTTCTCATGCTTTTGCTCCATTCACAGACAAATAGTTCTTGATACGGGTAACATTTTCCTCATTGGCAGGGTCTTCCTCCAGGTACTCGATGATATCATATACATCTACAACGGAGTACACAGGGAAACCGAACTGCTCCTCAATCTCCTGCATGGCGCCCTTTTCGCCCTGACCCTTTTCTTTCCGGTCCACCATGACGAAGGTAGCTGCCACCTTTACCCCTTCCAGTCCGGACAAAATTGCCATACTTTCACGGATAGCTGTGCCGGCAGTAATTACATCCTCCACAATGACCACTTCTTCACCGGCCTGAGGCACATAGCCCACAAAAACGCCGCCTTCGCCGTGATCCTTGACCTCCTTGCGGTTAAAGAAGAAAGGAACGTCCAGGCCGTTCTTGCTCAAAGCAACGGCAGCGGATACAGCAATGGAAATGCCCTTATAAGCCGGTCCGTACAGAACGGCCTTTTTGTTACCGACCTTATCAAAATAAGCCTTGGCATAGAACTCACCAAGCTTGGCGATCTCATCACCGGTCTTAATCATGCCGGCGTTGATAAAGTAGGGAATTTTTCTGCCAGACTTGGCGGTGAAGTCACCGAACTTCAGTACACCTGCGCTCTGCAGGAACTGAATAAACTCTCTTTTATAACTCTCCATAAACGATCGTTCCTTTCTATGTTTCTCTTTCGCTATTTTACTACATTTTCCCCTGTTCAGTCAAGGGGAAAAGCAGATTTTTAACTGCCTAAATCTGAAGGCATTTCCGTTAATTCAGGCCTCCAAATCAACTACAAAAACCGTCCCGCAGGATCCTCCGGGACGGTTTGTATAAAATTAGTCTACAAGGCAATGCAGTGCTCGTAGGCAGCAACAGGGTCAGCAGCGGTAATGAGCCTACCCACAAGGATCTGCGAATATTCACATTTAACTTTCAGCAGCCCAGTGAACAGATATCCGATCCATCCATAAATACTGCCCCCACCGGTCTTTGGTGTATGTACCCACATATCCGGAAGGATTCCGCACATAACCTTCTCTATCTACCGCATAGACATTGCAACCGTCAGAGAACAGTGCCAGAGCGCCCTGCCAGCTAGGTACTTTTGTTGTAGAGCCGGTCCTCGCATCCAAACAAAGCACAGTACCGTTATCCAGCAAGCCGTAAACGCAATCCAACTCGCTGACAATATCTACCACAAATTTCCATGCAGAAAGATCCAGCTCAGAATCTCCCTCTCCTATTGGTTTTACAGCAGTCACACAGCCATCGGCAGACAGGGCAAACAGATACTTATCTGCACAGCAAACACGGACAACATTCTTGAGTGTGTCCAGTCCCTTCACATAGGACTCGGAGCAGATCACTGTTCCATCCGAACGAATGCCGTAAAGCATATTCAAGTTACCATAAATACTGACAATGTCTGTCCAGCTCTCCACAGACCGGATATTGTCCTGTATCACGCTCTTTCCCAACCATCGTACAGTACCGTCCTTTTTCAGGGCGTAGACACGAAGGTATCCCGTGGAAATCTCCTTCACATTTCTCCATAAGGCCGCCTTATACTTTCCGGAGATACCTGAACCGGCAACCTTGACCCGTCCATCAACAGTCAAACCCACAACAGAATCTATGGTTGTTTTAACGGATGCCAGTTTTTTCCAGAAACGAACACGCTGCTCCCATGGGAAACCTGAGCCGTAAAGCTGCAGTGCGCCATCGCGTTTGATAACGAGAACTGTGTCCGAAAGGCACGCTTGCTTATCCTGCAGCGCCAAGTATTTGTTTCGCACGCCCGGAAGATTTTGCAACCGAGTTGCGTCGATCCGACGGTTCAGCGTGACCAGCATACAGGAACAAAGGAATTCACCCAGATCTGCAAATTCGGTTTCCTCAATCGAAAAGTCGATTCCCTGTTCAGTCTCATTCTCAATCAACTCTACAACACAAGGTTCTCCATCCTCATCAATGTCACCATAATTCAAAAAATAGCTGCAATCGTTAGCAACAGGCAATAAAAGCTTAGGAAAACCTTCTTCGTACATTTGCAGCAAGGGATCCAGGGCTTCCATATTTCCAGAGACAATACTATAAAATTCAATCTCATCCATCCGAATCCTGTCGTAATGAGAAATAAATTGTTTATACTGCTCCGACAAAGAAAAGCCCAACAATTCCTCTGCACGCGTAATCATTTCAGCAACATTCTCTGCAGCAGGGGTTTTATCATCATATTCTTCTGACAAAGAAAGGGCTAAATCAATAAAACTATCGTAATATTGCTCCATAAAGTCTATCCTTTCACAAGCCAAACCAAAATCGGTAATAAGCATGTATATATTTACATACCAACCCGTGGAAATTCATCATTCCACAGCATCCAATGTCGCAACGAAAAAGATGAACGAAAGCCACTATATATGCGCTAAAACATCAATCTACGAATTCAGCCACACAACGCTCGTAGGCCGCAACGGGGTCTGCAGCAGCGGTGATGGGTCTGCCCACAACGATGTAGTCAGAACCGATCTCCTTGGCCTGGGCAGGAGTCATAACACGCTTCTGATCCCCCACATCGCCGTCAGCAAAGCGGACACCGGGGGTAATGGTCAAAAAGTCCTTACCGCAGGTGTCATGGACCTTGCCTGCCTCCAGGGGAGAACAAACAATGCCGTCCAGGCCGGCGTTTTTGGCAGTCTTTGCATAGTGCATAACCACCTGATCAATGGGCTCTTTAATGAGAATATCCCGTTCCATGCTCTCCTGGTCGGTGGAGGTCAGCTGAGTCACAGCAATCAACAAAGGACGGGTGCCGTCCTCACGGGTCAGACCCTCCAAAGCACCCTGCATCATCGCGGTGGTACCGGCGGCATGGAGATTTGTAATATCCACGTCCAGGTTGCGAAGTACAGCCATCGCCTTCTTCACGGTGTTTGGGATATCGTGGAGCTTCAGATCCAGGAAAATCTTGTGGCCGCGGGCCTTAATTTCCCGAACAATCTGCGGACCCTCAGCGTAGTACAACTCCATGCCAATCTTCACAAAAGGCTTTCTACCGGTGAACTTATCCAAAAATGCAAATGTCTGCTCAGCGCTTGCAAAATCGCAAGCTACGATTACGTCCTTACCCATTATTGGCACCTCCGATAATTTCTTCCAAAGTGTTGATCCCATACTTATCCATCACAGCCGGCAAATCACGAATAATATCCCGGCAAACGTAGGGGTTAACCAGGTTGGCTGCGCCCACCTGAACGGCAGTTGCGCCTGCCAGCATCATTTCCACCACATCTTCTGCCGTAGTAACACCGCCCATACCCACAACAGGCACATTGACGGCGTTTGCCACCTGATAGACCATCCGGACTGCCACCGGGAAAATAGCACTGCCGGAGAAGCCGCCCATCTTGTTGGCGATCACAGGCTTTTTGGTCCGCAGATCGATGCGCATACCCAGCATGGTGTTAATCAGACTGATGCCGTCAGCACCGGCATCTTCACAGGCTCTGGCAATGGAAACGATATCTGTCACATTGGGGCTGAGTTTCACGATCACAGGCTTGGAAGTGACCTTCTTCACAGCAGCGGTGACTTCCGCGGCGGCTTTGGGATCTGTACCGAAGCTCATGCCGCCGCCGTGGACATTGGGGCAGCTGACGTTGACTTCCAGCCAACCCACCTGCTCCTGGCTGTCCAGCTTTTCACAGGTGTAGGCGTAGTCCTCGACAGAAAAGCCGCTGACATTGGCCATAACAGGCTTATGGAAGCACTGCTTCAGCTTAGGCAACTCCTGGGCGATCACATTCTCCACGCCGGGGTTTTGCAATCCCACCGCATTGATCATGCCGGCAGTACACTCCGCGATTCGGGGTGTAGGGTTGCCAAACCGGGGATCCTTGGTTGTACCTTTAAAGGAAAAGGTTCCCAGGCAGTTAATATCGTACAGCTCGGCGTACTCGTAGCCGTAGCCAAATGTACCAGAAGCAGGAATCACAGGATTATCAAGTGCAATGCCGCACAGATTCACATTCAGTCTTCCCATGCGATCTCCTCCTTCCGCATGACAGGACCTTCCTTGCAGATTCGCTTATAGCCTGTCAGGGTCCTGCAGGAGCAACCCATACAGGCACCGAAACCGCAGCCCATCCGCTTTTCAAAGCTCATCTGGCCAGAGGACACCGAAGCCTTGTAAACAGCCTTCAGCATAGGCTCCGGACCACAGGTGTAAAAATAAGTATAGTCCATCTCCTTCAATGCATCGGTAACAAAACCTTTGATGCCATAGGAGCCGTCCACGGTGGTCACTGTTACATCAGCACCCAACGCCTTAAACTGTTTCTCATAGAATATCTCATTGGCGGTATTAAAGCCCAGTATTACACGGACCTGTTTGCCCTGGGCAATCAGACGCCGTGCAAGCAGATACATGGGAGGCACGCCCACGCCGCCGCCCAACAGCACAGGTGACTGCCCTGCCACACTTAAATCGTAGCCGTTACCAAGGCCAGTGAGCAGATCCAACTTGCCACTTTGCATTTTGGATAGCTGCTCCGTACCCTTGCCAACCACCTTATAAACGATAGTCAGTGTATTCTCGCCTAGGTCACACACCGAGATAGGGCGGCGCAGGTACAGACCGTCCAGCTGAATATTAACAAACTGGCCCGGTGCAGTAATGGCAGACACGTCGCCGGAAAGCGTCATTTCATAAACACTTTCCGTCAACGGCTTGTTGGAGATGATCTCAAATAGTCCTTGTTTCATAACCACCTCTTATGCATCAATGGTGGAGATTGTCAGCGTAGTCTCCTCCAATACATCCAGCAGCACCCGAACCGTATCCAAGGCAGTGAAAATAGTTACGTTGTTCTCCGTGGCCAGGAGACGGATCTGGTGACCGTCATTGGCAGATACAACGCCGGGATCACGGGTGTTGATCACATAGGCAATATGGCCCTGACGCATTGCATTGGGGATCTCCTCGCTACCCTCGCTGATCTTACCCAAGATGTGTGTGCGAATTCCGTTGCGTTTGAGGAACCGTGCTGTACCTTCGGTTGCCTGGATGTTAAAGCCCAGGTTATAGAACCGGCGAATCAGAGGCAGTGCCTCATCCTTATCCTTGTCAGCAATAGTAGCAAAGACAGTGCCATAATTCTGTAGGTGCATACCGGAGGCCTGCAGCGCCTTATACAGAGCGCGGTTGAGCTTATCGTCATAGCCGATGGCCTCGCCGGTGGACTTCATTTCGGGAGAAAGGTAAGCATCCAGTCCACGGAGCTTATTGAAGGAGAATACCGGGGCTTTTACATACCAGCGCTCCTTCTCCGCAGGATAGATATCGAACAGGCCCTGTTCCTTCAGGCTCTTACCCAGGATTACTTCCGTAGCAATACCCGCCAGGCTGTAGCCGGTAGCCTTGCTCAGGAAGGGAACGGTACGGGAGGAACGGGGGTTGACCTCAATGATGAACACATTATCATCCTTGTCCACGATGAACTGAATATTGTAAAGTCCCACAATGCCAATGCCCAATCGCAGCTTCTTGGCATACTGCAGAATCACGCCCTTGACCTTATTGGAAATGCTAAAGGCAGGATACACACTCATGGAGTCGCCGGAGTGAACACCGGTCCGCTCCACCAGCTCCATAATGCCGGGTACAAACACGTTGATCCCGTCGCAGATAGCATCCACCTCTACCTCTTTACCTTCGATATACTTATCAACCAGAACAGGCTTGTCTTCGTCGATCTCTACAGCGGTTTTCAGGTAATGGCGCAGCTGGTCCTCGTTGGCAACGATCTGCATGGCTCTGCCGCCCAACACGAAGCTGGGACGCACCAAAACAGGATAGCCGATTTCCGCGGCGGCAGCAATTCCGTCCTCCAGCTTGGTAACGGCACGGCCCTTAGCCCGGGGGATATCCAGTTCGTTCAGAAGGTTCTCAAAAGCATTTCTGTCCTCAGCCCGATCAATGGCTGCACAATCTGTGCCGATGATCTTAACACCACGGTCTGTCAGCGGTTGCGCCAGGTTAATGGCAGTCTGTCCGCCCAAGGATGCAATGACGCCCTCGGGCTTTTCAAACTCGATGATGTTCATCACATCCTCAGGTGTCAGAGGCTCGAAATACAGCTTGTCAGCTGTGGTGTAGTCCGTAGAGACGGTTTCCGGGTTGTTATTGATAATAATAGCCTCATAGCCGGATTTTTTAATGGTGGTAACTGCATGGACGGTGGAATAATCAAATTCCACGCCCTGTCCAATACGGATAGGACCGGCACCCAGCACCACGATTTTCTTTTTATCTGTCAGCACCGATGCGTTCTCACCAGTATAGGAGGAATAGAAGTATGGAATGTATGCGCCAGTGTGGCAGGTATCCACCATCCGAAATACCGGGAACAGGTTGTTTTTCTTACGGAAGTTGAACACATCCAGTTCGCTGCACTTCCACATCCGGGCAACATACTTATCACTAAAGCCCATCTCCTTGGCTGCGCGCAAGGTCTCCAGGCTCTTGACGTTGGCCTTCAGTGTTTCTTCCATGGTAACAATCTTCAAAATTGCCTCCAGGAAGAAGGGTGTGATCTTGGTGATTTCGTGGATCTTCTCAACCGTTACGCCCCGGGCCAGCAGTTCAGCAATGGCGAAGATATTATCGTCACGGAACTCGGTAATGTAGCCAAGGAGTTCCTCTGTTGTCATACTGTCAAACTTGGCATGATAAACATGGTGAACACCGATCTCCAAAGAGCGCAGGCCCTTCAGCAGCGCCTCCTCAACATTTGCACCGATACCCATAACCTCACCGGTGGCCTTCATCTGTGTGCCCAGCAGATTGGATGCAGCAGTAAACTTATCGAAGGGGAAACGGGGCAGCTTGGCAATCACATAGTCCAGACGAGGCTCAAAGGCTGCATTGGTGTTGGCAATCTTAATGTCTTCCAAAGCCATACCCACAGCGATCTTGGCAGTGACCCGGGCAATGGGATAGCCAGACGCCTTGGATGCCAGCGCAGAGGACCGGGAAACTCTGGGGTTGACTTCGATGAGGTAATACTCAGAGGAATGTGGATTCAGCGCAAACTGCACATTACAGCCACCCTCGATCTTCAGCTCACGGATGATCTTGATGGCAGAATCGTTGAGCATCTTCTCATCATGCTCGCTCAGAGTCATAATGGGAGCCACTACAATGGAGTCACCAGTGTGAACACCAACGGGATCCATGTTTTCCATACCGCAGATGGTGATGGCATGGTCGTTGCTGTCGCGCATAACCTCAAATTCGATTTCCTTGTAACCCTTGACGCTCTTCTCAATCAAAACCTGATGGACAGGAGAAAGCTTGAATGCGTTGTTGCCGATCTCAATCAGTTCTTCCTCCGTGTAAGCAAAGCCACCGCCGGTGCCGCCCAGGGTAAAGGCAGGACGCAGTACAACAGGATAGCCAATCCGAGCAGCTGCTTCCTTGGCCTCCTCGATGGAATAGGTAATCTCGGAAGGAATCACAGGCTCGCCAATGGCTTCACACATTTCCTTGAACAGTTCTCTGTCCTCAGCTCGTTCAATGGATTCGCTGCTGGTGCCCAAAAGCTCCACATTACACTCACGCAGAACGCCCTTCTTCTCCAGCTGCATGGCCAAGTTCAGACCGGTCTGACCACCCAGGCCGGGAATGATGGCATCAGGTCGCTCATAGCGCAGAATTTTGGCAATATACTCCAGGGTAAGCGGCTCCATATAGACCTTATCGGCAATGGTTGTGTCGGTCATAATGGTGGCTGGATTGGAGTTGCACAGGACAACCTCATAACCCTCTTCCTTCAGTGCCAAACACGCCTGAGTGCCTGCATAGTCAAACTCAGCAGCCTGACCAATCACGATGGGTCCGGATCCAATGATCAAAACCTTCTTAATATCTGTTCTCTTTGCCATTACTGTTCCTCCTTGCGATACACGACTTTTCCGTCACAAACCGTCATTACGCACTGCCCCAGCAGTTTCCAGCCGGTGAAAGGCGTAGCTTTACCCATAGAAAGAAATTCCTCAGGGTCAACGGTAAATTCCTTATTCAAATTCCAGACTGTGTAATCCTCCCCTGCCGGGATCCCAAAGCGTTTTCTCGGATTCACAGCCAAAAGCGCAATCAACCTTTCCAGGGTGATAATACCTGTTTTTACCAGGTGGGTGTACATCACCGGGAAGGCGGTTTCGATGCCCACGATGCCGAAGGCGCTGCCGGACAGTCCCCTGGACTTTTCCTCGGCGCTGTGGGGGGCGTGGTCTGTAGCGATCATGTCGATGGTGCCATCCACAATTCCCCGGACCAAAGCCTGTCGGTCCTCCTCGCTGCGGATCGGCGGGTTCATGCGGAAACGCCCGTCTTCCTGCAGGTCCATATCATTCATCACAAGATAGTGCGGTGCCGTTTCACAGGTCACATCCACGCCCCTTGCCTTGGCCTGCCGGATCAGCTCCACGCTTTCCTTGGTGGAGATGTGGCACACATGGTAAGCGCAGCCGGTTTCCTCCGCCAGTCGCAGATCCCGGGCGATCTGCGCATATTCGCTTTCGCTGCAGATACCCTTATGACCGTGGAGCTTTGCATATTCCCCGTCATGGATATAGCCACCGTTCAGCAGGTCGTTGACTTCGCAGTGGGCTACGATCATTTTACCAAGAGATTTTGCCATTCCCATCGCTGTACGCATCATCTCGTCGGACTGGACGCCTCTGCCGTCATCGGAAAAGGCGATCACATCCGGTGCCATTTCCCCGAGCCGGGCAAGAGCCTGTCCCTGCTGCCCCATAGTGATAGCACCGTAAGGATATACATGAATGACCGCCTTTTCCCGGATTATGGCAAGCTGTTGTTCCAGATGCTCCTTGGTGTCCGGAACCGGGTTCAGGTTGGGCATCGTACAAACCGCGGTATAACCACCCCGGGCAGATGCTTTGGAGCCGGTCTCCATAGTCTCTTTATAAGAAAATCCCGGCTCACGGAAATGCACATGCACATCACAAAAGCCGGGAAAAACAACGTATTCAGAGGTGTTAAAGGGAATAAAAATCCCTGCCAAAGGAGAACGGTCAGAAAAAACAGCATTCATATCACAGCCAACGCTCTTTAGCTTTGCGGTTGCGCTCATCATTGCAATATCCCTCCCGTGCCATTTATCTGAGTAAGTATAACACAGGGCAACCGGTTTGTCAAACCCTGTGTTGTTTTTTCAAGGGGATTTTTTCATAATTTCGTAGTCAAGATCTTCATAGGGGTACACTCGTTTCCAGCCCTCCCCTGTTTTTGCAATACTGCTTCTATGGGCATTTAAAAGCCTTACGATATTGTAAACATCGATCCATATCTCACTGTTGCATTCTTTCTGGCTTTCTTCAAACACCAATTGCATCCCAAAATGCAGATGGACCGTCTGAATGTTATTCACGTTCTCCTTGTCTGAATATCCGGTCCTGCCCATAAAGCCGATCAGATCACCGGCCTGCACCATATCCCCTACCTGCAAGCCTTCTGCAAAGGGATGGTCTTTTTGCAGATGTGCATAATAATAGTACCGCTTGGAATCAAAGGACCGGATGCCGATTCTCCAGCCTCCGTAACGGTTCCAACCTATAGCTTCCACAACGCCGCCCTCCACCGCCACAATCGGCGTTCCTAAACCTCCCATCAGATCGTTACCTAAATGTTTTCTTGCAAAACCGAAGGACCGCTGATTGCCAAAATCGGAAGCATGGCTGTAACCGTAGCCGGCGGCAATGGGCGAAAAGGCTTTGAGCCCGTAGGTGGTAACCTGCTTTCCGTCTATCTCCACCGCAAAGGCTCCCAGCAAACCACCCAGAACAGCCTCAAAGGACTGGCGGTAATAAGAATAGTACCGGTATAGTTCCCCCAACAGCTCCTCCGGCGAAGCACCGGTCTTAAGCTGCTGCACCGCTTTTTTTACGGATGCAAGGGAGCATCTGCCGCCGGTCCTGCAGCCTGCCAGAGCCAGTGTATCAATCCAGCTGATGTGGTTTTCCTTGTCATGGGTTTCTACATCCACTTCCATAGCATATTTCAGCGATTCGTAAGGCACACCGAAATCCACCCAACGGATCGGCTCGGCACCCACCGGAACCACAAGCATCACTGCGATCACCGCAACGATCAATAACCGCCGCTTCACATCCATCACCTCAAGGCTTAGCATGCGAAACGGCGGCAAAATCATACAATGTAATTATTTCAAATCTCTGCGAATCCCTTCGGCGATGGCGTAAACATCCTCCATTTTCCCAATGGAGGAGATCTGTGCTTTATAGTAGTTGGCATAGGCAACACCCCGCAGATACCAGGCAAAATGTTTTCTGGCTTCCAGGCAGGCAACATGCTCGCCTTTGTCGGCATACGCAAGCTCAAACTGCCGCACGGCCACATCTACTCTTTTAGAAAGGCAAGGACGTTCCGGGATCTCCTCTCCTGCCAGTGCCGCTTTAACCTGCGCAAATACCCAGGGATCACCAAAGGTTGCCCTGCCGATCATCAGTCCGTCAGCACCGGTCCATTTTTTGCACCGCAGGGCAGTTTCAGCATCCACAATATCTCCGTTTGCAATCACCGGAACAGACAACTGCTGCTTCACCTTAGCGATCATATCCCAGTCCGCTTTTCCGGAATAGAGCATACTGCGCGTACGCCCGTGGACCGTGAGCATGGCAGCACCGTTGTCCTCCATCCGTTTTGTAAAAGCAAGGACATTCACAGATCCTTTATCCCAACCCAAACGGCACTTGACCGTAACCGGCACCGGAACTGCCTTTACCACCGCTGATACGATCTGACCGGCAAGCTCCGGTGTGCGCATCAATCCACAGCCATCGCCGGAATTAGCGATCTTGGGCATAGGACAGCCCATGTTGATGTCTATAAAATCACAACCGGATTTTTCCAGCGCCAAAACTGCGGCCCTAGCCATAATTTCGGGATCATTACCGAAGATTTGAGCACCGCAAACGCTGTTTTCATTCTTGCGAAGCAGCCCGATGCTCTTTTTGTCCTGGTAGACCAGTGCCCGGGACGATACCATTTCTGTCACCGTCACACCGGCACCTAAGTCGGCACAGACAGTGCGAAAAGCCCAGTCCGTCACACCGGCCATAGGTCCTAGGAACAATGGATTATTCACTTCTATATTACCGATGTGCATAATCGTCTTCACTTTCCGTTTCACACTTACACTGTTACTCAAGTATAGCACATCGGCAGCCTTTGCGCAAGTTAAAACATCGTACAAAGCAGCCACACAGCAGCTGTCACCAGTGCCCCACTACATGCCCAAACAGGCCCTGGCAGATAATGTTGCTTTCTTTTACCTTTTTCTGACATATTGATCAGCCGTTTTGCTTCCTTCAAAAGTGCTTCATCTGACACAGACGGTTGATCGTCACGCAGAATAAAGATTGCCTGTTCAAACAGTTTCTGGTCCGGTGATTGCACCACGATCACCTGCCTGGATATCCCTTTTACCACAGAACACCCCCCTTTCAAAGGAAAGTATTCCCAATTAAGCGGCAGCTATGCACATATTTATTTTTCATCCTTTGGACGCTTATAGCGGCCCTTAGGTTCCCATTCGGGAAGTGGGTATCGCTGCATAGCACCAAAAACCCTGTCCTTTAGGTCCGGATACCGGGCGCTAAGCTCATAGATTAGTTTTTTAATCTCCTCGCGCTTTGTTTGCTTATCTACAGGGCAGCGGTTTTCGATCACCGGCAAGCCTCGTCTTGACACAAAATTGTCGACAGTCTGCTCATGGATGTAGAGCATGGGCCGGACCTGAATCACGCCGGTGCGATCCAGATTGGTTACCGGCTGAAAACAGCTGATCCGACCCTCATATAGCAGTGACATCATAAAAGTCTCCACTGCATCATCATAATGATGCCCCAGCGCCAGCTTATTCAGTCCCTTATCTAAAAGGGCCTGGTTCAATGCACCTCGACGCATCTTGGCACACATGGAGCAGGGATTCTTCTCCTTACGATAGTCAAAGATTACGGGACCGATCTCCGTCTTAACCAGAGTAAACGGCACATCCAGGTCCTTGCACAGCTGCTCAATAACGCTGTAGTCCATACCCAGGCCCATATCTATGGTAATGGCTTCCAAATCAAAAGGTATATGATTATACTTACGCAGCTCCGCCAAAAACACCAGAAGTGCAAGGGAATCCTTTCCTCCGGATACGCCCACGGCGATCCTGTCGCCGGGATTTATCATATCGTAGTCCTCCACACAGCGGCGAACCAATCCAATCAGTTTTTGCATACCGGAATTTCCTCCAAGATTAAGTAAAATAGCAAGTTAGCATTTAAGAGCATTCGAGAGAAATACCGAGTATTTTCGAGTTCTTCTCGGTTTTCGTAAATTTTCTCAAAATTAGTGTTGACAATTAAAGTTGAATATGATATAAAAATCAAGCGTTTTGCAGACATTTTACTGCCTGCACATAGATTTGTCAAAATATTTTTACCAAAAAATTGGAGGAACGCATAATGTCCACTACACTCGCCAAGAAGGAGACCGTAGAGCGCAAGTGGTATGTTATCGACGCAGCCGGTAAGCCCCTGGGCCGTACCGCTGTAATTGCTGCCAACCTGCTGCGCGGCAAGCACAAAGTCGATTTCACCCCCAACGTTGACTGCGGCGACTACGTCATCATCATCAACACCGACAAGGCTATTCTGACCGGCAAGAAGCTGGAGCAGAAGTCCTACTACCGCGTATCCGGCTGGATCGGCGGTCTGAAGGAAACCAAGGCTCGCATCATGATGGA